>URAJ01000001.1 GCA_900545715.1 uncultured Opitutales bacterium
TGCGTTCGGACCGAAAGCGCTGTCGGGCTTGTTGCCCACGCGGAAGAGCTTCGGCGGGTTTATCGAAATCGAGGCGTTGTCCACGCGCAAATCCTTTTGCGTCTTGATTTCGCGCTGCCATCCCTCGGCGATTTCCGCGGTTCCGCGCGCGTCGAGGATTTCGCTCTCCGCGTGCTCGAAGGCGTAGACCTCAAAGGGATAGCGCTGTGACTCCATCCGCGCACTCGCCGCGTACAGCGTCTTCGAGTCCCCGAGAACGGCGGGGCAAAACACGCAGTAGCGCTTCGACTGCGCGCCGCTGCTGTCGTGGGCCTCGTAATAGGCGCGGACGATCTTCACGCGGTTTTCCCCAACATCCTTGTCGGCCATCGAGGCCGACGCGCTCGAACGCGCCTTTTCTCCCCCGCGCGAGCCCGGGAACTTTTTAAGAACTTCGTCGAGAAATTCGGGCTTCCACCGTTCGCTTTCGGCGCGCTCGCGCAGCTGGTTGGGCGAGAGGAACTCGACGGTGAACACGCACGGCGCGTCCTGTATGCTCTCCACCTCCCTCGGGAAAAATATGTCGCGGCCCACCCGCAGGGCGCGCAGGCGCGCCCGCGAGTATACGGTCGCGGTTTCGTCCCTGTCCGCCGCGCCGAAAGCTTTGCACGCCAACAGGCGCTTTTTTGCCTCCGCCGCAGAGCACCCGAGGATTTCCCCCGCGTCGGAGACGGCTTCGGGCGAGGGTTCTTCGGCGGATTCATCGTCCAGCCACAGCGCTATGTGCCCGCTCGCCTCGGCGAGTTCGGCGGCCGGAACCGAAGATTTTATTTTTGCGCGCTTTTCCTCCCAGTAGACACCCATGGCCGCGAACCCGAACGAGACTCCCCATTGGGCGGCGAGCTTAAAATTCCTGCGCGCGCTCGGCAGGGCGCGCTTCAAATACCAGTCCATGAACTGCTCGGACTCCCCCGCGGCGGCGGGGTCGGCGCCCGACGCGCAGAAAGCCGAAACCTTCGCGTTGTCGAGCGAGTGCGAGGCGAGCGCGCAAAGCTTGTTCGTTATGTCGTCTATGTTCCACGTGCGCAGGTCGCTTGCGCCCTCCCACGGGAAGGCGGGCGCGGATTGCGTTCCGTGCTTTTTCCCGTCGCGGCTGCGTCCGGGCCAGTCGCAAAAGCGCTCCCTGTGGCATCGCTCGGAGTACTGGTAGTTGGCGTCCAACTTGCTCGACAAATCCTCGAACAGCCCCGCCAGGTCTTCGACGGGCGGCGCGTCGGAGCTTTGCAGCAAATCGTATCTATTGGACTGCGAATCTTCCATAATTCCACGATAACACGCGCGTCGGGCGCCCGGCCGGAAAAGGTTTTCCCGAAAGTTCCCGAAAGTTCGCGAACTTTCGGGAAAACTCCGCCGTTGACATTCCGCGCGCACGCGCGAATTTGCGCTTTCATGGAAACCACCGAGCAAAACTTCCAGATGGAAATCTTTTCCCCCACGGAGCTGAACGACTGCATCGTCGAGCCCGAAGCCATGTCCAGAATCAGGAGCGACGAGCAGGCTGGCAGGTACACTGCGGGAAGGCTGCGCAAGTTAAAGCCGGCACTCTACAATTCCGCGCGCGCGCTGCTTTCGGCGGGGATGCCCATGTGCGACATCGCGCGCATACTCGGCGTCCACTTTTACACGGTTTCCGCGATAGCCGAGTCCGAGGCGGATTTTATCGCCAAAGCCAAGGAGTCCCTGGCAAAAAAGGCGTTCGCGATTTCGGCGGTCGCGCTCGAAAAGGTGATGGAAGCGATGCCGAAGATTTCGATCTCGAAGCCGGAAGACGTCTACAAAGTAGCCCTCACTGCGGCAAATCTAGTGGACAAGGGGCAGCTCCTCTCGGGAGGGGCCACGCAGAGGGTCGAAACGCGCGAGACCAAAACGTACTCCAGCGCGGAAGACTTCGAGGCGGACGTCTGGGACGCCGACGCGGAAATTGTCGGAGAGTAGGCCGTGGAACTGGTAAGGCCCATAAAACCGAAGCATCCGATATTCACCGTGCCGCGCGGCGAAAAACTGCGGGAGCTGCTGGAAAAGCTCGGAGAGGCGGAGTTCAACCGCCGCATGGAGCTGCGCAACAGAAAGGTTGAAGCCGCCGAGCTCGACCCGTACCGCTGCGGGGTGAGGCTGTCAGCGTGGAAGCTCGTCGAGGAGCGGTTGAAAACCGACAAGATGGTGATAGTGCTCGGCGGAAACCAGAGCTCGAAGTCGGAGCTCGGCGCATATCTGTCCACGCGCGCGCTGATGGAAAAGCAGTGGTGGCGGGGCGGCGACACGCCCGTAAAAATAGCGTGCATGCACACCTCGAACGATTCGAGCGTCCGCCAGCAGCAGAAATACATCCACAAATACCTTCCTCCCGAACTGCGCGACATCGGCAAGATAGGCAGGGTGACCAACATTTGCTACACGCAGAAGAACGGTTTTTCCGACAACGCTTTCGTGACGCCGGACGGCGACGAATGCGCGTTTTTCAACTACCAGCAGGAAATCGACGTCATCGAGGGCTACACGCTCGACTGGATATGGGCGGACGAGCTGCTGAACGGCGAATGGCTGAAAACGCTCCCGTTCAGGACGATGGCGCTGAACGGGCGGATTCTCGTCACCGTCACGCTCGTGCACGGCATGATAGGCGCGATAAAGGAAGTCCTCGACGCCTGCGAAATCGTCAAGACCGCGCCCGTAGACCCGAGCCTGTTTTCCGACGTGACGCCCGAAAGCGCGCTCGCCAGGGGCTGCCCGCCGGGGCAAGTGCCGGTTCTTGCGGTTGACGGCAGGGGCAAGCGGAGCGTGATATGGATGCACACCCAGAACAACCCCTTCACGCCGCGCGCCAACCTCATGGAAATCGTCAGCGGAAAGCCGCGCGAGTTCGTGCTGATCCGCGCCTACGGGTATTGCGAATCCACCGCGACGAGCGCGTTTCCCAAGTTTTCCGAATCCGTCCACGTCATAAGCGCGGAAAAATTCCGGAAATACATTTCGGAGCGCGAATACACGCTGTACATGTCAGCCGACCCCGGCGGCGCAAAGCCGTGGTTCGTGAAATATTACGCAGTCACGGACGACGGCTGCAAATTTCTCCTGTACGAAAGCCCCGATTTCGAGGAGTTCGGCGCGTGGGCGGAGCCGCCGGACAAAGACACTCCCAAGCCGAAGTGGAAGCGCGGGCCCGCCCACGGCGCATACGCGGGCGCGGGAATTATTTCGCTCAAAAGGCTGTTCAAGGAGTTTGAAACGCGCAAGCTCCCGAAGATCCTCGGATTGCCGGAGGGTGCGTCCGCCGAGATATTCGAGCGCTACATAGACCCGCGCATGGGCGCGATGACGGTCCCGGGGGAGGAAAACGACACGTCTTTCATCTCGCTCATGGAGGAGGAGCAGACCGACGCCGAAGGCAACGTCACGGGCGAAAGCGTCCTGTTCACGGCGGCGTACTCCGGCGCGAGCGGGCACGGCGGAAGCCCCATAGAGGCGAGCGTCGAAATCATAAACACCCAGCTCGACTACGACCCGCGCGAGCCTGTAAGCCGCTCGAACATGCCCAAATTTTACATGCTCGACACATGCCGGCAGTCGATAACCGCGTACAAAAACTTCTCGTGCGCCAACTCGCGCGAATGCCCGCTCAAAGACATCATAGACCCCGACAGGTACTTTTTCAACATGGATCCCCGCCACATATCAAAATCCGACATGCGCGCGGAATCCGCAACCGCAGGATACTGATGAAGACCATAAACGACAAAAAACTCGACGCCGCCGCGCGTAAGCCGAGGAGCGGGCCGGTCAGCCGCGCCGACCTTGCACTTGAAATCGAAGCCTCGGAGGAAGAAATCCGCAAATGCGAAACCGCCGCGATTGAAAAGCTGCGCGGGAACGCCAACCCGCCGGAGATTTCCGCAGAGGCGCTGGCAAATATGTCCGACGCCGAATTTGAAGAGGCCGTAAACTCGAAAATAAGCGCAGCCCGCCTGCGCGAGCTCGCTCTCAACCCCCTCCTGCCGGAGGGCCGCCTCGCCAGAATCCGCTCGGCGCTCGATTTTTTGGACGGCAAACTTACCGAGGAGGAGCTGTGGGCGGAGCTGCGCGGAGCGCGGGCCGAATCCAGGGTTCTCTCCGTCCCTCCGAACCCCATGTTCAGAAGGGTGGCGGTGCGCGTTGAAACGCCAAACCACACTTACAATCTCGCGGGAACGTTAAGGCTTCCGCAGAGGCGCACGCAATCCCTGCGCCCTGGCGCCCGAATACAAGTGATATTTTCGGAAACCTTCCAGGAGTTTGAATGCGCGGCTGAATGACAAAAAAAAAGCGGGGGACAACCCCGCTTTTTTTTACCCGCCCGCGCCACGCATTTTCCAAGGCGGATTGTTTCGCTCAATCATTCACCCCGCCGCCCCCTTCAGAATCGCGTCGCATTTATTTATAAGCTTGGCGACAACAATATGCGAAAGGCTATAACAACCAACTTGCTTATCTATGCTCCTTAAAAACAACCTTATCATCTCGATTTCCTCACGCGTAAACGCAATCGGCACATAGTACTGCGTACTTCCGACTTTCCCTTCTATTATGCAGGGCGCCCCGCACATCGGGCAGTTTGTCCTTTCAAATTCTTCGCTCATTTCTTCCCGCTTTCTTTTATAGGAAAAATCTGCACAAGCATTGAGAGGCTTTTTCTGCAAGACGATTGACGCCCATTCACATGCCTATCTATGCGCTCCATTTCATCTTTTGTGAATACACCCAGATCCTCCAATGAATGGCAAAAACCAGACCCATACGCCTGCGCCCAATTTTCATAAATATCTAATACTTGTCGGCATACACACTTAGAAAATTCCCTCGAAGCGCTATCATGAGAGGCCTCGTAGTCAAAAGCTTCTTTTATTTTTTGGGCGATTTCACCCCATGTTGCCTCTTTCATTTCTTCACCTCCAAAACTTTGAATCCTATCGCCATAACTACGGGATTCTCCCATTTCATCTCGGGATTGATTTTTTCAAAGTAGTCGAGAAATTCCCGCTTGTTTTCAAAGCCCTCTCTTAGCGCGTCGGCTTCGCTCACATAGCGCAACAGTTCGCGTTTCAGCTCCGTGATTTCAAGCTGGATTCGCGAAAGGCTACGCGGCATAAAGATTGACGGCTTCCAGAGTGGAAGCTGCGTTTTCTTGGAACATTCTACGGCGTAATCAAATCCTATTTCCAGCAGATTAGGATCTGTCGCCTGATAAATAATTTTTTTATGCCCATCTTTCCTGGTAGCTACAAGATAAGTCTCCCGCACCCATAGCCTGTCGCCAACTTTCCACTTGTCGAAGCGCGGTTTGTAAACACGCCGCGTCATGGTTTTTCGCCCGTCGAGAATAGCCCGCACCATCGGGCTTGAAAAAAGTATCGGCCTATCCATTTTGCGCTTTCTCCTCATTCGCCGCCGCGACTGCTTTAAAGAAAGCAATCGCCGCTTCATATTCCTTTCGATAAACGTTATTTTCATCGGGGTAAGTTTCGCGGATTTTCGCGACCCACTCTTCAAAAGTTCCACGGAAGCACCCGCACCACACCATATTTTTTGTGGCGTTGTAGATCGTGCCACGTTTCCTGGAGCCTATGCGGTCGACGCAAATGACATGTCCGTCAATATAAGCGTACCTTATGTCCGCGGTATCTACGCCGTTTAGATCTACGCCATAAAGTCTTGCGTAGGCAAGGTTTGCACTATTTAGAGATGCGTTTTTCAACTTTGCATTGTCAAGAAGCGCACAAGTTAGATCCGCAACGTCAAGGTTTGCCCAAGATAAGTTTGCGTTGCGAAGATCCGCCTGGGCAAGATGCGCTTTGAAAAGTCTCGCACGGAAAAGATTTACGCCATTAAGATTTGCATCGAATAGATCTGCTCGGTCGAGATTTACGCCCATTAGATTTGCCCCGCGAAGGTCTGCACGCCATAGTTCTGCTCTACTTAGATTTGCGCAGCTTAGGCCTGCTCCGCGAAGGTCTGCATTGCTTAGGTCTGCCCAGCGAAGGTCTGCGTTGCTTAGGTTTGCTCCGCGAAGATCTCCTTGGGAAAAGTCCGCGCGCCGTCCATCCCCATAGCCTTTAAGCCAACGCTCGTGCAAGCGCAAAACTTTTTTTAAATCAATACTCTCGTCCATCGCCTTTTCTTTCGTTTTCCACCCAGCATTCCCATCCGCTGCCGTCGGACTTCTTGCGGGAATGTCCCGCAAGTCCGAGCGTTCGCGCGGCGAGATAAAAAGCCTTTACGTCGGAAGGACTGCCGAAAAGCACGGACTCCTCCGCGTCTCGGCACGATTTCACAATCTCGGCCATTTTCTCGGCCGCCGTTATTTTCGGCGACGGCAGCGGAGAGCGCGCCACATTGTCAAAACGGAACATATCCGGCCTCCCCTCCTTCGGACGGCTCCGCCCTTCCCCGCGCCGCGCGCTCCTCGTCTATTGGCGGCGGTCCCTCGCGCCTCGCCCCGCCGACAAATTGCGCGCGGATTACATCGCAATACGTATGCGAAAGCTTGTCTTTCTCCGAAACGTATTGCGACAATTCGCCCACGACGTAAATCGGCGAACCCTTTTGCAAAAACTTGCATATATTTTCCGCGGTTTCGCGGTATGCCCTGCACCATAGGAAAGTCGTGTCGTTTTCGCGGAAGCCGTTGCATGCCACGGTAAACGAGCACGTCGCGACGCCGTTTTTCGTCTGCTCCAAAACGGGCGTTTTCGTGAGATTGCCGAGGGCGTGGACGGACGGCTTCATTTCGCGTCCTCCTTTCTCCCGTAATGGCTGAACAGCACGGCTTCGGCTACTTCCCGAACCTCCACCTCCACGCCGCGCAGTTCCTCATACCGCCCCGTTTCAGCATTCCACTCAACGGGGATCAAATCCGCGGCAAGCAGGCGCGCCGTCGGCAAATCGCAGTTGTTCCTCCTCAACAAAAAGAGGCTGTCTCCTATTTTAATCTCTATCATTGCATTTTCCTTTGTTGGTTAAAGTTCCGCAAAATCCGGATCCCCCTGCACAAACGCGCGCACCGGCTTGTCGGGCGCGTCCCTGAACTGCCTGCTCGGCAGGTCGAACCATAGGTTTTTTGCCGGCAGCCTACCCGTGCCCTCGCGCTGTTTTCGCACGTACATCACCGCGTCGTGCAGCTGTTTTACCTTGTCGTATTGCTCCCAGTCCCCCTCCGCGCGCAAAGCCTCCATGTCCATTTCCTTTTTGACGGTGCGGTATATCACGACCACGTTGTGCGCCAAATCGGTAATGTGCGCAGAGCCGTTTACATCGTGCTTCCCCGGCGGATCCTTGTCTTCGCGCCTTTTTTCGCTCGGCTTTTTCGAGTGCGCCACCAGAAACAGATGGCAGCCGTTTTCCATCACGAAATCGCAGAATTTCTGCATGACGGCCTTTTGACCGTCCTTGTCGTCCTCGCCCACGTCACAACACATAAGGCTGTCGACCACGAACAGCTTTGCGCCGTATCTGCGGAAGCAGTAGCGGAAAGTTTTGAGCATGTCGTCCACCCGCGCGCGCCCGACATGGTTGTAGAAAAAAATCCTTTCGTTCAGCCATGCCACGGCGTTTTCAAACAAATTCGGGACTATGTGCCCGTCGCGCTCGAAGTAGTTTCTGCGCCCCGAGCACTGCCGAAACAGCGTCTCCATCGTCGAGGGAATCGGGACTTCGAGGCTCGCGATGCACGCCGTCTCCCCCTTGGCGCACAGGTTGACGAGCAAATCGTCGAGCCACGCCGTCTTCCCGTGTCCGGAATATCCGGAAACCACCGTCACTTCGTAGTCGCGTATCTTGAAGTGGTCGCCCAAGTTCCACGGCAGGGGCCTGCCGGCGGCGGCCGACTTTCCGTCGAGCCTGTCTTTGAGCTGCTGCGCAAATTGAACGGCCCGCGCGAGCTCCTTCGGGTCCCGCGCCTTGGCCTCCGCTATCGCCTCCATGAGCGGGGCGACATCCCCGTCGCGCGCTATTTCATTCGGATCCTTGTACGGGGCGGGAATTTCCACGAGCTCCGTCCGCTCTACCCCCAGGCGCTGCATGAGCGTATTCGCCGCGGCCTTGCCCACGTCGTCGGAATCCATGCAAACCTTTACCGTCTCAAACGGCTCCAACCTCTCCCAATCCGTATTTATCCATTCGTTGGCCTTGTTTTGCTTGCCGTCGGGCCCGTCCGCGTGCGCGCCCTCCGGCACCGACAGCGCGGGGATCCCGAGCATGGCCACCGTCATCGCGTCGATTTCCCCTTCGCATATCACGACTTCCCGCGCCTCGTCGGGCATCGCCTGCCATCCGAAGAGCGCGCAAACTCCGCCCTTTTCCTGCGAGCAGCACTTTTTCCCGTTGGGGCGGTCGAGCGCCAGATACTTGATGTTCAACAGCTCCGCGTCGTCCCCTTTGCCCGAATATATCGGAAACGCCACCGCGTCCACCTCTTTTCCGAACGCGGCAAACCATTTTTTGCACGCCTGTACTCGATACTTTTTGAGGATTTCGGGCGAAAGCAGCCGTTCGCCGCATAAATAGTCGTAGGCGCGCGTCCCCCTCTCGATTGGATACAGATGTCTCGTCGATATGTAATCGGGCTTTTTTGACGGCTTTTTGACCCAATAGCGCGGTTCCTGGTTGTCGACTATACCCAGCCAATCTTTCGCAAAGTTCACCGCTGCGGAAAAACTCAAATCCCGTTGAGCCATCACGATGTCTATGAGCGCCCCCTGTTTTCCGGCATACTTGCCCACGGCGACCGCGGGGGCTCCGTTCTCCACCCAATACCCGCGCTTCGGCCCGTCCACATAGACGATGAAGCTCCTGCCGCCCTTCTTGTCCAGTATGCTTCCGGTGCGCCAATACGCGCCTTCGCGCCTGCCGTTCGGCAAAAACTGCATGCAAAACTGCAAGGCCCTTTCGTTTAACTCCGATGTAATTTCCTTCCAAATCATAATTCAACGTCTCCATACGCCCCGGGAAGGCTGAACCGCCCGCGGGGGCTGTTGTTTTTTTCCGATTTTCCCTGAGCCTCCTTTTTCAGGAAATCTTCCTCGAAAATCCAATCCTGCCACTCTTTGCCTATCGCCCTGTCGAAGAGTCCGAGTATTTCCCCCGCCGAAAATCCGGCTTCAAGAGCCCGCCTGACTTGCCTCGCGTGGTATTTCGCCCCGTTCTCCGTCTTGAACGGCTTTTTCATCTCGATTCTGGCTACCGCAAATTCGGAGAATTTCGCGCAGAGCTTTTCGGCGTCATTTGCCGAAAGCCCGCTTCCGCATTCAACCGGCAGCAATTCGCCAAACAGCCGCACGACTTCATTCGACATTCTTTCCGATTTCCTTTGGGGCGAATTGGGTTTCCCGTCCCCTAAGGGGGGACTTATAGGGGGGATACTATCCTTACTATCCTTACTATCCTTACTATCCTTACTATCCGGTTTCCTGTGGGTTCCCGTTGGGTTTGCGGTGGGTTCCGTTTGGGCTGCGTCTGGGTTGCCGTTGGGTTTCGAGTGGGTTCCCGTTGGGTTTGTGGTGGGTTCAAAATCGCCGTTTGGGTTTGCGGTGGGTTCCGTTTGGGTTTCGCGTGGGTTTTGCGTGGGTTTTTTTTCTGGGTTTCCGCTGGGTTTCTTTTCGGTTGCCGTTGGGTTTCCGTTGGGTTTCGAGTGGGTTTCCGCTGGGTTTGCGGTGGGTTCGGGGCGCGTTTCCTCCGTTTTCGGGCGCCCGCCCTTCGATCCGTTTTTCCAGTTTGCAACCAGCTTGGGATTTATCTTTTTGAAGTCGTGGATTTCAATCTCGCCGCCGTTCGTGTCTATGAACCGGTACAGCCTCAATCCGTCGAAAAACTGCCCCGGCTCCCCGTTCCATCCGGCGACCGCTTCGAGAACGTCGGGCGTGTAGTCAAATACGTACTCCTTGCGCACCTGGCAGTGCGCCCAGAGGCGCAGAAGGCAGAGGACGGCCCCGTCGCCGCAGTATGCTGTCAACGCCCGCGTCTTCCAATGGTCCGGAAAATCTGTTTCTATTATCATGGTTTGAAAAATTGAAAATTTTAAGAGCCCCGCGCTCGGGTAAAAGCGGCTCCGTCGCGCGGGGAAGAGAGCACAATCAAAAATTCATTCCGGATAGAACAAAATCCACTTTCCGCCCGCGCGGGCGCTGTCGTGTTCTATCTTCGCTCCGCGAGATTTCCTCCACCCCGGGAGCATCATTATCGCGTCGCATTTGCAGAGGTCTTTCAGGCACTCTTTGAGAATTGCCTGGTATTCGTCTTCGCGCATCGGCCTGTCGCCGTTTTCAGCCATCCACTTCCGCGCCCTGTCGGCCGGATTAACAGGACAGTGCCCCAGCTTGAAAATCAGGTCTTCCGCTTTGTCGAACGCCTCGACGTTAAAATTTTCTATGCCCGTCATCGGGCCCGATATGTATATGTCTTTCATTTTTATCTCGGGTAAAGTTTAGAGGGGCCCGTCGTCGCCTTTATGAGGATCCTGTCGAGCGCGTCCCTGTTGTAGTATTTGCTGTTGCCCGTCCTTATGTACGGGATTTTGTGCCTAAGGCGGAACTTCGTCCACGTTCGCGAAATTTTTATGCCGCAGTAGGCCATGGCCCTTTTGGTGTCCATCAGATAAGGCGCGACGGAAGCCTCGCCCGCCGGATCGCATTGAGTTGAGTTGCTCATAGTGAAAAAAACGCTATTATGAAAATTTCGATTGAGATTAAGGTTCCGACAACCGCCACTGCGATGCCGAGAAATTCGAGCGCCTTGCCCATTTTTGAAACGGCGCGCGCCGTCTCGTCTTCATACCTTGCGGTGAAGTCCGAAATCGGTTCGGGTATTTCATTGGGAAATTTCATCGAGCCTTTCCTTCGCCCGCCACACTTCGACGGCCATAAATCCCTCGGCGGCGTTCGCCTTTTCGCGCAGCTTCATGACTTCCCAAAGGGCGGATCTCGACGATTCGCCCGATTCCGCGAACTTGCCCTGCGCGTCAAGCTCGGCGGATTCCAGCGCAAGGCGGAACGATTCCGGCACTCCGAGCCCCTCCGCCACCTGCCGGCAAAACTCGATTCTGTCCGCGAGCATTCGGGCGTACTGCCCCATCAGCGCAACCAATTCCTCGCGGATGTCTCTATCCTCTTCCCCAATCATTTCCCGTCCTCCGCAAACGTCTCCCTCATGCGCTTCGCAAGCCTCTCCGCCCCGAGCTTCGCGGCGCTTATAGAACTGTAAGATGTCAAAGTTTCGGGAAAATCGGGACGACACATGCGGTAGGCGGCTCCGCAAAGTTTTATTACAAATTCCGTTCTGCCTCCCATGCGGCCCTCCCAGAGGCAAGAATCGATCTTCTCCCATACTATCGCGGGCGAGGCTTTCGCTTTTGTGTTTTTCATTTCCGCTTCCCCGCCTCCAAAATCGGTAACCCCGCTTCCGTGGGCACATAGATTACATTTTGATTGTTGCGGTTAAGCCCGTCTATCCAAAGATAGCGCAGATACGCCTCATTGCCTTTCAGACTGTCGCCGATAATCTTATTTGCTTCCGCAACTCCGCGCGCGCGGACAATTTCAGCCTCGGAAAGCATCTTTGCCGATTCCATTTTAGCCTTGGCCTCTTCGATTGCGATTTGCCGGTTCTGCTCAGCCTTGCGCAATTCCGCGAGCCCCGACTGTCCCGCTCTCCATACGTTGTATATCGGGGATGCGAGGAGCGCAAAGACCGCAAGCACCGCAACTCCGCAACCTATCGCTCCATTTATTTTTATATTATTATTGTCCATTTCCTACGCCTCCTCTTCGTTGCTTTCTTCGCTCGCCGACTCGCAGAGATCCTTAAAAGACTCCATGATTTTTTTCGCCTCTGGAGCGAGAACGCTGTCTATAAACAATTCGCATTCTTCTTTCGTGGCGAACACCGCCTTCGGGTTTCGAGCGTTACGATTATCGTTATCAATAATCTTGTATCCGGAAAAAATGCTTTTACCGTTTGCTCGTATATAATAAAGAGCGAGAATCTTGCTCTTCATAAAAACCGGATTGTCATTTTCTAACATCGTTGTCGCCGACCACACGACATCGCCCACTTTAAATCTCGGCTCCGCCGCGGGCTTGTTGTCGGTTATATTTTCCTTTGACATATTTTCTTCGTTCATTTTATTGTCCTTTCCGTTTATCATTTTTTGTACTTTCCAAGCCCTTGGCATGAGCCCGAGGGCTTTTCTTTTTAAAGTTTGCGCGCGCGGCCTCCGCCTCGCCAACGGCAATGTTCCTCAACGTATGGCATTTTCAATATTGGCGAATCCGAAACCGTCTATAAAAGCTTCGCATTCCTGCATTGTGGTGAAGACGTTTTCCCTTTCCAGGAGCCCCCATGGGGAAGTAAGCGTGTAAACCGCCCTGCTTTCGCGGGTTTCGTTGCGCACATAAACGACGTTTTCTATTTTTGCCCGCGCAAATACGACCTTCCTCTTTTCATCGTCTTTTGGGCAGACTTTGACGACCGCCCACACATAGTCGTCCTTCTCCCATTCCGGAGCTTTTTTTCCCGCTTCAACGCCTTCCGCCGGCTTTTCCGGATCGGGGGCATACTCCGCCCCGCAATCCTTTCCCTCGCTTTCTCCTTTCAATTTCCGCAGAATTTTGTCCACATCCGCAGCGTCTTGCGCGAAGCCGCAAATGTACCCGCCTTTATATTCCAGGAACGCTTCGAGCGCCGGAATCGTCTTTTTGTCGGTCTCTATTATTACTTTCATCTCTGATCTGCCTTTCATTGTTTGTGGGAAATTTCTTCCATATTTGCCGTTTCTTTCCGTTCGCCCCCCCCGAGCGTCCCTTTATTTTCCATTTTTGAAAACTTGCGCCTCACGCCTTCGATGCCTTCGCGCAACGCAAGCCTGATCGCGGTCTGCTTGCTCTCGCCGATTTCCTCTGCGAGCTTGGAGATTTCAGCTTCGAGCTCTTCTGATATGCGGATTGTTTGTGTAATCATGAGCTTCATAATTGTGTTAAGATGTACCACGTCAAGAAAAAAGTGTTAAGTCTAACCACTTTTTTTTATTTGGCGTAATGTGTTAAGTTTTAATACTGCTTTTATGAAAGATGAAAAAAAGCTGTTAATTACGCATACCGTTCGCGTCACTGAAGATTTAGAGAAAGAGCTAAGTAGCGTTTCGCGCATTTTAGATATGCCCAAACAGGAGACAATCCGCCTCTGTCTGCGCATAGGCCTTACCCACCTGCGCCGCGTGAAGTACGACCTCGCCGCCTGCGTCCTCGAAAAGTCGGAAAAATAGCCTCCGGCGCAGTTGGTCATCTGGCTTCCTCCGTAGAAACGCCGGTTTCAACCGTTTCTTTCCGTTCGCCCTTTTCCGCCTCCGCCCGAGCCTTCCGCGCGTCCAACGCCTCTCTTATAAGAGTTCTTACGGCCTGCGATTGATTGTAGCTCACGGCTCTTATCTCCGGCATCCACGATACCGGAACGTTCGATATGTTCAAATATGTCGTTAACTCATCCATTAGCATAAGGTTTAATAAACCATTGGGTCTTTTTATTTATATTTCAAATTGTGATTCTATTTCCTGTGTACGCCAATAGGTTTATTAAACCCTTTGACGAATTTCTCCAGCCCTTCTTTCACCAGATCATCGAGAGAACGATTTTCCTTTTTAATAATCTCAAAAAGAGAGTTAAACGTCTTCGAGGATATTTCAAATTCTATCCTCACAAGGTTTATTAAACCTCTTTTTTGAGAGTTATTCTTTCTTGTGCGTTTTTTTGTTTTCATATTCAGCTACAAGTTTTTCCATGGCCAATCGAAGGGCTTCTGTAAAAGACATACCTTGTTCATTTGCGATTGCTTTGACGCGACGCACAAGTTTCTTTTCTTGTGAGGAAGAAATACGTTGCTTGGTATCTGACAATTTATTCGGCATATCTCCATACTGTGAAGATAGACCAAAAAGGTTTAATAAACCAAGTCAATAAAAATTTTTTATTTTTTTATTTTTTTTATAAAAAAAAGGTGGAAAATTCGCCCATCACATGGTCTAATACAAACACAATGAATGCCAATACACCCACAAGAAAGCCTCACAAGCCGCTTGTCAACTACGTTCCCGCAGACAGAATCCGCCGAATAGTTGCATTGCGCTCTCGCGGAAATATAAATCTGCAACGCGGAGCTTATAGCACATCTGCCGACATCGAAAAAAGACGTGAAAAGATTGCAAAATATGATTTTTCACGATTCTAACAACAAACTTTTCGAGCAATTAAGCAGCCATCACAAAGCCGCCGAATTGGCAATAAAAGAGTCGGAAAGTTATAATTCCGAAATTCCGATACCCGCATTAAAAGAATTGCGCGACGCTTATCATCATTTCGATAATGCGCTGCAATTCGCCGACAAAGCCGACCAAGAAAGAGAATTGTATCGGGCAATTTCCCACTGCAAACGGGCATACTTTGACTCAAAAGAATGCACATTTCAGTATCTTTTGGAAAATATAGAATCAATAAAAGAAAAGCTTGGGCGATATGTCTTTATTTTAGGACAATACATACCCGAGTATCCGACCCACAAGAAAAATATAAAAACGGCTTTATCTTTTTACCACGAAATAAAAGACTTAAAAGTTGAAGCTCGAGAAAGTCGATATTCGGAATGCGATAAACACATATCCGGCTTAAAGGCATTCATCCAGGCTTACAGCGATATGGAAGACGACATACTCGCGGATATTTATAATCGGAAAAGGACGGCTTGGATAGGCGCGATAATCGGGATACTTGGCATACTTTTCAGCATTATAGCCTTTTTTTAAATTCGGAAAAACGGAAGACCCCGAAATACTCCGAAAATCACATTACCGCGACGCGCCCGTATCGCCGCGCATGGTGTCGAGCTTGGCGCGTTCGGCGTCGTTGAGCATAATCAGAAAGTTTTTGCGCTTGTCCGCAATTTTTTTTGCGTCCCGAGCCTTTGTGCGCTCCGCCGCGGTTTTTATCAATCAAACAGAGGCAAGGAATACGTCGGGATATTTGTCAGCAATTTTCAAAAGACGTTTGGCGGTTGCGGGAACACTTCGGCGCCCCTGTTCCCAGTTGCGCAAAGTTCCGATTTTCACCCCTAAAAACTCGGCAAATTCCACTTGCGACAAGTTCAGTTTTTCCCGAATATATTTAGGTTCGGGGAACTCCAAAACTTCCGACGGTTGTTTTTCGCCACGTTTGATTGCGATAGCTTCCTTTATGGAAGCCACAAGTTCGTTAAAATCTTCTTTTTTCATCGTCCGAGTTCCTTTGCTAACTTTGCAAGCACTTTCAATTCCGCGCTTGTCAGATTTATTTTTTGATTCTTTTTGTAAGCCATCACAAGATAGACTGTGGAGTCTTTCACAATGTAAAAGTATATAAACCTCGCTCCGCCACGCTTCCCCCTGCTTTCGACGGCGACGCGCAATTTTCTAAAACCGCCGCTGTGCGGGATTATATCACCCGCAAGGGGATTTACTCTCAATTCTTCAATGGCTTTATTTTCATCGGCCGCAAGAATCCGCGCTTTTTTTATAGCGTTCAAATATAATGCGGTCTTGATAAATTTCATACCTATATACTGCGCCAATGGCGCACCCTGTCAACACTTTTTTTAAAAAAATGAAAAAAGTTGTAAAACCGCCAGCTTATTCATTTTAATAAAAAGTGTGATAGAAACATTAAAGGCGGAAGGGTTGATATGACGAACACGATAAAATACAAGGGGTATACGGGAAGCGTTGAAATATCGGAAGAGGACAACTGCCTTTTCGGCAAGGTGCTTTTTATTCGTTCGCTGCTATCCTACGAAGGGTGGACGCTCGAAGAAATAAAAAAAAGACTTCAAGGACGCAGTAGACGATTACTTGCAACTTTGTGAAGAAAATGGAGTCGAGCCCGAAAAGCCGTTTAAAGGGTCGTTCAATGTGCGCGTGCGGCCGGAGGTTCATCGCGGGCTTGCAATAGCGGCGGCAAAGCGCGGCGAGAGCCTGAATAAATACGTTTCCGAAATACTTAACAGCGCGATTTAATGCGAGTTAAGCTTTTGGAAATTCATGCCTTGCGCTGTTTAGCTTCCGCAAGTTTTCGACAAAAAACGGAAGACCCCGAAATACTCCGAAATCTTCCGCCGACTGAGATTCCCCAGTCCAATTTTCCGTATTTAGCGGAATTTTTCTTCAAAAAATCAAGCCTATTGAGGCGCAATCTCAAAATACTTTTGGGCGACGCTCTTTTCAACGAGAGAGCCAAAATACCTGTTCACCAGTATTTGCGGGGAATTTCTTGTGATTCTCGCGGTCCTCGCGGGATCGTAGTAAAGGCTTAAATGGTAGGTTGAAAACGACCGGCGCGCAAAGTTGTACGGCAGGCGGACGACGTTTTTTGAGAGCATAGCCCGTTCGTCGCCGGAGGGGCGGATTATTTTTGCATTTTTATATTTTTCGAGCCATTCCCAGAGATTCTCCGGCAAATTTTCGAGCGTCCATGCCTTTTTCACTT
Organism: uncultured Opitutales bacterium; assembly: GCA_900545715.1. GTDB lineage: Bacteria > Verrucomicrobiota > Verrucomicrobiia > Opitutales > Intestinicryptomonadaceae > Merdousia > Merdousia gallistercoris. The sequence goes on from URAJ01000001.1 coordinate 16,567, forward strand.
TGCCTATTTGCGCCGGAAAAGTAATTTTCCTGTCTTCGTACCGGAAGTACTCGTCCCGCAGTCGGGGGATTTCCGCCACTCTTATGCCGGCGAAAAGCCCCAGCGCATAGAAACGCGCATAGAGGGGGCGCTCTTTTTCGATAAATTCCATGAATGTCCGCGTGTCCCCGACGCTCAAAAATTCGATTTTGCGTTCAATATTCGCCTGTTCGCCGCCTATCGGCGCGTATTCGTCGGGGTGGATTTTGTCCATCGGATTGGCCGAGAACGCCCCGCGCATTATGCAATACTTGTAAAATTCTCCGATTGTCCCGCGCCAGTGGGCGATGGTCTTGGGCGCCCCCTTGTCCCTGATCCATTCGAGCAGCTTTCTCGGGGTGGCGTCCGCGAAGGATGGGAAAGTCTTTTTGAAGTTTCTGATGCGCCCGCAGACCTGCCCGAACTCCACGTCGCAAAGGTTGCCGGCGGCGTGCTTTGCGGTTTTCATCGCAATGAAGTCGTCGGCGAGCGTTTCGACCGACATCGCGCTTTCGTATTGCCAGGCGGTTTTTACGGATTCCACAAGGGTTTTTCCTGGCGGCAAAAGGCTTAAAGCTTCCCGCATATCCTCCAAAACCGCGGCTGGGTATTGAGCGAAGTCGGAAATTTCAAATTTGCGGGAATCGAGAATGTTTTTCCGATAGAACAGCGCGTCCGATTTCAGCCTGAAAAACCTCCTCGAAACCTTTTTCGTCTTTGGATCCCTAAACCCGACACACCAGTATTCGATGCCGTTTTTCTTGACCCTGTAAAGATTTTTTATTTTCTGGCTTGGCGTACCTGAAATAGCTTCCGAATTGTCTGCTCCCACAGACGCGGCATTGCAATTATCTGCGGACAAAGGGGGGAGTTTTCATCGGGTGTTAAAAATTTGCCTTACATGGAAGTTTTTGCGCGCATTCCGCAGGTTCATTAATTTTAATCCCGCAGAGTGCGGTAAGCAAGATACGTCACAAAAAATGAAACGAGCGTGCAAAACAGCACCCACTCGAAAAATCCGGCATACCCGAGGAATTCCTGAACAGCCCCGCTGAAAAATCCAGGGAACATTATACCAAGAGCCATAAACGAAGTGAATATCGCGTACGTTGAAGTTCTGTTTCCGCCGGCCGACGCCCACATCAAATACACCATATAGCCCGCGAATCCGAAGCCGTACCCGAACTGCTCGACACATATTAAAGAAGCAATTTCGATATGTGATTGCGGCAGGACAATAGCCATATACACATAAATCACGTTCGGCAAATTCATGGCAAGAGCCATCGGAAGCATCGCCCTTTTTAAGCCCGTTTTTGATATGAAAATCCCTCCAATTATCCCGCCGCCGAGGAGCGCGACCGGCGCGGCGGTTCCGTAAATAATGCCTATCGTTTCAAGCGACAACCCAAGACCTCCGGCATCTGCGCCGTGGTATAAAAACGGCTGGACAATTTTCAGCAGCTGCGCCTCCGCAAACCTGTAAAAGAGTACAAACGCCAATATTGACAAAATATGCCTCTTAGAAAAGAACTCCGCGAACGCCGAGCGCATATTGCGCACGATTTCCCCCGCCGAAGAATCCGCGCGCGGCGCGTCGGTTTGAGGGCGCGGGAGAGCTTTTGAGAAATAAGCCGCTGCAATGGAACACACTGCAGCGCATGTGAGGAACGCCACTGCCCAGCCGCCCGAAGGCGAATCGAAAAACTTTCCAAAATAGCCCGCGATTACGAGCATTGCGCCCTGACCAAAGAGCACGGCAATCCTGTAAAAGGCGTTGCGTATGCCGACAAAGAAAGATTGAGATTTGTCGTCGAGCGCAAGCATATAAAATCCGTCCGCGGCGATGTCGAAAGTGGCGGAGGCAAAACCGAGAGTCCAGAACATCAATGCGCTCGCGGCAATCCAGCGCGGGAAGAATCCAGCAAGCGCAAGCCCCGCAAAGCACACCGCAAATAGAGCCGTGCAGAAAAAGATCCATTTTCTCTTGGTTGAGACGGAATCCACAAAAGGCCCCCACAGCCCCTTCAAAAACCACGGCAAATACAAGCCGCTCGTAAGCATTGCCGCCTTTGCGTTCCCAACGCCCATAGACATGTAATATCCGACAGATAGAGATGCGACTATGGCGTTTGGCAAACCCTCTATAAAGTAGAGCGGCGGCACCCATGCCCAATTTGAAGATTTTTTTTGCATAAGCAAGTCGGACGCCGCCCGGGTGCGAAGGCGGACAAAATAAAAAAGCCGCCACGACCCACGGCGGAAATATAAAAGCGGGAACCCCCGGAATTGCCGTCTTGCCGAGTTGGTTACGCTGCCTCCCAAGTAAGAGGTGGGTGCTTCCGCCGCGGCTTCTGTCTTCCGCAATCTTGGCGGCCTGACATCCGTCGCAACCGGGACGAGCTCCCGTAATATTATCATTAAGGCGGGGAACCGGTAGGGCAGTCTCGAACATTCCAGAGGTTCTGCCTTATTTTTTCCCATAAATGCGATTTTTTTTCAACCATAAAATTTTGTTTTTGCAATCCGCGCGCCGCCGGCTAAAAAAGCGCATTATGAAAAAATTTAAGCAGACGCTGGAAAAATTTGACGGTTGGATTGCCCTGATACTATGGCTGCCCGCATTGTTTATAGGCCGCAGCATATTCTATTTGGCCGTTAACATGGTTTGCAACACGCGGAGTTTTTTTGAGTTCAATTCCAACGACATTAACCACCTTACGGAAGGAGTTTTTTACGTATCTATAATTTACGCTGTATATTTTGCATGCACTTTCGCCTACGCGCTATTCATAAGATGCCTGTCTGCGCGCAAGACACGTTTTGGAAGGTTTGCCTATTCTGTTCCGCTCATGCTCTTTTTTGCGGCGGAAGCGATTGTCTGCCTATCGGCGATTTTCACGACTCTTAACGGCGCACAAGTTCTCGGCTGGGGGATTGGCTTTATTGCCGTCACTTGCGCGCTAATGTTTGCGCTGCTGTCTGGGATGTGGCTTTTTAGGGTTTACGTCAATCCGGCCAATCCCGCTTTAACTGTTGTTCTCGGATATATATGTTCGGCCGGTACAATTTTATCCTACATTGCGGCGGCTTATATTGAGGGACTTTGGGCGCATATCTATCTCATTTCAGCCTCCATTGTAGGCGCGGCGTTCGCGCTCGACATCACTTTTAAAGGGATTGCCTATAAAATAATAGAGAAAATTACAGATAAAATCCTAAAAAAGATATTTTCAAAACTCTCCAAAAATTCCGAGTAGCTTGGCGACTATTGCGCTCATTTAAAACACTGCTTGCGGACTATAAAAATCCCGAAAATTCTTTTGCCTCCCGTTTTCAATATACGCTAAACACCTCACAAAACTGCATGGCAAAAACATTGCGGCTTGCGGGCAAATATCTGCAAAAAAAAACCTAAAAAACTACCTTGCGAAATAGAGCTTGTGGAGCTGCCAGCCGGCCCTCCACAGTCCGCCTTTTGAAACTGCGAAATCCCATATTTTTTTTAGTAGCGCCCCATCTCCCGCCTTTGACCACTCCGGATGGAGCCAAAACGCCTTTGCATTTGCTGCGGCAGATGCGTATTTTTCGCACTTCGACAAATCGGAAGGCTCGGAAATTATAAATTTCAATTCGTCCGCCCTCGCGAGAGAAGTAGCGAGAGGCTCGCAAAAAAACTTAGGGCTTGCCGTCACCCACGAAAATTTTGCGTCAGGATCTTCCATTATCGGCAGAGTCGCGGAAGTTTCAAGGTGGGCTGCTATCGAGCGCGCGGAAAGTTCGCGGAGCAACGGGCGCAAATCGTAAAGGCAGGGCTCCCCGCCTGTAATCACCGCTATCTCCGCCTTTGATTCGGCAGCGGCGGCGGCCAAACCTTCGGCGGTAAGATTTTCCGAAGGCTGGCCTTCCCAAGCGCTTTTGCTGTCGCACCATTGGCAACGCACATTGCACCCGAAAAGCCTTATAAAATACGCGCGCCGCCCCGCATGCAGCCCTTCGCCCTGCAAAGATAAAAACCTCTCGGCAACAGCAAAACCGCCCATACCCTAACTACGCCTCAGCGCGAAAACTTCGCGGTATTTTTCTTGTCCTCGCTAATCTCGACGCTTACGACAAACGCCCTCGATTGTGTATTTTGCCTGACAAGCCCGTCAAAGACGCCAAACAGCTCCCGCGCAAGCCCCTCGCAAGAACATTCGTCGCAAAAAAACCCCTTCCACGCTTCCGGCGCCGCCGACACAAGCCTTTCGGCAAGCGGGTCTTTTTTGGAGAACGCGCACGCATGGTCGAGGTTTTCCTCTATCCATTTTTTTAAAAATTTTAACTTTCCAAAATCAACGACAAACCCGTTTTCATCCGTGCGCTCGCAGCCGAATGTCACACGTATGTCCCAGTTGTGCCCGTGCACAAACGAGCAATGGCCGTCGTGCAAATGCTGGCGGTGGGCAAAAGGTATGTCAAAGTATGTCTTTGTGCAGGTAAGCATTTTATTTTGATATCTCGGAAAAAAATTCTTCGTAATAAAGCACGCCCTTTTTTATTGTGGACAGGCTGAAGCCCTCGTTAGGCGCATGCAGATTGTCGGAGGGCGAGAATAGCCCGACCATTATGCAGTCGAGCCCCGTGCACTGCTTTATTGTCGAAATGAGCGGTATGCTCGCCCCTTCCCTCAAATAAAGCGGCGCTTCCCCGAAACATTTTTCGGCGCATTTGTCAACTGCGGCAAAAGCCTTTGAAAGCCTAATCTGGCGCGGGCTCGACGCCACGGAAACCTCCGCTTTTGGATCTACAAAATACGCGTTTCCGGACGAGTCGTTGTCTATGAACGACAGTTTTATTCCCTTCGGACACCTGTCGAGCATTGCGTTTTTAACCGACGCCAAAGCCCTCTCGGTATCCTGCCCCGGAACTGTCCTGCAAGAAATTTTGCAAAAGCATTCCGACGGAATTATCGACTTTGCACCCTCGCCCTGATAGCCGCCCCCGACGCCGGAAAATTCGAGGGTCGGCAAAACGCGCATCGACTCAGCCACCGTGTAGCCCTTCTGTTCCATTAGACTGTCCACGCCAAGCTGCGATTTAAGCGCATCCACGGTAAAAGGATATTTTGCGATTTGCGATTTTTCCCAGTCGGAAAGTTTTGGCAAATTTTCATAGAATTCGGGAACGTTTACAAATCCGTCGGGGGTGTGTAAAGAAGCGCAAACTTCAAACATTGCGCGAAGCGGGTTGTAAACGGCTCCCCCGAACATTCCAGAATGGACGTCGGTATCGGGCCCCTTAAACACGGCCTCGAATCCGCCCATTCCGCGCAGGCCGATTGTCACTGCCGTTTGGGTTTCGGATACGCTCGAAGTGTCGCTTAGCACTATGTAGTCGTAGCCGCTAAAGAGTTCGGGGCTCTCGCGCACCAGGCGCGAAATGCCGCCGCTGCCGATTTCCTCCTCGCCTTCGATTGCGATTCCAAAATCTATGTCAGCGTCGGGCTTCGACGAGAGAAAATTCACGAGCCCCGTCAAGAGACATGTAAACGGCCCTTTATTGTCGGCCGTCCCGCGGCCCCATATTTTCCCGTCCATTACGGTCGGCTCAAACGGAGGCGTTCTCCATTTGTCGAGCGGCTCTGCGGGTTGGACGTCGTAGTGTCCATAGCACAGCACGCGCGCCTTCGGATTTTTTGAGGTGCAATTTTTACGCGCAAAAACGACCGGATTTCCACCGGTTTCCAACAGGCGCGAATCGAATCCCAATCCGCGCAGGGTTGAGTTGAGAAACTCGGCGCAAGCGCGGGTTTCCGATTTCTTTGAGGAGTCGGCCGATACGCTTTTAAAGCGCACGAGCTCCGATATAAAGCCTAACGCATCAAATTTCATTTTATAAAATAGTGGTAAACTACCGCAAAAACGGCAAGCTGCGCCAAACAGAACGCCGCCCATACACGCGCGGATTTTTTCCAGTCCAAGCCGAATGCCAAACGGTTTATAAAGAGGGGAAGGACTGCAAACGCAGCAATCAAGATTTTTTCGCAAAGAGGCGGGATTGGAAGCCCCGACGGGGCTATCCATATTGCGGAAGCGCAAAAGAGAGAAACCTCGAAAGACTCGCAAAAGCCGAAGCGTTCCGTGGAGAAAACCATCGACGCAAACCACATTGCAAACCCGCCCGCAAAAGCCGCCGCGAGCGCGACTGCCATGTGCGCGCCAAATTTCAATTCGTCGTAGTACGGCAAAAAATCGGTCGCCTGAATATCCATCGCATTTCTACAAACGAGCCCGACGTCGCTCGGCGACGGCGGGCCTGTTGCGGCTTCAAGAATGGAGCCGTTTAACGGCCTTCAAACATGTTCATATTCTTGGCAATCGCATTGAAAATCTGCTGGCTCTTCATGAGATTGCCGCTGCCGTAGTCTATCACGACTTCGACTTCGTTGTTTTGTACTTGTTTCAGCCACACGACGATTTTTATGTCGAGCTCCGCGCGGGCGTATATCAGCCAAGAGTTGTCTCCGGGTATCTGCCCCACCCTGAAATATTTCAGGTCGCGCTCAAGGGCGATGTTTGTGGATTTAAACGCCGAATTTATATTGCCGGCCAATTTACCGGAAAACGATCCAGATATTTCGTCATAAGAAGCCAGCGGGAAGGCGCGGGAATCCACAACCACGTTGGTCGTGCACGCACCTACAAATAGCGCTGTCGCGGAAATTGCCATTAGAAATAATTTTTTCATAATGAAGGAATATCTTATAATTATTTGAATTATGCAATCAAAAAAGGCGCATTTGCATTGTAGCGGGATTTAACCTCCCCCAAGCTAAATTGCAGCTTGCCGCCCCGCAAAAATCGGACATTTTAATATATGCGCGCATTTGCCGCCCCATGCGGATTCTCTAAAATATAAGCCATTCATAAAAACGGTATCCGCATTGCCGTAAAAAAATCAAAGAACTGCCGATTTTGCCCGCAATAGAATAAAAAAATTCGGGCAACGATTGCGCCGCCCGATAAAAAAACCCGGGCGATTAAATCGCTCGGGCGGATTGCCACGCTTTGCGTTTTTATTGTACGAATCTGCAAACCCGACACTTTGGCCGCAATAATTAGCCGCAGTTTATATCGGAATGCGCGGCGGAAGGAGAGCGCTATTCGGCGTCTCTTTTCCAAACAATTTTGGCTTCGGCTTTCAAGGCGCTTTCGCGCTGCTTGCGTTTACGGGAGGCCAAAAGCCTCTGCCTTTGTGCATTGGGCTTTTTGCCTGCGCTTTTTTTGCCGGGTTTGCGCTTCGCGCATGAAGACCACTGGATAAGTCCGCTCATTTTTGAATCTTTCTTATTATTGTTAAAAATATAAAATTGTTTAAGCGAAGTAAGCTACCTTTTTTTTTCTCGCGTTCCAGCTTTTTTTTCATTTTTTTACAAAAACCGCAACTTTTAGGAATTATCGGAGTTTAATAAAGTAAAAAACCGATATGGCGGTCGCGGCAAAAATAGAGAATATGAACAGCGGGCGGAAAGAGACGGAACGAACTTTTCCCGATCCGGACGCAATTTTAATGACGGAAGTTGCGGGAGGGTCGGAACACGCATTGAGAATGATAATTGAAAAGTGGAAAAATCCGCTCGCAAATTATTTCTACAGGTCTGTGCGCAATGTTCACACGGCGGAAGACATGGCCCAGCAGACTTTCGTAAACTTGTACAAGGCAAGATGCTCCTATACCCCTACAGCAAAATTTTCTACATACCTTTTTCACATTGCAAGGCATGTGCTAATAAACGAGTTTAGGAAATCCGCCCGCCGGCCGTGCGAGCCTACCGACCCGTCTGAAATCAAGGCCACCGCTCCAAACGGAAGGAGCGACCTTGAGACCTCCGAGCTCGAAGAAATCTTTTACACAACACTCGAACAACTGCCCGAAAATCAGAGGACCGCAATATTGCTATATAAACAACAGGAGCTGACTTACGAGGAAATCGCAGCCTCGATGGAGGCGAGCGTTTCCGCCGTAAAAACATGGATATTCAGGGCAAGAACAGCGTTGAAGGAGGCGTTGAAAAATGTCTGACAATACAAAAGTAAACAACAGCCACTTTGGCAAAAATAGTCCGGCCACCCCAGCCCCCAAAGGCTTAAAAAACGCGGACGACGTTTTTGATACTCTCATAACCGCAAGCCCCATACGTTGCGGCGACAACTTTGCAGACATTGTTCTTTCCGCCGTCAAAAAGCCTTCCCAAGAGGATGAACTCGCCGACAGCCTTTTAAAGTCGCAGCCTATACGACTCGGAAGATCCTTCGACAATCGCTGTCTCACCCTTTGCCTAAACGCCGGGAAACCTTTTCTCGACAGATTCTCACTCGCATTTTCTTCGGCCGCAGCATGCGCACTGATTGCTGTTACATCTTTCACAGGCATTTTGAAGGAAAAGAACCTTGCCTACACTGAATTGAGCGAAGACTACGCAAAACTTTCCAAAATGTCGCAAGAGGTATCCGACCTATCCGTATTTCTCGTTCAAGAAGTATTCTTCGACGCGCTTCAAGCCCCGAGGCGCTAACTCACGGCAGTTAACCAAAACCTACAAAATACCAAAAAAATTTCCCAGACAATCTTCAAGTCCCGATTATCTAACGGTTTTGCAAGTGGCAAAAGCCGCGCATAAAAAATACGCCCGCGCAATTTTCTTTCGGAGGCGCTTTATTTTTGCAGAATAAATCACAACATATCCCAGCGCCGTTTTTTATTTTTAACGCGGATATTTTTTTGTGGGGGCAATCAATCTAAAAAAAAATTTTGAAGTAGCATGGAGGACTAACCCCCATAAAAAATACCGCGCGCCAAACCGCCGCAAAGCCGCAAATCCCGCGCGACAAAAAAAAGCGCCGACTGCATGCCTGGCGCCAGAGCAAACAAGCTTAATTAGAACTTATTCGCATTACTCGAAAGATTTATTAGTCAGTCTGTCGGAGTCCGCCTCAAATAAGGTTAATTACGGCTTATTCGCATAAACAAATTCGTAATAAGATTTATTTTTCAGCTTGGAAGCCGCTGCCTCGTCGAGAAAAACTTTGACATTGGGGTGGAGTTGCAGGGCGCTTGCGGGGACCGACGCCGTTATCGGGCCTTCAGCCATATTCGCGACAGCTTCCGCCTTGCCCTCTCCGAACGCCAGCAAAACTATCTCGCGGGAATCCAATATTGTGCCGATTCCCATTGTTATGGCGTGCAGGGGGACTTTTGATATGTCTCCGCCAAAGAAGCGCGCATTGTCGGAGCGCGTTTTTTCAGTGAGCGTCTTAACGCGCGTGCGTGAGCCGAGCGACGATGAGGGCTCGTTAAAACCGATGTGCCCGTCGGTTCCTATGCCGAGAATCTGCAAGTCTATGCCGCCGCACAGGCGGATTTTATTTTCGTACTGCACGCAATACGCCCTGACATTCGGTGCGCAGCCGTTCGGGATATGGGTGTTGGATTTGTCTATATCTATTTTTGAAAACAGATTTTCATCCATGAAATATCGGTAGGAATTTGAGTCTGTCGGCGGCATTCCCACGTATTCGTCGAGATTGAACGTGGAGACTTTTTTAAAAGAAAGCTCTCCGTTTTTGCACATTTCTACGAGCTTGCAGTACAGCTCCAAAACCGTGCCGCCCGTCGCGAGCCCGAGGACGCTCGCCCTCTTGTCTCGAAGTTGTTTTTTTACGACTTCTGCAGCTCTTGCCGACGCTTCTTTTGAATCTTTGGATATTACAATTTCCATAGTTATTTAGCAAATAAAGTTGATGAGTTGGTTTCCTTTGGAAGGAAGCGGCCCTTGAAGGCGTCGCGCCAGCCCCGCGGAGTTTTTATTTTTGCACGCAGCAATACGGCGAAAGCAAAATTCGGAGCGGCATTGCCCTGCCCGCCGACAATTTCGCCACCGCGGCGCACGTTGTCTGACATCCACGATGGTATCCTTATGTGGTACGGATTGCGCTCAACCTCCTTGGTATGGCATGAAGTCGCCTCCATCTGAAACCCCAGAATGTCCTCCGGAATTTCAACCATTAGGTTCGGAGATTTCATAGCCCCCCAATATTCGGTTTCGAACACCATTCCGCCGTACGAATCCCCGAGGATTTCAAGGGCGTCCGACAGCAGTAGCGACACTCCGCAATGGGTCTTGTTCCAGTCGTTTTTGTGCGGGAAAAATATTGCCGCCGGATTTTCGGAGGAAATTATTTCGGCAATTTCTTCGGAGGCCGCGCGCCACGCTGGCGTTCCACGCGACTTGGGGTTTATGTTGTCGAAGCCCTCGCCGTCTGCGCATATTTTCAAATCCCAAGAGAGCCTCTTGCAGCATTCCGCAAGCTCTGCGCGCCTTCCGGGCCTGCGGGCCTTGTTTGAGCCGAGCGTCACGGCAACGTCGGTGACTTTAAAACCGCATTCCCTCATCATGCGCATAGCCAAGCCGCCGGACATCGACTCGTCGTCGGGGTGCGGCGCAAATATCAAAACCCTCTTTTGCGATTTAAGGTACCTGGGAGCGCATGTTTGCGCAAAATCGGCAGAATCCGCCTTAAATGTTTCTCCGAAGGCTTTCCCCACTTCGCACGGCGCCCCAAGCGGGATTTCCGCCGCCCGCGACAACAGTTGTTTTAGTTCTTCCGCGTATTCCAGATAATTTTTCATCTATGCGCGACTATTAAATATGCGTCAAAATGATTCAATCCATTTTATGCGCAACCGCCCAAAATCTGGTATATATTTCATTAAAATTCAAATATCGGTCAAAATAATAAAACTACTTTCCGAAGCTTAGCGCCGTTATGAGCGCCTGTCCCACATATATTGGGTTATGCCCATCTTTTCGAGTGACGACTTTAAGTCTTCGTCCTTATCGCTTATAACCAAAAGCTTGTCGCCCGCGGCGAGCTTTGTGCCGCCCTTTGGAATAAAAAACGACGTTCCGCGCCTGACCATCATCACGAGAGTGTGCTCCGGCAACTTAAAGCTCGCCAGCGTATCCCCTCCTGCGAGTATCTCGGGGGTCACCTCTATCTCAACCATCGCCGACTTTATCTCCTCGGGGAGCTCCACGCCGAAAGCTGTTGCGTCCTCAGGCGTCTTATCGTCAACGCCCAAAAGCCGAGCCATCGTGGTGACTGTCATTCCCTGCACTACGAGCGAAAGTATCGTTATAAAAAACACTATGTTAAACATCGTATGCGCCTGCGAGACCTCGTACGTCAAAAGGTATGTCGCAAAGACTATCGGCACTGCGCCGCGCAAGCCAACCCACGAAACGTAATTGACCGCGCTCCGCGAAAATTTGCGAAACGGCGCAAGGCAGAGCACGACGCTCATCGGACGCCCGAAAAGTATCATGAACGCCCCGACCGCAAGCCCCATTCCAGCAACAGGCAGAAGTTCGCTCGGGTTTACGAGTAGGCCGAGGGTAAGGAACATCACAATCTGCCACAGCCAGCTGAAATCGTCGAAGAAGCGCGTAATGCTGCGCCTGTGTATCATTCGGCTGTTTCCGACCACCAGCCCCGACAGATATACTGCAAGATATCCGTTGCCCATGAGGGCGTCGGTGATTGAATAGACAAACAGCACGCACGCAAACATAAACACGGAATACAGAGACTGGTTTGAAAGATTTATGTTGTTTACAACCCATACAATGATTTTAGCGGCAAGCACCCCGACAGTTGCGCCGACCACTATTTGTATGCCAAAATCCGCAAGCCCAGAATATGAGAATTCCCCTGCGTTTATGTACGATATTGTCGCCATTGCCAGCAAGAACGCCATTGGGTCGTTGCTTCCGCTTTCAAGCTCCAACAGCGGGCGTAGATTCTCCTTCAAGGCAAGGCCTTTGGAGCGCAAGAGTGCGAATACCGACGCGGAGTCTGTCGAAGACATAACCGACGCCAAAAGCAAAGACTGCGGGAAAGTAAAGCTCAAGCCGAAGAAAGACGCCACCGCCCATATAAACGCGCCAGTGAAAAACGCCGTAAAAACAACCCCGAAAGTGGCCAGCACAACCCCCGGGAACAAAACGGGTCTTATGTCCGAAAATTTAGTGTCAACGCCGCCCGAAAACAGTATGATTGAAAGCGACATTATGCCGATGAACTGCGCCGTGGAATAGTTCTGAAACGAAATTCCCAATCCGTCGACGCCCATAAACATTCCCGCCGCGAGGAATACGAGCAACGACGGCACTCCGAAGCGGAATCCCGCCTTTACAATCATTATGCTGAATATCAGCATAACCGACCCTATCAATAGGATATTTTCCGTTGTGAGTTCCACGACCATAGTAGAAAACTGTTGTCTTTGTTTCGGGAAAAATATTTTATTTTTATATCGTTAAAAAAAGAGTAATTCAAAAATAGAAAATGTACATAATTTTTATGAAAAAAGTGTTGGCTTTAAAAATGGTGGCAATCGCGTGCGCGGTGTTTATGGCAATCGGATTTGCGCATGCGGCGAATGTCGAGGAAATTGACGCCCCGAGTGCGGCGATGAACAAGAGCATTCCCGCCATAGTAATATTGCCGGATTCCTACGAAAAATCCGCCGACGCGCGCTATCCCGTGCTTTATTTGTTGCACGGATTCGGCGGAAACCACCAGATGTGGATAAGGATAAAGCCCGACCTTCAAAGGATAGCCAGCCTTTACAATATGATAATAGTCTGCCCCGACGGCGCGACATCATGGTATTGGGACAGCCCCAAAAATCCGGAAATACGCTATCAGACATATGTAGCCGACGAGCTCGTAAAACTTATAGACTCAAAATACCGCACGATTCCCTCGCGCGAGGGCCGCGCAATAACGGGGCTCAGCATGGGCGGCCACGGCGGCTTGTGGCTTGGCATCAACCGCCCCGACGTTTTCGGCGCATGCGGTTCTATGAGCGGCGGAGTCGATATACGCCCGTTCCCGTACAACTGGAATATGGCAAAAAACCTCGGTCCATACGCCGAAAACAAAGATATTTGGGATACGCATACCGTAATGAACATAATCAACAAAATAAGCGCCACCCCAATTAAGATAATAATAGACTGCGGTACGGCAGACATATTCCACGACGTAAACGCAAAGCTGCACGAGAAGCTTTTATATTACAATATCCCGCACGACTACATATCGCGCCCGGGAGCCCACAATGCGCAATATTGGAATAATTCCATAGACTACCAAGCTCTGTTCTTCGCCAAGTTTTTTGCCCAGGCGCGCAGAAAATAGCGCAAGGCAGACAAAATAAGTACTCGGCGGCGCCTCGGGGAATCCGCAAGATTTCCCGAGCTTTTTGTGGGCATGCAACTATTAAAAAAATAGCGCGATAAACAAGCAAAAGCCCAAGCTGCGCTTCTTGCACTTCGCGATGGTTCCCCGCGCATTTTGGAGATATGCAACTTTTTTAATTAGCGCGGCACAAAAAACTGCAACTATTTTAAGCATAGCCCGAAAGAGATGATGGAGCCCCCATTGCTTTTGAAGTTGCGCGCGGATTGTGGAAGTTGCGCGCTGATTCTGGAGATTTCGTCCTGCCCGCGCTTATAAAAATACCGCTGGATTGACAAAAGAATACGAGCGGCGCTTCTTGACTCTTCGAGGATTTATGGGACTTTCCGCTAGCATGCGGATTTTTTCATTGCGCAAAAATTAATCAAAACCCACGCATTTTAAACCGCGGTTTTTTATTGTAAAATATTTCCGATTTTTTTCCCGCGACGAAGCAACGGGCGGGAATTTTCAGAATTTGCTGAAAACATTATGGCAAATTCGCTTTTGGGATTTTTACTGTTAGATTATCCTCCTGTTTGGCGATCGTAAAATATGCAACATCTTGCATCATAAAGATTTTCTCCCACTGCACCAAGAAACAATTTTATTGTGTATCCCAAAACACCTAATGCGCGCAAGTTTTGCCCCGCACTCTCGGCGGCATGCAAAAGCGCGCCCCACAATTAGAGCGCGCCTGAAAATTTTTTTATATAGAGGTTAAGCGCCTGAAAAATACGTCTGCTTTTGAGTTTTTTGCCGCAAATTTAGCGGCGCGCGCGCATAATTGCCAAAATATTCCAAGCCCCGCACGTGCCCTTAACATTATTATATACTCAGCGCGCCCCGTAAAAAGCGTTAATTACGTGAAAAATCGAGCGCTTGACGCTTAAATCTCCCACAAACTAACCTATGCAAGGCCAATGCGCAAAACATAGGTTTTGCGCATAGACAATCAAAATTACAATGCCGACCAGACAAGCGCCGACGCTCCTAAAATCGCGGCGTCGCTCGCTGGAAGCTCGGAGGGCAAAAGTTTTACTTTGTTCCTGAAAACCGGCATCAGGTTCTTTTCCATCGACTCCCTCGTCGGTACGAGGAGCAAATCTCCGCTCTTTACAGGCCCTCCGAACAGGAAAATTGACGACGGGCGCGAAAAATGTATGAAATCCGCCAGGCATCTGCCCAAGATATTGCCCGTTATTTGATAGGTCTCGGCGGCGGCGATGTCGCCGGCTCTCGCCGCATCCTCGATTACCTTTGCGTCAAGCTCGCTCCACGGGACATTTGCCGCCGTTGACTGCCCGTTGTATTTTGCGACCATCTCGAGGTAAGTGCGCTTTATACCAGTGGCTGACGCGTAAGTTTCAAGACACCCTCTCTTTCCGCATCCGCACACTCTTCCGTTTACGACCGCGCACACGTGCCCGAGTTCCCCGGCAAAGCCGTCCGCGCCCAAAAGCAACTTTCCGTCAATGATTATGCCGGAGCCGAGCCCCGTGCCAAGGGTTATGACAATAAAGTGGTCGAGATTCCGCCCGCCGCCGTAAATTTTTTCGCCGAGAGCCGCGGCGTTGGCGTCATTGCTTAGGTAGATATGCTCGTATCCCATTGCCATTCGCAATGTTTCGACAATCGGCGCGCACCTTCCGAATGGGAGGTTCGGAGCGTAGTCGATAGTCCCCTTATAATAATTTCCGTTGGGCGCGCCTATGCCGACGCCGAGGCATTCGCCGTCCGTATCGGCAGTCAGGAACGATATTGCACGTTCAAGCCCCTCCATGTACGAGGCAAAGTTATCGTAATCCGTTGTTTTAAATTCGTGGCGTTTGAGGACTGACCCCTTGTCGTCGACGGCGCCAAGTTTTGTGTTCGTGCCGCCTATGTCTATTCCGATTGCGTATTTCATAAAAGCTTTACCAGTTCTAAAACCGTCAAGATTGCATGTTTTTGGGAAAATCACAAATTAAAAGTTGAACTTTTTTATAAAAAAAGGAAACTAAACCACATGGATGTCGAGATATTAAGCAGGCTTCAATTCGCGCTGACAGCGTGTTTTCATTTTTTGTTCCCGCCGATTTCAATAGGATTTTCCCTGTACATAGTCGCCGTCGAGGCAATGTGGCTTAAGACGGGGGATATAAAATACTTAAATGCCGCAAAGTTTTTCCTAAAACTCTTCGGAATGATATTTGCCGTAGGGGTCGTCACGGGAATAGTAATGGTATTTCAATTCGGGACGAACTGGCCGATATACTCTACCTTCGTCGGAGACGTGTTCGGAAGCCCGCTCGCAATCGAGGCGGTTTTCGCCTTCTTTATGGAATCGACATTCCTTGCGATATCCCTATGGGGCTGGGACAGGGTCGGCAAAAAGGCGCATTTCTTCTCGACTGTGATGGTGTGCGTAGGTAGCCATTTGAGCGCGATATGGATTCTTATTGCAAATTCCTTCATGCAGACGCCCGAGGGTTTCGCACTCCAATACACGGATCCCGCAACACTCGCGGTGTCGATACTGCCGCAAGGCAGCGTGCCAACGGGCGAACAAATATCCAATATCAAGGCGATAATCACAAGCTTTTGGGAGCTCTGCACAAACCCGTCGTGCATAGACCGCATTACGCACACGATAGCCGCATGCTGGCTGTGCGGCGCATTCCTTGGGCTCGGGATATGTGCGTACTACATCGTTCGCAAACGCACAGATTTTGCAAAATCCTGCGCAAAAATAGCGCTGTCGTTCGCGGCGGTGTCGGCGGCGGCAATGTTTTTTACGGGGCATTCGAGCGCCCAGGGGCTCGCCGTAAACCAGCCCGAAAAACTCGCCGCTTTCGAGGGCCACTTCCGCACGGAGGAAAGCGCGCCGCTGTGGCTCACCGGAATTGTCGATACCCAAAACCGCGAAGTCCGCGGGATAAAACTCGGCGGGCTCCTGAGCTTCCTCGCATTCGGCTCCACAGAAGCGAGAGTTTACGGTTTGGAGGATCTGCCGACAGACGAATTTCTGCTAAAAATTTATCCCGGAGCGTCTAAATCGGAACTGGAAGAAATAAGGCCCGAATATTGGGCGCCGGTGGGATTTAGCTTCCATGCGTTCAGGGCGATGGTATTTCTCGGGGCGGCAATGTGCGCGCTGATAGCTTGGGGCTTTTATTTATGGCTCTCGGGCGGGCTATTTTCCGACTCTAAATTTACGAAGGCCTTTTACCTGTGCTGCATTCCGTCTGCGATACTGCCCATAGCCGCGAGCCAAGTCGGTTGGGCCGCCGCGGAAGTCGGCCGCCAGCCGTGGATTGTATGGCACATACTAAAAACATCTGACGCCGCCACCACCTCCGCCTCCGCGGGCGAGATAATTTTCTCGATAGCGGCTTTTACAATATTGTTTACGATAATCTCGGCGGTATTTCTCTACGCATTTTTCAAGAAAGTCAAAAACGGCGCCGATGACGCCGGCAACACGTATTAGGCTTCAGTATGGATATCTCATTTTTAGAAACTGTTTGGTTTGCGCTCGTCGGGGTGCTGCTCGGAATGTTTACGATAACCGGCGGATTCGACTTCGGCGCGGGGATTTCCCTTGGGTTTTCAACCGAAGCCAACCGCAGGGATTTTACGATTAGGTCTATCGCCCCGTTTTGGGACGCCAACCAAGTTTGGCTCATAACCGCGGGCGGCGCCCTGTTTGCGGCATTTCCGCGGGCGTACTCGCAGATGCTCTCGCTGATGTACACGCCTGTGATTATCCTTCTTTTGCTGCTCGTGCTCAGGGTTGTAGGCATTGAATTTTACCACCTCGAAAACAACCAAAAGTGGAGAAAGTTCTGGAGTGGAATCGTATTCATTTCGAGCCTCCTTTCGGCAGTGCTTGCCGGCGTTGCGCTCGGGGCGGTTTTCGACGGAAGGCTATTCGTTCCATACGACGGATTTTGGGACGGTTTTTTGCGTCTCTTTACACCTCTGAGCATTTGCGCAGGCGTCTTGTATGCGGCGTTCTTCGCGGCGTACGGGGCAATATTCCTCGCGGTGCGCGCGGGGGGCGACGAATACGCGTCAAGCTTAAAAAACCTCTCAAAGATACTCCAAGCGGTTTTAATGTGCGTATTTATCATTTATGCGGTCATTTTGCTTATGAAGCTGCGCCAAACACCGCAATACCTGCCGCACGCGGCTTTTGGAATTTTGATTTCATACGTCTGCCTTTCGGCCTCGGCGAGATTTGCAAGGCGCTCAAAGTATAGGTCGGCATTTGTGCTCGACGCCCTGTTCGCACTGCTTGCAATCGCAACCCACTGCATGGTATCTTACCCGTTTATAATCCCGGCGGAAACCGTAAACGCGGGGCTCGACATATCTGCGGCGGCGTCAAGTCCCACAACCCTTACAATAATGCTCGTCGTGGCGGGGGTGGGAGTTCCGCTGGCGCTCGCGTACAATATCTATGCGTGGAGGGTATTCCGTTCGGATAAAACCGGGAACGAAAGCCGGTAGAAAATGTCATTTTATCCTGTACTGCCTGGATTTATTTGCAAAAAAATGCGCCGCGCGGAAGAACTCCCGGCGGCGCACCAAAACTGCAAACTACAAAACTTACTGTCGATTATGACGACATAGTCGGCCAATCGTTCAAATAAAATAAAAATTTTTATAAAAATTTGGGAAAAATCTCCGACAAAGAAAAGAGAATGCGCATAGGGATACTGGGAGGCAGCTTCGACCCCGTCCACAATGCGCACATATCCCTCGCCGAAAGCGCGGCCAAACAGCTTGGGCTCGACTTGGTGATTTTCATGCCCGCGCACTGCGCCGCCCTGAAAGACGGCCCGCCCTCTGCGACCTGCCAACAGCGCGTGGAAATGCTAAAAATAGCCCTTCAATCCGCAAAATTTCCGTACGAAATAAGCGATATTGAAATAAAGAGGGACGGCATAAGCTATTCGATAGACACTGTCCGCGAACTTATAAAAAAATATCCCGACGCCGAAATATATTGGATTATAGGCTCCGACCACCTTCAAAAACTTTCAAAGTGGCGCGACATCGGCGAATTTTGCAAACTGGCAAAATTTGCCTGCGCCCGCCGCGGAGGTTTTGCTGGCGATTTTTCCGACGCCCCCAAGTGCGCCCGCATAGAGCCAATAGACTTCGACCCCATCGACATATCGTCAACCTCATTGCGGCGGAGTCTGAAAAACGGCGACACCCGCAATCTGGACATAAGTCCCAACGTCCTCGACTACATTTTAAAAAATAAACTATATATCTGAGTATGGAAAAGACAAAGAAAACGACCTCCAAAACCCCCGCAAAAAAAACGGCAGCAAAGAAAACTTCTTCAGCCGGCAAACTTGCTGCACCCAAAAAGACGGCGGCAAAAAAGGCGACTGCCCCGAAAAAATCCGCAACAGTCAAAACTCCAAGAGCTAAAAAGTCCGCCGCCGGAACTTCGGCTAAAAAGACAGACCCGACACTTGAAATACTTAAAAAATGCTGGACAGCCCTCGAC
Organism: uncultured Opitutales bacterium; assembly: GCA_900545715.1. Lineage (GTDB taxonomy): Bacteria > Verrucomicrobiota > Verrucomicrobiia > Opitutales > Intestinicryptomonadaceae > Merdousia > Merdousia gallistercoris. Next base: position 35,380 of record URAJ01000001.1, read on the forward strand.
GACAAAAAGGCGGAAGATATTAAGATTTTGGACGTGCGCGGGAAGTCGCCAATCACCAACTATTTTATTATCGCAACCGCCACGAGCGACCCCCATATGCGCGCGCTCGCCTCGGAGCTCGATAAAACCCTAAAAGATTTGGGAGTAAAGGAAATCAGGCGCGAATACAACGACGGCAGCGGCTGGATAGTTGTTGACGGATTTGATTTCATGGCGCACATATTCCTTCCGGAGCAGAGGGGGTTGTACGGAATAGAGTCGCTCTGGAAAGACGCCGACACAATCTCTCCAGATTCCCTCTAAATTTCTAGGCGCGAATTGAGCAGGTGCGCGAGGATCCATACGCGCCGGCAATTATGTTTTGCGGGTACAGCTTTCTGGGTAATCTTCGCAGGCTGATGAGACTTATCCGCCGATTCTAATGTTTTACGGGAATGGCTGCGCAATTTTCCAAGCGCGAGAATGGCTTGCGCTTCAACTCTACGGTGGGAACGGTTTGCGGAAGCGGATTCCCGGATAATTTTTCAAGCGCGCAAAGTCATAAGCTATGCTTCGCGCGTTCTTTATTTTTTACCGCACGCTTTTTTTAAGTTTTTAAGAATAAGAAAAAGCGACCGCCGCAAAAGCGCGGCTTTCCCGACAAAATATTACGCATCAGCGCAATGTTGCACATAAATAGAAATCACACGGCTCTTAAAAAATCATAAGACCCACCCGCCGTCGGCCTTTTTTACCACCTTGCGTATTTCCAGCATCGTAAGAAGCGCAAGGCACTTTTGAATCGGGAATCCGCTGCGCTCCGATATTTCGTCGGCATACGATACATCGGGCCCCGACATTGCTTTTACAACCGCTTCCTCGTCTTGCGACAATGCGATTTTGGCCTTTATTCTGGAATCTCCGCCTTCTCGGGAGGGGGCGTTTTCGGAGGGAGAAAATGCGAATTCAATCTGCCCCGTAGAACGCAGCTCGTCGATTATATCATCGGCCGACATCGCAAGAGTCGCCCCCTCGCGTATGAGGAGGTTGCAACCGCGGCTTGCGCGGGAATCTATTCTGCCGGGAACGGCAAAAACGTCCCTGCCCTGCTCGGCCGCAAGGCGCGCAGTTATCATGCTTCCGCCGCGCACGTCGGATTCCACAACCACAGTCGCCAACCCGAGCCCTGAAACTATTCTATTGCGTATGGGGAAAGTCTGCCTGTCGGCCCGCGCCCCGAGCTTGAACTCCGATATTACCGCTCCGTTATTCTTTATCTTTTCATAAAGTTCGGCGTTTTCGGGAGGATAGACCACATCCGCCCCGCAGCCCAAAACAGCTATTGTTTTTCCTCCCGCCTCTATTGCGCCAAGATGGGCGTACGTATCTATGCCGCGCGCCATTCCGCTGACAACTGTAAATCCGGCGCGCGCAAATGTAGCCGCAAATTTGCGGGCAACGCTTTGCCCGTAAAGGCTGCACATTCGGGAGCCAACAATCGAAATGCACGGCGCGTTGAAGTCGCAATCGCCTATGCAATAAAATCCGACGGGTTTGTCCGAAAGCGAAGACAGAGAACGCGGGTAGCGGGGATCTTTGTAGTGTATGTATTTTGCCCCGATTTCAGACATGCGCTCAAATGTTTTTTCGCAATCGCCTTTCGAGCGCGCCGCCAAAATTGAGTCGGCGGTTTTCGAGCCTATTTTCGGAACTGACATCAGCGCCTCGCGGGACGCCTCAAATACCGCCCCGGGCGAGCCGAACGCTTCCAACAGGCGCATTGCGGTTATCGAGCCGATATCGGGAATTGAGCACAATTTTATATACGATTTCCAGTCTTCCACCTTTGTATTCCCAGATGTTTTATTATCTTTTTATCATTATTTTTATCATTAAAGAAAAAATCCCACTTTGCAAGGCATTTTTACGGAAATTGCGCTCGATTAAGCTATCCCAGTGTAAAGAAATTAAGCCAACTTCCATTTTCGCTTTTGCAGTGCTCCAATCGATGTGCCTCAAAGTTGCAGCAACCATTCCATTTCAACAGGCCGTGCGCCGTATCGAATCGGAAAATTTTTTCCAAACAGGATAATTTCCAATCGCAAAAAAAATGAGGCGGGCGTTTTAAGAAAATCTGACGGGAGAATTTCGCGCCGATACTTTCGTGAAAAAAATTTTGAAATAAAAATCCTGCGCGCAACCGCGAGTTTTGCGCCTACTCAAAAACCGCCGCCGCCCATATCGAAAGCGGCAAAGGATAAGACGCCCCGCCCGCCGCTTCAAGGACAAGCTCCCCGCAACTAACGGAACTTTTCGCCAACGGCGCAAAATTTTCGCCCATAATATTTGCAGCCATAATCGCCGAAGCGTCAATCGAGTAGAGCGTTATCAGCGAAAACAGCGGAGTGTCGGAAAGTATGCGCGAACATGCCGACAAAAGTTCGGGCAGCATTTTCTCAAGCTTCCAAAGCTCGTTCTTAGGCCCCCTTCCGAAAGCTGGGGGATCGAGAATTATAGCGTCGTATTTTTTTCCCCTTCTAATTTCGCGCGCGACAAATTTTGAGGCGTCGTCAACTATCCATCTGATGGGCGCGCCGGCCATGCCGCTCGCCGCCTGATTTTTTCTCGCCCAGTCAACCGACGGTTTCGATGCGTCCACATGCACTACTTCATACCCGCTCGCCGCTGCCACTATGCTCGCAACCCCTGTGTACCCGAACAAGTTGAGAAGGGTCGGCTTCCGCGGCGCGAGTGATTTTGAAGCAAGCTTTTTGGCAAAGCGCCCCGCGCTATCGGCTATAAAATCCCAGTGAGGCTTCTGCTCGGGAAAAATTCCGAGGTGCTTTGAGCCGTCCATAAATTTAGTGAGAAAATTTATCTTGCCCAAATGCAGCACCGGCGCATTGACTTTCCCGCGGAACTCCCAGCGCGCGTTTTTTTTGTCGTCGTCTATGTACCGCGCGACCGACTCCCTCCACAAATTTTTCCTTGCTGGCTTCCACCACGCCTTGGGCTCGCTGCGCGTCACAACGACGTCCGCGAACCTTTCAAGTTTCAAGCGGTCGCCGCTATCGAGAAGTTCGTAGTCCGACCATTGTGAAGAGAGTGTCTGTATATTTAATGGCATGAGATTTTTTTTATGGCATTGCGCAAATCCACCTTACCCTCGTAAATGGCCTTGCCTACTATCACGCCTTCGAGGTTCTTAAAAGATTCCCCCAAGCCGATAAAATTGCAGATGTCCTCCTCGGAGGATACTCCGCCCGAAGCTATGAGAGACGCTCCGAAGGGCAACAGGGTTTCGAGCATCTTTTTTTGCGACGGAATATTCGGCCCCGAGAGCATTCCGTCGGTGTCTATATCCGTATATATAAACATGCCAACTCCTCCGCGCGCGAGTTTTTCCGCAAGCTCAAAGGCGGTCAAATCGGATATCTCGACCCAGCCCTTTATGGCGACTTTCCCGCCTTTTGCGTCTATGCCGACCGCAATTTTTTCCCCGTATTTTTCGGCGAGAGAAATTGCAAATTCCGGATTGGTGCAGGCTTTCGTGCCGATTATCGCGCGCCCCACGCCCGCGTCGAACGCACGCCTTACAGAGGCTTCGTCGCGCAGGCCGCCGCCGAGCTCCACGAACATTCCAAGCCCCGCGATTTGCGATATAACTTCCATATTCGCTACACTCCCCCCGAACGCGCCGTCGAGGTCAACTACATGTATCACTTTGCTCCCGGCTTCGGCGAAAGATTTTGCCGCGTCGAGCGGGTTTTCAAAATACACGGTTTTGTTTGAGGCGTCGCCCATTTTCAGGCGCACGCATTTGCCGTCCTTTATGTCAACAGCGGGGTAAATTTTCATAACTTCTAAGATTTTAGAGGCGATAATTTTTATATTGGAAACGCCCTATTCAGAAACAATTATCCTAAAACCAAGCATGCGGTTTCTCCTATTCAAGTCGGTCTTGGCGCGCGGAAGGCTCGATATTGAATCTACCGATGTCTGCGCGTCGCCGCCCATGACGGTCACGCTTCCGTCGGTGCTTTCACCGGATACGAACTCTTCGACGTTTCCGAGCAAATCGAAAAATCCTTTGTCGTTGGCCTTTTTTGTCGCCACCTTGTGGACAGAGCCACCGCTGTTGGAGGCATTCCATGAGATGGCGTCTATGTCTGCATAGCGCAGATTTCCGACGGCGCTCTCAAATTCTTCCGCAGACGGAAGGGAAACTTTGCGCCCGAGTATCCACCCCAGCCTTTGGCAGAATGTAAGAGCCTCCTCGAATGTTGCAGACTCCACGGGGTTGTCCTCGGACGACTGGTTTCTGCTCGGGTTTTCCTGCATAACTATCTTGTAAAGTTTTTGGCTGACCTCCGTCTTAAGCATTTTTTTGCCGGAACCGACGGGCAATAGAAGGTCATTCACGGATTTCTGTATCTCGGCTATGCGCCCCAATGCAAAGTTTAGGTAGCGGACGCGTATGAGGTCTTCGGAAGTGATGTCGGTATTGCGCGGGAAATCGTTTTTAAACTGCTCTACGCGCGCCACGAGATTCGACGATATGTCTGACGCCTTGGATATGTCGGACGCCCGCAATGCGGCGGTGAAGTCGCGGTCGAGCGCTTTTATGTCCGCAACGTAAATCTTGCTCTTGGCGTCTGTTGACAAGTTGGAATATTCGGTATATTTTTCCTCCGACGCATGCGCGCTTCGCGGGAAAAGCGTATTTATATCCTTCTGTCGCTGCGCCGCGAGGGAGTATTTGTCGGAAGACTCAGCATATTTTCCGCTTTTGAGCAAAGACTTGGCGTCTGCAAGGAGTTTGTCTATTTCTATCTTTACGTCGGAAGATTTTAGGGAGTCTATTTCCGCGCGGATACGCTGCAAGCGCATGTAGTCGTTGTATCCGGATGTGGGATATCTTACGCTTATGTCGCGGCTTATTTGCACGGCTTTTTCAAATTCCGCCACCGCCGTCTTCCAATCGGATCTCGTGAGCGCTGCGCGCGCGTTTTTTTCGGCCTCCAAGCTCTTTTCATACATCGGCTTCACTTCAAGATTTTTTACAGCCTTGTCGAGCTCGACAACCTTAGTGACATCCTTGTATTTTGAAAGCCAATACGCGCGGTTTATTTTATCCTGAATGTCGTACGCCTGCCGGTAGAACTTTTCCGCGCCGGCGGCGTCGCCTGACGCCTCTGAAGACTTTGCGTTTTTTTCAAAATCGGCAACGAGCCTCGAAAGCGGCTCCGCCTCTATGTTTTGAAGGCGCGTGCGCAGCGCCGTTAGCCGCTCCATCGGCGCATTGTCGGAAGATGTCGCCCTTGCCTTTTCTATATATATTTCCTGCAGCCTTATCGCCTTGCGCAATTTGTCAACATCGCCCGCCGCCAACATTCCAACCGACGCCGCCTTTTCAAATTCGGCTTCGAGCTCTTCGGATTCCTTCAAAAGCTGAGAGCTCTCAACAGACGGGTCTATATATTCTGTCGGAGCCTTTACAGATTTTCCGGGAGACATGAGTGTGAGGAAATAGCAAAAGCCTATCACTACCGCCGCGAAGAATGCGACGAGCAACCATTTTAAAAGGATTTTCATAATCCGCATAGTATTGACTAAAACCCCGCGCAAGTCAAACAGATACTTGACATATCGCCCCGCCTTTGCAAGCGTCTATCCACCGCCTAGAACAACAGATTCTATCCACTCAAAAACACCGCCACAGCTCCGACTCCCACGATTGTCGGGCCTTTACACGGCAGGGTTGCGCGGCAAATGCATGTCCCGATTGAGCTATAGTATTAAGGCGGCGGGCCATACTAATATAAGATTAAAACGCCAATTTATACGCTCTTAGGCGCGACTAATTTAAGATGCCAAATTGCACGCCTGCCGGCGCGCATCGTTTAAAGCGCAAACCCACTCGCCATTTCCGCGCCTCGCTTGAAGCGGCAAGTCTCACCACCGCATTTTAACCGAATACCGACCAAAAAATATTCCGCACCCCAATTTAAAATCAGAACCAAATTTTCTATTTAAAAATTTAGCTGTCCGCGCTTTGGCGGCCCCAATAAAGGAGCACAACGCTCTGCTGCAAAAACGGAAGCTTTTTATCAGTAAAGAGTTTTGTAAAAGCGCGCAACCCGCTTTGTGATTGAAGTAAGCGCCTGCGCCGGGCTTATCGAAAGCCCCTTGCAATATTCCTCTATCGATATTTCATCTTTGCCGCAAGCCCCGACGATTATTGCCTCGTCACCTTCGGAAACGCCTTCAATGTCGGTGACGTCAATCGCCGCCTGGTCCATTGAGACTCTCCCGATTACCGGCGCGCGCCCGCCCCTCAAAAGCACGGACATGCGCCCCCCGCCTTCGCGCGGGACACCGTCGCCGTATCCCACTGAAAGCAGCGCTATTTTTGAATCGCGCCGCAAAGTGAAAGTCTTGCCGTACCCGACAGTTGCGCCGGCAGGCAGGTCTTTTACAAGGCTTACGGAAGTTTTAAAAGTAAGCGCCCTCTCAGGCTCAAACCCGCGAAGCATCGACTTTTCCGAAGGTTTTATGCCGAAAAGCACGAGCCCCGCCCTAAGCGCCCTACCGAAGACGGGCGGCACGGCGGAAATGTCGCACACGTCGGCGTGGTGGAGGTATATGGAACTCCCCGCGCCGCCAAGCCTGCGCGCCACGTATTCGAGAAATTCCGCGTTTGGCTCGGCGCCTTCATTCGGCGCGCCAGTCCCCGTACCGGGCACACAAAATGCCTCCAATTTTAGAAACGGCGATTTTACAATTACTTCGAGCATTTCGACAGCGTCGTCGAATGATGGAATTGCGTCCCCGAAAACGGGAAGCCTAAAATGCACAGGCAATACGCGCCCTTCAGCCTTGGCGGCGGCCTCAAACCTTTTGGCCTCCTCGGGGCTCGCTATGACAGGTATGAGATTGTTTTGAAAATACGCAGGCTCCTCTCCGGGCAGTGATGAGCTCATCACTATAATCTTCCAGCCCGGGCCGACCTCCCTCACGCGCTCGCCCTCTTCCGCGTTAGTCACTGCAAATGCGTCGGCGCCGCTGAGCATAAGCCTCACAACTGCCGCCTCAACTCCGTATCCAAAAGCGTCAGCCGACAGCAGTGCTATATATCCCCTCTCGCGCCCCATGAAGTGCCTGAGCTTGCCGAGGTTTCTCTCCAAGGCGCACAAATCTATGTGCACCGAACACCTTAAATGCGTGCTTGAGCCTTCCATTTCACATACTCCCTGTTTGATAGCGACTTTGGCTCCGGCACTGCTTTGCATTTCCGCGCGAGCAAAGGCTCTGAAAGCAGTGTCATAGCCGCCGCTTTCGCAGTCAAATCAAGCCTTTTTATGCCTTGCAGCCTGTCGTCCACCTTCGAGCGCTGGTCGAGCAAAAATGCCAATCCACCACAATCTTGCGCCGATTCGATTTCAACCTCCTCTTGAAGAGCGACTTCCCCTCCCTTGAAATCGAGCACATTCACAAAGCCTTTTCTCGAAGGCGCCAATATTTTAAATTCCTCTTTCTCGGACGCATTAAGAGACCCCGCAAAACCCTTGTATAGCGCGAAAGCGGCAGTCTGCATGCAGTCCCACGAAAAGAGTTCCGCATTTGTAAGGGCTGATATTGTAGATAAAATACAGCTGCCCACGCGCGTAGAAAGCATCGAACCGGGACCTATGCAAAGCGCAAACGCCTCCACTTTTCCAAGCTCCCCCCCGCAAAGCTCCGAGAGCGACTCCGCGAAAATCTCCATTGCCATCTTGTCGCGCGATATTTCGGCAACTACTGCGCCACTACTTAAGAGAGCCATTTTTACGCGCTCTCCCGAAGCGTCCGCAACCGCGAGGCTTTTAAAATCAGAAAGCATGTCAAAACCTCTTTCTCAAATTTTTGGGGGCTATTCCAAGCTCCTCCCTGTATTTCGCGACAGTCCTGCGCGCAACATTTAGCCCCTCCGCCGCAAGAATGTCGGCGATTTTAGAGTCGCTCAAAGGCGAGCGCGGCGATTCGTCGCGCACAATTTCCCGTATGCGCTCCTTGACCGAAGCGCTCGCGACCTCCCCGCCGCCTGCCGACTCGTACCCTGCGCTAAAAAAGCTTTTTAGCGCCACAATTCCGAAAGGAGTATCCGCATATTTTTCCGACACAGCCCTGCCAACAGTCGTCGGGTGGACCCCCACTATGTCGGCGACCTCCTGCATTGTCATTGGTTTTAGAGCCGACTTCCCCTTTTCAAAAAATTCGGGCTGCAGCGAGAGTATCGCAAAGGCTATTTTTAAAAGAGTCTGCTTGCGGTGCTCTATCGCGTCGATTATGAATTTACCTTCGCGGAGCTTTGCGGATATGTACTCCGCTTCGTCGGCCCTCAGTGTCGCGCTGGCGGCCATTTTTCTGTATTCTTGATTTATCCTCAGCTTCGGCAGGGAATCGTCGGCAAGCTCGGCTGTCCACGCGCCGTCGGGCAGCTTTTTATAGATAATATCGGCCTCTACGAACCTTTCTTCGTCGTCGGAAAATTCGTGCGCGGGGGAAGTGTTCAGCTTGGCAATCTCGCCAATTGCGTCTTCGACATTTTCTTCTGTGACGCCTTCGGCCTTCGCGATTTCCGGAACTTTGCGGCGCACAAGCAAATCGTAATGAAATTCCAATATCTTGTGCGCGAGGCTCCCGCCAAGGCCTTTGCGCTCCAACTGCAACATAAGAGAGTCGCGCATATCGAACGCCCCTATACCCGCGGGTTCGCTTTCCCTAAGAAGGGCGAGAGCGGCGTCTATATCCTCCCTCGAAAATCCCTCTTTTTCGGCGCGCTCGGGCGCTTCGCGCGGAAGAAAGCCCCTCTCGTCGAGCTCCCCGACAAGAAATGCAAATGCCTTCGCCACTTCCGCATTTGGTGCGTCGAGCGAAGCCTCGTTTAACAGGTACTCGCCGAGGGACTTTTTGTCGGGTATGGAATTTAGGGCGAAGTCGCGCCTCTTATTTTCGTCTTTTGCGCCGTCAGGGTCCGGAGTGTCCGCGCCGTCGTAGTCGGAGTCGTCGTAGGCATCGCCGCTTTCCCCGACAGACTGCGGCTTTTCGGCGATTCCGTCGGCGGAGACATCTTCAAGCAGTGGATTCGTCCTAAGCTCTGAGGCTATGATATCCGACAATTCGAGCGACGAGGCTTGGAGTATTTCAAGACTCTTCTTTAATTGCGGAGTCAGGACGAGACCCTGTTCCACCCGCTGCGTCTGTTTTATTTCCGGCGGCATTTCGCGTATTTAAAGCTTTATATTTACAGCAGAATTCCGCCATTTCTTCAAGCATTACTTTTTTGTTGCCGCCGCATTGAAAACTTCAAAAATGCCCTTCCAAAATCAATATTTTTTAAACCCACATTCACCGCAAGCTAATCCTCGCCGCCAATTCTTTCACGGCGCGCGGAAGGCGGCGAAAGCAGCTAAATGGCAAACCTCAAAAAACCCCGCAAGCCGGAAATTATGTCGCCAGCAGGCGACTTCGTGTGCCTCGACGCCGCCTTAAAAAACGGCGCCGACGCCGTGTATTTCGGGATAAAGGGCAGCAATATGAGAGCCGGCGCGAGGAATTTTGATCTCTCCGAGCTCCCCGCCGCAGCGCAAAAGTGCCGCGAATACGGCGCAAAAGCGTACCTCACACTAAACAACATATATTTCGACTCCGACTTTCCGTCGCTCGACACCAATATAAAAGCCGCAAAGGACGCCGGCATAGACGCCGTAATCGCATGGGATTTCGCCGCGATAGAGCGCGCGCTAAACTCAGGGTTGGAGGTATTTTTATCCACGCAGGCAAGCGTCGCGAACTCTGACAGCGTCTGCGCGTATTTCAAGCGCTTCGGGATAAGGCGGTTTGTGCTCGCGCGGGAATGCTCGCTCGAAGCGATAGCCTCCATAAAAGCCGAAGTTGCAGAGAAGCTCTGCAAAGATGATGCGATTGAAATCGAGGTATTCGCGCACGGCGCCATGTGCGTGTCGATAAGCGGCAGGTGCTTTATGTCAGAGTACACATCAGGCAAGAGCGCGAATAGGGGCGAATGCCAGCAGCCTTGCCGCAGAAAGTACCGCGTAAGCGAGGTGAAGGAGGGCGGCGCGGAATTTGAGCTCGACGGCGGGTACGTTATGAGCCCGAAAGATTTGTGTACGCTCCCGTTTATAGAAAAAATTTTTGAGGCCGGGGCGGACTCGCTGAAAATCGAGGGAAGAAACCGGAACGCCCAATATGTGGCATCTACTGCAAGAGCCTACCGCAAAGCGCGCGACTTTTGGCTTGAAAACCGCGGTTCGCCCGATTTCGCCGAAAGATTTTCTCGTCTTAAATCGGAGCTGGTTGCGGATCTTGAAAAGAATTTCAACAGGGGGTTTTCCGACGGTTTTTACATGGGAAAGCCCGTTGGCGACTGGACATCCGAGGGCAACCGCGCAACCGTAAAAAAGCTCATAGTCGGGCGCGTAAGAAACTACCTTCCGCGAATAGGAGTCGCGGAGATAATAGTTGACGACCACCCCGTAAAACTCGGCGACACATTGTGCGTGGAGGGGAACTCCACCGGATACGAGGAATTTGAGCTCGAAAGCGCCCAAATAAACGGATTGCCTGTTGAGAAAATAGAAAAGGGGCAAATAGCCGCGATAAAAGTTCCGTCAAAAATGCGCGCCAACGATAGGCTTTACCTGCTTAGCAACGCCTAAAAATTTTCACTATTTTGACTTTGTTTGCAATTTGCCCGCCAAGCCTGTTGACAAAATTTCCATAAATTCTATTTTCGGTTGCAAAGGAAAAGGATTTTGTATGAAAAATATTTCGAGAAGGGAATTTCTGGCGCGCGTAGCACTTTCTGCGGGGCTTGGTGCGCTTTCATTGCAATTTTTATCGGCCTGCAACAAAAAGAAGGCCTATCCGCTCGGCGTGTGCGACTGGACTCTCGGGGGCGCTGGCAATCCAAAAGCTCTCGAATTGTCAAAACAGGCGGGGCTGGACGGAACGCAGATTTCTTCCGCTAAAGAAAAGCCCGAGGGCGAATTTTTCACCAAGGAACAAATAGCGGCATACAAAAAGGCAATGCAGGAAACGGGAATGAAAATCGCGTCAACTTCCCCCACTTGCATGAACTCAAATCCGTTCTATTCCGCGAAGGGGGCTGTTGAATTTACATGCAGCGCGATAGACGCCGCCGCGGAGCTCGGCTCCAACTGCATACTTTTGCCTTTCTACGGCCCCGCAAACATGCAGAATCCCGACAAGACCATGAACGAAAAGTGCTTTGCCCCGCTCGTCTCCCGCCTGAAAGAAGTTGCGGCATACGCGCAAAAGAAAAACGTCATGGTCTCGATGGAAAACTCTGTGTCCGCGAAAGACAATCTGCGCATAATTGACGCGGTCGGCAGCGATTGGGTCAACGTCTATTTCGACATTTTCAACTTTCAGTACTACGGGCACGACACTCTCGATTCTCTGAAAGCGCTCAAAGGGCACATCGGGCAAATGCACTTGAAAGACTCCAAGCACAAGCTCGATTCCAACTCGGGGCTTCCGCGCAAAATGGACGAATGCCTGAGAACGATAGAAACCATCGGCTACGAGGGGTGGCTTGTGTTTGAGTTGCACGGATTCAACAGAAAAAAAGACGGCGAGGAAATAGACACAATCCGCCACAACGCGCAGTTTATCCGTAAATTTTACGCTTAATAAGCGGCTTTGCCGGATTTTCTAAGCGCCTTGCTTCTATTTGCATAAAATATGAGATGGCGGGTCGATTTTAATCGTACCCGTCTTTTTTGTGCCCTTAAAAAAAAAATGAACTACCCGCAATACCCTGATTTCCAGTCATAGAAGCGGAACGCGCTTAAATGCAGACTGCCTCGCTTGCGCTGGTATGGAATAGGTTGCCAGAAACGCGGAACCTGTGATACTGACCTCCAACCCTGCGGCATGTAGTGCGTGCCGACTACCTATGCGGCGGCATGGGATGCGGGCGAACTACATGCACAGCGGGATTTTTGCGCAATTCGCAAAAAAAATATTGCGTATAAATCATGTAAAAAAAATCTAAGAAAAACTGAATGATTTAAGGAAATTTTGCAGAATTTACATTATTCCTAAAACTAAAAAAGGCAAACATTGTTTAATTTTTGCGTCAACGAGTTAGAGTGGGGCATTAGTTATTTTTTAGTATTTATTGCATATAAATATCTCACAATTTAAAATAAAAGGTTTAATATTTTTGAGAAAAAATTTGACATTTTCAACACTGTTGCTAATGAAATTCTTATCTCATTCCCCAATAATTCCTAATTCAAATCATGGCCTCAAAAACTAAAATTATTTTCTCCCTGCTAACCGCAGGCTTTATTGCCGCCACAAATGCCGCCGATATTGAGATGAATCTCAATTCTTCCTCAACTTTTCCCGGCGACCTTTCAGATCCCTCCGCCTATCTCGAAAACGAAGCCCCCTACACCGGCACAATCGACTCCTCCACAAACATAACTTTAAATGCACAATTTGACAGTAACCCCGGTGATGAAAGTATTGCCTCCATCTCGTCTAATATCACAGCGGGCGATTTTACATACAATATGAATTTCCCCGAGAAATTTTGGGGAAAGACAATGCTAAGCTTGTCAAGCAATTGCACATTTTCCGTAGATAATTTTTATTTTAATATAAAAGAGAGCTTCACCACTCACCCGAAACTCTCATTTAATTTGAATAGCGGCGCTACTTTAAAAGTTCGCGGCGACTTTCTCTACACCGACATCAGAGCCCATAAAGACTGGTATCAGACACGACTGCCTATCTCCGGCCCCGGCAGCTTCAATCTCGATGGCAATTTGACGATAGATTCAAAGCCCAAGGAAGTTTGGAGCCATGACTTGAACGCTGTAGTATTGGATATCGGCGTCACAAACTTTAATGTTGGCGGCGTCCTAACTCTTCAAAATATTAGGGGCGATGAAAACCAGATATTTATATCAGGCAGTTCAAATATAACTTATACGCGCTCATTCGGCGGCATTCGCGTGGCCCAAAACGGAATGATTATACTGCGCGGAAATCCAACTGCGCCGAGTACAACAGAAATGTATCTTACCAACACTACAGAGAGCGAATATATCGGCGGACTTCTTTCATTAGAGACCGATGGCGTACTCGCGGTCAATAAACTTAATATACGAATGACTGCCAATTCACCGAGCGGTCGCCAAATTATGAGGTTTAATTCCACCAATAATTGGACTATGGACAATATCACATATTTAGACTCCCCCAATTCGCTCGGCGAAGTGGAAGTATCAAACGGGAGATTGGATATCGGAATGTACGACGGCATGAAGGGCGGCAAGCTCATACTAAACGGCTACAACGGTGCAGCCAACGCAATATTCAGCGCCACGGGAACTCTTTCCGGAATGGAATACGGGAAAGTCGTTTTCGACTCTATGGAATTTTCGCGAGGAACAATAGTTTTCGATTTGGCGGAGGAAAAGGAATTTAGCGACTTTATTCAAATAAACGGCGCCGCCACCAGAACTTCAGATACAGCTGAACTGATATTTGATATAAATATCTCTGCGTACGAATTGGAAGGCTGGCTTAGCGGCCAAGAAGACGAATGGAATGTCGATTTGATGTCGTTTTCCACGAGCGAGAGCAATTTGACCGCCGACGATATCACCTTAAAACTTCAAGACGGCGTATTTGGCAAACTGTCCATAACTGACCTCGACGGCATATCAACTATCACTGCAAGCCTTACGACAGTCCCGGAACCCGCTGAAATTGCGGTTCTATTCGGACTTGCCGCCCTGTTTTTTGCGTGGAGAAAAAGGTCGAAAAAATAAAAATTTTATAAAATAGCCCGCGGGCGGATTTTATATCCGCCCGTTTTTTTGCGCCCGTTTTTTTTGCACCCGTTCCACAATCTGCACCCGCACTGCAAAGCCGCGAAAAGTAAAAAAATCGCACTCAACAAAGCGCAGTCGGCCGTTGCGTCAATTTAGTTAGGGCAAATTCCCTTTCTATAAATTTTGCCGTTAATTTTCCTTTTGTTAAACTCTCAAAACGCCCCTGACTCTAAAAAACGGTTAAAGCATATTCCAAAAAAAATTAACGCCTTTCAAATTGTTAAAAGTCTTTTCTGGCGGCGTTAAATCCCGCGCGGAAAAGACGCCCAATTAGCTCTTGCGAATCGGCGCGCGAAAGCAAAAGCCCCTTTAAATACCCCAATTTATGATGAAAAAGCTTGATTACGCCGCAAAAAAATAGAGTCTATTCAAATACGATTTTTTAAAATGAAAAGAACCAATACCTGCAACGAACTCACTTCCGCCGACAAGGGCAAATCGGTTACCCTAATAGGCTGGGTACAATCCGTGCGCGACCACGGCGGCATAATTTTCGTCGACCTGCGCGACCGCGAAGGCATAACGCAAGTAGTCTTCCACCCGGAGTGCCCCGTGTACCGCGACGCCCAAAAGCTCAAAGACGAAAGCGTAATACAGATCTTCGGAACGGTGGCCATGCGCGAAAACGACACCGTAAATCCCTCCCTAAAAACGGGCGAGATTGAGGTTGTGGCCGACAATATGATAATCCACAATGTCTGCGAAACGCTGCCCTTCCCGCTCGACAACGAGCGCGCCGACAAAGTCAACGAAGACCTGCGCTTGCAGTACCGCTACCTCGACCTCCGCCGCCCGCGCAATCTCAACCTGCTGAGAATGCGCCATAAGGCCGCAAAAGCCTTGCGCGAATATCTCGATTCAAACGGCTTTACGGAAGTCGAAACCCCAATTCTTTTTAAAAGCACTCCGGAAGGTGCGAGGGAATTTCTAGTACCGAGCCGCCTGAACCCCGGGCAATTTTACGCGCTCAACCAGTCGCCCCAGCAATACAAGCAAATGCTTATGGTTTCGGGCATCGAAAGATATTACCAGATGGCAAAGTGCTTCCGCGACGAAGACCTAAGAGCCGACAGGCAGCCCGAATTTACGCAGGTTGACATCGAAATGAGCTTTATCGACCGCGAAGACATGTATTCTTTAATAGAAAACATGCTCAAAAAAGTCTGGAAGGACGTCCTCGGCATCGACATTCCCACTCCGTTCAAAAGAATGCCCTACTCCGAGGCGATGAACCGCTACGGCGTCGATAAGCCCGATACGAGATTTGAAATGGAGCTCACCGACTTCACCGACACTTTCAAGCAAAGCCAATTTAAGGTGTTTTCGTCGGTCGCAAACGGCGGGGGCTCCATCAAGGCGATTAACGCAAAGGGGCTTGCGGACATCACTCAGGGAGAGCTTAAAAATCTCGAAGATGTCGCAAAGACGCTCGGCGCAAAGGGGCTTGCTTTTATAAAGGCGGAAAATGGCGCTTGGAAAAGCCCAATACTAAAATTCCTATCCGAAGCCGAACAGGCGGAACTAAAGCAAAAGCTGAATATCGAAGACGGCGACATCGTTTTCTTTGCGGCGTGCGAGTGGGAGAGGGCGTGCTCAATCCTCGGTAGAATAAGGCTTGAATGCGCCAAGCTCTTGCAGGCGCGCGGAAAGCTTTCAATCCCCGCCGACCAGTTCAATTTCCTTTGGGTCATAGAATTTCCGCTGATGCTTTTCGACGAAGAGCAAGGCAGGTACGTTTCGGCACACCACCCGTTCACTTCGCCCGTCGAGGAGGACATAAAATATCTCGACTCCGACCCGCTCCGCGTGCGCGGCCAGCACTACGACATCGTCCTAAACGGCGTGGAGCTCGGCGGCGGCTCTATAAGAATCCACCAGCCACAGGTTCAGGAGAAAGTATTCCGCGATGTCCTAAAAATTCCGGAAGACATAATTGAATCCCGCTTTGGCTACATGTTAAAAGCTTTCAAATACGGGGCTCCGCCGCACGGTGGCATAGCGCTCGGATTTGACAGGCTCGTAAGCATTCTGACCAACCGCCAGAGCATACGCGACATCATAGCCTTCCCCAAGACCCAAAGAGGCCAGGATTTAATGGCCCAATCGCCCTGCCCTGTTACGGAAAAGCAGCTTAAAGACCTGCACATCGCAGTTGTCGACGATACCTCTGCGCAATAGCCGATTATTTTAACAATAAAAAATAAGCGTCCGCTTTTGCGGGCGCTTTTTTTTTGCGCAAAGCTATCTTCAAAATCCAAAATTTTTTTACTTTAAAAATCGGAAAACAAGCAAGCCCCCGCAAATTTTTTTGAAAAAATTTTTTCAGATACAATTTGATGTTTAACGAAATTTCTAAACAAATATAAGAACTCAGACGCAATTTGATATTTAGCATATTGAAATTTTAGTCTTTACCACGGCTAATTGGTCACCCGCTTGAATTTTAACGGCTCGCCGAAGTTGTAGAAGCAATAGCCTGACGTCTGCGCAAATGGTCTTTTCCGCAAAACGATTGTTGGAACATATCGAGGCGCACGCTGTCTTGTCACAATAGCGATTCCAAACCGGCAGGGCAAATGCCGCCCAAAAAGAACGGCTCCGCCCGTCGCAGATAAAAAAGAACGCAAAACCGTAAAAACATTAAAAAAAGGAAAATATATGGTATTAGGCACAAGATATCCAACTCTCGCATTCCACACAGGCGGCGCAGGACAAGCGCAAGACGGTATTCCGCCACAGCCATTTGAAACGTTCTGCTACGACTCCGCGCTAATGGAGGCTAAAATCGAAAATTTTAACGTCATTCCCTACACCTCCGTGCTCCCGAAAGAATTGTTCGGTAAAATTTACCCGGTGGACAAAGTCACAAAATTCTTTAAACATGGAGCGGTGCTCGAAGTCATCATAGCGGGCAACGGCGCGCGCCAGCAGGACCACAAGGCAATCGCAACAGGCGTCGGAATATGCTGGGGCAAAGACTCCAAGGGCGAACTGATAGGCGGCTGGGCCGCGGAATACGTCGAATATTTCGACACGTACGTTGACGACGACATCGCAAAATCGCACGCCGAAATGTGGCTGACAAAATCCCTAAACCACGAGCTCAATATTCGCGGAGTTCAAAAGCACAGCGAGTTCCAGATGTTCCACAACTTTGTGAATATCAAGCAGAATTTTGGCTACTGCCTGACCGCGCTCGGATTCCTAAACTTTGAATTCGCCGCCCCCGCGACGGTATAACCCCAAAAATACTATGGCGGACTCAAACAACGGCTCCGCCGCCCCGGCCGCCCAGTCTTCCGCTAAGAAACTGGGCGTCATTGGGCTCGGCGCAATAGTGCTGAGCTCCATGATAGGGGGCGGCATATATAGTTTACCACAAAACATGGCGGCCTCGGCCTCCGCGGGCGCGGTGATTATCGCGTGGATTATAACCGGCATCGGGATATTTTTTATCGCAAACTCGTTTAGAATCCTCGCGTCCGCGCGCCCAAACTTGACCGCGGGCATTTACATGTACAGCAAAGACGGATTCGGCAACTACGCGGGCTTTACCATCGCATGGGGGTATTGGCTCTGCCAGATTTTCGGAAACGTCGGCTACGCGGTTATTACTATGGACGCGCTGAACTACTTCTTCCCGGGCGTATTTACCGGAGGAAACAACGTTTGGTCGATACTCGGCGGGTCGGTACTGATTTGGACATTCAATTTTGTCGTGCTCGCGGGCGTAAAACAGGCTTCCATTATAAATATAATCGGAACTGTCGGCAAGCTCGTCCCGCTCTTGCTGTTCTCGATAATTCTCATATTCGCCTTCCACTGGGACAAATTTACGTTCGACTTCTGGGGCAAAATGGCAATCGACGGGCATACGCTCGGAGGGCTCGGCGCACAGATAAAAAGCACTATGCTCGTCACGCTTTGGGCGTTTATCGGCATCGAAGGCGCGGTCGTCCTCTCGGGCCGGGCGAAGTCGCAGGGAGATGTTGGCAAAGCCACCATTATGGGATTCCTCGGCGGGCTGATAGTTTTCATAATGCTTTCGGTTCTGCCGTTCGGCGTTATGAGCCAACACGAAATTGCGTCGGTCGCAAATCCATCAACTGCCGGTGTGCTCGAAAAAGTCGTCGGACCGTGGGGCGCATGGCTTATGAATATAGGCCTGCTCATATCGGTTTTGGCGAGCTGGCTTGCGTGGACTATCATCACTGCCGAAATGCCGTTTGCATGCGCAAATGACGGGACATTCCCAAAGTTCTTCGCAAAATCAAACGCGAGCGGCTCTCCGTCAACATCGCTCTGGATTACAAGCGCTCTCATGCAGCTGGCAATGCTTATGGTATTCTTTTCCAACAATGCTTGGAATACCATGCTTAGCATAACGGGCGTAATGGTCCTGCCGGCGTATCTGTCGAGTACGGCGTACCTGTTTAAAATCTCAGAGGAGAGGAAACTGAAATCGGTAGTTCCCGGGCTTCCGGTTAGCGCGTCAATGGCTGCCGCGAGCGGCTGCATCGGCGCGGTATACGCTTTATGGCTAATCTACGCCGCCGGTCTGGAATATCTGCTGGCATCTGTCATATTCCTCACAATAGGGATACCGTTCTACATTTGGGCGCGCAAAGAAAACGGAGAAAAGGCGTTTAACAAAGCCGAGCTTATAGGGGCGGCCGCGCTCGCAGCTGTATCTGTCGGCGCAATATACGCTATGGCAACGGGTAAAATCAACCTCGGAGGGGCGCCCTCTACCCCGACGCCAGCTGCCACACAGCAAATAAAGCACTCCCCGATAATAAAACGCCACGGCCACTCGGTGCCGACAAAAGAGCGCGCCGACGCCGCTTCCGCAAATGCCGAAGCAAGTCGGAAAGTAAACTGACAAAGGCGTAAACATCAAAAAAGGCACAGCCGCACGGCTGCGCCTTTTTTTTTGACTTTTGCTCTCATGAGTCCCGCGCGATTGGCCTTTTTTATAAATTCCGTACGCGCCGGAATCCAATAGCGCTAACGCTTGACCGCGGCAAGAACCTTTGAATGCAGCTCCGGCGTGCAAGATGCAATTAGCCCCCAATCGTGGCCTATTTCGCAGCCGCCGCGCCAGTCGGAATAGGCGACCCCGGCGCCCTTCAATATGGGTAAGAGCGCGGTAAAATCCCAAACTTCAAGAAGCGCGTCCGCCATAACGTCGGCATATCCCCTGCACAAGAGCATGTACCCGTAGCAATCGCCCCATGTGCGCGAGATTGCCGCGGCATCTTCAAGCCTCTTCCATTGCTCTTCGCCGCGCAGGCGCGAGCAATAGCGCGAATCGGAAGTCAGCAGCGTTATGCCTTTTAGCTCCGTTTTTTTGGAGGGCGAGACTTTCGCCCCGTTAAACAGGCACTCTTTGCAATCGCCTACCATGCGCTCGTGCAAGACAGGCTGGTTTATCAGCCCAAGCACAGGCTCCCCGTTTTTTGTAAGCGCTATGAGCGTTCCAAAGAGCGGAACGGCGCTTATAAATGATTTTGTGCCGTCAATCGGGTCAATCACCCATACGTATTCGGCGTCTTTATTCAAGGTGCCGTACTCCTCGCCTATTATTCCGTGGTCGGGGAATTTTTTTTGTATCGCCTCGCGCAGCATGTATTCCGTATTTTTATCCACCTCCGTCACGGGAGAATTGTCTTTTTTGAAATCTACGCCGTGGCGGCGGCCGAAAGACTTTGCGATGTATTCGCCGCTCATATCGGCGAGTTCGTTAATAAAAACCTTGAAAGTTTCGCTTTGCATGGGCGTAATGTATGAGATTCCTACGACAATGGGCAAGATGAAAAATACGACGCCGATTTTCGCAATAGACTTTGAAGGGTCGGCTAAAATCGGGGTAGTTGAATATGGCGTTGCGGAAATTTGCGGCGACGAGGTTGTATCCGCGCACACGCGCATCTGCGCCCCGAAAACGAAAATATCTGCCCGCGATTCAGACTTTTTTGGGATTTCCAACGAAATGGCAAATTCCCAAAAGCCGTTTTCAGCCGACCTGCCGCTATTCTGCGAAATGAGGGCGCACGGGATTTTTATGGCGCACAACGCGGTTGTCGAGGACAGCTTTTTGCGCTCGGCTCTCCCCTCGCCGGGGATTGTACCGGACTTCGCCCGCGGTGGCCGCACGCCTGAGTGGGCCCCGTGGCTCGATACGTGCGCGCTCGTAAGGAATTTATTCCCGTCATTAGGAGGTGCGAAACTGTCGGATTGCGCGCGCGCATTCGGAGTTCAAAAAAGGATAGACGAAGCGGCGAAAAAATTTTGTCCGGAAAGCCGCGCCAAGTGGCACCGCGCGCTTTACGACGCAATCGCCTGCGCCGTCCTGTTTATAAGGATAGGGGAATTTGAAGGAATGGAGCGAGCAGACATACCGTGGTACGCAAAATATTCGGGAGTAGGCGACGCCGGGCAGGAGCGCTTTTTTTAGGGGAATTTCAAATATGGAGTACGCAAGAAAAATCCGCTTGCTAAACAAGCTCCTCGCGCATTCGAGCCCGTACAGTCTGCCGATGTGCGCGGACGCCGCGCGCGGAGTTGAAACAGCCCTCCGCCTGTCTAAAGACGACCTTGCGCCGCTCGGAATTTTTGCGAAGCGCATACTCGCGTTATACGACCCGTCTGCAGCGGTAGAGGTTGTCGAGCTCGCGCCGTCGGAGCCGCTATTTGCGCTCGCGCCGATTTCTTCGGCGGTAAAAAGGCTCGCCGGCCACGACAGGGCGTATCTCGTCATTTGCGGCCTTGGGGAGCTCGCCCGAAAAACAAAAAAAACTATAAGAACCCACTCTTCGGACATAGCAACAATAGAGGGCTTTATTTCCAGATACGAAAGGGCCCTGCCCAATCTCGAGATTCTTTTTATATAAGCATAAAAAGAGAAAAATCTTTTTCGTTTGCAAATGGCGGCGGAAGGAGTTTAGTTTTAAACGTATGAAAACTCTGTTTCAAAAAATTCTCGACGGAGAAATACCGTCGAAAATCGTCTATAAAGACGATGTTTGCGCCGCCATCAACGACATCAATCCGCAGGCGCCCGTACACGTTCTCCTATTCCCGATAAAACCCATTTCGAGGATTGCCGAAGCGAAAGAGGAAGACGCCCAGATACTCGCGCACCTCATGCTCGCCGTGCCGAAAGTCGCGGAAAAATGCGGGCTTAAAGACGGGTTTAGGGTTGTTATAAACAACGGGCTCCTCGCCGGCGAAACCATTCCGCACCTGCACCTTCATATTCTCGGCGGGCGCCAACTGCATTGGCCGCCTTGCTGATTTCGGCAACTGGCAACCTTTGAATAGGCTGTCAAGAAAAGCGCCTTTTTTGGCGCACATAATGTATTCGGCGGAGAGCTGCCCGTTTAAAATGGCGGGCAGCATAATTTAGCATAACTCTTGCGGGGAAGGCATAGACGCAGGCATGCGCTGTGATAAAGAAGAAATTGCGCTCTGCGCTTTTTTTAAAAATTGAGGCAGGATTGTCGTTAGGAAAGATATTTTTGTCTGAGATTCTGCCAAAAAATTGTGCAAGAATTATCGCGCGGCAAGATGTTTTTCTTTCTGCGCTTTTTGTCTAAAAGCGGCGGAAGGTATTGGAGCAAGCCAAAATATTTTTGTCCACTCCGCGTTTTTGGCGTATGTTTTTCTATGATTTTTTAAGACTCCCATTAAAATGAGTCAGCCGTATTTATAGTGTGCGGCGGCGCCCTGTAAAAAAATATGTATGCCAAGCGCAAAGCAGGAGAATGTTTAAGCGCTATTGGCGTTGTGTAATCCGCACAAAATATATTTACTATTTGTCAAGGCGCACCTTGAAATCAACCTATTGGATTTTCGTCAACAAACATCTGCCGCAGTGGATAAACCTAAAAATATAAAACTCCCGCACAGCAAAAAGTTCCGCCGCATACATAGAAACTCCCGACTGTAAGTCCAAAATCTATCCCAAAAACACAAGAAATTTCTCCGAAAAACTAACTTTAAGACACTCATTAAAAAAAATATCTAAGGCGCCCGACCGCTTTCAAATTGCGACATTCAATATTTCGGTATAAAATTTTTGGGGAACCCCATAAGCCCTATTGTTAAGAAGGTTTCATTAACAATAAATTCTTGAAGGCGCGCACAAATATTTTATTATTTACCTATTATACATGTAATAGACAAAGGAATTTTATGAAAATTTTACTTCTCGCCCTGTGTTTGCCTTTTGCGATATGCGCGTGCAAGCAGCAGACGGATACGGCATTTACCGAAAGCGATAAAATAATAACAAACCCCGGGCAGGGATTCGCATCATGCACGCAAAAGCCGAGAACGGATGGCATACTCCCTTACGGCGTCGGCTACGGACGATACGACTGGTCGGACTTTGAGCCGGAAGACGGCAAGTACGACTGGTCCAAAATCGACGAACTCATCAAAAATTACGCCAAAATCGGCCTGCCCGTATCGTTCCGCATAACCTGCGCAAACTACCACAGCAAAAAGCCCTACTCCACCCCTAAATGGGCTCTCGACAAAGGCATAAAATACAAGCCGTACAACTGGGAGAAGGAGCGGCAAAACCCCAAAAGCCCCTTCACCACAATGACGCGCTATACGCCGTATTTCGACGAGCCTCTGCTTATAGAGCTGCATACGCGCTTTGTGAAAGAGCTCGCCAAACGCTACGACGGCAATCCACACATAAGCTCGATAGACCTCGGAGGGTACGGCAACTGGGGCGAATGGCATACATACCGGCTTGGCGTACCAGAAGCGACACCGCAAACGCGCAAAAAATTCGCCGACGCATACCTCGACAACTTTAAAAAGACGCCAATAGTATTTATGAGCGACGACGCCCAAACACTCGAATACGCACTTGAAAAGGGCGGAAAATTTCCGCGCGTCGGCATACGCCGCGACGGCGTGGGCGGCCCGTGGCATTACAGAAATTGGATTGGTTCTAAAAAATACTCGCGCATTCCAAAAATGGGAGAAATTTGGAAATCGCAACCGGTGCTTCTCGAATTTATATCGTCGCCCAACAAGCAAAAAGAGTGGTCTATGCAGCGCGCAGTTGACTTCATTCTCGGCAACCACTGCAATGTATTTAACGACAACTTACACTTCAAAAACACTTTCACCTCTGCCCAAGACGCCCCCCTTATCGAAAAGCTTAAAAAATATATAGGCGCGAGAATCGTCATAGACCGCGCGCGCATACTGTCTGATTCCCAAAGTGTCGAAATTTCCCTCAAAGGGAGAAATGTCGGCTGCGCCAAAATCTACCTGCCGTACGAACTCGTTTACGAGTTGCGCACCCCGGACGGTAAAACGGCGGCAAGCTTTTTGTCGAAAGAAAACCCGTCGGACTGGCTGCCGGGCGAAATTTCAATATCCGATAAATTCGAACTGCCCAAAAATCTGCCGAAAGGTAAATACGAACTCGTCGCGCGCCTCGCCCACAAGGGCAAAGTTCTCAGAGACTTCGCATTTGCGGTCGTCGAAGCCAACGCTGACGGCTCAATAACCATCGCAAAAATCTCAATATAGCGCGCTTGTCCAGCACCGCCCGCGAAAAAAAATTTCTTAAAAAATAAGAAAATGAAGAAAACGATATTTATATTTACCGCCCTAATCGCATGTCTTTCTGCGTTATGCGGGCAGTCCATCGAAAAGTCCTTCACCCCGGACGACTCGATAATAGAGAATCCCGGGCAAGGGTTAATGCTCGTTTCAAAACGGATTGAAGGGCTGCCGTTCGGAGCGTGCTACACGCGCGTTTTGTGGGCGGATCTGGAGCCCGAAGAGGGCAAGTACGACTGGTCTAAAATCGACAAATCCATAAGTTGGGGCGAAAAAAACAAAATCCCCGCGTCGTTTAGAATTATGTGCGCAAACTACCATTCAAAGGGAAGATATTCCACCCCGGAATGGGTATTCAAAAAAGGCGTTAAAAGCTCGGAGTTTTCCTGGGAAAAGAAAGACCAAATTCCTTCAAAACCAATGACGACCCTCGTGCGGGTCACTCCGCATTTTGACGATCCCATATTCATAAAAGAGCACTCCAAGTTCATTAAAAAGCTCGCCGAAAGATACGACGGCGACCCTCGCATAGCTTTTATCGACATAGGCAGCTACGGCAATTGGGGCGAATGGCACACACACAGGCTCGGCATACCCGTACCCGATCCGAAAATCCGAAAGATCTACGCCGACATGTATCTGGACAATTTCAAAAAAACCCCTCTCGTATTCATGAGCGACGACCATACGACTCTCGAATACGCACTCGGCAAAGGCAAGGAATTTCCGAAAGTCGGAATACGCCGCGACGGCGTAGGAGGATACTGGCATTATCAAAATTGGATTGGCTCTAAAAAATACTCCCGCATTCCCCAAATGGGAGATATCTGGAAGACCCGCCCGGTTCTTCTGGAATTCATCGCAAACGCCGCGAAACAAAAAGAGTGGTCGATGAAGCGCGCCGTAGATTTCGTAATATCAAACCACGCATGCCTTTTCAACGAAAACTGGCAGCTGTCGCAAATGAACGACGAAGAGAAAGCTGAGTTCCGCAGGCTCGCAAAGGATATCGGCGCGAGGATATGCCCTCGGCATTCGCGCGCTGAGCTGTCCGGCTCAAATTTGGCGGTATCTCTGGACTTGCTAAATTTTGGGAATTGCCCAATATACCTTCCCTACGAACTCGTATATGAATTGCGCAATCCCGACGGGAAAGTGGCGGCAACTTTCGTTTCAAAGGCAGATCCCGCGAAATGGCTTCCCGGCGAAATATCGCTCTCCGACGAATTTGCGCTGCCCAAAAACCTGCAAAAAGGCAAATACGAACTTGTAGCGCGCCTCGCCCACAAATACAAAATTTTTAGAGACTTTAAATTTGCCGCGAAAGAATCCAACCCTGACGGCTCGGTCACTCTCGCTGAAATATCTCTATGACTTATTTTGGCAAATGGCGCCGCGCTGTTTGTCAAATGAACTTTTACGGCGGGACTAACCCCTATACAGACTTGCAATCCGATACGCATAAAATATTAATCTAAAATATACATATGAGAAAAATAATCCTACTGCTTAGTGTCTGCGCGCTGCTATGCGGCTGCAAAGAACAATCCGCGGAGAAGAAATTCACCCGCAATAACGATATAATCCAAAATCCCGGGCAAGGCTGGATGTCAATAGGCTGGAAGATGGATCCGAAACTGCCGTACGGCTCGCGCTATGTGCGCTTCCATTGGAAAAGCCTTGAACCCGAAGAGGGCAAATACAACTGGGAGCCCATAGACAAAGAAATAGCGCGCGCGGAAAAGCTCGGGATTCCGTTCTCATTCCGCGTAATGTGTGCATCGGCGCACAGCGCCACCCCATATGCGTCGCCTGAATGGGTCTTTAAGAAAAGGGGCGCAAAATTTGCAATGTTTAAAAACGACCCCAACGGAGACTCCTCCACGGGCGATACGAAGTTTGAGCGCGTCACCCCGATTTTTGAAGATCCCGTATTTATAAAACTCCACGAGCGCTTCATAAAAGCCCTAGCCGAAAGGTATGACGGCGACCCGCGCATATCCACGATAGACATAGGCAGCTACGGCAACTGGGGCGAGTGGCACACGTTCGGCCTTGGAATAAAGCCAGCCCCGCTCGAAGTCCGGAAGCAGTACGCCGATATGTACCTGAACAATTTCAAGAAAACCGACCTCGTATTTATGACTGACGATGCCGTCGTTCTCAAATACGCAATAGGCGACGGAGAAGGCTCGCGCGTGGGTCTGCGCCGCGACGGCGTTGGCGGCGAAGGGCACTACGACCACTGGATAGGAAAGGGCAAATATCTCAAAGCGGGTGTCACAAAAATGGGGGACGTATGGAAATACAAGCCGATGCTGTTTGAATGGTACGTATGCTATCCCGACATGTTGAAGAGAAAATGGCCGCTTCCGAAAGCTGTCGATTTCATACTATCCAACCACGCATCGCTCGTTTCTGAAAATCTCAGACCATCGTCAGTCCCCGCCGAAGAATATGCGCAGGTTGAGAAGATTTCTCGCGGAGTGGGCGCGCGCATATTTGTCGATACCGCAAAAATGGAATTGGGCGGAGGAAAACTAAAAATCTCCCTCGAAGGCGAGAACGGAGGGATTGCGAGGATATCCCTTCCCTACGAGCTTGTCTATGAGCTGCGCGCGCCAGACGGCAAAGTTGCCGCAACTTTTGTCTCAAAGGCAGATCCCACAAAATGGCTGCCCGGCAAAATATCCATTTTCGACGAATTTGAATTGCCCAAGAATCTGCCCGAGGGCAAATACGAACTCGTCGCGCGGCTCGCCCACAAAAATAAAATTTTCCACGACTTTAAATTTGCCGCCAAAGAAGCCTCAAAAGACGGCTCAATATCCCTCGGCGAATTTACTTTTTAGCAGTTTTGAAACTTTTGCTGTTTTCTCTTGCAAGACGCCCCCTATGGGGCGTTTTTTTGCGGCTTCGCTTCTTCAAACTTGACTTCATAGGCTAAAAATGAAATATTGCCGACAAGTTGTCCCGTCCGTGACAGTGCGGACAAAATATATTTTGCAACCCCAAATATAAATTCAAATGCCACTCATAAAAAAACTCTCCGCGCGCCTTCAAAACCACCCCAAACGCATAGTGTATCCGGAAGGTGCGGATCCCCGAATATTGCAGGCAGCGCGCCAATTTTCAACGCGCAAGCTCGGAGTCCCAATCCTGCTGGGAGACCGCGAAAAAATTTCGGAGATTGCGGCGGCGATAGACGTGCGGCTCGACGGCATGAAAATTATCGACCCGGTAAAATCGGACGACTTCGCGGAGTTGTGCAGGATAATGAAAGCCCTGCCAAAATTTAGGGCGCTCGACGACGACGGCATACACAATCTCGTATCAAATCCAAACTACTACTCAACGCTAATGCTCGCGACAGGCCGCGCCGACGCAATGCTCGCCGGGGCCACCACTTCGTCATCAAACGCGCTGCGCCCGATTTTCCAGATTATACCGCTACAAAAGGCGTTTAGGACTGCAAGCTCTATCATGATACTTTCAACAGGACGCCCGGAGGTCGGGATTGACGGCGATCTATTCCTCGCCGACTGCGGCGTCATACCGGAACCGACCGAAGAGCAGCTGTGCAATATCGCCCTTACAACCGGCCTGCTTGCAAACCAGCTTACGCTTCAAACTCCGAGAATTGCGATGTTGTCGTATTCCTCGAAAGCTTCCACGTCCAACCACCCAAGCATCATAAAAATGAAGGCGGCAACTGCGCTTGTCCACGAAAAGGCAAAGCGGGATATGCTCGATATGGAAGTTGACGGAGAGCTTCAAATTGACGCCGCCCTAAGCCCTGAAGTAGCGCGGTTAAAGAATATTTCAAGCTCTGTCGCAGGAAAGGCGAATGTGTTAATTTTCCCCGATCTCGACAGCGGAAACATATCTTCAAAAATGATAAAAGTTCTCGCGCCGGAAATCGAATGCTACGGGCAAATTCTTACAGGGCTCACAAAGCCCGCGGCCCAAATATCGCGCGGCTCGAGCGTTCCGAATATTTTTGGAACGAGCGTGATAGTCGCAGCCCAAGCTGTTGACCGCAGATTTATAGACATCGACTTGGAGCTTCATTCGTAGTCGGGCTTCAAGCTGCATATACCAAAAGTATTCTATCTTAAAAAAAACCCGCAAAGCCTACTCATGCGGGTTTTTTTATGGAGTTTTATTGGTTTACGGGCCCGCATTAAATAAGCCCTGGCGCAATCTTAATTTAGAGCGCTTTTAGAATAAAAAAATGTTGTATTTACAATGCAAAAGCACAAGAGCTCTGCCTGCTTTCCGGCGGGAATCTTAGACAATATGCCGCAAGAAATCTTAGCCCCGGCGATTTATAAGATTTATTCCCGTGCAATAGACGGTAGTGCCATCGCGCAATATGCGCCGCAACATTAAAGCGCCGTTAAAAACACCCGCAATCCGCTCAACCTTGTCCGCCTTCCGCGCCGCCAGATTTAGCCTTTGCTTGGTGCGAGGAAGTGACGAGATACACGCCGGTAAAGACCAGAAGCGCCGCGGCGACCTTCTCCCATGAGAAATTATCCTGCCCCAAATACACAGCAACCATTGACGCCACAAATGGCTGAACGTAATTGTACATCGCCATTGTCGTTGGCCTCATTCTCTTGATTGCCATTGCAATCAAAAGATACGTTATAAAAGTGGCGCCGGCCACGACGTACAGGAGCATCGCCAAATCGGCCGCCCCAAAGTTGTCCTTAAACGCGTCTGGAGCGCAAGTTATCGACGGGGTTATAGGCAAGAACATTATCGACGCAAATAAAAACATCCACTTCATAAGCGTAATCGGCGAATGGCGCGATGTGAGGGGTTTGGACATTGCAAAGTATATGGCTGAGGCAAGTCCGCTGAGGAGAATCAGCAAGTCGCCCGACGCTGTGCCTGTCGAATTTACTGCGTGGTTTGCCGAAAGGATAAGCCATATCGCGCCGGCGGCCCCTGTGAAAACGCCTGTCAGTTTCCTTGAAGTGACTGGGTCTCCCATAAAGAGCGCCGATATTATCAGAACCATAAGGGGAGTCATTGTGACAATCACAGAAGCGTCCACGGGAGAGGTCTTTCCCAACCCGTATATAAAAACGCCCTGATTTAATACCACACCGAAAAGCGAGAAAACGAACATCAACGCCAAATCGCGGCGGTCAACCTTGTCGGCCTTTACAAAAATTGAGGATATCCAAAATAGGATAGCGGCGCCCCACATTCTAAATAGGGTTAACATCTCGCCAGACATACAGTTTGCCACTAAATATTTTGATATGGGTATATAAATACCGAAAATAACGTTCGCAACAAAAATGCATGCGTGTCCCTGCAGTCGCTCTTTTGTCATTTCTTTAAAGATGAAACTTTCGATTATCTTACACATTTAAAAAGTGTCAAGCAGGTTGTGGACGGTTGTAAAATAATTAGACTTTAATTAGTCTCGATTTTAGAGTTTTAAATTGCTTGACATTTTTAGCGATAGTTCGCAAAATAACTTTACTAAATTGCCTATATATGAAAAAGTTATTATCATTTATCATAGCATCCGCGGCACTGTCACAAATAGCCTCTGCAGCTTATTACGCATACAAGGGAACAGATTCCGATCTCTCCAATCCCGACAATTATTACATTTTAAGCGAAATAAATGCCAATGATGTGTATTCAATGGCACTATACCTATATTCGAGCGACTATGCCGGCGACAACGCCGCAATGCGCGCCAACTGCCCGGAACCGAGCGGCGGCATAGCAGGCAAATATTCGCAGGCTACAACCGCTCCGTCTGCCACAGACATAATTTATTTCCAAGACTACAGGTTTGCAACTGTCGAAGGTGAAAAAGTCACATGGGGGAAGGGAACCTCCCTATCATACCCCATAAATATAAAAGAATCCATAACAAACGGCGGAATGCTCATAAGGGGCGGATCGCCAAATTTTCTGCTTGGCAGCGCAGATTCTTCGAGCTCCACTTTCGCCATAAATACCGGCACATTGAAGGTCGGTTATGTGGGCGCCAATTTTTATATTGCAGAGGGCGCTACCCAACAGCGTTTTGAAATAAATGTTTCGGGAGACGTTGCGCTCAGGGGCGGCAATTCATTCAACTTCGGGCAATGGGGAGCCGCACTCGACGCGCTCACAGCAAAAACATTTACAGTCGAAGGAAAGATGAATGCGTATGTAGGAAGGATAGAAACCTCAGGAGATTTTAAGATGACTACAAACGCAACGCTTAGCATGTTTCTCGATGACTCGATTTTCAACTGCACCGGCGAAGACGCATTAATAAAAGTAGGGGGTACTTTTTCCAAGAATGAGAATACACAACTGTATTTCGACTTCAACAATGTCGGGTATGAAGAGGGAATATACGGAACGTTTAACATCATAAGCGCCGATTCTCTAAGCGGTTTTAACACTTCCGACTCATCAAACGATATTTCTTCTTCGACCTTAGACTCCATATCGTCAATATTTGGCGAAGACGCCTTCCTCCAATGGAGCGGAAACAATTTACAGTTGGTGGTTGTCCCAGAGCCTTCCGCCTTTGCCGCGCTGCTGGGGCTGTTCGCAATGGCATTCGCATTTAGGCGCAAAGTTAAATAATTTTTCTTTCTGAAAAAAGACGGAGGCAAGATTGTCTCCGTTTTTTTATCGAACAGAATAGCGGATTTACCGCCTAACCAGCCTGCTTTAGCAATTTCTTATAATAAAAAATTCAAAGAAACGGAATTGGTAAAATCAATAAAACCGTTTTTCTTGGATACTTTTTTAAGTAAAAATTTCCAATTGTTCCCCTTCGCCGACGATGAAAAGTTTACGATTATCGCAAATAAAAATTTTGCCACTTGCAAAATGCCCAATTTATCAGCCGCAAAACACTCTGCGGGGAACGCGCGATAGGATAGAATAAACTTGACCACTTGGCCGTCTAAGGCGATTATCAATTAAGTTATGAAATTGCTTAAATACGCCGTTTTTTTAGTAGCGCTTGCCGTATCGGCCGCGGTCGGAGCGTGCTCGTCAGACTCCGAAACTGCCCCCGAAGAGCAAGAGGGCGGCACAATAGGCGTGGATTTCAAAGGAGAGCCAAAAATATCATACGTCCTCAACCGGTATATTTCAGATCCGGAGACGCGCTCAATTTACGAGATATTTACCGGCGAAGAGACAACCTACGGGAAACTTGTGATAAGGACGCAACCCGACAAAAGAGCCGGAATGTATTTTTTTGTGATGTTTGGATACGATCCTGACGACATAGCCCTCGCCTGCACTTTTGAATTGTCAGTCGATTCCACGGGGGATCCCAAGACAAAGACCTACAAGTTTACAGTCCCCGAGACCCATTCTGTGACCCGCGAAATAGCCCTCGGAGTCACCGGATCCGACTGGCCCGGACCCGATGCGAAAGTAAACGCATGGAAGCTTGTCCTGAAATCTCCCACTGGAAAAATTTTGACGCAAAAGCACTCTTGGCTCTGGGAGGACGATCCCGATACAGCAGTTGACAACAGCATTGAAGGATTGATATCCGGAAAAAAATAAAAGCATAAAATGCATAAAAATTACGAATGGACTCCCTTTGAAAAACTCGAAGGGATTTCTTTTAAAAAAAGCGATTTTTGCGAGACGCTCGACGGCGGTCAGTCGTTCACTTGGGATAATTTCGACGCCGATAAAAATAAATTTGACGCGGCGTACGAGGGCGTTTTCGGCGGAAGAGCGCTGAGGGTGGCACTCGACAAATCCGGGAATGTGCACTTTTCATCACCTGTCGATAAATACGAGGGCGCCGGAAATGAGCTGTTCGAATATCTCGACGCCTCAACCGACTACGCCCCCATTCGAATAGCCCTCGAAAAAACCGGCGATGCAAACATTCGCAAAGCCTTGAAAATCTGGCCTACGCTTAGAATATTGAGGCAGTCGCCCGCAGAGGCAATAATATGCTTTATTTGTTCGTCCAGCAAAAGGATAATACAGATAAAACAGTGCGTGCGCCTTCTATCCGAGGAGCTCGGGCAGCCCGCAGGCGGCGGCAGGCATGCGCTGCCTTCATTTTCCGACATAGCCGCGGCCCCAGACGATACGCTGCGCGATTGCAAACTCGGATTCCGCTCGGCATATCTTAAAAAATCCGCCCTAAAAATCATATCCGACGGCTTCAATCCCGACTCCCTCCGCGAGATGCCGTAC
Organism: uncultured Opitutales bacterium; assembly: GCA_900545715.1. Lineage (GTDB taxonomy): Bacteria > Verrucomicrobiota > Verrucomicrobiia > Opitutales > Intestinicryptomonadaceae > Merdousia > Merdousia gallistercoris. The sequence continues at coordinate 67,098 of URAJ01000001.1, forward strand.
TCAGACGCAAAGAAATATCTGCTATCTCTAAGCGGCATAGGCGACAAAGTTGCAGACTGCATTTTGCTGTTTGGCGCATACCGCCTTGAAGCCTTCCCTGTCGATACTTGGATAAGGCAAGCCATGACAAATCTCTACTCGACGCCGCAAAACCCCGATAAAATCAGGGAATTTGCCGCCGGAAGATTCGGCAGATACGCAGGGTTTGCCCAACAGCTGATTTTCGCCGCAATAAGGAAAAATCTGATTTAGGCGCGAAAACTGTTGTCTAACGCCGAAATTTTAATATAAAATCGAACAGATTTTATTATGGTAAAAAAGCTAAACAGACAGGAAATCGAGAATCTGATGCCGCATGGCGAGCCGTTTCTTTTCATAGACTCCGCCGAGATTGGAATCGGGGTGGCAAAAATGCGGTATAAAATCAGGGACGACGAATATTTTTTTAAAGGGCACTTCAAGGGCAATCCGGTATTTCCGGGCACGCTGATGTTTGAGGCGATAGGCCAGCTTGGAGTCCTATATCTGCTGTCGTCGGACGACCCCGCGATAGAAAAGCCGGTTGACAAGGAAAAGATATTCTTCATGTCGTCCGACAATGCCAGATGCATGAGAATCTGCCGCCCCGGGGAAACGCTTGATATCGACCTTAAAGTTTCCCGTATCCGCCGGCCGCTATTTTTCTTTGAAGGCAAAAGCTCCGTAAACGGCGAGCGCGCAGCGTTCGTGGAAAAGGTCACTTTAACATTCGATTACAAATCTTAAAATGAGCAAAAGAAACGTCGTAATAACAGGATTGGGCTTCATAACAAGCATTGGCAACGACAGGGAAACTGTCGCCGACAGCCTCATAAACCTCAAAAACGGCATCGAAGTGTACAAGCAGTTCGACGACCCCAAAATCCCCGCTAAATGCGTCGGGACAATAAAGAATTTCGACACCGAAAGCTGCGACCCAGAAGACTGGACATATCCCCCGGAATACCGGGTCCGCCGCGACGTGCTGAGGGGATTCGCCCCGCACTGCCTATACGCTTACTGCGCAATGGAGCAGGCTATAAAAGACGCCAACCTATCCCCCGCCGAAATATCCAACATAATGACCGGCATGTACACTGCCTCCGCGGGCTCATCGGGAATGCTCTACCACCATATGCAAAAGATGGACAAAGTCGGGGCGTTGCGCAGTTTCCCGTTTGCGATAGTATGCTCGATAGTGGGGACTCTTTCATTCAATTTGGTTTCGGCATATAAAATCAAGGGCGCAAGCTGCGGATTCGCCTCGGCCTGCGCGAGCAGCGCCCACGCCATGGGGTTCGCTTACGACGAAATAGGAAACGGCCGCCAAGACAAAATGTTTGTCGTGGGCGGAGAGGACGGAAATATGCGCACCCTCCTTCCGTTTGTAGGAATGAGGGCACTAAGCTTGAATCCGGACCCGCAGACGGCGTCGCGGCCGTTCGACAAGCATAGGGACGGCTTTGTCGGCACGGGCGGCGGAGTCGTTGCCGTTCTCGAAGAGGAGGAAAGCGCCATTAAGCGCGGAGCCAAAATTTATGCGCGCATGCTCGGCTGGGGACAGGCGAGCGACGGCTACAATGTTGCAATACCGCAACCGGACGGCGAAGGCGTAATCCACGCGATAAAATTTGCCCTTGCAAGCTCCGGTATAGGCGCGGACGAAGTCGATTACATCAATGCCCACGCCACCTCTACCCCAATGGGAGACGTCGCCGAATTGAAGGCGATAAAATCTGTTTTTGGAAGCAATGCAAAGGCAATGATAAGCTCGACAAAAGCGATAACCGGTCACGGTTTGTCGTTGGCAGGGGTAATGGAGGCTGCATTCTGCGCGCTCGCGATGAAAGAGGGCTTCACCCCCGGATCGGCGCACATCTCTGAACTCGATCCGGAAGCCGAAGGGCTTAATATCATCACAAAAACGCAAATGACGGCGCCCAAAACGTCGCTTTCGCTTTCGAGCGGATTCGGCGGCGCAAATGTTGCGATAGTTTTGCAAAAAGCGTAAGATGATTTGGCTTTACAGGCTGCTTTTTCTGCCCGCGCTCGTTCTAAGCGCGCCTTATTACGGGTTGAGAATGCTCCGAAGAGGCGGGTACGGGCTCGATTTCTCGCACCGCTTCGGGCGCCAAAAAAATTTGCCGCCCCCCGCAAAGGGCAAGAAAAGAATATGGATTCAAGCGGTGAGCGTCGGGGAAGTCGAGGCGCTCGCGCCGCTTATAGACCTGCTCTGCGAGCGCGGCGGAGTGGAGATTGTCGCGACGACTACAACGAGCACGGGCTACGCAATCCTGCGCAACAAATACGCCGGTAAAATATTTTACGCCGGAATTTTCCCGTTCGATTTTATGCCGTTTTCCGCGAGCGCATGGAAGCGATTGAAGCCCGACGTAATTGTGTTGATGGAAAGCGAACTCTGGCCGGAACACCTGCACCGCGCGAAGGAGAAAAATGTTCCCGCGCTTCTGATAAACGCGCGCATGTCAGACAAGAGTTTTAGAAGATACTCGCGCTTTCCAAACATCGCCAGGCGCATACTCGGCAAACTTTCGCTTATTGCCGCGTCGGGCGAGCTCGACCTCGGAAGATTTATCCGCCTCGGCGCAGACCCCCGAAAAACATTTTGCGCAGGCAACCTTAAATTCGACTCAAAGCCGGCCGAAACTTTAAGCGAAACCCAAAAACAAGATTTGCGCAAAGAGCTTGGGTTTGCGAACGATTCTCTCGTATTGCTCGGCTCGTCAACATGGCCGGGCGAAGAGGAAATGCTCTTGAAGGCGGCCGCGAAGCTGAGGAAAGAAGGCATAGACTGCCGTCTCCTGCTCGTCCCCCGCCACGCAGAGAGGCGCGCGCACATAGAGGAATTGATAAAAGATATTCCGCATTGCGTCCGAAGCAAGTCGCGCCGCGCGCCCGCCGGAACGCTCGTGTATCTCGCCGACACTACCGGCGAGCTTCGCACGCTTACCCAGATAGCCGATATAGCCTTTATAGGAAAGTCCCTCCCCCCGAACGATGGAGGCCAAACACCGATAGACTGCGCCGCGCTCGGAGTGCCTATGGTATACGGGCCGAATATGTCGAATTTCAGGCGCATCTGCGCAACTCTTGAAGAATCAGCGGCGGCGATAAAAGTAAAGGACGCCGAAAGCGCCATTGCTGAAATTGAGCGGCTTGCAAAAAATCCGGAATTGAGAAAAACGCTCGCCGAATCCGCCAAGAAATGGCACTCGTCTAACATAGGCGCGGCAAGGCGCGATTTTGAAGCCATCGAGAAGTTTTTATAGCGCAATCATTCTCCAAAAAGTTTGGCATAGCGCCAAACTTTTTTTTAATTCTGCGGATCCATAAATTTTCAAATCGCGCGCTTGAGCTTTTGAAGCGGCAAGTTTAGGCGGCAAAATTTTTGCAAGAAATATAAATTTACTTTCTGCGTAAAAGAATCGCATTTTATAGATTGACGAGGGCGGCCAAACTTGCCTTTATTGTTTGAAAAATACACTCTTAAACAGGCGGAATCTACACAGCCATGTCAGCAGACCTCATAGCAAACTACATTGAAGCATTTGCGGCGTATTCGCAAGCATCCCCCGTATTATTTTGCCTTTTTATATTCGTGTTTATGACGATAGAAAGCTCTTTCATACCGTTTCCAAGCGAAGTGGTTATGATACCGGCAGGTTTTTTGGTGGCAAGATACAATATGCTCACAGCCTCGCATTTGTCAGACTTCTTGATAATTATAATACTCGGCACGGCGGGTTCCATAGCCGGGGCTTTCGTAAACTACGCGCTCTCGATAAAGCTCGGCAGGCCCTTTCTGCATAAATACGGAAAATATTTCTTTCTAAAAGAAAATGCCCTAAACCGCGCGGAGGAAATTTTTAGGGAATACGGGGAAATAGTGACATTCGTCTGCCGCCTGCTACCCGCGATTAGGCAGCTCATTTCAATCCCCGCAGGGCTGTCGAGAATGAATATCGCAAGATTTACCCTATTCACAGGGCTTGGAGCCGGGATATGGACAACAATCCTCGCAGGTGTCGGATATTACTTAGGATATCTGACGGGCGACATATCTTATTTGGAACTAATTCATAAAGGATCTGACATAATTAACGAGCACTATTTGTGGATAATAGGCGGGCTTGCCGTGGCGATTATTGCATACATTGCCCTGCACCGTAAGATAATGGGCGAAAAACGCGCATAAAAAATACGAGTATGTCAAAAATTACGGAAAAGTTAAAACTTTTGTACAACAAAATAGTCCGCGAACAGGCTTCTCCGGAATATATCGCCCGGGGCTGGGCAATCGGAATGTTTTGGGGTTGCATATGCCCGTTCGGGCTTCAGCTTATGTTTTCAATCCCAACGTCTTTTATCTTAAAGGGCAGCAAGATTGGAGCAACCATTGGGACTCTCATAACAAACCATTTTACCATCTTTTTAATATATCCTGTCCAATGCTATGTAGGATGCTTAATCACAGGGCGACCGCTGAGCTATGAGGCGATAAAAAAAGCAATGGTTGACGTGATTAACACACAAAGCTATGAGGCGTTAATGAACACGGGCTTTGACCTCATTGTCGGGTTTCTCGTGGGAGGCGCGCTATTTGCGGCCATAATGACGCCGCTTACATATTTTGGCGTAAAGGGCATGGTAATTAATTTTAGGCGCAAGAACCGCGAAAAATAACTGCTATTTTACGCGGCAAAGTTTTTTGTCTGGCAGGTATTGGGCAGGCTTTTGCACCAATAAAAAATTGCTTTTATCTATTGCCGATTTTTATATTGCCCGCTTTTAAATTTTGCCCGTTCGGATTTGGATTAATAAAATCCAACGTGTAGAATATTATTTTTTTATTCGGTACATTGTTTTATTGGGCATGCTTATTTTAATGCAAAAGGTAAAGTTTTTCCGCCCCGCTATGTGGTCTCAAGCATTTTTATCTTAGACGTTTGGTTTGCATAAAATCAGATAGTTTTGCATAATTGTTGTTTTTTGGCGCAAAAAAAGCCCTCCATTTATCTATGTTAAATAATTTTTTTATTTATTTTTGCGTATAATTCAGAAAGATTTTGTTAAAATTTTATTAGGACAAGATTCAATTTTTATAATTTCCTTACCCACCTGCTCCTCAAGGAATTAAGCAAAAATTCGGTCACAAGTTTTCTTTGATCCCACAGAGAGTTAAAATGAAATATAACTTAAGCTGCCTTGCCATTCAGGCAACTTTTAAGGTACAGTAGCAACCCTGCTCTTTTATCGTGCTCTTAAAAGTCTTTTCTTCAAGGGAGACATTAACGCCTAAAAAATTAAAAAAAGTACAAGTTTGCAAAAAAAGAAAAAAAAATTCCCTTGACAAGTTACACTTATCTAACTTTTATACCCCCAGATTTTAGTCCTTTTCTCTCTAAAAGCCCAAACGCTAAGAAAGCCAAAATGCAATTTGGCTGTTTTTTTGAGAATTAGAGTTAGATTAGGCTAACTTTGTAGCATACCAGCCCCTTCACTAAAAAAAATTTCAATGGATAAATTTACAAAAAACGACAAAGCAAACGAAGAAACAACGACGCTCGCAGATATGCCCGTCGGATCTTCAGGTAAAATCCTTAAAATAATCCCCCACTCTCGCGGAGAAAAAAGATTCGCCGACGTTGGGCTTGTTCCGGGCACAGAGCTTGCAATACAATCCCGCGCGCCATTTGGCGGCCTAATAAGGGTAAAGGTTATGCAAACAAGCATAACGATTCATTCCTTAGACGCTAAAAATATCCTCCTGGAAAAAGACTGCGCGCTATGAAAAAACTTTTCAGAATCGCACTTGCCGGAAATCCAAACTGCGGCAAAACTTCGATATTTAACTGCCTGACAGGCGCAAGGCAGCATGTCGGTAACTATCCGGGTGTCACGGTAGAAAGCAAGTCCGGAAAATTCTCAATCGGAAACATTCAAATTGAGCTTATTGACCTGCCCGGAATATACTCGCTCTCCTCCATCTCCCCAGAGGAGGCTGTCGCATTCGATGAACTAACAAGCGGAAATATTGATTTAATTATAAATGTCATAGATTCGTCGGCGCCAAACAGAAGCCTCTATCTTACAACGCAGCTTACCGAGCTTGGAATTCCTATGGTCGTAGCATTTAATATGAGCGACGACGCCTTAAAAAAAGGCATAAAATTCGAAATTCCAAAGCTTGAAAAATACTTTGGATTTCCAATCGTGCAGACAGTCGGCCGCAATTACGATGGAATAAAACCTCTTATTGAAAAAATTTCCCAGATGCTCTCCGTGCGCAACCCCCGCGCCGTGCAAACTCTCTCATACGGAAAAGACTTGGACGAATCTATAGAAGCAATAGCGGGGAAAATTAAGGCATTAAATATAGAAAGATTTACCCATATACCCCCTCGATTCTTTGCCATAAAACTTCTCGAAAGCGACACCTGCACGATGAAAATTCCGGAGCTGCAGCCCGTCTGGAAGGAGGTTTCAAGACAAATAAAGCACTTGTCGGCCATCCACGCAATAGACGATACGCCCACATTCATGGCGGATAAAAGATACGCAATAATAGCAGGCGCATGCCGCGGCGCAATCTCCTTCCCCGCGCAAAAAAGGCGCGATATTTCCGACGCCATTGACACAGTCGTCACCAATAAGTTTTTGGGCCTGCCGATATTTTTTGCAATAATGTACGCTACCTTTTGGTTTACATTCACATGCGCCGATCCCGTAATGGGCTGGATTGAAGAAGCGTTTGCGGCCCTCGGAGACGGCATAAAATCCGCATGGGGAAGCGGCACTCTCCCCTACATAAGAGACCTTTTGACAGACGGGATAATCGGAGGTGTCGGCGGAGTTGTCGTATTTTTGCCAAACATACTGTTTATGTTTTTTGCGCTCGCGCTTCTCGAAGAAAGCGGATATATGGCGCGCGCAGCATTTATCATGGACGGAGTGATGAGGCGTTTCGGACTGCAGGGGAAATCTTTTGTGCCGCTTATTCTCGGCTTTGGGTGCAGCGTGCCTGCTATAATGGCAACGCGCTCGATAGAGTCGGAGCGCGACAGGAAGACAACCATAATGGTGTTGCCGCTCATGAGCTGCAGCGCGCGCTTACCAATATACTCTCTAATAATACCGGCATTTTTCGCGGAAAAATATCAGGCATTTACAATGTGGGCGATATACATACTCGGCATAGCGGTTGCGCTTCTTGCCGCGCTCGCCTTGAAAAAAACGGTTTTCAAAGGGGAAGGCGAAGTGTACCTCATGGAACTGCCGCCTTACAGATTCCCCACGCTAAAAAGCCTGCTTCTGCATATGTGGGACAAAGGCAAAGTGTACCTTAGAAAAGCCGGCACTATAATTCTCGCAACCTCCATAATATTATACGCGTGCAATACCTTCCCGGAAAAGACCGAATTTTCGAAAGATTACGACACCCTAATATCGAAAGATATCTCCTCCGCGAAAATATCAGAAGATCAGATTAAAATTTTGGAGGTCGGAGGGGCCCTCGGCGCCGCAGACATTGCAGAAATTGAAGGAAACTCTTACATTATGCCAGAAAGCCTTATTGAAGTACTCTACGATAAAAATCTGACAGCCGAGCAGAAAAATATTGTCGATACGGCGGCAAAAGCCAATGCATCAATCGCCGCACTCCAAAATGAGAAATCGGCCGAACTGCTCGAATATACAATATCTGGGCGCATTGGGAAATTCTTCGAGCCAGTATTTGAGCCAATCGGATTTGACTGGAAGCTCACGACCGCCACAATCGGCGCGCTCGCCGCAAAAGAAGTGTTTGTCTCCCAGCTCGGTATTCTCTATTCCGAGGGAGAGAGTGACGAAGAAAGCCAAACTCTGCGCGAAAAACTCGCAGAAACATACACTCCGCTACAAGCCTTTTGCATTATGGTTTTCTGCTTGCTTTCAATACCGTGCCTTGCAACTCTCGCAATCATAAAACGGGAACTCAACTCTTGGAAGGCGCCCATTTTAGAAGCCGCTATGCTCTTTTCGATAGCCTATATTTTGACTTTTATAATATACCAAGCTGGAACGCTCTTGGGAATTGGCACAAAAATTTTGGGATAGCATAAAGGATTAAGAAACTTAAATTGGAGATTTTTTTATGGAAAAAATGGTAATAGTGCTTTTCACGGTTATCGCTGCGTGTCTGCTCTTGTTCAGGCTCTCAAAGAAGCTCAAAACCTCCTCTCGAAATGGGGCATGCGGAGAATGCTGCGGCTGCTGCCGCGGGAAAGCTTGCGCGTGCTCCGATAAAAAAAACAATTTGGAAATGAAATAGTCTGTTATAATCGCAACGCCGCGGAGGACCATGACTCCGCGGCGTTTTTTTTGTATGTACACGGCCCTGTTAAAAAATACACCATATACATAATGCGCAAGGTTTAGGGATAGTTTAAGCCGCACGCAAACTCAGAAAAGTCCGCCGGAAAAAACAATCAGTTAAGCAAAAAAAAAACGCGCAACCCGCGGTGTCAAAACCATCGAATTGCGCGTCGCAAAAGGAAAAGGGTTTATGCCAAATCTTTTTCCGTAAACTTCATCACGCCGCCTTCCGTAACCTTTCCGGAAATTATTGCGCGGGCGAGCGGATTTTCTATTCTGTTGTTTATGACCCTCTTTAACGGGCGCGCCCCATAGAGCGGATCGTACGCTTTTTCGGCGAGGAAATCGTACGCGCCTTTTGTAAGCTCCACCTTTATATTTTGCGGTTCGAGCCTCTTGTTGAGCGAATCTATCTGCAGCTTTACTATCTTTACTATCTCCGGAAGCTGCAACGCCTTGAACATTACTATGTCGTCAATTCTATTGATAAATTCGGGTTTAAAGTGCGCCCTTACCTCGGCCATAACGCCCTCGCGGGTAGATTCCGAAAGCGAGCCGTCAGGCTCTATTTTACCGTCGGTAATAAAGCGCGCCCCTATGTTGGACGTCATTATTATGACGGTGTTTTTGAAGTCAACCTTGCGCCCTTGCGAATCCGTCAACACTCCGTCGTCCATTACTTGCAATAGAGTGTTTAGAACCTCCGGGTGTGCTTTTTCAACTTCGTCAAACAGCACGACAGAATACGGCCTACGGCGGACAGCCTCGGTCAGCTGGCCCCCCTGTTCGTATCCGACATATCCGGGCGGCGCGCCTATGAGCCTTGCCACCGAATGTTTTTCCATGTACTCGGACATGTCGATTCTTACCATATTTTCCTCGTTGTTGAAAAGCGCCTCGCTTAGAGTCTTCGCAAGTTCTGTCTTTCCTACGCCCGTCGGCCCGAGGAATAGGAATGTGCCCGTCGGGCGCTTGGGATCCTGTATTCCAGCGCGCGAGCGGAGAATCGCATTGGCGACGCTCTCGACCGCCTCGTCCTGTCCGACCACCCTGTGGTGCAATATTTCAGGAAGCTTTAAGAGTCTTTCCTTATCGCTTTCAACAAGCTTCTTTACAGGAATTCCCGTCCATTCGGCGACAATCGCCGCTATTTCGTCGGCATTAACGCTCTCGCTTATCAGGGAATTGCCCTCTTTCTCGACTTCCATTGCTTTTTTAAGCTCTTCTTCAAGCTTTGGAAGTTCGCCGTATTTTATCTCGGCGGCTTCGGTCAAATTGTAGTCGCGCTCGGCGCGCTCCATGCGCATTTTTGCGGCTTCGATTTTCTCGCGCAAAGTCACGGCTTTCTTGGTTGACTCTTTTTCAGCCTCCCATTTTGCCTTCATCGCGGCGGAATCCGTACGAAGTTGGGCGAGCTCTTTGCGGACTTCTTCGAGGCGTTTCTCGTCGTGGTTTTCCTTTACGAGAGCTTTTTCCTCTATTTCGAGCCTGCGCACTTTTCTCAACATTGTGTCGAGATCGGTGGGCATAGAGTCGAGCTGTGTCTTGATTCTCGCGCAAGCCTCATCGACGAGGTCAATCGCCTTGTCGGGGAGCTGGCGCCCAGAAATGTACCTGTCGCTTAGCACGGACGCCTCAACAAGCGCCCTGTCTTGAATGTGCACGCCGTGGAAAGTCTCGAAGCGCTCTTTGAGCCCGCGCAATATGGATATTGTAGTCTCGACGTCTGGCTCCGCGACATAGACGCTCTGGAACCTGCGTTCGAGCGCGGGATCCTTTTCGATATACTGCCTGTATTCGTCGAGGGTCGTAGCGCCTACGCAACGCAACTCGCCGCGCGCAAGCATCGGCTTTAGCATATTGGAGGCATCCATCGACCCTTCCGTCTTTCCGGCTCCGACTATCGTGTGGAGCTCGTCGATAAACAGGATTATCTTGCCTTCGCTTTCTTTTATTTTATTGAGAACCGCCTTTAAGCGCTCTTCAAACTCGCCGCGGTATTTCGCACCGGCTATCAGCGCGCCCATATCGAGGGCGAATACGGTCTTGTCTTTCAAGCCGTCGGGAACGTCGCGGCGCACAATGCGCTGCGCCAAACCTTCGGCTATCGCCGTTTTACCAACGCCCGGCTCGCCTATGAGAACGGGGTTGTTTTTAGTCTTTCTGGACAAAATTCTAATTACTCGGTTTATTTCGTCCTCGCGGCCGATGACGGGGTCGAGCTTTCCGGCTCCGGCAAGTTTAACCAAATCTGCGCCGTACTTTTCGAGAACGTCGTAAGTGTCTTCCGGTGTTTTTGTAGTCACGTGATCGTTTCCTCTCATCTGTTTAATTATTTCTTCCACCGAGTCTCGCGTTATCTGCAGACTCCTGAAAAGATCCGCCATCTGGGCGGGCTCGGGCTTTTCGATTATCGCTAAAAACATGTGCTCTGTCGAGACAAAATCGTCGCGCATTTTTTTGGCTATCTCCTCCGCGCGCCCTATTGTCTGCGAGCATGAATTGCTCATGTACACATCGGTATTCGAACCCGAAACCTTTGGAAGCGAATCGAGAACGCGGCGTATGCCGAGTTCCAACGCCGAACGCTTGTCGGCGCCCATTTTAGAAAGCAGCGCTCCCACGATGCCGCCGTCCTGCGCTACAAGACTCGCCAACAAGTGCACCTGCTGTACTTCGCTGTTGCCCCTGCCTTTGGCTATCTCGATGGCGCCATTGATGGCCTCCACGCTTTTTTCTGTAAGTTTTTCGGGATTGATATTCATATATTTTTAATGTAGCATTTGTTATGCCAGAATGCAATAATTTAATAATTAAACGCTTAATAAAAAGTGGCAGAGTTCAATATGTGACAAAATCGCACACCCTGCCAGATTTTGACACACACGGTTTAAGGCAGTTTCCAATTTTGGCACAACCGGCCCGTCAAATTCATAAATAAAAATCACCGCTCCTCACTGTCGTCATCAAATCTATAAAATAAAAGACGCCCGCTAAATGCGGGCGCCTTCAAAAGTAGAAAATACACAGTATTTAGCGGCTCGACATTGCAAATTCACAAACGGCTAAAAAATATATCCGCCGCGATATTAATCCGCAACATTCAAAAGGCTAATACCCAAAGCGCAGCACAAACGGCTCTGACGATACTTTCGGATTATTTTTCAACTCTCCGCAAGCTCTCTGTATGGCCCCCTCGGTCGTTGTGTGGGTTGTGAGAAGCAACCACGCCCTTCCCTCAGTCTTGCACGAACGCTGCATCAAGGTCTCTATCGATATGCCGCAATCTGACAGCGTCTTTGCTATCGACGCCAAAACCCCTGCCTCGTCGTCAACTTCAAGCCTAATATAAAACTCTCCGGACACTTCGTCGAGCTCCGCTACCCTCGCTTTTTCAGGCGGCGTCGGGATTAGCGTCTTTGGCTCGCCGGATATGTATTTTATGGCGTCAAAAATATCGGCGATTACTGCGCTTGAAGTCGCGTCGCCGCCGGCTCCGCGCCCGATGTGGATTGTCCGCCCCACTACGTCTCCGGTTATCGCAACTGCGTTGTACACCTCGTTTACGTTCGCCACAGCGTCGGAAAGCGGAACGAGTGCCGGATATACAGACGCAAACAGCGCACCTTCTTCACCGACAGTCCTAACCGCCGCGATGAGCTTCACCCTGTATCCAAAGTCCTTAGCCCACGCCATGTCTTCGAGCGTCACGCGCCTTATGCCGCAAACTATCGAAGGCTTTATCCATACCCCGTGCGCTATATAGCCGAGTATCGATATTTTATGGGAAGCGTCTATTCCGTCGAGATCCAGAGATTCGTCCGCCTCAACGTATCCGAGCCTTTTGGCGTCCGCAAGAATCGCCTCGTACGCGGCGTTTTCGCGTTCCATGCGGGTTAGGATATAGTTGCACGTGCCGTTTAGTATCCCGTATATTAACGGGAAGCGGTTTGCCACAAGCCCTTCGCGAAGAACCTTTATTATTGGGACTCCCCCCGCGACACTCGCCTCAAAAAAATAGCTGCCCTTCGATTTTTTTGCCTCGGCAAAAATTTCCTCGCCGCGAGCGCATATCACAGCCTTGTTTGCGCTTACGACCGTCTTGCCGTTGCGCAATGCGGCAATCGTGTAATCGAACGCCGCCCCCGTGCCGCCCATGAGTTCGCAAACTATGTCTATTTCCGGGTCGTTAATTATATCGTACGGATTCTGGGTCAATTTTTCCGGCGGAATTTCGACTGCGCGTTTTTTGGACAAGTCGCGCACGCACACTTTTGAGAGTTCGTAGTCAACCCCAAAGCGGGCCGCGAGCCTGCCTCCGTCAAGATTTTTCCATACCGCGCCTGCGACAGTCCCAAACCCTATAAAACCTATCTTAAATGTTTTTTTCTTTGTATCCATAATATCAATGCGCCCCAAAAATCCTACGAATGCGCAAAGCAGCGCACTCCGTCCACAGGCTAAAATCTGTTTTCCGTGCCTTTTAGAAGCCTTGCAATATTGCTTCTATGCCTGAAAATTACGACCGCCGCTATTGCCAGAGAAATGTAAAAATGCCCGGGCATCGACGGATATATTATAAAAGAGGCTATCGGAAGCGCAACCGCAAGAGCGAGCGACGCCAGAGAAACATATCTGCTCGCATAGAAAACCACGACCCAAACTACAAGCGCCGCCACAATCGCCCAAAGCATTATTGCCGAAAGCCCTCCTATCGCGGTAGCGACTCCCTTGCCGCCCTTAAATTTTAGAAATAAAGAAAAGCTGTGCCCCACTATCGCAGAGCACAACCCAACATACGCAAGAGTCTGTGGGTCGGAAAACTGTACTCCGAACACCGACGGGTACAACGGCCAAGCCGTCGCTAAAAAGCCCTTGGCGGCGTCGAGAATAAAACATATATTTCCCGGAACTTTACCGCAAACTCTTTTTACATTTGTCGCCCCGGGATTTCCGCTGCCCGCTTTCAGAATATCCACTCCACAAAAACGGGCAATAATAACCGCAAACGGAATTGACCCCAAAAGGTATCCCGCTGCGGCCACTATTAGAAATCCGGCTACGTCCATACTACGAGAAATCTACGACGCGAACAGCCTCAACTTTGTCGAGCGCTTTAAGCTCTGCGACTGCCTCGGGCGCCGGAAGCGCGTCGAGCTCGTACACGCTTAGGGCCATGCCGCCCTTTTCGTCGCGCGAGAGCGTCATATTTGCAATGTTGCAGCCGTATTTGCCGATTATCGTGCCGATGATTCCGACCATTCCAGGAGTATCTTGGTTGCGCAAGAGTATCGCGGATTTGTTGTGCGGATTTATCTCAACCTCGTGGGAGTCTATCCTCACGATTTTCGGGCGGGCGCTCGTACCCATGACTGTTCCCGCCGCGTAATGAGTTTCACCGCTTTGCGAATACGCAACAACTTCCACAAGTTCCGAATAGTCTGCCTCTGTCGAGCTATTTACGCTTTCGACTTCTATGCCCAGATGTTTCATCTTCGCTGGCGCATTTACGTCGTTCGCATTCTCCGAGATCTTCGAGAGATACCCTTTCTGGACCGCGAGAGTCAAAAGCTTATTGTCTATGTTGCCGAGCTTTCCAAAGTATTTTACCGATATTTTTGATGCGGGCCCGTCGACAAGCTGCTGTACAAACAACCCGAGTTTTTCGCAAAGCTCAATGTACGGGGATATTTGCTTCATCGACTCCGCGTCGATGCTCGGCTTGTTAATAGCGTTGCGGATTGCGCCGCCGCTCAGGGCGTCGGCAATCACCTCGGCTACTTCGATTCCGCAGCTTTCCTGCGCCTCTTTTGTCGAAGCTCCCAAGTGCGGGGTCAATACGAGATTCGGGAATTTCAAGAGCGGGCTGTCTTTCGAGAGCGGCTCAGATTCGTAAACGTCGAGACCTGCCGCTGCGACTTTGCCGCTTTCGAGCGCCTCCACAAGCGCGCTTTCTTTAATGATGCCGCCGCGGGCGCAGTTGAATACGCGCACACCTTTTTTCATCATTTCAAAAGCCTTTTCGTCCAGCATATATTTGGTGGCTTCGGTAAGCGGCATATGGACCGTTATGTAGTCGGCGCGCTTAAATGCTTCTTCAAGCGGCACCATTTCTACACCTATGGTTTTTGCGCGGGCCTCAGTTAAAAACGGGTCATAAGCTAAAACTTTCATTCCGAATGCCATTGCCCTCTTGGCGACTTCCGCGCCTATCCTTCCCATTCCAAGTACGGAGAGGGTCTTATTTTTAAGCTCAGTTCCCTTGAAAGATTTCCTATCCCACTTTCCGCTGTGAATGGAGGCGTTTGCTTGCGATATAGGGCGAGTTCCGCACAAAATGTGGGTAAATGTAAGCTCGGCCGTTGCTATCGTATTTCCGGTGGGCGTATTCATTACCACTACGCCCTTTTCAGAAGCGGCAGGTATGTCGATATTATCGACCCCAACACCGGCGCGGCCAACTGCTTTCAGCTTTTTCGCGCACTCCAATACGTCGGAGGTAATGCGGGTTTCCGAACGGACTATTACGGCGTCAGCGTCGGCTATCAGTTCCTTGACCTTGTCGGGGGTGGAACCGTAGGCTTCGACAGTTTCGAAACCCTTCTGTTTGAGTAATTCTACGCCTTTGGGCGAGATTGGATCTGCTACTAATACTTTTAATTTTTTATTCATGATAACACGGCAATCGTGGGACTGTTTTCCAACCCGATTGTCAAATTTCAAAAAAATGCCTTATTGCCGTAAAAGTCAAGATGAAACACTTCTCGTATCCGCGTAATGAAAACTGCAATAAAAAAATTTATTTAGAGAGCCTCTGAGGAAAGCGGCATTTTGGCAAATCCATATTTTTTAAATCACACCAAAAATTCTAAATACTACAAAATATTTTATCAGCTAGGCGTGACAGAGTAAAAAGAAAGCAAAATCCCCCCCAAAAAAAGTAAAATTTTTCTGAAAAAGCTCCTATTGGAGGATTATGGAAATTAATAAAAAAATATTCCAATCCGCAAAAAACGCAAAAATATAAAATATTTTTTTCAATCCTAAATCACATAGAGTAGAGGCTATTATCTCGTAGAATCCCAAAAAAATATCCTGTGAAATTAGAACTTCGGCTAAGAATAAAGATAAAAAAAACCGCCTCGTAAAAGGCGGTTTCTTTTCGAGAACCTTATTAGTATTTAAGAGCAACTGAGATGTCAACCAAGTGTTGGTTGTATGTGCAACCCGCCAGATTTGAAGAGTTGTTCATGAATCTGTAATTCGCGGACAAAGTAATGAATTTGTTCGGGATGAAGGAAACACCTATGCGGCCTATGTATGTATCGTCGTCACGGTCGTTTCCTGCATACATAGCATAGTTGCTATTTACATACGAGAAGCTTGCCGTCGAACGGATAAATTCGGAGAAGTAGTAGTTAGCGCCAACTTCGCAGCCGGAGTTGATTGCAGACTGGCGGGAAGCACCGTTTCCGAAGTCACGATAGCCAGTGGCAAAGAGACCGAGCTTTGGAGTGAGTTCGTATCCGAGGGTAGCCCTAAACGCGAATGTCGTGTCATCTTGGCCTTCAACAAAAACAGAACCGGAAGGATCGCGGTATGTCACACCGGCATACACCATTGCAGTCAATTTGGGGAGAAGCTCGCCGCGAACTGTCACACCGCCAAAGTGGTCGTTGCGTGAATCGCCGCCGAATATAGCATTCAGAGGATCACCACCTGAAAATTCGGTATAACGGTATTGATAAGTCAAACCTATGGAAATTTTCGGATTTAATTTGTAAAGCAAGCTTACCGGTATCGAATATACATCTATGTCGGAATAGATAGCCGACCATTTACCGAGGTATTCGGTGTATTGCCACATGCCTCCGAGTTCACCATCGAGCTTTTCGGAGAAGCTATATGTTGCATTTATGCCCGCCGCGTAATCATCGTAGCGGACGAGTTCACCACTTTGTAAAGTAGTTGACGTGTTTTGAAAACGTTGGTCGAAAGAGAAGTTCGCGTCGATTTTCAGAAGCTGGTCAGTAAAAGAGGCAGTCGCCATCACGTGGCTGAGGTTGGAGTTGAACTCTTTGTGCTGGGCGTAACGCGTCAAGTCTTCAAAGAATTTTACATTTGCCTTAAATTTGCTGTTGCGGCCGTAATCTGCCTCAGCTCCTAAGCGGAATATCGCCGCATAGTCGTTTATTTTATTACTCGAATTTCCCGTATACGTCACGTTGCTGTTCCAGCTGCCGGTGACTGCGCCCCTGAAGAATATGTCTAACTGATCGCCAATCGTTACCAACGGGGCGGCGTTGGCTGATAGCGCAGCCATTGCGAATACGGATGTTGCGAATATTTTTTTCATCTTTATTTTATTTGTTAAAGTTGCCTTTTGGGGTTCTCAGTATCGGTGTTTCCGAATTTTTAATGTTCGGATTATTTTATTTCCCGCACTATTTGTCAAGCACTTTTATCCCCTCTTTCTTTTTTTTGTTTAAAAAAAATCGCATATCCCAACTCAGGATTTTTTTCTAAAATAATATTGAAAGATTTACCATGCGTACGATAATTCAGCAAGATATATTATTTTTTTAAAATGAGCGAATCGTCCAACAAGTTAAAAATAAAGAAACGCAATTCCACCGAATCACAGCCACTACTATTCGGGTTGCTCTCGCGCGTAAAAAAGAACAATAAGTGGTCTTTTAAAGTCAACTGGGGGCGGATCGCAATTGTCGTTATAATTCTATCGCTGTTAGCGTGGGCCGCTGCAAGCGCAACAATTTATTTCGTATTTAAATATTCTAAGGGTTTTGACGACATTACCGTTTACGACGCAATAGTCGCCCCGTTCGACATGAAGTCGCACCGCGAGAAGGTCGGCAACTACAACATCAAAAAAGCTCTCGACATCTTAAAATCCGGCAACATGTCGGAATTTAATGAAGCCTTCATGAACCTCAATATGGGGATTAACCGCGCCCCCAAAAATATAGAGGGCCGCCTAAACCTCGCGCGCATTTACGTCGCGATGAACCGCCCAGACATCGCCATTGAAAAACTCGAACAAGGCATTATTTACTCAAAGGACAATATCGACTTTATCCGCCTTTATATGCGGCTCCTCCTCGACAGGATGGAGGACTCCAAGATAATTGCAGTCGGCGAAAAACTTCTGACCGGCGGAAAGGGCGTCGGAGTCGAAAATCCACAGGTAAAAGCGTATATTGCAATGACGCTCTCGTCCGTTTACGCAATGCACGGCAACTATAAAAAGTCGGAGGAATACCTAAAGAATTACGGCCTTGAAAAATCGCTTCCCGGAATACTGCGCCTCTCAAAAAACCAGTGGGAAATGGGCAACCGCGACGAAGCCATTAAAATTATAAAAGACAATTTCCAATATCCGTCGAATAAAAACCCAATGTACGCCCTTCTCGTAAACTACTATACGGCAATGGGCGATATCGAGACGGCGAGAAGATACTCCGTCTTGCGGCAGGCCGAAGACCCGTTCTCGGTGACGCAAAAGCTCGAATTGATAAGGCTGCTTGAGAAGTCCGGAGACACCCAAAATCTCGGGAAAATGCTCGACGAATACTTTGAGATAAACAAGGCAAACAATGTAGCCATGATACATTTGGCCAACTACGCTGCGGACAAGGGCGACATTAAAATGATGCGCAAAATATACGACAACGCCATCCGCCAGACTTTCGCCCCTGGAAGATACTGCCTGCTTTTGCTGGAAACTATGATAACCAACGGCGACTACGCCGGCGCCGTAAAATTCTCAGAGGAAATTTTGAAGGGCAAACCGTCTTGGACCAAGCGGTACGAAGACGTCTTGTCCGCAATACGCTCGATAGCATATTACGCCACTGGCAATACCAATATGTCCGACATTCTCATCGCCGACGTATTAAAGCGCTCAAGGATATCCCCCAAAACGCTTGTCGCCACCGCGAGGCGCTTCGACAAGCTGAACGCTCCGCTCGTTGCGAATTCAATACTCGAGCACGCGGTAAACAAGTTCCCACGCTATCAGATGGCGCTTATAAGGCTCGTCCAAAACGAAATAAAAATAGGGGACTCCACAAACATCGGCAAACACGTATTGCGCCTGTTGCAAATGCGCCGCCCGCCGCGCGAGCTCATTACGGACGTATATAACAACCTTTCAAGCGACAGATTTATTTTCGTGCGCGACAGAAAGAAGATTCTCGACGAAATAGAATCGCTAAAAGCCAACAACTCTTCAGAAACTTTCTCGGACGTCATTCTGGACGAAAACGAACTCCACGACGATTCCAGCATGATAGACATTTAGCCTATCTTACATTTCGCAAGCCGGGCGGGAAGCGCGCGACTTTGCGGTAAAACCAATTATCGGCGCCGAAAATTTTTCGGCGCCGATTTTTTTATAAAAGGCCTAAGAAATTGCGGCTAACACGCTTTGGCGGCAACGCCATATTTTATATTTAAATCGCCGAGGGGTTGATTTTTTTGAAAGACTTTTGCCAACTTTCAAAACTACGCAAAACATCTAAAACAATAAATTTTGAGGATCAAAAAAAACAGACACTCATAAGGGGTTATCAGGGTATTTGGAGACAATGCTTCTAATAATAAAATTTATGCGGGCGCCAATTTTGTCGAGAGGCAGTATTTCCGACGCCGCCCCCATTCGCACGGCGTTCTTAGGCATTCCGTAAACTGCGCTTGTCGCCTCGTCTTGGGCGATTGTCCTCCAACCGGCGCGTTTGAGTGCCAACAATCCCTCCGCGCCGTCGTCGCCCATCCCTGTAAGCAGAGCAGCGCAACCTTTCGCGCGCGCCGAGGCGAGGCTCTTGAAAAAAAAGTCAACAGACGGGCAAAATACGCCGCTGCCTCCATAGGTTTCGTACATAAATTTTCCAGAACGCGCTATGCCTAAATTCGCGTCCGCCCTTGAAACATACACCCTTCCCGGCTTTGGGAAATCTCCCCCAGCGGCAATCTCTACTGGAAGCTTCGAGCGCCGCGAGAGCCAGCCGGCGAGGCTCCCTGAAAATTCTGAATCCATATGCTGGACAATCACGCAAGCCCCAGGAAAATCGGCCGAAAGCGCAGAAAGAATTTCCGCTATCGCCCCGGGCCCGCCCGTTGAAGCCCCTATCGCCGCTATCGGGACAAGTCTGCCATAGACCGGCTTTTCAGCCTTTCGCATTGGTGAGCGGAAGACGCACGCGAGCGACAGTTTGTCCGCCAATTCGTCAAATCCGGAACCGCTAAATTGGTCTATCTCCACGGCTCCGAAAGCCCCCGCGCAAATGCAGTCGTACACGGCGGAGGTCTCCATACCCTGTTTGTATGCGGCAACTACTGCGGCTATTCCGCAGCCTTTTATTATCTGCGGCGCGGATTTATTTTCGGAAGGCAATTTGAAATTTGGAGAAACAACGGCAGCCAAAGCCCCGCTTTCAGATATAAAATCCGACAACTTCTCGCCGCCGCCCGCAAATAAAACGGGCTCAAAGTTTCTTTTTTCGAGCTCTTCGAAAACCGCCTTTCCGAACGCCCCACCCGCAATTATCGCTATTTTTTTCATTTAGAAAGGAGATTTCGGACAGTTTCTATAAAAGTGTCGTCCTGAAAGCTGCTCTTTGTCAGATACGCGTCGGCGCCGGCTTCAAGCCCCTTGGCGCGATCCTCCTGCCTATCCTTGTAGGATACTATTATTATGGGAATAGACTTCGAAGATTCCCTCGAACGCACCTTTTCAATAAATTCAAATCCGTTTAGCCGCGGCATGTCTATGTCTGAAACAATCAAATCGTATTTGTTCAACCGCACGCTGTTCCACCCGTCCATTCCGTCGACGGCCGTATCAACGCTGTATCCCGCGCCCTCGAGTATCTGGCGCTGGGTTTCCCTCACGGTTATGGAATCGTCCACAACGAGAATTCTGCCAAGCTCCTTCGCCTTCGCCTGTGAAGAATGCCTCGAAAGCAATTCGCCGCTCGACAAAAATTTGTCTATTGAGCTTACAAGGTCGTCCACGTCGAGTATTAGTATCGGAAGTCCGTCCTCAGTAAGGGATGCGGCGGACACGCACGGAATTTTACCAAGCCTTTCATGCAAGGGCCTTACAACGAGCTCGGACTCGGTCGGGAGAGAGTCTATTTCTATTCCGTACAAATTGTCCCTATCGGCAACCACAACCGCGTAAACAGACCGCGATTCGCTCTGGGCGTCTTCAAAGCCGAGAGCGCGCGCGCCGCTTACAAGCCCCACTGATTTCCCGTCGAGGTCGAAATACTGCCGCCCCTCAACCGTTCGCAACTGCGACAGATCCAACCGCACCGTGCGGTACACCCGCGCGAGCGCAAAGGCGTACGGCTGCCCCGCTATCGACACTACAAGAGATTTCAACACCGAGCGCGTTATCGGCAATTTAAGCTCGAAAGTCGAACCCTCGCCCGCAGTTGAGCTTATTGATATTGTCCCGCCGACCTCGTGCAGCATAGTCTGCACAACGTCAAGCCCCACGCCCCTTCCGCTGATTTCACTAACGTCGGGCTTCGTGGTAAATCCGGGCAGCATTAGGAAAGAGTACAATTCGTCCCCCGATATGTTTTCCAGCATCTCGGGCGCGGCGAGCTTTTTTTCGAGAATTTTTTCCCTAACGGCCTTTTCCTCGATTCCCCGCCCGTCGTCGGATATTGAAATTCTAAGAAGCCCCGCCGAGTGCCATGCGCGCATGAGTATCTTGCCCACAGGCGGCTTCCCAGCTGCAACGCGCTCCTCGGGGGTCTCGATTCCGTGGTCGCAGGCATTGCGGACCAAGTGCATTAGCGGGGACTCGAGCTTTTCGAGAACGTCCCTGTCAACGGGCGTCTTTGAGCCGTCTATCTCGAAGTCTATTCTTTTGCCGAAGGATTTTGCGATGTCGCGCACCATTCTTGGCAGAGACGATATTCCGTCGGAGAACGGGCGCATTCTGCTCGACAACACTTCGGCGTACAGGCGGCCGGCGATTAGCACGTTTCTTCTTGAATACTCGCCGAATGATTCTATCTGCGCCCTGATGTCTGACACCGCGCGGTGGACGGCCCTCCGCGCGAGCTCCAAATGAGCCTGCGCCGCCTCCGCCCCGGGGGAGCCTTCAAGCGAGTATATTGCGTTCTCCAAGTGCCGCGCTATTTGCTCCTGCTCGTTTTTTATAGAAATCATAGATTCGCGGTATGGCTCTATGCGCCTGTTTTCCACGAGGCTTTCCGCCGCGAGCTCCATAAGGCTGCTGAGGCTTTTTGCGGATACTTTTACGGATGCGCCCGAATCTTTGCGCCCCGACGACTTTACCGCGGGGCCCGCGCTCCTGCCCGCCCCGCGCGCCGGCTTGTAAACGCCGTCTATAAGTTCTGTCAAATCGCGGGACAGCGCCGCCGCAAGCGATTCGTCTATCTTTTCAAAGCGCGCCGATACCGCCGAAGAAATGTAGTCCGAGCATTCAAAAAGAAGATCGAAAAAGTCGGAGTCTTCCGGCATTTTTCCGTCGCGCGCCGCCGAGAAGCAGTCCTCCATCTTATGCGAGAGGTTCACCAGCCATTCAAAGCCCACAACACGCGCCGCGCCTTTTAGGCTGTGGCTTGCCCTCATGAGGGAGTCTATTGTTGGCAGATCCCCCGGCGTGCGCTCCAACTTCAGAAGCCCGTCGTTGAGGGCGGAAGACTGGGTCTGGGCGTCTTCGAGGAACACGCCGAATATTTCCCCGTCGGGGCGTTTTGCGGCGGGCGCGCCTTGCGCAGGCTTCACCGCGGAAGTTTTCGGCTCTATCGGCGGATTTTTGCCGGACGCAGAGGGGTTTGCGGTAAAATCCGAATTTAAAAGCCCATCTATATCTTTTTTGCGCGAATCAAAGGCCGACGGTATGTTTTCAGGCGGAACTTTAGCGCATTCAGATATTACTTCAAGGGCTTTTATGGTTGAGGGGCTCGACGAAGATTTCTCAAAGTTTTCCGACAGGGATTTTTCGAGCTTTTCTGCGAGCGCGGCGCAAGAGTCGAAACCAAGCATTTTTGCGGCCGACCTAAGCGCGCGCGCGGCGCCCACAGCAAGCTCCCCGTCGCCGGAGCGCGCGGCAATGCGCATCTTTTCGCACGCGTCGAGCGCTTCGCGGGAAAATAGGGACAGCATCGACTTATCAAAGCTCATAGGTGGTTCCTTATTATTGCATGCACCAGCAGTTCAAAATCCACAACGCCGTACCGCTCTCCGTTAAAATCAAAAATCTTTTCGACAAATCCTCCGAGCGATTTTTCGAGAGTCACAGGCACGCCGCGCAATCTGTCGGTTTCGACGAGCGCCATTCCGGCGATTTTTTCCACGCGGAATGCGAACCTGTCTTCCCCGCTGGAGCACACCAACATCCGCACGCTATCTGACGATGGCGTTTCGCATCCGCCGATTCCGAGCAGTTTTGCAATGTCCACAGCTATGACAAGCTCTCCGTTTATGTTTGCCAAGCCGGAGATTACACCGTCGCCCTTATGGGGTATGCGGTGTATAAACCTGTCCCTTGCGACTTCCGATACGGCGCGCATTTCCAGCGCGAGATTTTCGCCGCCGCACTTGAAAAGGAAATACGGAGTCTTTTCGCGCGAGCTGTCCGCGCGGGATTCGGATATTTCGCCCGCCCACTGCTCGACGTACTCTATCGGAACGCGCCTATCGAACAGTTTTTTGCCGGCGGCCGAATAAACCGGGCAGTTGTAGCAATGGATATATTTGCGCAAGTCAGGGCACGACGAATCGCCCCAAAGTCCCTCTTTGGTCCAGCAATGTCGGGCTATTTTATCTTCCATATCCATTAAAATATATTGCACGCCTCTTATCCGGCATTCAAGCCAATTAAGAGCGTCCTTCGAGCCTCCTTCTCACAAGCTTAAATCCGAGCGCAGCATCGGCGTTTTGTGGATCTGCATACCTCGCGCGCCGAAAGTACTTTTCCGCTTTCTCCAGATCCCCCTGCGCCGAAAAAATCTCAGCAGCAAGCATGTTAAGCTCTGCAGAGTCGGGATATTCTGCGAGCATTTTCAGGCATTCCCTGCGGGCGGAATCTATATTTCCCGCGTCTGCGAGAGCCATCGCGGCGGAGATATCGGGCTTTTCTGGGATTGGGTTCGGCGCGGCAGGTGCGGGTTCTATCGCATTTTCATTTAATTTTTTTGCGCGTTTTTTAAGTTGTTCACGCCTGTTTTCGCCTAAAAAAGCCCCGAAAAAATTTTCGGATTTTTTTATTGCGGGCCTTACCGCGAACGCGCCTTCCGCGCCCGCCCTTTCAAATCTTGGATCCGACACTACAAATCCGTCCGCATGCCCCGTAAATATCACAGCTCCCTGTGCAGACATCGACAATATTTTGTCAAAAAGCTTTTTTTTCGAGCGTTCGGTGAGGTATATCGCAAGGTTTCTGCAAAAAATTATGTCAAACAATCCGGGGAAAAAGTCGTCGTCAAGTATGTTTGCCGCGGCAAATTTTATCTTCTTTTTCAAAGAATCCGGCATTTCAAACAAGCCGTTTTTTATCTGGAATGCCGCTTCGGAAGCGGCTGAACGGAAGCAGTTTTTGCCGTAAGCCGCGCGTTTTGCCGCCCCTATAAGCTTCTCGGAGTAGTCGAAGGCCTCTATCTCAAAATCGGCGCCCGCCGCAGCAATGACAGACGCTATTGAAAACGCCTCGCACCCTATCGAACACGGAGCGCACAAGACTCTCAAGAATCGTCCCTCTGCGGCGGCTTTCTCCGCAATTTCGCCCAGAAATTCAAAACTCTCCGGCTGTCTGAAAAACCATGTCTCCGGCACGCATAAAGACTCGCAAAATTTACGGAGTTTCGCGGGGCAGCTTTCGAGCTCGGCAGGCAGACAAGATATGTCGGAAAGCCCCATTCCGCGCGCAAAGTCCCTCGCGGAAGACTCCACAAAAGAGTCCCCGAAGGATTCGACACTCGCCCCGCAGCCCCTTTCCACTGCGGCGGCCAAGTTTTTTACAATGTCCCTCACTTGTTAAACATTCCGATTATTTTAGCTGCCGTATCCGAATCTATTAGCTTTTCAATTTTCAGCATCTGCGCTATTTCTCCGTCAACGGTAAAAACCCCGCCGCAATAAGAGCCGCCCTCGGACGGGCCTATGTCGGAGTCGCATATTTCAACGACCCTTGTCACGCGCTCCGCAATGAGCGCCACAAGCCCTTCCGTTACCCCCGAAGATATTTTTACTATCATGTATCTCGTGCTAAAAATGCGCTCCGAGGGCCTGTTGCAAACGTACATCGACAGATCTATGGCAGGCACCGTATTGCCCTTATAGTTGAACACGCCCGCAATCCACTCCGGCGCACCCTGCACTCCGCGTAGCCTGACCGCTGGAACGACGGTTTCCACAAGCCGCGCGTCGGCCCCCCACAGCCTTCCGTCCATCTCGAAAAGTATGGCGAGCATATTTTAAGAACGGCCTCCGAATTTGAACTTTGAAATTTCCGAATCGAGCGCATCGAGAGCCTCACGCATCTGCGAGCGGCTGTCCGAAACCTGCTTGAGAAGCGAGCCCGCCTGCCGCACTCCGTCGTTTAGAGACGCCATAGCCTCGCTTATCTGCGAAACTCCCGTCGTCTGCGAATTCATTCCCTCCGTAAGGCTTTCAAGCTGCGGGGCGATTGACTGCATCTTTGTTATGACAGTGTCCATTCCGCCGATTATGCGCTCCACGTCGGATACGCCCATGCGCACGTCCTCCGCAAACTTGTCCATTTCAGAGACACCCGCAACGACTGCGTTTTGCATGTCTTTTACGATAGTTTCGATGTCGCTCGTGGCGAGCGCCGTCTGGTCGGCGAGCCTGCCTATCTCGCGCGCTACAACCGAGAATCCCAAGCCGTATGCGCCCGCCTTTTCAGCCTCTATTGAAGCGTTGAGCGCAAGCATATTAGTCTCGTCCGCGACTTTTGAAATGGTGACGACCACCGCGTTTATATTGTTCGCCCTCTCGCTGATTATCGCGAGCCTTTTGGCGATTGACGAAGTGCTCGAAGATAGAATCTGCATCGTCTTTTCCACGGAAGAGAGCTGCGCGCGCCCGTCCTCTGCGGTCTCGGAACTTTTGGACGCCCCGTCGGAGAGCGTCTCAACGGTTTTTGCGAGCTCCGCGCTCGTTGCGGTCATCTGCTTCACGGCGGCGGATATTTCCCCTGTTGAGGAGCAGAAATTCTGCATGCTCTCCTCGTACTCCGCCGAAGCCTTCTCCACGCCGTCGGAATAGGACGACAGCCTGTGCGCCGACTGCGACACGCTCGATATCAGCGAGCGCAAGTTGGCCGCCATATGCCCCATTGACGCCATGAGCTGCCTCGTTTCGTCCTGGGAATTTTCCACCGCCGGTATTTCCACGTCGAGCCTTCCACGGGCGATTTCCTCCGCGAGTTCGCTCGCCTTTGTCACCCTTGAAAGGAGGCGGCTTGATAGCGCCAGCGCCGCAAGAGTCACGATTGCAAAAACGGCAAGCCCGACCGCCTCGTTGACAATCGACGCGTAAACCGGCGCGAGCAGCTCGGAGCGCGGCGCCATCTGGACCATTACCCAATTCCCCGGGCGGATTATCGCGTGCGCCACGCAATATACTTTTCCGGTTTGAGGGTCTGTAAAATACGTAGCCTGCTGGCCCGTTCCGCCTACCGCCATTGTGCTCTTCGACATTTCCAAGGCCGATTTGAGCAGGTCGCGGTAAACGGTTCCGTACTTGGAAGAGTCGCGGCGCGCGGCCGGGTTGTCGCGGCCTATTTGCCCGTCGCCCCTGCCGCTTTCAATGACAAACGAACCCGTTTCGTCGGTGTAGAGATCGTCGATGGATACGGTGCGCAGCGCGCTGTTTTTTGTGGCGGCTATGATTCGCGACTGCGCGCTAATTAGGAATATTTCGCTGCCCGGAAAAGTTTTAAGGGATAAAACAAGCTCTGAAATCCTCGCCAAATCCCTGTCGAAGGCCATCTGGCCGGCAAAAATGCCCTCGAACATTATCGGAGCCGAATATTCGACCATCAGAGTTTTATTATTGTACAAATATGGTTCTGTCACGACATACCCCTCTTTGTCCCCCGCCTCGGTCTTTTTCTTAAGCCCCGCATAAAACATCGAAGTTTCGGTGTCGCGCAAGGGCTCTATCGACAAGGCAGAAGCATCTCCCCTTCCCCAGTACGCGAGAAACCTCCCGCCCTCGGTTCTGCCGAGCCATTCGTCAACCGATACTTTTGTCGGGTTGGTTTTCAATCCGTAGGCGTCGATACCGCCGCCCTCGGACACACCGACCGCGTCGCGCAAGTTTTTGAGCCCGCGTTCGGTTTTTGCGTCGTTAAAGTCGGCGTTTGGCTCGTATCCTACGCTCGCACCCACAAAAGTCGGGAAGATTTCAAGGAGGTCGCGAATGAATCCGACGCTTTCAGGCCTGTACCCGAACCATATCTCCCCGGCGGCGGCGGCTGTCCGCGCAATCGAAACGCCCTGTACGTTTTCCTTTGAAACCTGCTCCGCCGCAAGGCGCGTGTCCGCAAGAAATTTAGCCTCGGATAGAGACTTGAAGGTGGCGTAATTGTCGTAGCAATTTAAAATCGTCATCGCCAAATCCACGAGGAAAATCGGCAACACCACAAATACCAGTATCTTTGTCCTTATTCTCATATTTGCCATTGCGGTGGAGTGCGGCGCGCGCATGTTAAACATCTGCGAACAATAGGCCGCCCGCCTTAAAACCGCGCCGCATTCGTTTTTATTTCTTATAGTAATTTACCCGCGCCGCCCGCCCTTGCAAGACTTTTCGCAAAGCCCTCCGCATTCGCGCCCCCAAAATTTCATAAACAAAAAAACTTCCGCAAAGCGAAATCGGATTTTTTATAACGTTTAAAAGAGAGTAAACCCGCGTTGTGCCGCCGCCCACTTTTGCGCAAAAACGGCAACGCAATTCAAATTGCAATTTTTTTAGTGAATATCCACCCAATTTCAAACAGCCAAGCTACTTTTTAACGAAAATCCCGAGTAGATTCAAAGAGAGTTTGTGCGGGAGGAAAATAGAGAAAAAATTTTGCGGAAGCCAAACTCCGCCATCCGCAGGCATTTTAGGCTTCCCCGCTGACCTCCGAACCGCAAGCATACTCTGCGCTTGAACTTGCACATGCAAAGGCTAATTTTTCGTTTCGGATTTTTCGTCTTTGATTCCCCACGATTCCGCCGCCTTTTTCCAGTCCGGGAAATAGTATTCGTAGTCGGGGCGCTTGGGCTTTTTTATCTTGGCCGCAATTTCGTCTAGCGACGGGCAGCCCGCCGTAAATCCGCCTTCGGGAATGTCGATTTTCGCAAGCCACGCAATAGAGTTTAAAATTAGCTTTCGGAAGTCCGGGTGGGCGAGTGTCCAAACCGCGTGTCCGCCCGTGCAGCCAAAGCCCCGCGTGGAATTTGGATTTTCGCAAAGCCACAAAATAGCCTCCTCCCTACCGAGATTTTTGCGCACAAATTCGTTGCCGGTATTCGGGCCAAACCTCAGCTTGCGAACCTTATCCGGCGGCACAACCACGGCAAGATGCGTAATTTTCTGCTTCGGGTTGTCCGAAAACTTCATATTAAAATGCCATTCGTCATATATTTCAAAAGGCTTTACGCCGCGGGCGGCCGGGTGGTTTGCAAATTTTTTAAATTTAGCGTCGTAATACGGATTCACCGACCAATGAGTCTGGTAGTGGCCACCTATGAGCGAGTCGAGTATCGATACCTCCTCGGAATCATTTTCCCCAAACATAAGCGCGTAGTGGAACACTCCGAAAGAAGTCCCCTTTTCGTTAAGTTTTTTCAGATATTGCATTTTGCCCTTTAACGGGTGCGCGGCTTCGCCCTCGCCAAAAACGACAACTGCGTCGCTCCCCTCAAGCTCCTCGATTTTTGCGCCGGCGGCAAGATTTACAAACTTGACCTCGGCCTTGCCACCAAGCGCCTCTTTAAGCATATCCGAAACGAGCTCGCCCATAAGCTCGTTCTCGTGGTCGCCCCAGTAATGTATCGAACCGCCTGAAACGACCGCTATTTTTTTCGGCTGCCCTGCGCCTGCAAAAACGGCTGAGCACAAAAAAACGCACAATAGAATTTTTAACGCTAATTTCATGATTTCTGCTGAAGATTTTTGCGACGCAGCCGTATTTTGCGAGAAAAAAATCCGACGCCGCCCTTCCTCAACTCCTGCGTCAAGAGCGCAAATTTATTTGCCATTCACCCCAAATGCTCTCTATTATGCGGGAGAATTATGAAAATTGTAGTAGCAGGCGCCGGAGATGTCGGGCACTATCTCTGCCAGATTCTAAGCGAAGACGGGCATTCAGTCACACTGATAGAGTCCGAGGATTCCACAGCCGACGACGTCGAGGAACATCTCGACGTGCGCGTGGTGCGCGGCAACGGGGCGTCGGCCGTATGCCTTTTGAAGGCGGGGGTAGAGGCCTGCGACTTTTTTATGGCAATGACCGCACACGATCAACTTAACATCGTTGCGTGCTCAATAGCCGCAAACCTCGGCGCAAAAACCACAATCGCGAGGGTACACGACCAAGTTTACGCCGACGCGTCGGTTATAAACTACCAAAAGCATTTTAATATAGACATACTTATAAATCCCGAAGCGCTGACTGCTGTGGAGCTTGCAAAACACGTCCGCAACCCCGAAAGAATGGCGCTCGAAGACTTCGCAAGGGGCGCGATTGAGCTGCAAGAAGTTGAAATATCGCCCGACTCAAAGGCCGCCGGCACCGCCCTGCGCGATTTGCGGCTAAGCGGAGTAAAAATCGGGTACGTAGAGCGCGAGGGCGAGCTTATAGTGCCGCGTGCCGAAACCGTATTGCGCGCCGGCGACAAGGCGACCATAATAGGCACGCCCGACAATATTCTAAAAGACCGCCGGGTATTTTCAAGCGCCTCACCCGCCGCGCAAAGAATAGTGCTGTACGGGGCTACTGAAACCGCGATTTCCGTAATCAGGCGCCTGCACGACCACCGCTTTAAGATACGCGTCATAGAGCCTGATCTTGAAAAATGCAAAACGCTCGCCGAATCCTTTCCAAACGTCACAGTCATAAATGGCAGCGCAACGAGCCTGCGGCTCTTGGAGGAAGAACAAATAGGCAGCGCCGACTACTTCATCGCTTGCACTAAGGACGACGAGGAAAATGTTATGACATGCCTTCAAGCAAAAAAGCTTGGCGTCGCCCACGTTGAGCTTGTCATAAATAAGCCCGACTACGAGCAGGTTCTGCAAAACATAAGCGGATTTCTGAATTTTGAGTCGATAGTATCGCCGCGCCGCGTGACAGTCTCGGAGATAAAAAAGTTCGTCACAAACAAGGAATATTCGATAATAGGCTCGCTGCGCGGGGGCACGATAGAATTTTTGGAATTGAATGTAGGGGAAAAAGCTCCGGCGATAGGCAGGCCGCTGCGCGATCTCGGTCTGCCGCCCGCCTGCATAATAGCTGCAATAGTAAACGATTCCGGCGCGAAAGTCCCTGGGGCTACCGACTATGTCGCCGCAAACGACAGGCTCATTGTCATTCTCGAAAAGCAGAAGGCGGCGGAAGTCGTGAAAATGTTTGTAAAATAGCCTAATGAACTACTCGCTGATATTAAAAATACTGTCGATGGTGTTCGCCATAATGGCGTTGGCATTTTCGCTGAGCGCGGGAGTTTCGGTTTACTATTATTCCGGTTCTCCGCTTGAAGGCGAGGCGCTTCCAGCATGGATTTCGATAATCGCGCTTTCGATAATGCTTACATTCGCATTTTTCCTGCCGAGCCGCACGGCCTCCGGAAAGCTGTTTAAGAAGGAGGCGATGTGCATAGTTGGACTTGGGTGGACTCTCGCTTCGCTGCTCGGGGCGCTTCCATACATAATGATTATCGACGCATCATTCAGCGACGCATTTTTTGAATCTGCAAGCGGATTGACAACAACTGGAGCGTCGGTTTTCGGGGATTTCTCCGATTTTCCCAAGAGCTTGATGTTTTGGCGGTGCTTGTCGCACTGGATAGGCGGCTTGGGAGTAATCGTATTCTTCGTAGCGATACTTTCGTTTTTGGGTTCGGACGGGCGCACGCTATATTCAAGGGAAACGAGCGCGGCGTCCGGCGGCGGAATGGAAACCGAGCGCATTCAGTCGGCGGCGCTCAGAATAATGGGGCTGTACAGCGCAATATCGGTGGTATGCGCGCTGACGTTTAGGCTCTGCGGCATGGGCTGGTACGACGCCGTGTGCCATATGTTTTCAACTGTTTCAACCGGCGGATTCAGCGTTTACGAAGACAGCATTGCTAGGTACGACAACCTGTTAATTTGCTGGGCTGTCACGTTTTTTATGTTTGTCGGCGGCATTGGATTTTCCGTAATAATATATTTCGCCTCTGGCCATATCAGAAAGGCGCTTCAAAACAACGAATTTAAGGTTTACGCTGCAATTCTCGCGCTATCCGGCATTGCTGTGACAATCGCGGTATACGCGAGTTCCGACACTTCCCAGCCGTTTTTCCGCGCGCTTACATACGGCATGTTTAATACGGTTTCGATAATGACAACCACCGGTTTTATGTGCGACGACTACCAAAAGTGGCTGCCAATAACTCACTCAATATTCTTTATTCTTATGATAATAGGCGGGTGCTCCGGCTCGACGTCCGGCGGGATAAAAGTATCGCGCCTTATCTTATCCTATGGGCTATGCCGCAACCATATAGAAAAATCATTCCGGCCGAGAGTCGTGCGCCCGGTGAGGATAAACGGCAAGATTATTGACGAAGACGACGCGTACGAAGTGCTCTCGTATGTCACAATGTTCGCACTCATAGTAATGGTTTCAATTCTTGCGATATCGTTTTTCGAGACCGACTTGGAATTGTCGGAATCCATAACGGCTGTAATAAGCTTGATTAACAACGTCGGCCCCGGCGTCGACAGAATAGGCCCCGCAGAAAACTACGGATTTATGAACGGCGCATCAAAGATATTCCTGAGCGTATTAATGATAATGGGCCGCCTTGAATTCTATGCGGTGCTCGCGCTCTTCATGCCATCGCTTTGGCGCAAATTTCAATAGGTAAAAATCATGGTAAAACTCGGTGTAAACATAGACCACTCCGCGACTCTTAGGCAGGCCCGCTACCGCGAGGTTCCGGCTGGCTCAAAAATTATAGTGGAGCCGAATCCGACGGAAATCGCGCTCCTCGCCGAAAACGCGGGTGCCGACTCAATAACTGCCCACCTGCGGGAGGACAGGCGCCATATCAACGACTCGGACATTTTCGCGCTCCGCGAAAATATTCGCACAAAACTGAATATGGAAATGTCGTGCGCGGAGGACGTCGTGGCAGTCGCGCTCAGGGTAAAGCCCGATTATGTGTGCCTCGTTCCGGAAAATAGAATGGAAGTCACCACAGAGGGCGGCCTTGACGTGGCGACCGACGTAGGCAAAGTTGCGTCCGTTGTGGAAAGGCTGTCGGAGGTGGGCGCTGTGTGCTCGATTTTCATAGACCCTGAGATTCGGCAGATAGACGCGGCCAAGCGCGCGGGAGCGAAGGTTGTAGAGCTCCATACGGGCGCGTACGCAAACGCGTGGGGCGACTCTGCCAAAACGCGCGAACAGCTCGAAAGGCTCGCTTCGGCGGCCGAGTACGCGCACTCGGTTTCAATGACGGTAAATTCGGGGCACGGGATAAATTACTCAAACATAGGCCCCCTGCTTGAAGCCGCTGATTTCAACGAGTTGAACATAGGCCACAGCATAATCTGCCGCGCGCTTGTTGTTGGCATCGGACAAGCCGTCCGAGAAATGAAGGAGCTCATTTTAAAATATGGAAAATGACGGGCATTTTTCGGGAGAAATAGTCGGCATAGGGACCGACCTAACCGACGTTGTGCGGATTCGCGCTCTCCTTGAAAAATACTCCGGCGCATTTTTAAAAAAGGCGTTCGGGGATGTCGAAGCGTCGTACTGCATGTCGCTTGCAAATCCCGCGGAATCGCTCGCCGCGCGCTTTGCCGCGAAGGAGGCCGTTGCAAAAGCTCTCGGAACGGGCTTTTCAGAAGGTGTCACCCCGCGCGGAATAGTCGTGGTAAAAACGCCTTCCGGCGCGCCGCAAGTGGAGCTCGACGCCCCTTCGAAAAAAATTATGGATTCCCTCGGAGGGAAAAAAATTTTTCTGAGCCTAACCCACACAAAAGATTACGCGCAGGCTTTCGCGATTATAACGAGGTAGAAAAATGCAATACGCACTCCCGATATTGACATGCAAAGAAGCCGCCGAATGCGAGAGGGAATTTTTCGCGGCAGGCATTTTTAGCGAAGCGGAAGCGATAGAGCGCGCAGGCAGCGGCATTGCCGAAAGCTTTTTAAGGGAATTCAGGCTTCCCCAAAATCCGAAAATCGCAGTTCTATGCGGCGCGGGGCACAACGGGGCGGACGCGCTTGTCGCGGCAAGGCAAATATGCGCGTCAATGCGCGGCGCAAAAATTTATATTGCAATTCCAAACCGCGAGAAACTCAAACAAAACACGGCGCGCGCCTTTGACGAACTCGCCGCAAAATTTCCCTCACAGATAGAGCGAGTCGTGTCCAACTCGGAAATTTCTGGGCTTGCCGGCCGCTTCGACCTCGCGATTGAGGGGCTTACGGGAATGACATTCCGCCCGCCTGCGCGGGAAAATCTCGCAAGGGCAATCGAAGGCGCAAACGCTCTGCATGCGGGGATAAAAATAAGCGTAGATATTCCGGCGGGAGCCTCGGACGGTTCCCCAAATTCCCCCGTATTCCGCGCAGACACAACCTATGCAACGGGTATCGCCAAAGCCGCATTGTTTGAGAAATTCAACAGGGAATACGCGGGCAGAATCCGCCTTGTGGACATCGGCTTTTTTGAAGACAGAGACTGGCCCTCCCAGAGGTTCATAATTTCGGAAAGCATATCGGAACCTTTAAAAAAATTGCGCCCGTCCGTCTCAGACAAACGCGGCTACGGGCATGCGTTCGTGCTTGCGGGCTCGCGGCAATATCCGGGGGCGGCTCTAATGAATGTGAAAGCTGCGCTAAGAAGCGGCGCAGGGCTCGTCACTGCATTTGTGCCTGAAACTTTCGCGCCGCAATTTGCAGCGGCGGAGCCTTCCGCAATATGGGTGGGCTGCCCGGAGGATGAAAACGGGGCGATTGCGCTTGAATCATACGGGTTAATCAGGTCGAGAATCGGGAAGGCAGACGCTCTGCTCGCGGGCTCGGGAATTACGGCAAGCGCGGAAACTGCAGCTCTTGTAAGGCAAATTTTGTCGGACTTTCCAGAGCTGCCGGCAGTGCTCGACGCCGACGCCATAACGAAGCAGACGATGGACGCGCTAAAAGGCAGACCCGCCCCTTCAATCGCAACGCCGCACGAGGGCGAATTTCTGAGAATTGCAAAAGACGCGTCGGACAAATCGCTCGCAGAAGCCTGCGGAGAGTACGGTTTCGCAATACTCTTAAAATCTTCCGCGACGCGCTCCTGCGCGGACGGGCATATAGTGTACTCCACCCGCGGAGGGCCGATTCTCTCGCGCGGCGGAAGCGGAGACATTCTTGCGGGGTTGTGCTGCGGGATTGTAGCGTCTAAAAAATTCCCTTCTCCTGCGCTTGCTGCGCTCTGCGCCTCCGACTGGTTGGGGCGCGCCGCCGAGCTCGCCGCGCGCGAATTGGGCGAAACAGCAGTCGCCACATCGGACATTATAAAATTTCTCCCCGGCGCCCTTCTCTAATTTTTTCAGCCATTTTACTTGATATTTTTCAAGGCGGGTTAAAATCAACCGAATAATTTTTTTTCCGCATGGAGCGGAAATAATTTTTTTTGAAATGGGAACTGATTTTAATCCGTCAATAGCGCTCGCAACAATACCGATTTACGCAATCATCTTTATAGGGTGGTTGACCCGAAAAATAGGTTGGATACACCCTGAAAGCGACAGGTCTTTCATGAGGTTCGCAATAGATGTTTCGCTGCCGTGCTTCATATTTTACAATATGATAGGCAACGAAAAGCTCGCGAGCATAAGCTATGCGGTCGGCGCAATTTCGCTCGGCGCGATTGGAGTGGGCATGTGCCTTACTTTGTGTTGGGTCGCCTCAAAATTTCTCGGATTAAAAATTGGCGAAGGGCAAAGAACGTTTGTCGTGACAACCGGCATTCACAACTATGGATTTTTTATTATAGCGCTTGTCGCAATTCTATATCCGAACGACGAAAACGATTTCATGGGACTCGTCCTAACCCACAACGTCGGCTGCGACTTGGTGTTCTGGTCGCTCGGAGTGGCGCTATTGTCGCCGAGTGTAAAGTTTTCGCCGGCAATACTTCTAAAAGGTCCGGTTCTTTCGGTGTTTGTCGCGCTGTTCTTTATTTGGACAGGGCTTGCGGGCAAAATCCCAGACTTTGCGCTTTCCTCGCTAAAGCTGCTTGGAGGCGCGGCGATTCCCCTAAACCTCTTCATGTTTGGAACTTTAATTTACGACCTGTTTTCAAGGGAAAGCTTCAACGCGAAGATTGTGGGAACTGCCGTGCTTATGAGAATGGCTCTGCTGCCAATCGCCTTTATTTTGCTTGCGACGGCCCTACCCATCGACCCGTCCCTGAAAAAGCTTATCGCATTCCAGGCGCTCTCTCCTTGCGGTGTCACCGCCGCCGTGCTTGCAAAGCATTTTGGCGGATACCCGCAAATGGCCGTTCAAATCACGATTGCCACCCTCGTTGTGGCTCCGTTTACACTGCCCGTCTGGATGTGGCTTGGCGCAACACTCACTGGCGCTTTTTAGCCTTCTGCATTAAAAATGAAAAAAAAATAAAAAAAGGCTTGATCGCCGAAAAATAATAGTATTACAGTACCACTATACTATTAAAATTGACTATGCCTAAAAGGGTTCTCAACATATCAGAGTCTTCGTCGATAGCGTTGCATGCGGCGCGGGCGCTTGTGCGGGCGGAATCGCCCATGACCTCCGCAGAGATAGCGGAAGAGTCGGGAGTATCGCGCCACCACCTAAGCAAGGTGCTACGCAAGATGGTTGAGGCGGGAATAGTTTCAGCGTTAAAAGGGCCAAATGGCGGATTTTACTTTACAGAAGAACAAAAAAAGCTTCCTTTAATGCGCATAATGGAGGCGACCGGTTCGGGCGTAGCAAGCTGCGACTGCATGTTCGACACCCGCCGGTGCGAAGGCAAAGACTGCCTTTTTGGCTCGCTGCTCTCGGACGTTAACAAACTTTATAACGAGTACTTTTCAAAAACTAAAATTTTCAATCTAACCAAAAACAATAACAGACAAAATAAGGAATAAAATCATGGCAAAAAAAGTAGTATGCTCGGTATGCGGTTATGTATTCGAAGATCCGGACAATCTTCCGGACGTATGCCCGCAATGCAAGGCTCCCAAATCCAAGTTCATCGTCAAGGACGACGCTCCCGCCGCCTCCTGGGCTGACGAACACAAAATAGGAGTCGCCGCCGGACTCGACGCGGAAGTTGTCGAAGGCCTGCGCGCAAACTTCACCGGCGAATGCACGGAAGTTGGAATGTACCTTGCAATGAGCCGCCAAGCCGACAGAGAGGGATATCCGGAAGTCGCGGAAGCGTACAAAAGAATAGCCTTTGAAGAGGCAGAACACGCCGCAAAGTTCGCGGAACTCCTCGGAGAATGCGTATATCCCGACACCAAGAAGAATCTGCAGCTGAGAGTCGAAGCCGAAAGGGGCGCGACCGAAGGCAAGCTCATGCTCGCAAAGAGGGCTAAGGAACTCGGATACGACGCCGTGCACGACACCGTACACGAAATGTGCAAAGACGAAGCCCGCCACGGCTCGGCATTCCTCGGATTGCTCTCCCGCTATTTCAAATAAGTTAAAAGCAATCTCAAACGCCGCGTTTTGCAACGCGGCTTTTTTTTGCCGCTATAAAATTTAGAGCCGAAAGGGGCAATCGCGCTTGCCGCTCCCACAAAGCCGATTCGCGGGATAGGCGCTACTCACAAAAAAACGGATTTAGCAACCGCCATAAATATTTTCAGTTTTATGAATGCCGCATTCGACTTTCAGAAACTGTAAAAATTTTTTCCTCGGGCGCCGCATTTTGAGCGCGTTAATTGCGGAACGTAAAATCGCATTTTTATCCGCTAAAATTTTTAATGGGAATTTTTAATTTGCTAAAAATAGAAAGAGTAAGGGTACGTCTTGCTAATTATTGGCTAAGCTCAATAAAATATGGCAACTGTCAATCCGTCAAAAAACTACTAATTGCAAAATTCCATTAAACGCGCCTTTTAAGTCGCATAAAAAAATACGCCTCTAAAAGGCGTATTTACAAGCCGCAACAAACGGTAAAAATTTTATAAATCAGCAAAAAAAAACGCGCAAGCCAAAGCGGCGGCCCAAGTTGGCGGCAGCGCTATTTTATGTATCGGCGGAGAGTCTTGTGGTACTGATATACGGCGGAGGCAATCGCCTCGGCTACTTTCTGCCGATAAGCCGCAGAACCCAAGTTCCGAGCCTCGGTCGAATTTGTAATAAATCCGCATTCTATGAGCGCGCCCGGCATTTTTAAATCTCTCAGCACGGCAAACCGCGCGCGCTTTACGCCCCTGTCAGGCATTCTCGTAGCGGTTGACAGCGAGCGCTGAATGTAGTACGCCAAGAGTTGGTTCCAGCCATCGTTGGCGTTGCCTGGATATTCCGTCGAATCGGAACGCGAGAGCTTTGAACTCGATGTCGACGGCGCCCAGCGCGGCGTAATCGCAAACGTCTCGATTCCGGACACAGACGAGTTTGCGGCGGCATTGCAATGTATGCTCAAAAACATATTCGCCCTGTGGCTGTTCGCCTTCTGAGGCCTGTCGGACAATTCCTCAAACTCGTCTCTCGTGCGCGTATAAGAAACATCGTAGCCGTTCTTTTTCAATTCGCGGCCGAGCCGCATTGCGATATCGAGGGCTACCGCTTTTTCTTTTAAACCGTACCTCTTATTCATCGCGCCGTTATCCTTCCCGCCGTGGCCTGCATCTATTACGATTCGGAAGAGATTTTTCGGATTTTCATTTTTCTGCGGAAAAACTATCGGGATTATAGTTTTAACATAGTCGCGCTTTGCGATGTAAAGGTTGGCGCCCTTCCCCGCTATCGGGAAGCACAACCAGACGTTTGTGCCGTTAAGCTCCATTGAGCGGCTGTGCAGCTCAAAGTTGAAGCGGGAGTATTTGCTGAAAACGCTCTGTCGTTTGCCGTCTTTGGATATGCGCGTATATTTCATGCCGCACAGCGCTGCAAGCTGTGGAATTGATATATAGTCAACCCCTTTGAATTCGACAGCAGAAACGGCGTTCGCCGCCGCAACCGAAGCGAATAACCCGAGTAAAAATTCACGCCGCGATATACAGAGCATTTCGCCCTTCCCTAATCATTTTCAGGCTCCGCTTCTTCGGCGTCGCTTTCAACAGAGTATTTTAATTTTCGCTGTTTGGCCGGCAGCGGAGACATCGAAAGGCTTATGTTTCTGCCCGCGAGTTTCGGCTCGGAGTCGGCAGTCCCGACGTGCGAGAGCTCGGATACAGCTCTATTGACGGCCTCGAACCCCTTGTCCTTGTACTCCATCTCGCGGCCGCGCATCATGAGCGTAATTTTAAGCTTGTTGCCTGCGTACAAAAATTTCTCGGCGGCGCGGATTTTTGTCATAAAGTCGTTCTGTTCAATCATCGGGCGGAGCTTTATCTCCTTGACCTTTATGGTTGCCGATTTATGCGACTTCTGCTTTTTGGATTCCTCGTACATATATTTTCCGTAGTCGAGGATTCTGCATACCGGCGGGTCGGCGGTCGGGGAAACTTCGAGCAAGTCGAGCCTATTGCGTCTGGCAATCGACAGCGCCTCTTGCGGAGTCATTATGCCGAGCTGCTTACCGTCTGGGCCGATGACCCTGATTTTTGGCGCCCTAATCCTTTCGTTCTTTCTCGGGCCGAAGGTTTTTCCTTTGTTGTGGTACGGCCTATCACCGCCGTTGTAGGGTCTGTTTGGTGTCATTAATTTTTTGCAGTTTTGTTGGTAGTTCTTGCCTTCATATAAAAGACGGTATTAAAAAAACTTCAATAATTTTTTAACGCATTTGCTATTCCGCGCCCTTGAGCCTCTCAACGTGCGCGCCGAGAGACGCAAGTTTCTCGTCGATTTTCTCATATCCCCTGTCTATGTGGTACACGCGGTGGATTAGCGTCTCTCCCGACGCCGCAAGAGCCGCGATTACGAGCGCCGCCGAAGCGCGCAAGTCGGAAGCCATCACGGGGGCGCCGGAAAGTTTCGTCCCGCCGCTTATTATCGCGCTCGGGCCTTCGCGGGCTATATTTGCGCCCATTCGCGCAAGCTCCGGAACATGCATAAAGCGCTCCGGATAAATCCTCTCAGTTACTATTGATATTCCGTCAGCCTGTGTCATGAGTGCGCAGAGCTGCGCCTGCAAATCCGTCGGCAGACCCGGGTACGGAAGCGTAATTGCTTCAATAGGCCTCAGTTTAAGGTCGGAGGCGTCAACGTATATGGACGACGGGGATTTAGCCTTTACAGGGCACTCTGCGCGCTCGAGCACATCGAGAAAAGAGCCGAGATATTTTTTCTGGGCGTCTCTAATCAGCACTTTTCCGCGCGAGGCAAGCGCTGCTGTTATCCAAGTTCCGGCCTCTATTCTGTCCGGCATCACCGAGTGCGTCGCGCCGCAAAGCCGCGGGACTCCCGTAATTGAAATTGTAGGCGATCCCGCCCCTTCTATAATTGCGCCCATTTTTTCGAGCATAGCGCAAAGGTCGGCAATTTCCGGCTCGCATGCGGCGTTTTCGATAACCGTAGTTCCCGGGATTGATACCGCCGCCATTACAATATTCGCAGTTCCCGTTACGGTGCTTCCGAACCTGCCGCCGAGGTAAACCTGTGCGCCCCTCATTTTGCGCGCGTCAACGCAAATATAGCCGCGCTCGATTTCCACCTTCGCCCCGAGCGCCCTCATTCCCTTGATATGCAGGTCAACTGGGCGCGCTCCTATTACGCAACCCCCGGGGAGCGACACTTCAGCCTTTTTCATGCGCGCGGAGAGGGGGCCCAGCAGGCAGATGCTCGCGCGCATTTTGCGCACGAGCTCGTAGGGAGCTATGTGCGACAGATTTTTTGCGCATATTTCCCATACCCCCTCCGAAGGGTTTGAAACCTCGGCGCCAACGGCCCTTACGATATCTGCCATAAAGCGCACATCGCTTAAATTCGGCACATTTTTTAAGACGCATTTTTCGTCAGTAAGCAGAGCCGCCGCGAACATCGGCAGGCATGCGTTCTTTGCGCCGGAAACTCTAACTTCCCCGGAGAGCGGCGTTGCGCCTTTTATTAAAAGTGAATCCATAGCCCCTAAAAAATTACTTCGCGGCAAAATTCTTCCGCATTATTGCTAAGACTACTTCCCCGTATTTCTTTTTCAAGAACTAAGGCGGAATAGTGCAAAAAAAAACGCGCGGAGAAAAAATCCGCGCGCTCTATGCAAGAAGCAAAAGCTAAATTAACCCTCGCGAGAACCGCGGTTGTCGCGGTTGTGCCTTCCGCCCTGGCGCCTGTCGGAATCGTGCCTGCGTTTAAAGTCGCCGTTCCTGCGGTCCTTGTTGTACGGGCGCCTGTCTCCGCCGTGGCGCCTTCCCTTGAAGTCGCCGTTTCTGCGGTCCTTGTGGAATTTCTTTTTCCCTTGTTCGGGCTTTTTGCCGAAAATAGACGCTATTGCATTCTTTATTCTGGAGAACAGCGATAAAGACGGGCAGTCCATTTTTGCGGAATACGACACCACACCGTCGTCGCGCGGCGACTTGTCGTTAGAAAACTTCGGGCGCTTGTCGGTGAGCGGAACTTCCACCGCGCGGGGCGTGAATTTTTTAGACTCAAAAAACGGCCCTTCGGGAGTTTTTTCCGCCGCGGGAGTTTCCTCTGCGCCGGCTTCACTTTTTTGGGAGGGCTGCTCGGCATCTGCGGTCTCCGAGGCCTCCGCCGAAGGTTCTTCGCGGCGCCTGCGGCGGAATTTTTCGCCTTCGTCGCCAAAGCTTTTTCCCTTGTCTGAGCCGTACCCGGAGACGTTGGAGCCGCTCAATTTTTCCTTGAAGTTGGATATATCCTCAACTTCCCCGCAAGATTCTTTCGCTGGGGCGGATTTTAGAGAGGAAGAGCGCATTCCGGTTTTATTTCTGCCGTTTTTGCGCGGGCGGTATTCCTGTTTTTTTTGTTCCTGGACTTCGCAAGCCTGCTCTACTTGCTCTTTTGACACTTCTTCAACGGGGGCGGCGTTTTGTCCGTCCCTATTATTTTCTTCTTCCATGATATTTTAGCGTATCTTTTTGTTTTCGGTATGGGGCATTTTGCGGGACTAACTTAGCGCGTGCGAGCCTGATTCCAATATTGCCGCAAAAGCCTACTATGCCATTCGGATTCGGGTGTGGAGAATATTTTGAATATAAAAAACCCCGCGCAAAAAAACGTTTGCGCCTGACCGAAATAGAATGTCGGAAGTAAAATAGAGCAGAAAACCGCTTCCCTTGCAATAATTTTTTGCGCATGCGCAAATTCAAAAAAGCTGGACGCGCGCGGCAAATTTTTACGATAATTAGCGCATGCAAATCGAACAGGTTATAAAAAAATTCAATTCAAAAGGTTTTAGGGCTTTTTATTTTAAAAGCGCCGACGAAGCAAAGGCATTTATCGGCGAAACGATAGGAAGTGGCTCGACAATCGGCATGGGAGGCTCAGTCACAATATCTGAACTTGGTCTGTACGATTTTCTTTCGGCGGGCAACAAAGTATATTGGCATG
The DNA here is from genome assembly GCA_900545715.1 of uncultured Opitutales bacterium. Taxonomy (GTDB): domain Bacteria; phylum Verrucomicrobiota; class Verrucomicrobiia; order Opitutales; family Intestinicryptomonadaceae; genus Merdousia; species Merdousia gallistercoris. Next base: position 108,424 of record URAJ01000001.1, read on the forward strand.
CCGCCGCAAACCGCGATGAAAACACGATGCGCAACGCCGCTGACGCCGAATACTACATTTCGAGCGCAAACGCCCTGAGCGCCGACGGAGAAATAATAAATATAGACGGCAGAGGCAACCGCGTGGCATCTACAATATACGGGCCAAACCGCAAGGCCGTATTCATAGTATGCGGCGAAAACAAATTGGAGGAAAATCTCGAAAAGGCCATCTGGCGCGCGAAAAATATCGCAGCCCCCTTAAACGCCAAGAGGCTCGGCCGCAAGACGCCCTGCGCGATAAAAGGCGATAAATGCTACAACTGCGAAAGTCCGGACAAAATTTGCTGCGTGACCACAATTATGACAAACCCCACGTTTAGCAACCCCTGCTACGTTATAATCATAGCCGGCTCGTACGGATATTAGGCAGCGCCTTGCGAGGTATCGAGCGGCGGCTGCCCGGCCATATTGCGGAAATTTTAAATATAGCCGATAATTGGCTCGATTTTTCGAAATAAACTCCACGCGCAAATAAGCGCGGTGGTTTATTTTATTTTGCGCTTTTTTTGTTGTCTTTTAGACGGAGAACGCGCCTTTTTTCCCGCTGCGGTGTAATCGGCGCGCGCATTACAGCTTTTGAAACATTGCATATGCCGGCTTTTATGGGCGCAAAAAAGCAAAAAAATTTCCGCTCTAAATTTACGTCAAAATTGCGGCGTATTTCAATAGGATTTGGCGGAGGGAAAAAACTAGGTATTTTTTGAGCAACTGCTCTTTTTTTTCGCAAAAAACGAATTATTTGGTTGACCGTTTCGGTATTGTTTGCGAAACGTTAAGAAACTATTTCATAATGCAGAAGGAAAAAATAGATACCCCCAAGGATCAGAACAAAAAAACAGGATCCGTACGCGACACTATAAAGAAGGCGATAGACTGGATAAAGCCCCGCCAAAGCCCTGACGGCATGTGGTGCGCCCCGCTCGAAACAAACTGCTGCATGGAGGCGCAATGGATATTGGCAATGCACTTCATAGACTTCGACGATCCCAAGAAGCCGAAAGTCATACAATATATTCTCGACAGGCAGCGCGAAGACGGCGCGTGGGACGTTTACTACGGCTCTGAGCACGGCGACATAAACACCACTTTGGAATGCTATTTTGCCCTAAGAATCAGCGGCTTTGACCCCGACGACGCAGTTTTGGCAAAAGCGCGCAAATGGCTCATAGAAAATAAGTGGACCGAGCGCATACGCGTATTTACAAAATACTGGCTTGCGCTCTTTGGGCAATGGCCGTGGGCGCATACGCCAGTTTTGCCCCCGGAAATAATGTTTTTGCCGAGCTGGTGCCCATTCAATATTTACGACTTTGCCGCCTGGGCGAGGGCAACTATGATGCCCATCTCAATTTTGACAGTCCGCAGGCCCGTAAAAGAGCTTCCAGAAGACTTGCAGCTCGACGAACTCTTTCCGGAAGGGCGCGATAAGGTTGACTACCGCCTGCCTCGCAAGAATGAGAATTTTTTGAGCTGGGAAAATTTCTTCATGAAGCTCGACCATGCGCTTCACGCCTACAACAGGTCTCCGATAAAGCCGTTTAGGGAAAGCGCCATAAAGCTTGTTTTGCAGTGGATGCTTGAGCACCAGGACGAAGACGGCGCATGGGGCGGCATTCAGCCGCCGTGGATATACGCGATAATCGTAATGCACGTCGAGGGATTTGCGAAAGACCAAATAAATATGTCGCGCGCGATAGACGCCTTCAATCTCCATTGGCAGGTGCCGCGCGGCGAGGGCATAATGCTGCAGGCGAGCGAAAGCCCCATATGGGACACTTTCTTGACTATGATAGCCCTGATGGACTCCGGCGAAACTCCCGGCACAAGCCCGGAGCTTATAAAGGCGTTAGACTACGTTTTGGCGAAGGAAAACAGGTACTATGGAGACTGGTCGGTAAAAGTCGGCAGGCACATAGAGCCGAGCGGCTGGGCTTTCCAGCGCGCGAACAATTACTACCCAGACATCGACGACGCGGCAATCGCGATATGCGCGCTAAAACGCATACAGCGCCTTCTGCCGAGGGAGAGCGTCAGAAGCCGCCGCATAGATGCGGCCGTGCGCAGGGCTGTGAATTGGATATTGGAGATGCAATGCTCAAACGGCGGCTGGGCCGCGTTTGATAAGGACAATACGCGCGAATTAGTCACAAAAATCCCGTTCTGCGATTTTGGCGAAGTACTCGACCCGCCGAGTTCGGACGTGACTGCGCATGTTGTCGAGGCGCTTGCGCTGTGCGGATTTTCGCGCAACCACCCCGCCATTGAAAAAGCCATAAAATTTATATACGACGAACAGGAGGATGACGGGAGCTGGTTTGGCCGCTGGGGCGTAAACTACGTTTACGGGTGCGGCGCCGTGATTCCCGCGCTTGTTGCGATAGGCGACAACAAGGAAACCCCGCGCATAAGAAAGGCTCTCGACTGGCTTGCTTCAAAGCAAAATGCGGATGGCGGCTGGGGCGAAAGCATTGCCTCTTACATGGAGCCAAAGTACGCCGGAACAGGCATACCCTCTACGGCGTCCCAAACGGCGTGGGCTTTGGGAGCGTTCCTCGCAGTTGGCGACAAAAACTACGATAAGATAATCCAAAAGGCGTGTGACTTCCTAGTATCGACACAGAAGGAGGACGGCACTTGGGACGAACCGTACTATACGGGCACGGGCTTCCCCGGATACGGACTCGGAGCGAAAGTTGACTTGCGCAACGGCGCGCCGCTTCCGCAGGGGAAAGAGCTCGCAAGGGGCTTTATGCTAAATTACAACTGGTACAGGCATTACTTCCCGCTGACTTCGCTCGGAAGGGCTGAAAAATATTTTGAAAATAGAAAATAAAAAAGAGCCGCTTTTTAAGCGGCTTTTTTGTTTCAGAGTGCGAATAAATTTTTTTTAGATTAGTTAGGCAGGGTACAAAATAAGCTGATTTGAATAATTCTGCAAAGCCCTAAAATACGAGCCTAAATAATTGGCATATTTCTTTCCCTCTTGGGAAGCAGTCTCTCATAGCTCGCACTTTTTGCGCGGCCTAATTGAAATCTCCTGTTTAACAGCGCAGATAAAAAATTCTAAGCCTTAGCACGGCTAAAATATAATAGAAAAATTAAATAGCGCAACCGCACACATCTTTTTATCCCGATTGAAAGCACTGTGACGTCTGATAGAAATTCCGCGCAACACGGATAAAACAGAAACGTTTTGCATAAAAAAAAGCCGCGGCGGGATTTGCCCGCGCGGCCGTATTATTAAAAATTGCAAGACAGTTATTGTTTGCGTCTCGATTCGTAATAATCGTTTATCTTCTTCGAGACGTCCTTGTAAGAAATATCCGCAGAGTATATTTCCTTAAACTCGTTGAAGGCTTTTTCGGCCTCGCCCATTTTTTCATACGCCGTGGCAAGCTCGTATATGATTTCCTTTTTGGCGTCAGTCATAACTTTTGCCTCCTTCTTGGCGATTTCAAGCTGGTCAACAGCCAAGTCGTACTTCTTGCCGAGTATGAACGCGCGGCCAAGCCCGAGCAGCGACTGCGAGCGAACCTTGGGGTTGCGCTGCGAAAGCTGGAATTGCATAATTGCGTCGTCGAGCTTTCCGTCCTCGAACAGCAGCTGCCCATAAATATAGCGGTAGTTGAAGTCGTTGGGGTAGCGCTCGACCATAAGTTTGGCGTTTTCGAGCTTGTAGTCGTGCTCCTTCTTGGAGAGCTCATCAAGTTCGGCCTTTTTCTGGGCGTCATTCGGATTTGCTTCAAGCTCTTTTTTGAGGTCGGCGATTTTCGCCTCCATTTCGGCGACGATAAAGTCGTGTTCCCATTTTTCGAGGGTTGTATCGCCCTTGCCGAGCGGCTGCTGGCGCGCCTGTCTCACGTATTCGAGAGCCTCGGAATAGCGGTGCAGAGTGCGTAAATTCGCGCAAATATCGCGGTAAAGATTGATATTTTCGGGGTCGGTTTTGATTTGCTCTTTGAGCCTGTCAACAATTCTTGCGAGGGTTGCTTCGTCGCTGACAAGGCTTGATGCGTTTTCGAGATCCGCCGTTTCGGCAGCGTCTTTGAGTTTGTCGTGAAAGTCTCCTCCCTCTTTTTCCCAGTTGCCCTTGTTCATGGTCTTTATGACCGAAGCGCTCCTTGCAAGAGCCTGGGCTTCGCCATTAGCGGGGCTGCGGCGCAAAATCTGATCGCATATCTGAGAAGCTTCGTCGGGCTGCTTATTCTTTACGTACGCATCTGCAAGCGCGAGAAGGTTCTTGTCATTTTTAGGCTGGAACTGCGCAATCGCAAGATACGCGGAGGCCGCCGTTCCCCAATATGAGAGAGATTTTGCAGCGTCAGCAAGGGCGTTTAGCGCATATGCGCACTGCGGGCACTGCGACAGAATTTTTTCGGCCTCAGTCATAACTTCGAGGGCCTTTCCATTTTTTATCATGGACGCCGATTTCATCAGGAGGATAATCCCCTTAATGTCGCTGGCCAGCTTCGCAATAAAGTTTCCCTTCCCGTATTTTCTAAACTGGGCCTGGCGCATAATCTTGCGAACCTCTACGCAAGAGGGATATTTCGCAAGGATAGTTGCGCAGATATCGACGGTATAGCCGGGATTTTTGTCTATTGATTTCTCTGCGGATTCGAGTTGTTTTATAAAGCGCGGATCCAAATCGTTAATTTGGGTTTCAATTACTTCTTCCGTGGGTTCTGTAGATGTGGTTTCTGCCATAAATAAAGCCTGTTTGTCGTTAAAGCTTATAAATTAAAACGAGTACGCGTTCATTTCAAGTCTATTTCTACGGCTTCGAGCAAAAAAGAAATACATTTTTTTGCCTTTTCGAGCTCTGGAGACTCCGCGAGCAAGCGTATTTTCTTTTCAGTTCCGGAATAGCGGACAAGAATTCTTCCCTTTCCGCCAAGCAATTCGCCGCATTTTTCGACGGCTTTGGAAAGGTTGGGCGCCTCGTTTACGGGTGTTTTGCGCGCCACCTCAACCGACTTTGATATGCAAGGATACATCGCTATGCCGCCCCTTAGCTCCGACAGCTTTCTATGCTGCTTTGCCATTACATAAAGCACTGCGAGCGCCGCCGCAAGCCCGTCGCCGCACGGCGATATTTCCGAAAATATGAAGTGCCCCGAATTTTCGCCACCGACATTGCAGTTGCGCTCGAGCATCTCGCGCATTACAAGCCTGTCGCCTATGCCGCACCTGTAAACTTTTATTCCGTTTGCTGCGAGCGATTCGTCAAGGCCGGTATTGCTTTGCAGCGTGGTGACAATCGCGTTTGAAGAAAGCGCTCCGCGGCTTTTGTGCTCCATTGCTATAAGCCCCAAAACCTCCTCGCCTTCGAGAATCGAAAACTTATCGTCGCATACGACCACTCTGTCGCCGTCGCCGTCGTGCGCAAACCCTACGTCCGCCCCGCTCTGCCTGCATACGCCCACTATGTTTTCCGGGAATTGGCTGCCGACTGAAGCGTTTATATTAAACCCGTCGGGCGAGAACGCCGCCTTTACAACTTTTGCGCCGTACCCCTCAAAAACCTTCGACGATACTTCCGATGTCGCCCCGTTTGCCATATCTATGGCAACAGTGTATCCTTCGAGAAAACCGGGCTCGAAAAGCGAACCCATTTTCTGCGCGTATTCTTCGAGGGCGAATTTTCCGGCCTTTATTGCGCGCGGCGAAAATTCCTTCTTGGTGTACGATTTAAAATCTATATTCATTGAATCGACCCTGCGCTCTATGTCGAGCTGGAAAGCGTCGTCAACTTTCCTCGCGTTGGAGTCGAAGAATTTTATGCCGTTGTCTGTGTAGGGATTGTGGGAAGCCGTTATCATTGCGCCAAGCTTTGCGCCGCGCTTTAACACTGCGTACGCCAAAGCGGGCGTCGGCAGCACGCCCATATCTTCAAACTTTATTCCGCGCCGCTCCAAACCGCGGCAAAACGACTCCTTCAAAGATTCCGAAGACGCCCGCGTGTCGCACCCGACAACCACTAAGCCTCCACCGCATTTCTCACTTAGCGCATCTGCGCACGCCTCTCCGAGCCCCTCATAGAAGGGCTCGCTCACCTCAAAATCCCCATATTTTCCGCGAATACCGTCCGTTCCGAAGTATTTCATCAGCTTCTCCTGTTTGGCATATTTTTTCTCAAAATATCGGAAAGCTCGTCCACAGACGTATCTTCCAGCTCCCTGCCCTTGCGCTTTAAATCCTCGAAGGTTTTTATCACGGTTTCCGTCATGAACTCGTGGGTTTCTTCGGTTCCGCCAACGAGGGAGAATTTTTCGGCCTGCGTAATGCGCTTTTGCCCGTCGCTGTCAAGCCCTATGCCAAGTAAGTGCGCCGATTTCTTTTTCGCCATATTTAGTTTTGCTCCTTTTCGTCGTCCGCGGCGGGGCGCGGTTCGTCTATTCTCTCGCAATATATTTCTCCGAAACTTTCGTTTTGCGATATTCTAAGCTTTCTGAGGCGGGTGAGCTCGAGCATCGCAATGAAGGTTGCGACTATCGTCACTATTCCGGTCTTCTTTTCTTTAAATACAGAAGAAAACGTAAAATTCTTTTCCGGGATAGAAAGCAGATACTCCATTCTGTCGGCGACAGTCACATTTTCCTCGCGTATCTCGCCCTGCACGAGCTTTTCGGCAAGCCGCCTGAGAACGAGATTAAACACGTTCCAAACCTCCATTTTGTCGGACGGCTTTAACGGCCTCTCAGGCAGTTCCGTAACCGACACTCTGCGCTCGCCGTAATTCTGGCGCGCGTCTATCAGGTCTTCTAGCCCGTCCGCAGCGCGCTTTACCTTCTTATATTCCAGAAGCTGCTCGACAAGCTGCCAGCGCGGGTCAAGCTCGGAATCGCCGTCGTCCTCCTCTGATTGGACAGCCCTTTCGTCCGTCGGCAGAAGCATTCGGCTTTTTATGTACATCAAAGTCGCGGCCATTACGAAAAACTCGCCCGCCACGTCGAGCGACATGTTTTTCATCGAGCGCAACACGTCCATGTATTGCCGCGTCACTTCCGCTATCGGTATGTCGTATATGTCTATCTCGTTTTTCCTAATAAGAAATAAAAGCAAGTCGAGGGGACCTTCGAAGACATTTAGCTTTACCGACATTTCAAGCCCTCCCGCGAGGGCGTCTTCGTATGCTGGAATGTCTTCTGGCATTGCTGTGTTAGAAGATTGCCATAGACAGGCGGGCGCCGAACGAGAAATTATTCTGGCGCGTTGAACCCGAGCGGTACGATATTTGATATTCGACTATCCACGAATTTCCAAGCCTCGTCCAAAGAGTATAGGTTTGGTCGGTTATCATATTCAAGCGGTAGTCGTACGACCAGCGCCCGAGCAGCTTGTAGCGCTCGCTTATGCGGTATTCCGCAAGGGCCGAATACTGGGTAATTGCCCCTGCGAGATAGCTCGATATAAAATATATTGAAAATTTGTCGGAATCGAAAAGCCCGATATACGCGTTTGTTTCGGGAACATTTAGGTTTTCTATGTTAAACCTGTTGTAGCAGCCGATAGTAAGCCAACGCGCGGGCGATATGGAAACGTTCGTGTACAAGTCGGAGAAAGAGGAGCTTTTAAAATCGTTCTGGGCGAGGACGCGCTTGTCGAAATTAAAGTCCTGAAATATGTCGAGCCTCGCAAGCTCGCGCGAGCCGTATGTTTCGTCGCGCGTTTCGAGAGTGTTTTTTATTCCGAGCCTCAAAGTGTTTGTCTTAAACAGCCTGTCTGTGTTCCGCATTTCTCCCAAGTCGAGTATCGGCGGGTAAGTGAAATCCTCTATGCTTATTTCGTCGATTGTAGGTATTGCGCCGGAACCCTGGGTAGCGTTTGGTATATAGCGGTAGCTCATTATCGGGGTTATATGGTGGCGCAAGCCGTCTATGCCCATTGTCTTGCTTTGGTACTCCCAAGTGCCCCAAATATCCATTTGAGCGTCGAAGCCTACCTGCCCCAAAATTCGCGTATATTCGGACGCCCCGTTTTTGGGGTTGCCGTAGTACGTCAGCCTGCCGCCTATGACGGGGGTGATTGTGCTCCACGAATTTAGATGTATTGGGCGCATTATACCGTAATAGGCGTCAACGCGCGCGGTCTCGAAAGTTTCGTATATTAGCTCCTCCGGCCCGCTGTTGCGAAAATATCCCGCGGACAGATACATATTCTGATAGAAGCCCGTATTAAAGATTTCCCCGGGCTGCAAGTCGAAGCGCGCCTCCGGCAGACGCTGCTGGACTAGCTCCCAATTATTGGGCGCGAACCTCGTAAAGAGCGAAATTGTGTATGCGCTTCCGTAATAGTCTATTTCCGCAAAGTTGTCGGGGATTTGGTCGTCATAGAAGAATTCCGGGCGGAAGTCGCGCGTGACGAACTCGTCGCTCCACCATGCGAGAGAGCCTATTACCGATATATTGTCGGTCACCATCTGCGCGTGGCGCATCTGCATAAAAAACCTGTCACTGTCGATAGGCCGGCCGAGAGAATCGACTCCGAGAATGTCCCTGCTGCCGTGGTCGTCTATATACGCGCCTTGGAAAAATCCTTTCAGCCATGTTTCGGCGCCTTTATAGTCGTAGTTTAGTGCCGGGCCGACTAATACGGAACGCTCGGTGTAATAGTCGAGCAGCATTCCGGGGCTGAGGCTGCCGAGGCCGTTGTACATTACCGTATTTGCGAGAAACGCCCCGTAGTCTGAGTTGTATCCGGCTCTCGTCTGAATGTCGAACGGGGGCCGCTCGAGCCCATACTGCGAGTAGTACGGCGCATAAAACACCGGAACGGGCCCTATCGAGACGAGAGTGTCGTCGAGTTCAAGGAGCTCAGTCTGCGTATCGTACCTTATTTGCGAAGCCGAGGCCGACATTGAGTAAGGCGAGGGCTCGCCCACATACACGGTCGGATTGTCTATCGACACTTTGTTTTTATCGGAAGTTATGCTGTCTGCCTCAACAAACATGGGCGACGAGCCGAAGCGCGCGTGCGGGGTATGCAGCAGTTCCTTTGACGGGTTGTACGAAAATTTTTCGGCGACAACGCGCGATTGGCCGATAGAAGCCTTTACTTTACCGGACGCCTCGGCCGCGCCGCTGTTTTGCGAGTAGCGGATTTTATCAGCGCGGAGCTCGAATTTTTCGTCTTCGATTTTTGCGTTGCCGGTGGCGATTAAGTCGCCCTCGCTATTTTGGACATGCTCGAATTTATCGGCCGATATTTCGGGGGCGGTAATCATATTGGACAACTTCGGTTTCCCGTCCGATTTTTTCACTACGGGCACCGTTTCCTCCGCTTTTTTTGCAAGGCCCAGCCGTTCGGCTTCGAGCGCCCTCTGGTGCTCGAGAGACACCCACGGCACGTCTGCGCGCTTGCGCGGCTTTTTGGCGGGCTCCGCCGAAAACGCTGCCGGCGCGCAGCACAACGGTGCGAGCGTCGCTGCGGCGATTAATGTCCTTAAAAATTTCACGTCCAACATTTCTACATATCCGCGCCCGCATAACAAGCTTTTTATAAAAAAAGCGACTTTTCATTTTTTACTGCGGATTCTTTTCTTGCGGACATTTCGGCAGATAAATTTTCAATTTTTTTCCCGCGCCAGCTAAAATCTTTGAAGGGAAAGTCGGGATTTAATTGCTTCAATTTTCGCCACCCGCATGCGGCTCGAAAACTTTGTACGAGAGCGGCTCTATTTGCGCATTTTTATATTTGAACGGAGAGTCCGCATAGTTGCAGACAATTTCAGTGCCGTCCGCGTATCTCGTGCAAAAAACGTCTTTGGATATCTCAGAATGGGAATCCATAAAAACTTTCTGGAGGCGCGATAATTTCGCGTATTCGTCATAGCCTTTTTTTATCGCATTTATACTCCTATTAGTCGATGCCTCGTCTTCGCATACCAAGTCGGAGTTTCCCATCCAGTTGTCGCCGTTGTCGCGGAAAGCCGAATATAGGTAAAACATCGGCCTGCCGCCGAATTCCACAAGCTTCAAACGCTTTACGGGGTCTTTTATAGTGTAGTTGGCGCACTCAGTAGCGGGGTTGCTGAGGATTATGCCGTTAAAGACAATCTGCCAAAGAGGCACGAGCTTTCCGGACATAGGGAGAGTTTTTCTATCGAGCAGCGCGAAATGTATGTAGAGGCCGAAATCCTGGCTGCCCGCCACAAAATAGGAGGGTCCCTCGGACGCCGCGCCGCCGAAGAGCGACCGCGCGAGCCTTAAAATCTTGTTCATATACTCCTCGCTTTCGGCGCGGTTGCACGGGTGGTTCGGGTCGGCGCATTCGTGCGGGGGAATCATCGATATAACGTCTATATAGTGCAGCCCCCTAAACCCGAGCCCGGCAATTTTCGGCAAATCCCTCTTTGCGAACTCCCACGCCATTTTGGGGCAGAGATTGTACATTCTTCCGCCACTCCAGCATGTATTTTTTTGCAGAGAGCCGTCGGATTTTTTTGCGACGGGCGCCCCGCCCTTCCAATCTTCCGATATGCTGTAAATATCAGTGCTGTTGGTATGGCAAACTATCTGGTATCCCATCGACTGCGCTTTTTTTATCAGCTGCTTCAAGCCCTCCTCGCCGCCGAGTTTGGGCTCGACCGGGAATGCAGTCGGCCACCTTCCGTCGTGCCCGCTCACATTCCAGCCGACAAGACATATTTGCACTTTTTCTACTCCCGCGGATTTTAGCCGCGAGATAAAGTCTTCTACCTTTTCAAAAGTCATTTTGACTTTCACTTCGGGCTCATTTTCCACCGTCTGTTCTTCGATTTTTGGCGGCGCAGGCTTCCAAGCCTGGCGTATTCTAAGCTCAGGCGCGCCGCATGCGTATTCGAGCTCCGGTGTGAGCCTATCGGATATGGGCTTGCAAACTCCGGAGTCGAGAAGCGTCTTGCGGTAATCGCGCGCTATCCCTGAATAATCAGCATTTTCGCCCTCGAGGATTCTGTACTCAATTTCAATGTCCTCGTAAGGTTTAAATGCCATCTTGCCGATATTAAAAACTGTCGAGAGCGAGTATCCGCCATCCTTCAGCTTTGCCAGTGCCGCATGCTCGTGGCGAAGCCCGTTTACGATATAATAAAACGCCCTATCTGCCTTTTTTATCCCGCCGATTGGGAGATGCCATTCGTTTTTGCTCGTGCTATACGGGGTGAATGACGAGTCCTTTTGTTTTATAAAAGGTATTATTATGCTGTTTGGCATAACGATGTACCCGTCGTCGCCCGCGGAGGCTTTCATAAAATCGGGGATTATGGAAATTGTATCGGTACGCGCATCTATTGAGTCGCGGGGAATTTTTAAAACGGCTCTCCCGTTTTCAAAATTTAGGGATTTTTCCGAACTTTTTACCGTTCCGTCCTTATATTTTGTAATTATTTCCACGCGTTCCGCAGCGCTTGCAAAAGCGCATGCCATAATCGTTAAAATTGCTATAATTTTATTCATCATATTCGTATAATATTTTAGAATAATATGGCGCGCGTAAATCGATGTCGAGACGCAATTTTTATTTTTTTAACAATTACTTTTGCCGCAGACTCATCAAAATTTATCCCTACAAAAATATCAGAAAAATTTTAAATATAGAATGCGAAATCGGCAAAAATCCGCCTCGAACAAAAATGGCTACAAACCGCGCAATCCTATCTATTGCCCGATTCAAAAAAAACCCGTACATTTCTCACATAGAAAATATAAGCCCTAAGATGCCTTGGCTTAGCCCAATATACGTTGGACAATATAAAATGCGCGGACAAAACAAATCGGATAAGACTAAAAATTTCTAAAAAAAGTTAAAAATTTTTATGCCTCAGCTCCTAACAAAAAGTTTATATTCTCACCCAGACAAAAAAATTTAGGAACAAAAAAAGCGCGGAAAATTTCCGCGCTTTTTGATTTCTCCTATTTGCGTTTATAGAATTAACGGCCGTAAACTTCCACTTCAATGTAGTGGTTCATGTCGTTGGTCGTATTTCCGTTGGAGAACAAGCGGATGTAGCGGGCCTTCACCGGGGGATTTACAACAACGAGCTTGCCGATGTTGGTTTCGATGTAAGCCTTGTCCTTGCCGGCGCCCTTCTTTGCGGAATTGTCGTGGTCGCTATTGAAGATAGTCGTCACGCCCTTGATGAATTCCGGATCGTCGGAAACTTGGATTATGACGTCCTTGTAGGCGCGTTCCTGGCTGTGGTAGTGCCACATCGCAACCGCAAATATTTCCGTCTGCTTTTCAAGGTCGATTTGGATCCACTGCAAGCCGTTCATCAGCTCGACATAGCATCCTTCCGCCGCGCCCTTGTCGCCGTCGGTGACGAGCTCGAGTTCTCCAATGAGCGGGAAATCGTCGGAGCTTGTCACTTTCTTGCCCTTGGCGACATTCTTTACATCGTCCGGAACGTCGGGTTCAGGATTGGGAGTTTTGGGCTCGAGGTTGGGGAGCTTTACCGGAACGGGAGTTCCGATTATCTGTGCTCTGGGAACGTCGAGCTTTAAGGGCTTGGCGCTAAGCGCAAAGGCGAATGCCAAAGCGGAAACTGCTATTAGAATTTTTTTCATTTTTTTATTATGCTTAGTTAAGGGTTAAATTAGCTTACAATGAAGTCGTCGTCGCTAAATTCGAGCGGGCCTTTAGTAATGGCGTCGCGCGCCTTGAATACCGCAGCTTCAGCAGCGAAGGCGTGTTCGGCGTCGCAATTTAGCTTGCCCTTGCCCATGACGGCGTTGAAGAAGTTTTCGATGTGGTACATATGAATCGGCTTCTTTGCTACGTCCGGCTCGTATCCGTCAATCTTTTCCGGGAAGGAATAACCGACGAGTGCAGCCGTTTCGCGTGAGTCCGCAACAGTTGTCTTAGCAGCGGAAGCCTCGCCTGAGCCTATTACACCCTTCTTTACGAGCTCGTCCCATTCGGGAGCGTTGTTTTCGCGGAAGAGCTTTGTAAGCGCGGGATTTTCCGACATCTTCAATGTGCCTTGGTCGCCCATGAAGGATTCAAAATATCCGCCGCCCGACGATGTTGTCGTCAGCACTTGGTAGAACGCCTGTGCTTTCTTGCCCTGGAAGGTTTTGTCGAACTCGAATATGCACATTACATTGTCGTCCCAGTCGTGTGCGGGGGAACCGTCGGGCTTTTTGTAATAGTCGCGGTTTCCGGAAGCCATAACGCGCTTGGGGTGTCCGCCGAGCATCCAGCCAAATATGTCAATCTGGTGGGCGCCGAGGTCGGAAATCGCGCCGCCGCCAAGTCCTTTGAACCAGCGCCAATTCTTAAACTGGTGCATGTCTTTGTAGCCGTATTCCTTGAGCTTTTCGACGGGAATTGCCGACTTTTCCGGCCAAGTGAGGTCTTGCGATACAGCCCTGTTCCACTGCCCGTTGCAAGCCATTATGTTGCCGCAAATATTGTGCTTGCGCAATAGAACATCGCGGGCGTAAATGTAGCGCGGGTTGGAAGTTCTCTGGTGGCCGATTTGCAGGAGCTTTCCGCTCTTGCGGGCGGCGCGAACCATCGCTTTTGCCCCTTCGAGAGTGTCCGACATCATTTTTTCGCAATAGACGTTTACGCCGGCATTGAGGAAGTCGACCGTCATTGGCGAGTGCCAGAAGTCGGGGGTGGCGATAATCACTGCGTCAAGTTCGTTCGCGTGATTTTTTATTAGATCCTTGTAATTTTCGCCCTTTATTTCGCCCATTCTTCCCTTTTTGACGAGGGGGGCATAGGGGTCTTTTCCGCCGAGCACAATGGTGTATCTAGCGGGTTTTTGTTTGAGCTGCCTCATAACGAGAGCCGCCGCGTAATTGCACCTGGGCTGCCAAATGTCGCAAATAGCAACGAAGTTTATGTAGGGTAGCTTCAAGAGGCTGTTCATGAGAACTTCGCCCTCGGCGCCGTAGCCTACGATAGCGACATTCACTTTGTCGCCGCCCTTGCGCTGTGCGGAAAGCATGCCGGGCGAGAGCATTAAGCCGCCGGCGGCAGTTCCAGCCAATTTTAGAAAATCTCTGCGATTAAAGTCGTTCATAGTTATATATCGTATTTATTTTATCTATTTAAAATATTACTCTTTGCTGCAGCACTTGCAAAAACCGAATTTTTTGCAGGACAGAAGCTCGAATTTATTATAGTCAGCAAGCAACAATGCCGCAACTATGAGAACCATGTGCACGCCGAGGTACGCAATGCCCGCGGCCGCGCTCGGGCCCATATTGGGTTCGAGAATAATGAAGCCCCAAGTCAGGGAGATATAGAGCAGACCCATTAGGAAGAGGGAAACGCGCGTGCAGATGCCGAGCAGCACGGTTATGCCGAGCGCCACGAGAGCGTATCCGAGAACCGCCGCGTAGGGTTCGACCATAAACGATGGCATCAGCGGGCTCGCGCTGAATGTTTCAATCGTCATCGGGCCTTTTTCGGGCAGTCCGTGGTAGGAGGAGAAGCTTATGACATCCATCGTCCCGCTGATTTTTTCGGGAACGTCGGTCACTATTTCCATAGCTTCGCTTCTGCTGAGCCCGTCGGCCATGGTCTCTTTTATTTTTGCCTCAAATTCGGGATTCGGAATTTCCCCCTCAACCTTTCCTATGAATTTTGTGAGCCCCGTTCCTATCGCCCTTGCAGCGAGCCAAAAACGAAGCAGCCAAAACGCCATTGTGTATGTTAGATTTGCAGATTTCATTATTTTTATTTTCTATTTTAGATTAGTCGGAACAAGTCCATTTCTCAAAAGCTATACCCCGCGCGCCGTTTTTGTAAAGACAAAAAAAACGCATCGCCGCGGAAAAAATTTATACAAAAAAACGCCGCGGGATTCCTTGCGGAGCCCCGCGGGCGAAACTCAAAACAATTATTGGTTCGACGTGTCGAAAGCGGAGTCGAACGCAATATCAGAGCGCGGGAAGTCAAAGGCGCGCACGCGGCCGGCGGATTCGGTTGCTCCGTGCACCCTATCCATTCTGCCGTCTTCCCACTCGACAGAGAGCGGACCGTTGTAGCCGATGTCGTTGAGAGCGACGATAATTTCCTCAAAGTTGATGTCGCCGTGGCCTATCGAGCGGAAGTCCCAGTACCTGCGCGGATCGCAGAACTCTGTGTGACCGCCGAACACTCCGGCTTCGCCGTTGCCGTGCCCCCACCAAACGTCCTTCATATGCACGTGGAAGATTCTGTCGGAGAATTTGCGGATAAACTTCACATAATTTACGCCCTGGTACCCGAAGTGCGAGGGGTCGTAGTTGAATCCGAAGCGCTTGTGGCCGCCGATAGTCTTCAAGGCGCGTTCCGCGGAGGCTATATCGAAGGCGATTTCCGTCGGGTGGACTTCCAGCGCAAAGTTTACGCCCTGTTCGTCGAAGGCGTCGAGAATCGGCTTCCAGCGCTTTGCGAAGTCTTCGTATCCGGCTTCAATCATTTCTTTGGACGCCGGCGGGAAGGAATAGAGGTACTGCCATATCGACGAGCCCGTAAAGCCTGTCACTGTCGGGGGAATCGGGGATTCGGCGAGCGTCTCGGGGCGCATTTCCATAAAAGTTTTGCAGACGGAGGCCGTCTTGACCATTTCGGCAGCCGCGCGCTGGCGCACGCCTTCGGGATCGCCATCGCCCCAGATGTAGTCTTGCATCATCGCCTTGTGGCGGGAGTCGATATTGTCGCACACGCACTGCCCGACGAGGTGGTTCGAGAGCGCAAAGCAATTCAGGCCGTTTGCGGCCAGAATATCCCAGCGGCTTTTCAGGTAGTCCTTATCGTCGGCCTTTGTCATGTCGAAGTGGTTGGCGGTAAGCGCAATTTCCAAGCCTTCGTAGCCCATGTTTTTCGCGAGGGGCGCGAGGTCTTCGAGTTTCATGTCGGCCCATTGTCCGGTGAATATAGTCAGAGGTCTTGCCATATTATTTTCCTTTGTTTGTTAAATGCGTTGATTGGAATAAAAATAATACCCGCCCCGCGTTTTCTTCAAGCATTTTTATTTCTTCCGGCAATTTTTTTAGGGCAATGCTTTTTTTCGACGGGCTAATTTAGGGTGTATTTTTTATTTTTTGATGGCGGAATGCAGCTCCCAAACAACACTTATATATAAAAGGGCTTTCGGCGCCAGGCGGTTTGCCCATTTTTCTCCCCCTGCGGCTCGAATTATAATTTGCATATTTTTGTGAAAAACCGACAGCGAGTATTTTACTTGATTTTTTCAAAATGCGCCTCAAAATGGTACAAATTTTTTATAAACATCCGCTACGCAATATGGAAATTACTGAAGAAAAAAACAACGACGTGTCGATCATCGCCTTGAACGGGCGCTTGAATGTGACGACAACCGCCGACCTCGAAAAGGTTTTCAACAAGCTTTTTGAAGAAAAATCCACAAAGATACTCGTGGACTGCCGCGATCTCGAATATATAAGCAGCGCGGGGCTTAGAGTGTTGCTCGCGGCGGCAAAGCAGTTCAAAAAAATATCCGGCGAGATTGCATTGTCGGGTTTGAGCCAGAATGTTAAGCAGGTTTTCGAGATTTCCGGCTTTACAACGATATTCCCTATTTACACTACGCGCGACGAAGCCATAAAAAGCTTCTAACATTGAGCGGGCTTTCGCCCCTTATGAGAAATTTACATTTTGCCCGAAGCGTTTTTTTTGCGCGTCGGGCTTTTTTGCGGGCGCTTTTTTCTATTTGGTGGAGTAGATAAAAAATGCCGACATGCCCTTAAAAAAATTAAAATCGGATTGAACTGGCGAAGATAATCCCAAAAATTTTTTAATTGGCGGCAAATTTAGAATGCAAAATACATACTGAGCGAAAATGCGCCCGCTACAAAACGCCGGGGCGATACGGAACAAAAACATAAGAAAGCATGTCGAATAAAAAAAATCCGGGCGGAGATCCGCACGGACGCGCAAAAAGGTTAAAAAGATGAAAAAATTCGCCACGTCATGTGCATTGTGCGCGCTTCTCGCGGCCGCCGAAGCGGCCGATGTATCCCTGCCCTACGGCAACGCGGGGCTTGACTACATATCAGACAAAATAAACTCCGCCGACAGCGACCTCCAAGAGCAGACGGGCGTCAGTTTCTTTTTCGACTACTACTCCGTCCTTGTAAGCAATCCTTATGACGGCGCCGCGCAGGGCACCAATTACACGGGGGAAATGCTGTTCGGTCTGGATTTCGACTTGGAAAAACAGATAGGCTGGAAGGGAGGCGCGTTCACAATCTCAGGGGCGTACAGTACGGGAGCGAATCTCTCCGACAAAATCGGCAATTTTTTCACTGCGTCGGAATCGTACGTCACAAACGGAGCGGCATTTTATGAGATGTACTTCACCCAGTCGTTCGACACGCGCGCGGGCTCGATAGAAGTCAACTTCGGGCGCATGAGCATGTCCGACGTATTTATGGCGCTGCCCGTAATGGGATACCTCGTAAGCGGCGGGGCCGATAGCACTCCAGAGGCTATTTTTTACAACTCGCCTTTCACATCGTCGCCTCAAGCAACTTGGGGCATAAACGTCCGGTATTCGCCCTCCGAAGAGATAACACTTTCTGCGGGGCTATACCAAGCGCCGCAATCGCTTTCAGACGCCAACTGGAACGGCACGGAATTCGGCATACACTCGGACGACGGCTATATGGCGCTCTTTCAAGCCTCATGGAGTCCGGAATTTTTCGCAAAGACAGGGGCTGGCGGAAAAGAGATAGAGGGGACAGGCTTGCAGGGGTTGTACCAAATAGGCGGATACTTTTTTGGGGGATACGAAGGGCTGACCGGCTACTCCGGGGGCGACCGCGGAAGCGGATACGGATTCTGGATTCAGGGCCAGCAGATGGTTTGGCGCGACTCCGACGCCCCGTATCGCCATGTCAGCGTTTGGGGAGGAATGCAATACGCGCCCGTTCAAAGCATATCTACTATGCCCTTTATGTTCTATGCGGGAGTCCAGCTGCAAGGGCTCGTTCCTTACAGGAGCCAAGACGGAATCTACTTTTCATGGCTGTACGGTTCGTTTAATTCAAAGTACGGATACGGGCAAGGGGCAGAATCTTATTCTGCGACGTACGAAATGGTAGTCGAGGCTACATACGTAATTCAGCTAAATGAAAACATCTCAATACAGCCCGATTTTCAATACATATTTAGGCCGAACGGCAATAGCGATATAGACGACGCCCTCGTAATCGGAGGCCAGCTGATAGTTTCTTTTTAATAAATCGCAAAAAACTTTTTTTAAAATGGGCGCAAAAAAACGCGCCCTATTTTTTTCAGGTGTAAAGATGGGTATGCCGGGCTTAGAAAAGACATATTTTGCAATTTCGCGAAACTAAGAAAAAAAATCTTTGAAAGAAATTTTCCAAAAAAGATTGACATGCCTATGCCGTATGAATTTTTATCGGCAACAGTTCATTCAAATAGGATTTTTAAATCCATAAGTCGGCATTTATGTCGGCTGCGACGTTTTTAAACAAACGGAAGTCCGTGAAAATCGGACGCGGTCGCGCCTCTGTAATTGCCCCGATACCCGAACATATGCCACTGCGAAATTAGCGGGAAGGCGTCCGGGTTGCATGCGGAAAAAATCCGCAGCGCGGGCATAAGCCAGAAGACGTGTTTAAAAATTTCCCTTTGATTCCCGCGCAAGGAAGGCAGAGGGCTTGGTTGCGATTGTCGTTTGCCCCGCATTTTTTTACGTCGATGCGCAGGGCGCGCCTTTTTTCGCTGTGAGCCTCCGAATTCCCCGCCGGGGAAAAATTCCAAAACGAAAAAAGGCAACATATGAAAAACTACAAAATATCTGCATTAATTCTTGCGGCAATGGCGTCCGCTGGCGTTTCCTATGCGGGCACATTCGGGTTTGAGGACGTTTCGTCATCTTTAATTCCCCAAAATACCGGAGCTTTACAGGCTGACGCATATTCCGGCGGTTCTTACGGAGCTTTCACAACATCTTCAAGTGGAATTAACGCGTCGATAGAATACGCATTTTCATTCGACTACGATACGTATTCCGGCTATTGGGCGGGAAGCGCCGTTTCCAACCAAAAAGGCAACGACTCCACCGACTTCGGAAACGACTTGCAGTCGAAACCCGGCGGTGCTGCATCTGGCGAAAACTTTGCTGTAATGTATCTGCCGTCATACGACGGGAGCGACTACTCCGACCCGGACGTTATGAACAATACACCTGTATTGAAAAACGACCCGGTATTCGGCAATGCGTACTGCACAATTTTTTATAAAAATTACCCGAATGTCACAAGCATAATAACCGACCAGTCTGTAAAGTTTACCACGATAGACGTGGCGCTCACCGCCTATGATTACTATGTGCTTGAAAAAGGCAACTACCTTACCGGAACAGTAAACGAAGGCGCTTACGATCCCGTCACCAACCCTTACAAGTCGATATCCAACACGGAAGGATCGTTCTTTGCGCTTAGGATATACGGGCTTGTTGACGAAAGCGGAACGCTGACGGAAGACTATGTCGATACGATTCTTGCAAGCAACGACGGCGGCGAAGTTTTCATATCGCCAGACTGGATGACTATAAATGTTGCGTCTTTAAGCGAGGGCCTCAAAGAAGGCCTGAAAGGGTTGAGTTTCCAGCTCATTAGCAATTTCGGCAACGGCGGCGGGCTTACAATGCCCAATTACATAGCAATCGACAACGTAAATTTCGCGGTTCCCGAACCTGCTGAAGTTGCGGCGATGCTCGGTTTGGTTGCGCTTGCGCTCGCTATTTCGCGCAGGAAGATTTCTTCACGCAAATAAACGCCGGGGGAAGCGTCCGTTTTTACGTTTTTCGCGGGCGCTTTCCCCGTTTCGCTTTCGCAAATGAAACTTTTTTTTAGATTTTGCGCCCTGTGCGCCCTACTTTCGACGCCCGCGCTCGCCGACGACATACCGGCGGACGAACCTGCGGAGTCGGCAAGCCGCCAAGACGCCGCAAGCCCGGAAATGCAGGCTGAAGAATCCGCGGACGCCGTCCTCGACGAATTTGTCGTGACGGCTTTTCGCGTAGGGGAATCCGATCCCCTTTCGCAGGCGTTGAATTCGACCTACATCGGGCGCGATAAAATAGAGGAATCCGCGGCGTTAAATGTAATCGACGTTCTTGAAAAACAAGCGAACGTGAGGTTTCGTTCGGTTGTCGGATCAAACGCCGCCGGCGACTTGTCGATGCGCGGGTTCGGGGAGAACTCGCAGACCCGCATACTGGTAATGGTGGACGGGCAGAGATTCAACCGCCCCGACATGGGCGCGATAAACTGGCTGCAAATACCGCTTTCCGACGTAGAGAGCATAGAGGTTTTGCGCGGGCCGATGAGCGCGCTGTACGGGGCGTCCGCAGAGGCTGGTGTTATAAAGATAAAGACTCGCCGCCCGTCTGAGGACGGCTATTCATTCTTTGGCGAGGCTGTTTACGGCTCATACTCAACATACAACCTTGCAGCCCGCGCGAGCGGTAGGGAGGGCGACTGGTTTTTTTCGGCAGGCGTGAACGACTACCAGACTGACGGCTGGCGCGAGAACTCCGAAGCTTGGGCTCGGAGCGCAAACGTTTCATTGGGGTACGACATAAACGAAAAAAATTCGCTCGTCTTTTCCGGCTCATACACGAAATCCTACATTGAATACCCCGGGCCCCTTTCGTGGGAGCAGTACGTCCAAGACCCCCGGCAGTCTGACGGGAAATCGCAATCGTCAAAATCCGACGACGGCATTTTTGCCCTGAATCTCGAGACAGAGTCCACCGCAGGCAGCGGCGAAGTCGGGCTGGCGGCAAACTTTCGGGACATATATTGGCAGACGAGCTCCAAC
The DNA here is from genome assembly GCA_900545715.1 of uncultured Opitutales bacterium. Taxonomy (GTDB): domain Bacteria; phylum Verrucomicrobiota; class Verrucomicrobiia; order Opitutales; family Intestinicryptomonadaceae; genus Merdousia; species Merdousia gallistercoris. Next base: position 129,264 of record URAJ01000001.1, read on the forward strand.
AGCAGAAACACACAATGGACCGCGACTTTCACCCCCCGCTACCGCTTTGATGTCGGGGAAAATTCGCATATACTTGCGGGGTTTGACGGAACGTACGAAGACGTCGATTTCAAGCGCTACTACCAGCAGACGCCCTACACACACTCGTTTGCCGACGCCCGGAGATATTCCTTCTCGCCCTACTTGGGCGCCGACACCACTCTTTTTGAGAAACTCACAATCAGCGCCGCGGGAAGGTTCGATGCCGCCTGCATGGACGCTCGCAATACCGAATATTTTGAGAACTCAATTCTGCCGACTCGCGTGATAACCGTAGGTGGCAAGCGGTATGAAATACCAAACCCCGACTACGGCCCAACCGTAAAGTCGGCCTACGACGAATCCAAGTGGCAGCACGGGTTCGGCGCAAATTTCGGCGCAAATTACAGCCTGAGGGAGGACACATCGGTATTCTTTAAATTCGACCAGATATACCACTATCCGTCGATAGACGAGGTCGCCGCCTACCAGGGCTACACCATGGCCCTTCCCTTCAATTTCGACCTCGAGCCCGAAACCGGGCAGAATTACGAGATTGGCGCAAAATATTTTTCCGATGGTTGGACGGTTGTCGCGAGCGCATTTTTGCAATATCTGGACAACGAAATTTCATTCGACAACACCCAAAACATAAACGTCAACCTTCCGCCTACGCGCCGCTACGGCATAGACGCGCAAATCTCATACGACTCGCAATATTACGGGGCGAGCATAATGTTTACGGCAGTGCGCGCGGAATTTGACGGCGGCGCCTACTCGGGCAGGCGAGTTCCCCTCGTGCCCGACTTCTACGGGAGCGCCGCGGTCTATGTAAAGCCGCTCGAATGGATAAAGCTCACTTTCAGGGCTAACCTTGCAAACTCGCAGTACGAGGGCAACGACAATTCCAATACCGCAAGAATGATTCCCGCATACGCCACATTTGACTTCCAAGCGTCGTTCAACTTCTGCCGCTACGGCTCAATTTTCGCCTCGATAGAAAACGCCTTCGACAAGAGATACGTCTCGTGCGGCTGGAGCGGAACATACTACCCTGGAATGGGGCGCATGATGAAAATAGGCTTAAATTTGAAATTCTAAAATGAAAAAGATAGCATGCATATTATTGACAGCCGCGCTCGCGGCTGAAACGCTGCCTGCAAAGGCATATATCCCGATATACGACAACGCGGGCTACAACGAGCAGCTGGGAATAATGACGTCGTTTAGCGGCGGCATAAGCGCCCCTGGAAATCTGTCGATAAGCGTCAACGGCAAATTGTCCGACGGCTCGCAAATAACGTTCGCAGGCTGGGCAAGCGGAGTAGCGGATTACAGCCCTACAAACGTACCGCCGATGTGGCAAAACACGGAAAACGCGCTTGGGAAGGCAACGGCAAACGATACTTTCGACGTCGTAGTGCTCGGAGACGCCGGCAGCATAACGCTAACTTTCGACGCCCCAATTTGCAACGGCAGCGGATACGACTTCGCCGTTTTTGAAAACTCTCTAAACGACACTTTTTTGGAATTTGCATTTATAGAAGTGTCGAGCGACGGAGAGCACTTTGTAAGATTCCCGAACTACTATCTTGGAAGCGAACCCGTAGGCTCGGACACCGAAGTCGGTGGCGGCGCAAACGACCCTACATACGTGTACAACCTCGGGAGCAAATATATGATAGGCTACGGCAACGGATACGACTTGGAAGAGCTAAACCGCGTCGCCGAATACATATCAGAAACCAAAGGCACGGGCGAATGCCAATTTACAGATACGTACGTCGCCGACTTCGAGGCCAACTATTCATACCTCGATATGGGCAGCGTAAGCTACGTAAAGATAATCGATATAATAGGCGACGGCAAAACGCTCGACTCCACGGGAACCCCGATATACGACGCTTATCCTACACACGGGTCCCCCGGCTTTGATTTGAGCGGAGTGGGCGTTATAAACGCCGCCGTTCCCGAGCCAAATGCGGCGGCGGCTATATTCGCAATCGCGGCAGCGGCTTTTGCGGTGGGAAAATTGCGCAAGAAATCGTCATAGTATTCTGCAAGTACTGGGACAGTATAAAAAAACGGTAAAACGCCTTTGGAAATCGCCCGCACGATTCTAAAGCGTTTTTTTTCGATAAAAAATATCGGCGCGAAATAACCGGATTGCACGCGCGCGCAAGACTGTGTCTTGAAAGAGGAATCGCCTCTTTCTGCATATCAGAAAATTTGCTTTTTTCACAATCCACGAAAGCGCAACGGGCATTTTTTTAAGGAGGGTATCGCAAGCTACTGAGCAAGTCGCGAGATTGAAATGCAAATATGAATTTCCCGCGCGGGGGAACAAACGGGAAGCAAATTCGCAGGCAGGGAATTTTTTTGTGGACGCAAAGAGTCGCTTTTTGGAAAATGTCTGGCGTGAAATTTAACCCGCGAAAAATATACCCGCTTCCGAGCCCGGAGGAAATATCAAAATACCTTCTCGACTCGCCCGCGCCGCTGCGCGGCGACTGGGAATTTTTCGCTTCGGGAAGATGCGCTTTAAACAGGGTGATTTCGGAAATCAAAAAGCGCGGATTTCGCGGAAGGGTGTTTTTGCCGCGCTACTTTTGTCCCGAAGCGGCAAGGTCGATTGCAAAGAGCGTAAAAGTTGAATTTTTTGAAGACCTGCCCTCCGAAGACTCGCCGCGTTTTGATACGCTAAACGCCGCGCCTGGAGACGCCGTAATGGCCGTAAATTTTTTCGGCCTGCGCGATATGGCATTGTGGGCGGAATGGAAGCGTTTAAATCCCGAAACAATACTTTTGGAAAACGCCTCGCACACACCCTTTTCATACGGAGCGGCGGACGCCGACTTTTCCTTCGGCTCGCTGAGAAAATGGCTTCCGCTGCCTGACGGTGGATTTGTGTCCGCAAAGAATCCCGCGGAAATGTTTAGAAGGCCCGCGTCGTCCATGCCGGATTTTGCGGCGGACTTTTTGGCGGCATCTCTCGCGCGCACGCAGGAGAACGGCCGCTCGGACGACTTCGCGGAAAGCCTGTTTTACGGCGCGGAAGCGAAAATTTCCGCAATATCAAATCCGGCGCGAATGAGCGCGTATTCAATGCACATGTTCGCGCGGCTCGACGCAAAAAAAATTGCGGAGACCCGGTATTGCTCGGTTCGCGCATTTTCGCTTAAAGCGGCACTCGGCGGATATTTTGAGGAGCTCACTTTTTCAGGCGGGAAAAATCCCGAAAAAATTTCGGTATACTGCCCCGTTTTGAAATTCCGCGACGCCCATGTGCGCGATACAGTCTATGCAAAGCTTAGAAAAGAAGGAATGTTTGCGCCAATTTATTGGGGCGGCTTCGGAGCCAACGGGAGCGCCGAAGCGCGCGCGGAATCGTCGAAATCGATGTGCATTCCTCCGTTTTTTGCAGACTCCCCCCAAGAGGCCGAGAGCTTTTGCGAATTTATAATTTCCCTTTGCGCCGGCGTATGAGCCACTTTGAGCCGCCGCTTTTTGCGATTGAAGTCTTTGAAAGCTTTTCTCCGTTGTCACCGCGCAAAAGCGGGCAGTGCCTGAAATCCGGAATTTCCGACCCGAGCGCGCGCCAAACGAGTATCTGCCGGGCAGTTGAAAGAAGCAAGTCCTCGCCCCTGACAATCTCGGTTATATCCATAAGCCAATCATCGACCGCCGACGCCAATTCATACGACGGTTCCGCGCTTTTGCGCCAGACGAGAAAATCGCCAAAATCCTCCCCGCACACAAACTCCATATCCCCCGCGAGCGAGTCGCGAAAGCGTACTTTTTCGCCGTCGGGGACGCGGAAACGCCAATTAAAATTTCTGAAATTTTTTAATTCCTCCACCGTCGTGGTGGAAAGCGGGCGGAGAGCCTCAGGGAAGATGGGCTCCGCGTCGCAAAACGGGAAAGTCCGCGCGCAGCTGCGCGCAAGCTTTTTGATTTCAGAGCGAGATTGCGGGCTTGGATAGACAAATCCCCCGCGAATCAGCCTCTCCATGGCAGACTCGTACATGTAAATCCGCTCGCTCTGCCTGTACGGGCCGTACTCTCCCCCCACATCGGGGCCTTCGTCCCAGCGCACGCCCGCGGAGCGAATATCTTCAATCGCCGCGTCTTCGTACGCGCGGGAGCATCTTTGGGAATCAATGTCGTCAATGCGCAAAACAACTTTTCCGCCGAATTCGCGCGCCCTATCGCACGCGGCGAGAAATGTGCGCGCATGCCCGATATGCAACAGCCCCGAGACTGTCGGGGCAATGCGGGTTCTATACGTTTTGCCCTTCATTTTTGTGCGCCGGAAAATTTGCGTCTAAAAATTCCCTGAGAGCCGCCGCAGTTTCAAATCCGATTCCGTCCACTTCCCTAAGCTGACCGACAGTGGCCGCCTTTATTTTCGATATGGAGCCGAAGTGTTCGAGAAGCGCCTTTTTGCGCTTTTCGCCGAGCCCCGGAAAGTCGTCGAGAATGCTCTCCCTTATTTTTCTGCTTCGCAAAGACTCGCTGAAAGAATTTGCGAATCTGTGGGCCTCGTCGCGCACGCGCTGCAATAGTTTCAGGCCTTCGTGGCGGCGCGGAAGAAGCTTTTCCTCAAAAGAGTCGGTGACAATCGTCTCCTCCTTCTTTGCAAGCCCTATGATTTTGGGGGGCGTTATGCCCTCCTCGTCGAAAGCTTTAAGAGCCGAAAACACCTGCCCCTTTCCGCCGTCGATTAGAATCAAGTCTGGCATGGGCAAACCCTCGCGGTGGAGCCGCGCGTATCTTCTTCCGACGGCCTCGCGCATGGCGCGGAAGTCGTCGTTGCCGACAAACGACTTTATTTTGAACCTCCTGTATTTTTGCTTTGCCGGCTCTCCGAACTCAAACCTCACCATTGAGGCCACGCAAAAGCTGCCCGAAATGTGCGATATATCGAAGCACTCTATCGACTGCGGGTCTTTTTTCATTCCGAGCGTTTTTCTAAGCGAATCCATCGCGGCGATTGCGATGTCTGCGGGAGACGCCGAAATGTCAGCCTCCACGTTTCCGCGTGCGTTTGCCACGCGCGTTTCCTCTATTGCCGCAATCAGGTCCCTCCACTTGGCGGCCTTCTCAAAGTCGAGCGCGTCGGAGGCTTCGCGCATTTTTATCTGCGCCTCGTCGATAGCCCCGCTGTCTCTTCCGCGCAGGTATTCGAGGGCCGCCTCAACCCTGCGCGCGTACTCCGACTCCTCCACTTCGTTTTCAAAGTTCGTTATTTGGCTTCTGGCGTCGTCGTATAGCCGCCACTTTCCGTTTTCGAGTTTTTTCGGGTGCGCGTCCGAGAGCAGTATCCCGAACTTTTTTTTGAGCTCCGTCAGAGCGCTTCTTATTGCCGAGGTCCCGAGGTATGGGCCAAAGTACATTGCCCCGTCCTCCTTTCTATGGCGCGCAAACGCGAACCTCGGCAGGGGTGCAAATGTTTCGACCCTAAGCAGCAGGAAATTTTTGTTGTCCTTTTCGAGAGTGTTGTATCGGGGCTTCCAACGCTTTATGAGCTTGCTTTCAAGTATGACGGCCTCCGCGTCGCTGCGGGTGTTAAAAAACTCAAAGTCCGCAATGCAGTCAACAAGCGACGCGATTTTCGGGTTTGAGGCGCGCGTCTTGTACGAGTTCATAAAATATTGCCCCACCCTGCGCTTCAAATTAACGGCTTTGCCGATATATATTACGTTCCCGAGGGAGTCCTTCATAACGTAAACTCCGCTCGTTTTCGGCAGTCGCCTGAGCTTTTCTTTTATTGCTGGAAGGTTGCGCATAGTGACTGTGCTCAGAACAGCGAAAGCTGCATAAAATTGCTCTCGCCCGAGCCTCCGCCCTTGCGGGGCTTTGGCGCGCGGGCCTTGGGCTTTTTGGTTTCACCGAGGTTGTCGAGCATTGTCTCGCCCTCGGACTCGAGCTCCCCGAGAATAACTTTGGCGCGGTCTATCACCTTTTGCGGAAGCCCGGCAAGGCGCGCCACCTGTATGCCGTACGACCTGTCCGCGGCGCCGCGCTCTATCGTGCGTGTAAAGATTATTTCGTCGTTCCATTCTCTGACGCTCACGCGAAGGTTTACAAGCCGCGGAAGAGTCTCCTCGAGGCGCGTTATCTCGTGGTAATGGGTTGCGAAAAGCGTGCGCGGCCCGCGCGCGCCCTCGCCGTGGATAAACTCCGCCACCGCCCAGGCAATGCTTAGGCCGTCGTAGGTGCTCGTTCCCCTGCCTATCTCGTCGAGTATTATGAGCGACCTGTCCGTCGAATTGTTTAAAATGTTCGCCGTCTCGTTCATCTCGACCATAAAGGTGGAATTTCCGCGAGACAGCTCGTCACTTGCGCCCACACGGCTAAATATTCTATCGACAAGCCCAATTCTGCATTTGCGCGCCGGCACGAAAGCTCCCGTTTGCGCCATGAGCGCAATTAGCGCGATTTGGCGGATATAAGTAGATTTGCCAGCCATGTTCGGGCCAGTAATCAGGGCAATCTGTTCCCCCGAAGAAGATAGCGACGCGTCGTTTGGCACGAACGACTCCGTGCGCGCTAGGCCGATTGCGTCGCGGCGCAGCATCTGCTCGACGACCGGATGGCGCCCCTCGGAAATCTCTATCACATCTGAGTCGTCCACCTCGGGGCGGCAGTAGTCCCACTCGCGCGCGATTTCCGCCCAGCCCCTAAAAACGTCAATTCTCGCAAGGGCGTCCGCCACATTTGAAAGTGCGGGCGCGAAATCGAGCGTGCGTGAGACTATTTCGGCAAAAAGCTCCTGCTCCCGCGCGAGCGCGTACTCTTGGGCGTGGAGAATCTCGCGCTCTTTTTCGCGCAGCTGGGCGGTGGTGAACCTGTCGCAGTTGACCATAGTCTGGCGGCGTATATAGTCGGGCGGAACGCTGTCGAGGTTCGACTTTGTCACCTCTATAAAATACCCGAACGCTCCGTTGTATTTTATGCGGAGATTGCGTATCCCCGTGCGCTTTTGCTCGGACTGTTCAAGCTCCGCAAGCCACGCCATATTGTCGCGCGAAAGCCCCCTTAGCCTGTCGAGTTCGGCGTCGAATCCCTCGCGTATAATGCCGCCGTCCTGGATTTTCGACGGCAGCTCGTCTGCGAGCGCCGATTCGAGGTACGCTTCAAGCTCTGAAAGGTCGGGCAGAGATTCCGCCATTTCCGAACACCTACGCCCTCCGACCTCGCGAAGCGCGCCGCGTATCGACGGTATCTGGCGGACTGTTTCGAGAATTGCGCGCAGCTCGCGCGGGTTGCGTATGCGGTTTTGGAGCCTTCCAAGTATTCGCGGAATGTCCCTTATTTGGGAAAGCGAATCCGCGAGGGCTTCGGATTCTTCGCGGGCGGAATAAAGCTCCCATACGGTGTCCTGCCGCGCGGAAATTTCCTCCAAGTCGAGCGTTGGCGCCGCGAGAAATGTCTCCAAGAGCCTTGCGCCGGCTGCGGTTTTCGTCCCGTCCATAACGGAAATCAGGCTGCCCTCGCGCGAATTCGATGTGGAGCGGAATATCTCAAGGTTCCGCTGGGTTGCGGGGTCGATAAGCACGCATTTTTTTCCGGAGAATTTGCGCAGGGTTCTCAAATTACCGGGGCGGGCGCGGAGGTTTTCGGTCACATAAAAGACTATTGCGCCCGCGGGGCCCGCCAGGCGCGAGCCTCGCTCTATTCCGAACCCCTCAAGGCCAGCTACCGACAGAGCTTCCTTCACCTGTGCCGCGCCCCAATCAGGCTCAAAGCGGAAGTCGTGCAACAAAGTGACCGTGCGGGTGTCGAGAACGCTCCTAAAAATCGCGTTCCACGCCGCGAGGGCCGGATCCGCGGGCCACTCGCGGGACGCCTGCTCCGGAAGGAGAATTTCCTTGGCGTCGAAAGCGGACAGCACGGGCAAGAAATCTTGCGGGGAGTCGAATTCGGCGCAATAGAACTCTCCGGCGCTAATCTCCATCCATGCGGCGTACAACTTGCGGGATTTGTCTATGTCGAGCGCAAAAATGTAATTTCCGCGGCGGCTGTCGAGCTGGGCTTCCTCCATGACGGTTCCGGGGGTAATTATGCGGGTCACGGAACGCTTTACCAATTTGCCTGCCACTGGCGGCTCATTTTGCTCGCATATGGCAACCTTCTTGTTGCATGCGAGAATTTTTGGAAGATACTGGTCTATTACGTGGTACGGTATCCCGGCCATGGGATAATTTTGGCGCTTCGTGAGGGTAATGCCCAGCAGGCGCGAGCCTTCGATGGCGTCGTCGTAAAACATCTCGTAAAAGTCTCCGAGCCTGAAAAGAAGCAGAGTGTCTTTCGGCAGGGAGTTTTTAAGGCTCCAATACTGTTCCATCATTGGAGTCTGCTTATCAGATTTTTTTTCCGATTTTGCCATTGAAGTTATATTGCCGATTTAACCTTAAATATATTCTAAAATAAAAAAAGAATCGCCAAACATTCAACATTTTAATCTTATATTAACGATATGCCCATATACGAATACAAATGCTCAAAGTGCTCTGCCGTTTTCGAGGCGCTGGTGCGCGGAAACGAAAAGCCCGCATGCCCGGAGTGCGGCTCAAAACGGCTGAAAAAACTCGTGTCGGTCTTCGGCGTGGGAACAGCCCGCAAGCCGCGCGCCAAAAGCTGCGCATGCGTCTCAGGGGCGCACCACGGGTGCTGCGGACATTGCCACTGCGGGCACAGCCATTGAACAAAATGACTTTAAACGGCGTAAAATTTGCAAAACTCTTTGCGGCGGCGGCGTTTGCTTCCGCCCTGCTCTGCGGCTGCGCCGGAAGCGAAAGCGGCGCAAAAATACCGCGCGCGCCGGCGACGTCGCAAACCTATACGCTTTCGCAAAAAAAGCTCCTTGAAATAGTCGCCGCGCAAAACAGGTTCCTCGAAAAAATAAGGGGCACAAAAAGCCTATCCGTAATGAAAAATTCCGACCTCCTGTCGGAAAAGAGACGCATAGACTCCCTCTGGAACGAATACTTCACAGGCGAGAAGCGCGACGCCGAAAGTTTCGCAATCTACGGGAAATACCTGCGCGAAACATCAAATTCGACCGCCGCCTACAAGGCGTTTCTCGCGGCAGACGCGCTGGACCCGACACTCGCCTCAGTGAAGCACCAGCTCGCGGTATATGAGAGCGAAAACGGACAATTCCCGGAGGCGTACGCACATTTTCTCGATGCGCTAAAACTCGAGCCTGAAAACAACGTTTACATATCCCAAACAGCGAAATTCCTGATGGTTGCGCGCACGGAGCTCGCCGCGTCCGGAAAATTCGACATTGCGCAACTCGACAAAAAAATGCTCGAATGCTACCGGAAGTGGGCGGACTCCTCCGCGCCGAACTCCCAGGCAAAATGGGAGTGCGCAAAAGCCTTTTACAGCGTCTCGCACCCCGATTGGGAAGAGGCGCTCTCGCGCTGGGAGGACATTATAAAAAATTCCGCCCTCGAGCTTGAAAGGCAGACCGCCCTCGCAAACAAAGCGAGAGTTCTAATAGAGCTTAGGCGCGACGACCAAGCCAGAGAAATACTTGCAAAAGTAGTAAACGAGCATTTGGCCGAAGATAAGGCAAAGCTTTTAGGCGTAATCGAAAGCGACGCAAAAAATAAAACCCAATCAGAATCAAAATAGCCTTTAACGATGAATCCCGACATTTTAAGCCAGATAAGAGAGGGCGGCATACTCTACATACTGCTGCTAATCGCCGTGACTATGCACGAATTTGGGCACGCATTTTTCGCCGACAAGCTTGGCGATCCCCTGCCCCGCCTGCAAGACAGGGTGACAATAAACCCCCTCGCGCATATGGACACTATCGGGACGGTCGTCCTGCCTATAATAACCATCGCCCTGTCTATGGGGACGGGGTTTCCAATGGTATTCGGCTGGGGCAAACCCGTAGAAATTTCCCTCTCAAACCCAAAGACGCGCAAAAGAATAGACATTATCGCCACAGCGGGAGGCGTCGCGATGAATCTGGTAGTGGCGTTCGTGTCGGCGATGCTGCTTGCGGCGTTCCTACTCTTAGGCTGGGAAAATATGCAGGAAGTCGCGCTTCAATCGGTGTACATAAACTGCGTTCTCTTTGTAATAAATATGATCCCCATACCGCCGCTCGACGGCAGCCGCTTCCTAAAATACGCCGTCGATATGAGCGAGCATACCTATTACGCAATTTCGAGGTACGGAATACTAATATTGCTTTTATTGGTAAACATTCCGTTTACCGCGTCGATATTTATGTTTATAACGAGGGCGATAGCGTCGGTTTTCATATACGCGGCGCTGCTTGTCGTAAAACTATTTTCATAGCAATGCCAATATACAAGTATATTACGATAGAACCCGACGGCTCCGAAGGCGACGTCTTTGAAGTCGAACAGTCTGCAAATTCGGACCCAATAACAAAACACCCTGAAAACGGAAAGCCCGTAAAAAGGGTGTTCGAGGCTCCCAACATAAACATAGAGTACACCCCGGGAAAGGAGAAATCTCTATCAGACACAACGCGCATAAAAAAGGCAGGCTTCAAGATTCTCGAAAAGGATAAACTTACGGGCAAATACCACGCCCTGTAAAAAATTTTTAAATTCGTGCGGCGGACACGATAGTTCGGCACAAAAAAAAGATTTTTGCGCGCGCGCAATAGCGCCAATTCTCTTTACGCACACCCTGCATGCGGCAAGCTCGCAAGTTTTTTACCTTAGAAAATTAAAATTTTATTATTTTGTCCCGGTAGGCGAATAAAATAAGAGTAGCCGTAAAAGTTTTATGCGGCAGCAGCTTGGCTATAAAAAAACATTTTATGCCGTCGGGCGAGCCTGTATTTGGGCGGGAAAATTTTTACACATTCCAAGCTTCGGAATTGAATTTTATTTGACAGTTTGCTTAGCGGCATTCGGAAGAAATTAGATTGTAAGATGTAATAGAGAAAAAATTTCTTTCGCGATACCTCCACGCGCGAGTGGAGAACTATATAAAAATACGGGAAAATTATTCTATTTGCCGCGGCACACATCATTGCAATTCATCTATAAGCGGAGAAAAACATTCAGCTCACGCCCCAAAATTTTGCTAAAAATAGGCGTATTGAGAAAATTCAAGGCGCAATTTAAAAATATCGCGCGACAAAAACAGAAGCTATTTTGCCCTCCTCAAAAACTAAGCGCGCTTCCTCTCGAATATCGACGACACCAAAGAAGCCAAGATAAACGCCATTCCAATAGAGCCTGTGACAATTTCCGGGACTTCCATAAAAGTCGCAATAAGCATTATAGTCGCGAGCGAACCTATCGCCCAATATGCCCCGTGCGTAAGGTACACGAGCTTTTCAAGAGTCTTTTTCTCGACGAGCATAATCGTAAGCGACCTCACAAAAAATGCGCCCACCGCAAGGCCAATCGTTATCACCACAACGTCCTTCGTAAGCGCGAACGCCCCCAGCACTCCGTCGAGCGAAAACGACGCGTCTATGAGCTCGAGATAAATAAATGCCGCAAGCCCCGCATGCTTTAATGCAAACGCGTTCTCCTGCTTCGCGAGCGATTCGAGCTTCGAGCTCACCCCGTGTATTAGCAAGTGCGCCACAATGCCGACTATCCCTGCGATAATCGAAACCCAGTGCTGCCCCCCAGAGAGCATCGGCTGTATCGCCCCGAGCGCCGCGAGCGTAAGGACGGTCGGCGCGAGCCTGCTTCTGCCGATTTTTTGCAAGAGCTTTTCCGGCATTGAGAGCCAGTGGAGGGATTTTTCCCTGTCAAACATGAACTCGCAAAACAGCATCATCAAAAACGCCCCGCCGAACGAGGAGATTCCCACGTGCGACTCATGAAGCAACTTTGCGTAGTCGTCGGGCTTTTCGAGGGTGAGGCGCAAGACCTCCATGCACGATATGTTTGAGAATATCGCGACTATCACAATCGGGAATACAAAGCGCATTCCGAAAACCGCAATCGCTATGCCCCAGGTCAAAAAGCGCATGCGCCATTTGTGGGACATTTTTTCAAGCTTTGTGGCATTTATGACGGCATTGTCAAAAGACAGACTCACTTCGAGGGCCGTAATTACGAGAGCCGTAAACGTAAAGCTCCACCCGAGCCCCGCCCCCACACATTCTCCGCGGTAAAATGCGAGGCCCAGCCCCACAATCATTATCCCTATCGACCATTCAAAATATTTTAACATAGGTAATTTATATTTTCCCCCGACCCGCTCAACGCGCTACTTGCGTTTTTCCGTAATCGGAAGCATTTGTCCTTTTCTAAAAAGCGTTATTTGACCAGTGCTCGAAGACACTACGATAGATATGCAGTCGGCCATGAGGGAAATCGAGTAAGCTGCGGCGTGGCGCGCTCCCAATCCGCCCGGAAGCTGAAGTTTAAAATCGGGGGTGTGGATTAGTGCGCCGGCGGCTTCAAGAACCCCAGAAGAGTCTATTATAAATGCGCCGTCTATCAGCGAATATTCCTTCACAGTCTCGTCCATAAAAGGATTCAAGACATTTCTATCCTCCGGTTTATATCCGTAAAACGGGTTTAAAATCAGCTGCTTGAGATGCGGCTTTAACTCCTCGGCCGAACCGATAACAAATATGCAGCCAACCGGCTTGCCCTCGCGCCCCTCGACTGAAAGTTCCGTTGCTATGTCCAAAACGCGTTCGAGCACTTCGGGGGTGACACCTTCCGGAAGCATATTTTTTTGCCCGATGAACACGTTGGAAAACTCCTTGCCGATATCGAGCATAACAATCGTATCAATCAGATTGCTATCGCGCACTCCGCCGAGGCAGCAAATTTTTTCTTTCACCCCGAAAGTTCCGCGCGTAAGCCCTATCATAACTGCGCTTCGCAGCTGTGAAAACCTCACGTCTGAAAACGACCTCACACTTATAAATTCGCACTTAGGAGGCATTGATACAGGCGGTTTTTCGCTTACAATCACAACTTTTGAATCGCCGAAAACCGAGGATATGTCCGGCATTTCCGAGAATGAGTCGCCCAACAGAATTATCGCCGAGCATTTTGCCGCCTTGGAAATTTTAAATGCGGAGCGCATAATCATATCGTTTAGGCGCTCTTCATTGCGCATTGGCTTGCGCTTGTTTTCAGATTTTGCCGCGGATTTTGATTTTCCGCCGTTGAACGCCCCCATCACGGCGTCTTTAAATTCGGGTAGATCGGCGGTCGCCTTTATTTTTGCGCAGACGTCGGCAGAAAATATTTTGGCGAGATTTGAGAGCACGCTGAGGTAATTGTCCACCTTTTCGTCCGAGAGCATCAGAAAAAGTATACGCGTCTGCTTATAGTCCTCCAAGCCGTCGAAGTTTATGCCGTCCTCAGTGCATTTGCCGGCTGCGAATACGTATTTTTGCTTCAAGCCGGGAACTCGCGTGTGCGGCATGCATATTCCGTGCCCAAGGTAGGTTGATATCGATCTTTCCCTCTCGATTAGGTTTTCAACCACATCTTTGCGCTCCGCCCCTCCGAGAATGGAATCCGGTATGCATTCCAAAAGCTGGCCGACCGCCTCGGAAAAATCCGTGGCCGACACATCTACAATCCTCGATTTCGATAGGTAGCGCTTTAAATTCATTACGCTAATTGCTCTTTGGGATATTCCAATTTAAAGCGTCTTTTTTCATCTCGTAAAGTACGCCTGTTGCGAGAACCGCTATAAAGAAAAGGGTCGGGAGCAGAATCGGGAAATTGTTGGAAACAAAATCCCCGTAGGCGACCGCAAGCGGGATAAGAAAGACGACCTCAATGTCGAAAATCACAAAAAGCATCGCCACAACATAGAATCTTGCGCCGAAGCGCGGGTGGGGCTGTCCTTCGGGGACGACTCCGCATTCGTAGGCGGAATTTGCGGGTTTATTTGCCTTTGCCCTCTGCCCAAAAATCTGGCTTGCCGCGACAATCGCAATTCCCATCGCGAGTGCAGTTATTATCTGAACGAATACCGATATGTACGATGACAATTCCATGTTTTTGTGAATTTCTCACATAGAATCATGCAATGCAACTTTTTTTTGCCTTTTTTTTAACGTATGAAAATCGATATTTCTCAATCATTAAAAGCGGCAAAAACTGAGGCTGACTTTTAGACGAGCGGCTCTGCCGGCATTTTATTGCAAGCGGACATTTTTCCCCAATTTAACATCTCGAAGCAAAACCCCAATGCGCCGAGAAAAGGAAATAAAAAAAGCCGCGGCTACCCGCAGCTTTATGGTAAAAGGATAAAAAAATTATCGCGCAAAACTATCTGCGAAACTTGCGGCGCAATCCGGCAAGAATAAGGCAAACTGCGCCTATTGCAAAGGCCATCGCCGCCGGCTCGGGGACTACGACCATCTGCAAGTTGTTGCCATTCCACGCGAGCGAGAAGTTTTCATCGTCCAATCCCGAAACTACAAAATCGTCTGCAATTGTTCCGTCCTCGGAGAATCCTTCAAGAGAGCCCGCCGAAATTATATCGTAGGTTCCGGAAGCTATTGAGGAGAGTTCCAATTCGGAGAAGTCGAGCGTCACTTTTTTCTCTGCGTTTTTGGAGAATTTTCCGCCGAAATCGAATAGCGCTGAATCGGGGTCAAGCTCGCATATATGGAGAATAACGTTGCTTGTGCCAAATTCGACCGTTTCGGCAATTACCATCGACTTTACATACATATTTAAAGTCTGAGCAGCAGTCCCGGTCATTGCGAAAGACTTGGCTTTAACCTCGTCTATGTACGCGCCTTGTGCGCCAATCGCGCCGCTTGTTACACCCTGGGACATGAGCTGCCCGCCGACATCAATTTTAAAAGAGGTCTGGTCAGCCGAATCGGATATTACAATACTATGGTTGCCTGAATAGAATATATTTAGGTTTCCCGTGACTTTAAGCACAAATTCGCTTTCAGTGGCATTTTCGCTACCCAACACGAGGCGCCTCGTCATATAAGATCTCGAATAAATATTTCCGACCGAGTAGCTCGAACCGAAAACCACATCACCGTAGTCTTTTGTTTCACCCGAAAACGTTATTTCCGACGAATTTTCGCCAATCACGCCGACTTCATAACGGATAAATCCGACCGTGTCAGATGCGGTTGGAGCAGTCGTTGCTTGGGTATACACGCCGTAGTTGCCAGCGTCTCCCTTTGTAGTGTATTCTCCGGTATAATCTTCGGGATATAGTGGAGCATAATTGCAATTGCCTATGTTTCCCGTAGTTATCAGATACCACGAAGACGCGTCGTCCAACGCGCCGAAACCTTTGTAAATGTATCCTACATTCGCAAGCACAGATCCTGCCGCAAGGCAAAAAATTGGCAATATAAATTTCTTCATATTCATTTTCTATATTGTTTATTATGAGATTTTGACGGTCAAGTTTTTTTTGCCGGCATAATTATCTGCTGAAATTCTTTGAAACGTCCCTACCCGCAATGCGCGCAAACAATAAAAAGCATTTGCCGGTTTTTGCGCGGCAAACGCATATTTTTATAAAAGCCGCGCCTTATCGCCTTTGGGCTATATCGAGCGCAAAGTAAGTCAATATTATATCAGCACCCGCGCGTTTTATGCAGAGCAATGATTCGTCCCTTGCGCGTTCGAGGTCAATCCACCCCTTCAATGCGGCCGCCTGAATCATAGAATACTCTCCGGATACTTGGTATGCCGCAACCGGCAGATTCGTGCGCGCCTTAATCTTTGCTACGATATCGAGGTATGTGCCGGCGGGTTTTACCATTATTACGTCGGCGCCCTCCTCTTCGTCCAAATCGGCCTCGCGGAGAGCCTCGGAGCAATTTGCGGGGTTTAGCTGGTAGCCCCGCTTGTCGAGATACGCCTTTTTTGCACCTCCGGTGGACTTTGGCGCGGAGCCAATGGCGTCGCGGAAAGGACCGTAGCAGGCTGAGGCGTATTTTGCGCTGTAAGCCATTATTGCGGTTTCAGTAAAGTCGCATTCGTCGAGCGTCGAGCGTATCGCGCCAATGCGCCCGTCCATCATGTCGGAGGGCGCTACGAAATCGGCGCCCGCCTGCGCCGCCAAAGCGGCCATTCCCGCGAGCACTTCAACTGTTTCGTCGTTTAGAATCCATTTCCCGGAAGAATCGAGAATACCGTCGTGGCCGTGCGAAGTGTACGGGTCGAGCGCAATGTCTGCCACAACAACCATTTCAGGAAAGCGTTTTTTGACGGCGGCAATCGCGCGGTTTGCAAGAGACTTCGGGTTGACGGCCTCGTCCGCGCGCGGTGTCTTTCGCGCGGGATCTACGAGCGGAAAAGGCGCAATTGCGCGCACTCCGCATTTGAGCGATTTTTCGCAAAGCTTCAAGAGGGAGTCTATCGTATGGCGCGAGACTCCCGGCATCGACGGGATTTTGACGGATCCGTTTTTGCCCTCCATAATAAATACGGGCAGAATCATATCCGCCGGATCGAGTCTGTTTTCCGCGCAAAGCGACAGCATAGACGCGCCTTTGCGGAGTCTTCTTGGCCTTTTGGGCATATCGAGCTTGAATTTTTCTTCCATTGTGTTTTGATATTGCGCCAGTCTAAAAAAAATCTCAACAAAAATGAAACCGAGCATTTATAATACGCTGACAAGGAGAAAAGACGTTCTCGAACCGTCCGGAAAAGTTTTTGGAATGTACTGCTGCGGCCCAACGGTATACGGGCCTGCGCACATCGGCAATTTCAGGACATTCCTCGCGCAAGACGTCCTGCGCAGAGTTCTCGAATGTTCGGGACTAAAAGTAAAGCACGTCCGCAACATAACCGACGTTGACGACAAGACCATTCGCGAAAGCCGCAAACTTGGCGTCAGCCTCTCGGAGTTCACATCAAAGTGGACGGACAAGTTCCACGCCGACTGCGAGCGCCTGAATATGTTGCCCCCGACAGTGGAACCAAAGGCGACCGAACATATTAAAGAGCAGCTCGAAATGGTCTCAAAGCTCGTTGACAACGGGCACGCCTACGTTGCGGGCGACGGCAGCGTTTACTTTAAGATTTCGTCCGACCCCGAATACGGGAAATTATCGGGGCTCGACCGCGAAAATCTCGCAACGCAAAGCGTAAACTCTGCGGGCGACGCAAACCTCGCTGACGAATACGAAAGGGAGAACGTCTCGGATTTCGCCCTTTGGAAGAGCCGCAAGCCGGAAGACGGCGAGAATTTTTGGAAGTCCCCTTGGGGCGAGGGGCGCCCGGGATGGCATATCGAATGCTCGGCGATGTCGACAAAATACCTCGGGCCTTCCTTCGACCTCCACGGAGGCGGTATCGACCTATGCTTTCCGCACCATGAAAACGAAATAGCCCAAAGCGAATGCTCCACGGGCTGCAAACCGTACGTAAAATATTGGTTTCACAGCGCGCACCTAATGGTCGAGGGGGCGAAAATGTCAAAGAGCCTCGGCAACCTGTACACATTTGACGACCTTGCGGCCAAAGGCTATACGGCGCAGCAGATAAGATACGCGCTGATATCCGGGCACTACCGCCAGCAGCTCAACTTTACCTTCAAAGGGCTCGACGACGCAAAGAGCGCGCTTGCGAAGCTCTCGAAATCGCTAAAATCGGCTCTCGAAAAGCTCGGGCTTAAAATGTCGGACTTCAAAAAGCTCGTAAAGCCCTCTGCCAAGTTTGAAGGAACGGCTTTTGAAGGAGCCTGGGCGGCGCTCTGCGACGACATCAACGTTCCAAAGGCAATCGGCGAAATATTCGCCTCTCTCGGAAAGCTTGGCGACTCCCAAGAAAACTTGAGCGCATTTGGCGGGCTGATGTACGCGCTTGGCATCGATTTGTCGGAAATTGAGGCTGAAACACAGGAAACGCCCGTTGAAATTCCCGATGAAATTGTGGAACTTGCAAACAAGAGATGGGAAGCAAAAAAGGCGAAAAACTTCGCTCTCGCGGACGAACTGCGTAAGAAGATTTCCGATTTGGGCTGGACTGTTCTCGATAAAAAAGACGGTTTTGATATAAAGAAGTAAAAGTGCTTCCGGCACTCAGGAGCTCCGAGCCTCGGCGTCATGAGATTTGGCGCATTGCGGCGGGCGTATAATGCCCGCCGTTTTTTGTTGTTGCCAAAAAACAAAACGGAGGGGAAATGACAAATTTTCTTCCATTCCTGGGAAAATTGCCCCCAAAAAACACCCTCATTTGTCAGAGAAGTAAAAATATTTGTCGTCGCGCAGGCGCGTGTGTGTTCTGAGGAGGGGCAAATTCCCTCAAAAACATTGTTATCTACGGAGCAGACATTCCTCAAATATACTCATTTTGCGCAAAGAAATTGGCAAAGACAGTTTTGCCGCAAAACTCTAAGTTTACAGTAAACTAAATTTTCTATTTTTATCTTTGATTATAAATAGAAAGAAGAATAAAGAATAGAGCATAAAATTATTTTTGCCCCATGAAAAAATTGCTTTCATACATCAAAAATTCGGCATTTCTGCCAATATTCGCCGGTATTGCAACAATACAGCCCCAACTATCAGCTCAAATCCAAGAGTTGTATTTCAACGATGTCACAGACAACAATTCAACATACATAAGCAACATCTCCAACTGGTATACGGATACTTCAAAAACAACTCCCTTTACCGGAACTCTCGACGGCAACCAAAACGGCAATGTATCCGGTTCGGGGGAGTTCGCAATAAAAGTGGCGGCATACAATACCCCGACATTTAACAACCTAATATACGAGACGGAAGGCGCCTCAAAAGATTTTGATTTTCTGACACTTGGCAACGATACCGTTCTCACAATAAATGGAGATCTTACGACCAACTTTTCATTAGGTAACGATGGCACAGTTAATAGTCAACGCACCGCAAGCCTTGTTCTATGGGCAAATTCTACTATACACGTCAAAGGCGACTGGATTATAAGCTCGAATAGAGCCGAATCCTCTAACTACCAAGCTGTGAAGATAACTACGGGTGGAGATGATATAAACGGATCCGTTTTGGTTGATGGCAATATAATCTCAAAAGGACCCGACAACATAATATTTTCGACTGTGCGCGGCGATTTTAAGGTTGGGGGCACCATAGACTTAAATGGCAGCCAGTGGAATCTGGCGTCTACAACATCCGCCAACACATATAGAAGGGAAATCGGAGGTCTTGGGAAAGCTAACGGAGGCAATGACAGGGTCAGAATGAACATTACAAATACTTCTACAGAACCAAGCAATGCAGTTGTCAATTTAATTTTCAAAAACAAGTCTTCGTACGAAGCAACGACAGCATTTTCCAGAGCAAAAACTGATAATGCGAAATTGAACATCACAATGATGGCCGAAGACGCCTACACCTCAAAAGGCAGACAAGTTCTGAGAATCGACACGACTGATTTATACTGGTGCAACGGCGTGGAAATGCACGACGCAAACATAAACGACGTGGAGGTAAACTCCGGCAGGCTCGATATTGGCATGTATTATGGACTAAAAGGCAACAACCTGCAAATTTACAGTCATAGCGGCAAGGCCGAAGACGCCGTTTTCAGCGCAACCTCGCTAATGACGGGCAACGAAATGGGCAGAGCCGAGTTCGACTCAATGTCCTTCTACAACGGAACGATAGTATTCGACCTCGCGGAAGTAGACAAGGACTTCATTCAGATTAACGGCGGAGTCACGCGCCTCGCGCAAGATGCAAAACTCGTTTTCGACATAAATCTTTCCGCTGAAGATCTTAAAACGTATCCTGAAGCAATCGAGGAAGAAATGATGCAGTGGGATATAATGTCGTTTAAAACAGACGATTCCAATATCGTGGAGGACGACATCATATTAAAGACGCAATCGGGCATAGAAGGAGCACTCGATTTTATCGTCGACCAATCGTCGGGGCTGACAACAGTATATGTTGAATTGGCATTGGTCCCCGAACCTTCGACTGTTGCCGCAATACTCGGCGCGGCGGCAATAGCCTACGCCCTAATCCGCAGGAGAAAATGACACTTTCATAAAACCGATTTGCAGAAATAGAAGCGCGCGGATTATTTATCCGCGCATTTTTTTTCAAGTTTTAGCGGATTAATTTTTTTAATCTTAAAGTATTTGTTTTCTTTTAAGCTTGGTGTGGAAATTGTAATATTTTGAGGCTTAGAATATAAATAGAATAAAATAGGCGCGAGGTTGGAAAATTAGCTGCATATATTTTATATTCTGCAATCGCTGCCAAAATCTTAAAATTTCATCGGAGCAAATGGGGCATAATTTTTAAATATGGCCATTCTCTGTCACATCGCGCTTTAT
Source organism: uncultured Opitutales bacterium (assembly GCA_900545715.1). GTDB lineage: Bacteria > Verrucomicrobiota > Verrucomicrobiia > Opitutales > Intestinicryptomonadaceae > Merdousia > Merdousia gallistercoris. Next base: position 149,556 of record URAJ01000001.1, read on the forward strand.
TATACGCGCCCAGAATTTATCAGTAAAATTTTTAAAATTGTTGAACGGCAAATTAAGTAAAAAAGTAAGACGCGCCTAAGGTATCTGAAGATTTTCTGATTTTTGTTTTGATCGGAAAATAACCGCACCTAAAAAAACTGAGGGTTGCAATACGCCGCGCTGAGCGTTAAAACAGACTCTGTAAAGTACCCTGCAAAAAGCTGTGACAATACATTGCAACACACCGCGCAAAAAACACTAAAACCGTCCGCAGAAAAATTGCGGGCGCACTTGGCGGCAGAGCGCAAAATATAATTTTATTTTGTTTGAGAAAAGGCGAAAAAAAGCAGCCTCAGTTGCCAACGCAGGTGCAAAATATATTACAAAAAAGGGCGGACGCATAATGCGATCCACCCTTTGCCTTTAAATTTTCCGCACCGCTTATCGGCGGAGTTTCAGGCGCTGAATCAGCGCGTTGTATCTGTCGAGCGAAGTGCGCTTGAGATAGTCGAGCAACTTCCTGCGGCGGCTTGTCATAGCGATAAGCCCGCGGCGCGAATGGAAGTCTTTCTTATTTGTTGAAAGGTGGTTCGTAAGGTGGGCAATTCTCGCGGAGAGAATCGCAACCTGCACTTCGCACGAACCGGTATCGCCTTCGTTAAGGGCGTATTCCTTTATAATTTCTTGTTTGTTTATGGATTTGTTTTCGGACATTTTTAGTCTTTCATATTACGCGAATTAGGACCTTCCATTTGAAAAGCCGCGCCCCAGCTCCGAGCCGGAAACGCCGTCTAAACCCGCTTAGCGGAGTTTCGCGGAATGTGTGGCGGCAACCCGAGCGCATTTTGCGCTAGCAGAAGCGTCGCACATTCTGACGCATTGTTTAAAGTTCTCAAAAACAGTTTTTTTATTCAAGCTTTTTTTATAAAAAAGCGTTCGGAAAAAGAAATTCTCTGCAGCCACCTGCCCTTTTTAGTTTGCAGGCTACAATTAGATACAGCCTACAACCTCCGCAGAATCCGCAAAAAATGTACTCGGCAACCCGAATTTAAATTCGGCAAATGCAAAATCTTTTCCCGAAACGGCATCGTAATTATTCAAAAAATTGCAAAACTTCGCAAAAAATTTTTCGGAATACCGCCTTTTAAAGGCGGCGGTGTCCTCCGCAAAGCATTTTATTTTGCGCGCAATAATTTTTGCAGCGCGGCATATTTTTTCTGGGGGCGGCAAAGAGAAAAATCTGAAACCGCGTCATTCAATTTCTATTTTAAACTCGTTGTCCGAATCCCTGTTCCAAGACAAGTGTTGGGTCTTTGCGGAAGCCGCAAAAAGCGGCGAATATGTGCGCATTGAAATTGTTTTGCCGTCCGGCATAAATTCCATTATCCGCAACCAGCCGTCGCCGCCGTTGCCGTTCCACCCTCCGACCGCCTGCGGATTGAACATTGCTACGGGAATTTTGCGGCCCTTTGAGTTTTCGTATAAAATGTCGTCCGACATTTTTGACGGGTCGCCTGAATGCCCGCATAAAACGAGTTTTATATTGTCCGAATCAAACACCAGCTTTTTCATCATCGCGGCCGCCCAGTTGCGCGGCTGCAGCTTGTACCCCTCGCTTTCGACAATCGACGTTTTCAGCCCCTTCTTGACTCTCAGGACGGAGTGGGTGAGGATTATCGCCTTGGAATCTTTATACTTTTTGCTTTCGAGAAGTTTTTTTGCCCAATCCAAAACTTCGTCGCGCGGCGCAAATTCGAGGGACAACACCAAAACTTTCCCCCACTTGCCGCAGTCGAACGCAAACGCCGCGTTTTCAAGCGTCATAATTCCTGCCGCATTCGGAAAGGCCGAAACAAGGGTGTCGCGCCAAAGGGGATTTTTTGAAACCGGGAAATAATCATTAAAATATGTGTTGCGGTTTTCCGAGCTTTCGTAGCCGTAGTCGTGGTTGCCTGTGCACAGTATGTACGGAATTTCCCCGTCGAGGCGCGAGAACGCCCGCGCAGCCGCCTCCCATTGTAAGAAGCTTTGGGCGTCGCCGTTTATGTCGTTTCTTGTGAGGGGAAATGCCGTTAGCGTGTCGTTGCGCTCGACAATATCCCCCGTGCAAAGAACTGCCTTTATTTTCAGGGCATCTTTGTGCGCCGCAGTCCACGCCGTCATAAGCTCGAATATCGGCTGCGAGAACGTATTTTTTGTGTACGTCTGCGGATCGCCGTACAAAATCATAGAAAATGATTCCCCATTCTCGAGAGCCGGCGGATTTTCGAGCTTTACGTCTGAAGGATGCGTCTGGCGAGTGCCACAAACGCCGCAAGAACTTTGCTCCGCCTGCGCCGCCGTAACCGACAGCGCGGCAATACATATTATCAATGCCGCTGTTTTCATTTTCTATTTGAAATCCTCGCTAAAACGCCTGTGTATTCCGTCGAAAGAGCCGTTTGAGAAAAATGCGCATAATATTTTTTCGCCTTTGCCGGTCTCTTCCCTGACCTGTTTTTCCAGCTCCTCAAGCAATCCCGCGTTGGAAGTAAAAGCAGTTATTTTTCCGGGGTCGGAAGCCGCCATCGCCGAAGTGTCAACACGGCTTTCGGCGGAAACTTTTGAGGTGTCAGCCGCGCCGATAAACGCCCTGTCGGCTGTGTCTATTGCGCGCGCAAACCTGTCTTGCAATACGTTGCGCTTGGCAGTGTTGCTGCGGGGCTCAAAGCATGCCCAAATTTTAAAGTCCGGATACTTGCGCCTGAGAGATGCAACCGTCATTTCTATGGCGGTCGGGTGGTGCCCAAAATCTTCGACAGCCACAACCGACGGCGTATTTAAAATGACCTCCTGTCGCCTTCGCACTCCCTTAAAATCAACAAGGCATTCGGCGGGGATTGCGAGCGGATTTTCAAGCCCTGAGATTATCGAAGCTCCCGCAATCGCCATTGCCGCGTTGCGCGCGTTAAATTCCCCCTGCAAGCACCACTCGACGCACTTTTCAACACCGAATCCGGATACTTTGAACGACGACGACTCCCCGCTTTGGACAAAATCAGATATGCGCACATCGCAAGAATCGGAAAACCCCACTTTAATTCTGCGGACCCACGGAGTCGGTTCGAGGGACGCTATATTCTCATCGTCTCCGTTTTCGACTATCGCCCCGAGCGGCGAAACTATGCGCCTGACGTGCGTGAATGTGCGCTTTACGTCGTACAGGTCGCGGAATATATCGGCATGGTCAAACTCTATATTGTTAATGACAAGCACTCTCGGGCGGTAGTGTATAAACTTGCTGCGCTTGTCGAAGAACGCGCTGTCGTATTCGTCGCCCTCTATCACAAACGGCGAGCCGCCTGTTCCCCCGAGATTTGAGCCGCCTTCCGGGAAATCAATCGGGACTCCCCCAATCAGCCAGCCGGGATTCATTCCCGCATTTTTTAGCAGGTATGCGGCTATTGTCGTAGTCGTCGTCTTTCCGTGCGTGCCGCTTATCACGAGGCTCGGGCGCTTCCCGATGAGCCTTTCTCCTATAAGAGACGGCAAGCTTGTGTAGGCAATCGAGGGATTTGCCAACACATATTCCACTTCGGGATTCATTCTGCTTACGGCATTGCCGATTACCACTATGTCCGGGGAAAATTCCTCCAAATTGCGGGCGCTCCAGCCTTCGTACGAGCGAACGCCCGCGGCGGCGAGCGCCGATTTCATAGGGTCGTACATGCCCTTGTCGGAGCCGAGCACATCGTGCCCGAGCTTTTTCATAAGTATGGCGACATTGCCCATGGCTGTGCCGCAAACTCCCACAAAAAATATTTTCATTTTTTCTTTAAAATTTTGTCGAAGAACGCGACGGCGTCGTTCCAAGAGCGAAGGCGGAACGGATCGTTGGGCTTGACGTTCCAAAATGCGTGGTCGTTAGAATCGTAATAGACGGCTTCGCATTTGACGCCGAGCTTGTCGAGGGCGGATTTCATCATTCTGCTTTCATTGGAAGTCACGGCGGGGTCGTTTTTCGCATGCAAAAGCAAAACCGGCGGCATCGACGGGTTAAGGTAGGTATAGGGCGAATAGCGCGCGGCCTTTTTGTGGTCGTTGCCGAACATTTTTCCGAAGCGGCGCGGGTTTGTCATGTCGCAGCCTGCGGCCATGGCGACGCACGCCTGGACGGAATCGTCAATTCCCTCAAAGAAATCGGAGCTCCAGAAAGTCCCGGTTGTCGCCGCGAGCTGCACAGACATGACCCCTCCCGACGAGCCGCCTACAACCCCTATTTTTTCCGGGTCGCCGAAATAGCGCGAGGCGTTCTTTTTGAGCCATGCTAGGGCGCGCTTCGCGTCGAAAAGCGCGCAATCCCAGTCGTATTCCGGCCAGAGCCTGTATGATATGCATGCAACAACATACCCTTTGGAAGCCATGTAGGCCGCCATCATCGCAAACTTCTTTTCGTTGCCCATGCTCCAGCCGCCGCCGTGGATTGCTATTAGGCATGGTACTTTGCATTGTTCGTAATTTCCCCACGGCAAGTCGGGGTAATAGACGTCGAGCTTGACGTCGGGGTCGGGGCATTCGGGATAGTAGCGGATTCCCTCGTCGAGATTTACGTTTCCGGGCTTGTCGAACGTCACCAATATCTGGTTGCCCGCCCTGCCCGCGCATTTTCCCGAACCGCTTTCGGGGTTTGCGGCGCACGCGCAAAGAAGAGGGACAATGCACGAATACAATATTACATTTAGTGCTCTCATTCCTTAAAAAATTTGATTAAATTAAATATGGTTGCTCCGGGATCTTCGACTGTTGTCTGCCTCGTTCCGTTGGGGCCCGATACCGTCCTTGTAGCCGCGCAGGCCCCGAGAAGCGCGCAAAGCAAAAGCGCAAGCACTGGAAAGAGGCGCCGCATGCGCTATTTTAAAATTTTGTCGAAGAAGTCGGCGGCATCAGTCCACGAACGCAGGCGCAGGGGGTCGTACGGCTTGGTGTTCCAGAATGCGTGGTCGTCGGAGTCGTAGAATATTATGTCGCACTTAGCACCAGCTTTTTCGTAGGCGGCCTTGATGTTTTTGCTCTCGGAAATCGGGACTACGGGATCCCTTTCAGAATGCAAAATAAGCATCGGAGCGCTTTTGGATCCGACATACGACATCGGAGACAATTCCTTCGCGCGTTGTTTCTCGTTTCCGCCCGGGAAGAGCTTCCACCTTGCGAAAGTGTCGAGGTTTGTCACGGGCGCCATGGGGACTGCTGCCTGCACGGAATCGTCGAATCCGTCCTTAAAAATTTCCTTCCACTTAGGCGCTCCCGCGCTCACGGCGAGCAGCGCGCTAAGATGCCCTCCGGCGCTGCCTCCGGTAACTCCCACGCGATTCGGGTTCCCGCCGTATTTTTCGGCATTCTTTTTAAGCCACCACAGGGCTTTTTTGACGTCGTACGCGCAGTCCTCCATTTGGTACTCCGGCCGCAAGCGGTAGGCGGTGCACGCGACTACATAGCCTTTCGACGCCAAAAACGCCGCCATCATCGCATATTTTTTCTCGTTGCCCATGCTCCAGCCGCCACCGTGGATTAAGAGAATGCACGGATAGGGCTTTTTGCCGCCCTTGAATTTGTCGTTCGGGTAATAGACGTCGAGCTTGACGTCAGGGTCGGGACACTTAGGGTCGAAGCGCACGCCTTCTTCGAGGGACACGTTCCACGGCTTGTCGAAAGTGACCACTATTTGATTGCCCATGCGGTGCGGCGATCTGCCGTCGGACGAATATGCGGAAAGCGCCGCGAAAGCGGCCGCCAGAAAAAGTATTTTTTTGATTGTCTTCATTGGATTGATAAAAATTTTTCGCGGGCAAAAAGTCAACCGTATTATGAGTCTCCGCCCGCCGCAAGAGCCGATATTTTTCTTGATGAAAAGCGCGTTTTTTTAATTATATTTTTCGCAAAAAGAAATGAAGCCGCCGGAAATAAAAATACTGCCCGACGACGTGGCGAATAAAATCGCCGCGGGAGAGGTTGTCGAGCGCCCTGCGTCGGTCGTGAAGGAGCTGCTTGAAAACTCTATCGACGCCGGGGCTACGCGCATAGACATCGAGTTTAAGCACGGCGGCAAAACTTTTATAAAAGTGCTCGACAACGGCTGCGGAATGACTCGCCAGCAGGCTCTCATGAGCCTCGAACAGCACGCCACAAGCAAGATACGCTCCCCCGAAGACCTTTTCTCTATTTCTTCCTACGGATTCAGGGGTGAGGCCGTTCCGTCGATAGCAAGCGTAAGCAAATTCCGAATGCGCACCCGCCCGGAAGGCGAAAGCGTCGGCACCCAGATAGACTCCTACGCGAGCCAAGTTCTATCCGTAAAAGAGTGCGGAATGCCGCGCGGGACTGAAATACTCGTCGAAAATCTCTTTTCAGGCGTGCCCGCCCGCCGCAAATTTTTAAAGAGCGACAACGTCGAGGCGGGCCATATTGCGAGACTCTGCCGCCTTTACGCGCTCGCCCTCCCGAACTTGTCGCTGACTCTCGTAGAAAACTCCAAAGTGCTGTTTCATTCGGAGGAGGGATTCGGCGTAATTGCGCGGATATCAAAAATATTTGGGCGGGAGACGGCGGAAAATCTGATAGAGCTGAAAGAATCGCAAAAATACGGAATGAAAGTCTCGGGCGCGATACTCGTCCCAGGCGAATCTTTTTCGACTTCCCGCAACATATGCGTATTTATAAACGGCAGACCCGTTGAATGCAGGGCTGTGTACGCCGCCGTGAAAGAGGCGTACTCGCAATTCGTGCCAAAGGGCAGGTTTGCCGGAGCGTTTTTGTTTATCGAGCTGAACCCGTCGTCCGTCGATGTAAACGTCCACCCCGCAAAGAGGGAGGTGCGCCTAAAAGACGAGCTTGGGGTAAAAAATTTTATAGCAGACGCAATAATCGAGCGCCTTAAATCGTTTTCGTTCCAAGAGCCGTTTGGAGCATTTGGAAGACGCGCGGGCGATTGCACAATATCTGGCGAGTTTTCGCGCGCGCTTGAAAGCTTTTCCGGCAAAAATTCCGCCAGCCGAAACAATCCCGAAACCGCCCAGGAGGCGCGCATGGGCTTGGCGGCAAAAAGTTCTGGCGGCGCAGGCGGCGCAATGTACGCCCCGCGCGAAGCCCCCTTCCCTTCCGATATAACCGCAGCGGGGAAGCAAGCGGACTTTCACGGTGCGCGGATAGCCGGAGAAAATTCTTTTGAAGTCGGCGAGAGCGCGAAAATTCTAAAAGAGAGTGCGCCCGACGACGGCGGAAACGAAAAAAATCGCGGTGCTGAAGAACTTCGCGCTTTTGAAGTTGCTGCGGCCTCTCCGGCCCCTGCAATACTCCCCGACGCAGACAAAAGCCGCGCTTTCAGCGAATATTCGGAGGATTTGCGGACGGCGAAGGCGGTTCGGGCAGCGACGGCGAACCCCACATGGAGGTATGTCGGGTGCATAGCCCGAAGGTTTGCAATATTCGAGACGCCAAAATCAATGGCAATAATGTCAATTTTATCCGCTCTCAGGAGAGTTGACTTCAACCGCATAATGAAGTCGTTGGAGGGGGAAAAGACGCCTTCGCAAAAATTATTGCTGCCGATAACAATGGAGTTCGGAATCTCCGATGACGAATTTTTCCGCGCCAACAGGGCGCTTTTTGAATCGTGCGGCTTCGAGATAGACGATTTCGGCAAGGGATATTACAGGATTGCCGCAACGCCCGCATGGCTCGAATTTTCAGAGGCGGAAAAATTTGTGCGCGACATTGTCGAGAGCTCGTCAGAAAGCGGGCTCAGAACGCGCTCCAAGAGGCTCGGCGACGAAATGTTTGCGTATATCGCCGCGGGCAAAATAGGCATAGGGGGCTTCGTATGCACGGAGGAATCCGCCACTTCCCTGCTATCAAATCTCCTCTCGTGCCCTATGCACATGACTTCCCCCGACGGGCGCAAAACTCTGTACGAAATATCGCACTCGCGCCTATTGTCGCTCTTTGGAGAAAACGCGTAATTTTTTTCGCGCCTTGATATCGCATTTATTTTGCGCCGATTCGCGAGCAAAATTTAACTTTTTTTATTTAATTCGCGCAGATTTTTTGCGAACTTGCCGCATAAAATTAATGAAATTTTATGACTTATAAAAAACGCGGAATTTTTACTTTTTTTAAGGGTGAATTGCAATGTAAGGTTTAACTGATATTCCGCAAAAAATTGAAAATTTTTCTAAAAGCTAAAATGCCCCATGTGGATAAAAAAACCTTCCGCGCATTTTTTTAGCCCCGTTTGGATTTCGCGCCAATGCGCGCGCGGCGGGGGATTTTTCAGGTTTATCCTAAAAATTTGCCGTTTGGCAAGCCGAATGGGAACCACAAGCTCACAACTTAAACTTTGAAGGAAAACTCTTACTAAAAACGATAAAAAAAATTCTCGCCGCATTACAGGCAAACGCGAAAAACAAACGCAAAAAATATCCCAAACCGCGAATGGAATTATAAGGCAACTCTAAAACAAAAATCCGCCCCTGCCCCATGCGCCGCAACGCTTTTGGCGCCGCCTGAAAAAAATGCCGCAAAAAATATCGAAAACTGGCAATCGCCGTTCAATTAGGCTGGACACACCCGCCGTTTAATGTTTGTCTTGCAAACGCATATATTTTATTCGGCTAAAAAACAACACGCCGACAAAGAGAAATCGCACGCCCGAGACGTCCCAACCGTACGGCTGCAAAAAAGGAAAAATATAATGGATCAAAAATACAGTGTAGAGGTCCCCGACCTCGGAATACAAATCTCCACCGGCTCGATAGCCAAGCAGGCAAACGGATCGGTGACAATAAGCATGGGAGAGACAAACCTCCTCGTCACCGCGACAGCGGCGGGAGCCCTGCGCGACGGGCAGGACTTCTTCCCCCTCACGGTGGACTACCGCGAAACCTTCTCCGCCGCCGGAAAAATCCCCGGAGGCTATTTCAAACGCGAAGGCCGCCCCAACGAAAAAGAAATTCTGACATCGAGACTTTGCGACAGGCCCCTTCGCCCGCTATTTCCGAAGGGCTTTATGAATGAAGTCCAGGTAATAGGGCTTCTGCTCTCGGCGGACATGGTAAACGACCCCGATATTTTGATGGTAAACGGCGCGTCCGCGGCGCTGCTTATTTCCGACATTCCGTGGAACGGACCTATCGGCGGCGTAAGAATCGGCGAAATCGACGGGAAATTCGTAGTCAACCCGACCCACGAGCAAATGCTCGACTCCACCCTCGACCTCGTGTACGTCGGCAACGAGCGCGAGATGATGATGATTGAGGGATCCGCCGAACAGTGCCCCGAAGACAGATTTATAGAAGCTCTCGAATTTGCACAGGTTCAGATTCAGAAAATAATCTCCGCCCAGAAGGAGCTCGCTAAAATCTGCGGAAAGCAAAAGCGCGAATTTCCGCTTGTCGTATGCAAGCCGGAAATTATGCAGATGTGCTCCGAATACGTCGGCGGGCGCCTTCTCGAAGCCGTTTTCCAAGACAGCAAGCTGAAGAGGCAGGCCGACGTCGACGCCCTAATGCAGGAGACTGCCGAATTTGTAAAAGGCAAAATCGGCGAGGAAGAATTCGACATGGCGCAAATCAAAATGGCGTTCGAAGAATTGCAGGAAAAAGTGTACCGCGACAATATTCTCGACGCCGGCAAGCGCTGCGACGGCAGGACCTACATGGACTTGCGCCCGATAAGCGCAAAAACAGGCGTTCTTCCCCGCGTGCACGGCAGCGCGCTGTTCTCCCGCGGAGAAACACAGGCCCTGGTGCTTACTACCCTCGGCACGACGAGAGACTGCCAGGAGCTCGACGGGCTCACCGGCGGAACTAAACAAAAGTCTTTCATACTGCACTACAACTTCCCGCCCTACTCCGTCGGCGAAACCGGACGCTTCGGCAGCCCGGGCCGCCGCGAAATCGGCCACGGCGCGCTCGCTGAACGCTCGCTGCTTCCCGTGCTTCCGTCGGAAGACGAATTCCCGTACGCGATACGCTTGGTGTCTGAAATAATGGAGTCCAACGGCTCCACCTCGATGGCTTCGGTATGCGGAGGCTGCCTCAGCCTTATGGACGCAGGCGTGCCGATTCAGACGCCCGTATCCGGCATAAGCTGCGGGCTTGTCACCCGCAAGGACGAAAGCGGCAAGATAATAAAGCACGTTGTGCTCACCGACATCATTGGCGCGGAAGACCACTACGGAGACATGGACTTTAAAATCTGCGGAACCAAAAACGGCATAACCGGCTTCCAGCTCGACTTGAAAATCGACGGGCTGCCGATTGAAATCGCGAAAGAGGCGATTTACCGCAACCACGATGTCAGAATGAAAATTCTCGGCATAATGGCGGAAGCGATAGCCGAGCCCAATAAGGAGCTCAAGCCTTGCGCGCCGCGGATTAAGATAATGAAGATAGATCCCGATAAAATCGGCATGCTAATCGGCCCCGGAGGCAAAAATATCCGCCGCATAACGGAATACTCCGGAGCGCAAATAGACATCGACGACGACAACCCCGGAAGAGTCTGCATATACGCCACAAGCGAAGAAAGCATGAAACGCGCAATATCGGAAGTGGAACTTGTGACAGGCGAGATAGAAGTCGGCAAGACCTACAAAGGTATAGTTCGTTCCATAAAAGACTTTGGCGCGTTCGTCGAATGCCTGCCCGGCAAAGAGGGGCTCGTTCACATATCCGAGCTTGCGGACTTCCGCGTGAACAAGACCGAAGACGTCTGCAAACTTGGCGACGAGATACTCGTAAAGTGCATAGGCATAGACGACAAAGGCAGAGTTCGCCTCTCCCGCCGCGCCGCCTTGTGCGAGCAGCAGGGAATCCCGTACGAGCCGAAGTCTCGCTAAGAAACGCAATTTATTTCAAGCGCCCCGATTTTTCGGGGCGTTTTTTTTATCCAAGCATAAAAATTTTTTCGCGCGCGTCTTATGCAACTTTCTTTCAAGTTCGATTTTTCGGATTTAAAATTTATTGTTTGGAATTGAGTTTTTTTTCAAATACCACATTTGCCCGCTCCATTTTTAGTAAACTGCATTAAGAGTCTTAATCGCTTTTCGTGGAATGGGAAGCTTCGTAAATAATATAAATGCGAAACACCACAAATTTTTTTGAATATGCCCGAAGACAACATTAAATAAAATCCGCGTATAAAAAAATTTCGCACAATCGAAAAAATAAAAAAGGCGCATTCATTGGAACGCGCCTTTTTATTTGGAGAAAAGCGAAAGGTTATTTTCTTCTGCGGTAGGCTACAAGCAACAAAGCGCACAAACCGAATACCGCGGCTATTTCGGAAGGCTCGGGGACAGAGAACGTCACGTCGGCGCCTGTCGCTCCAAACACTGCTTTCCACGCAAAGCCGTTCGACACGCCGTTAAGCACAGTCCCTTCAACATCGCTTCCACTCTCGTAGGTTATCATATCTTCAAATATCGCCGCGTCCAGATTGACAAGCTCCTCCATCGCAACGGGATCAAACTGGAACTCCAATGTAAACGAACCGTCGCCCTTGCTAAGCTTCCCGCTGAATACAAGCTTGTCGAATGTGGCGTCGGCGGCGATATCAAAAAGTAGAGTTCCGCTGTTGAGAGTTCCGCTGCCGAAGCGCGCTATTCCTATATCGGGCGAGGTTGAGCCCGCATCGGTTTGGGCGGCTATTGAAAATGTACCGCCGTCGAGCACCAGCGAGCCAGAGATATAGTCGCCCGCACCGTAATTGAACACTCCGCTTTTTACTGTGAGAGTGTCTATTATGTTGGAGTTTGTCGCGCCTTCGCATTCGGTATAGCCAGACACTCTAAAGTTTTGCGTGCCTGTTCCGTCCATAGTCACGTTTAGGCGGGAATCCGCATGGGTAGTATATTTAGTGAATTTACCCTGCCATGACCCGCCGTTAGTTATCGTTATGTTTGCGACCGACTTACTGCCATAATGCGAAGCGTCATTGAAACCAAGCACTAATGTACCGGAACCTTCAAGACCGCCCACAGTGAGGTTTGACTCTAATTCCTTTGTATTGCGCGCAAATACGAGAGTTGCGCCAGAGTCGACATTTATTTTGCCGCCTATTGAAACATTTAAGGCATTAAAATAAACTCTAATTTCGCCTTTTGTATTTTTCTGGATATTTAAATCTCCGCCGACCTTAAATGCCGACAACGCAGATTGCGTACTTTCACCAAAAGCAACTATCGATATTAAACCGTCGCCAATGTCGTTCTTTACTGTGAGATTTTTCTTAAAATCTAATGTGCCAGTGCCGCTAAACATAAGCTGCATCCAGTTAAAAGCTGAATTTATTACGGAATCGTTTGCTATTTCAAGTGTATTGGAGCCGCTTATTGAAATTCTATAATGATTGCTTCCCGTCATTTCCACGTTTAGGGAATCAATTTTGTAGTTCCCGTTTACTGTTAAATTATATTGGCCGGAGGAATTGCCTTTTAGAACAACGTCGCCGCCGTTTTCGGGAAATGTCTGCGAAGTCGCCCCGCTCACGTCCCAAGCCGACGCATCGTTCCAATTGACGTTTGCGTCATATTTGTTTAATGTAAATGTCTCCGCAGATAGCGAAGCAGCGGCAAATAAAGCAGTTGTGGTTAATATTTGTTTCGTTATGCTCATATCGAATTTCTCCTTTTCGGTATAATCTCCTATTACATAAAAATCCCATTTAAAAGTCTATTGTTGCAAATTTTAACGGTTAAAAAATTTTTTTAGAAAACTTATCTTCAAAATTCCCACTATCTTAAGGTGTTTTTTTTAATTATCCAACATCTCGCATATTCAAATTCCGCAAGCCGTTATCTACAATTATCGCAAAAAAATTAGGCGCATTTAAAATATTGCCCCGCAAAAGCGCATAAAAATTTTTCGGATTTGAATGCCCCTAAACAAAAGCGCAATCCACCTTGCAAAACCGCATTTCGCCGCGCATTAAAAAAATTTCAGCCTACGAAAAATAATAAAGAAAAACGGTTCGGCAAATAATCGCCGAACCGTTTGTATCATTATCTTAACCTATAAAAAAATTTTTCGCCCTCCGTATCCGTTTAAATTGCGCCGTATGGGGCGCGTGCAGGCCTATGCGAAGGCTACTTTTCAGAGCCAACCTTTTTTATCTGAGAATGCAATATCATAGGCATTCCGCCGTATATTCCAGAGGCTATCGGCCCCGAATTCCAAGTGCCTTTTTGCCCACTGCCGGCGTCGGGATAGTGGTACCACAAATCGTTGCCCCAAGTTATCCGCTTGTCGGCAGGCAAAGTTGCGTCGTACAAGCACCTGTTCGCCCATGTGTTGCCGACTTCCGCAACTATCTTGTTTTTGCCGGCTTTAACATAGTCTGTGACATCGAGCCTGTACGGATATTTCCACACAGTCCCGACAAGTTTGCCGTTGACGCTCACCCTCGCAACGTCTCCTACTTTCGCAAAGTCGAGGTACGCCCTCTTGTCGGCTCCCAATTTTTCGGCAGGTATGTCGGCGTACATCGTGTATTCCGCAACACCCGAATAATGCTTTATGCGCGGGTCGGAACTTTCCGTCCACGACTCAGGAGAATTAAATGTAGCCTTTTTCGGCCCGCCAAACTTCTCGTTAAACCTGACTTCGTACGGCGGCTTTATGACTGTCGGCTCAACTGCCTCCTCCGCTATCGCCGCCCCCTTGGAGCCGTCGGGGAAAATGCATTCCACCTTCCCCTTTTCAAAAAATTCCGCTACAACCTTTCCGTCTTCTGAAACTGAAACGACCGGCTCCACGTCCGCAGCCTTCCTCGGGGCAAACATTTGTTTCTTTGCGTCAGCTCCGACTTCCGCGTCGCCGAGCGCGCGGTTGTAAACCGTAAGCGACGATATTTCCCCATTGAACCCGCTACCCTCAAATTCCGACGGATGCGGAATGCGCGGCGATTTAACCCCGGACTTTACAAATTTTCCGTTTATGTACAAATTCGGGATACCGTCGCGGTAAACTACCGCAACGCGCGTTTTCGGAGAAATCGGCGCCATATGGACCAATACGGCGTTTCTGTAACCTGCGCCGTGCTCCACAACGGCAATCCCGTTCGAACCCGCCATTGCGCCAATTCCGGTGTGCTTGTTGCCAAGCTCGTTGTGCATGCCAACAGCCGGCACTGCTTCAACTTCGCGCTTCGGATTTATAATGCCGTAATTCTGCTCTTTAAACTCGCCAATCTCGGCCTTCGGAGAAACGGTAAACGCCATCGAGAAATTGTTCTCAGGCGAACCCGCGAGCGAGCCGCCGCCCGCCGCGACATTCGGGAAACGCTCAGCTCCGTTTATTGAATATCCGCCAATTTGAGCGGCATTGGGCTTTCCGCCGAACACTACGAATAAATTTGTGTGCGGAGGCAAACTAAGCGGCACGGAAGTATAGCCATCCTTTTCCGAGACCGCAGCCGCCGCATATTTGCGCCCGGTTTCAGGATCCCAAACGCTTACGCCCTTGCCAGCGACGTCGAACGACGCCACGATTTTCTGCGTTGCAGCCGTAGCATTCAAGACCCAGTACCATGCAGAACCGTCTTTGTGGATTCTCTTGGTCCAGAGGATTTTTGACGAATCCAATTCGCCCGCCGAGCCACGGCAGAAAAACGACGGCTTTATGCCGGCCGCCTCAGCCGCCTCCTTCGCGGAATAGTTTGCGTACACAGTCCCCTTGCCGATTTTCCTGACCGACTTCTCCGGCCCGCCGAAAAGCTCTTTATTGAGCGCGCGCCACTGGCGCTCGGCGCGCTTTCCGCCAACGAGCGTATCGTACCTGCCGCCGTAGAAGTAGCCGGCTATCGACGCGCCCGCCTCGACGTACTCCTTCAATTTTTTAAGGGTGTCCAGGCGCAAAAATCTGTCCTTGTTAATAGCCATGAGGTCGTATTCCATTCTCCCAGGGCTTACCAATTTTCCGTTTTCGACGCGCAGGTAGTTGCGGACGCCGTCTCCGTTTACCATGTCTATCTCAACATTTTCCGGAGGCTCTATCGTGCCGTTTTCCACCGGAACCCTGTCCGATACAAAACTTAATATGCGCGCGCCGGATTTCCCCTTTTGCATCATATACTGGACTCTCGCAATGTAGTCGAAGAACGGCCTTGAAAGCTTAAACCACGGCATTTTGCGGTTTAAGACCGACCCCCACGGTTCCATCTGCCAACCCGGGACGCTCTCGTCCGGCTGGTGTGTGTATGAATGGAATACCATCACGTTGTAGCCCGAAAGCAATATCGTGTCCGTAACGCCTTTGAGGGAACTTGGGCAATCGGTCCAGTTTCCGTTTGCCTGCGATAGTGATTCGCATGTGGTGAACTCTTTGCCGTAAAAGTGCGAGGCGCTCGGGGCATTGCCCCATCTGCCATTCCCTTCCGTCGCAAACCGCGCTCCTTCGACGCCGTTTGTGCGGCGCATTCCCTGCCATACCTCGTGCTGCGGAATATCGGATACTTTAAAGCCGTACATAGGGTCGCACATAAATGTCTCCGAGGCGGGCTCGCTTTCGTATAGAAGCCCGGACTCCCTTATGCGCTCGCCGAGGCGCCCGTAGAAATTCTCCATGACGAGTTTTGAGGTCACCGCGCGCAAGTCCGATGCGAACGCCTCCGTGCGCTGTTTTCCGCCAACGCAGTCTCCGACAAATGTCGGGGCGAATTTGAGCATATCGTATCCGTTTTCCTTTTTGAAAATATCGTCGAGCCCGTCGGTCCAGCTCTGGTTTCCGCACTCCCATGAGTCTGTCTCTACATATTTAAATATTTTGCCTGCGTCGGCGCCGGCGGTCTCAATCATCTTTTTTATATAAGAGTCGAAGTGCGTATCCACGGCTTTTTTGCTCATTTTGTCTATCTCGAGCCCAGCGCCGCCTTTTGTAGCGGGATGGACGCGTCTGCCGCTCGTCGTAAACCCGAGGCGCATAATATTCCACTTGCCGGCGGGCACGTTCCATTTAAAGTTTCCATCGGCATCGAGGGCGTTTTTAAATATATGGACGTTCTTGCTGTCGATTACGGCGTTTTCGGGAACGGGAATGTCGTCGTATGGAAGCGGCATTGAAGTTGAGCTTCTATGCGGAACTATATTGACCTTCGCAAGCTGGGCTTGGATAAAGGGCATTTTTGCGGGCAGCGATCCCGGGGAGACGAGTTCAAGCCCAAGAACATCAATAATACCGGTTTTATTTTCCCAGTCGCGGTAATTGTCTTTGCGCACTATACGCCAGAATTTAGCCTTTTTGGCGGGAAATTTTATGAGGACGTCGCCGCTCTTAAAGTTTACGTCGGCGACTTTTTCAAAGGTCTTGCCGTCTTCGGAGGCTTCGAGGACGACAGGCCGCGGAAGCTGCCAATGTCTTCTAAGCGAAAGCGCGAGTGTGTCCGCCTCGTAAGGCTCGTTAAATTCGAGCACGAAGCCGAACGATTCAAATTTTGTCTTTTCAGTTTTCGCGGAGAAATTCTTCCCGCGCCAATTTGTGATGGGCTCGAATGGGACTGTTTCCGGGGTCGCCGGCGAGATGCTTTTTAGCTTTGAATACATTCCAGGGGTGTCTGGGCGCACATTCGGCCACGCTATTACTGCGATATCGTTGTAATAGCCCATATTTGCGTAAGGCTTTGGAAGGTTTATCGACTTCTGCCCCGCGCCCTCAACCTTTTTTATCGTCCATGAAAGGGTTTTCATGGAATCTTCGGGCGCAATCCACGGACCTCCCGCCTCCGACCAGCCGTCGCAATTATGTATGCCTATATCGACTCCGAACTCCTTTCCCTTATCGACTGCGAATTTGAAAGTCTCAAACCATTCGGGAGAATTGAAAACCAGAGGCCCGGGCTTGGTCTTGCTCCTCATAACATTGCTGCAATTCGCGCTAATGTTAAATATGATGGCCGCCCCGTATCCGTTTTCAGACATCGCCTTCAAGTCGGCCTCAATACCCTCTTTGGAAACGTTGCCGTCAATCCAATGCCACCAAGTCTGGGGGCGCGATTTTCCCGTCGGATTGAGAAACTCGCCGTATTTTGGCGCGCTCGAAGGCTCGTCTGGATTATAATTCGTGTATTTGTAAAATTCGCCGTCGTCAGCCGACGCTGTAAGCGACAACATTCCAAAGGTTGAAGCCGCGACAATTATTAACTTATCTTTCAGCATAAATTTCTCCCCGATAATTTAAACAAACGCAAAGAAGTTAAATTTTTAGATAAACTACATATTTAGAATGGTAATTGCAAGATTTTTCTAACAAAAATAAAAAAAATCCCAAAAAAACAAATAAAATAGTTGTTTAAAAATGCTTGACTGTCAGTGGGCATTTTAAAGACTATAATTAAAAGCCACGGTTATGGCCGCGGCGAATTTTGAGGTTGCGCGTATAAAAAGCCCCGACTAAAAACCGGGGAATTTTGGCGCGTGCTCAAAATGCGCGAAGAAAACAATGCCCTGCGCCCCCGCGCCAAGACATTTAACAAACCAAAACAACGAGTAATGAAAAACGAAAACAATCTGTTCGCAGAATTCAAACCGTCTACTTACGAAGAATGGAAAGAAGCGTCGGAAAAACTCCTAAAAGGCGCGCCCTTCGATAAGAAGATGTACTCAAAAACTCCCGAAGGGATTGTCCTCAGACCCATATATAATAAAGAGGACATAAACTTTGAGATCTCCCTGCCCGGATACGACGACTACGTCCGCGGGACGACTGTGGAAGGCAACAAAGGCAGCCCGTGGAAAATTGACCAGCAGATATACGCCTCCACTCCGAAAGAATTTAACAAGCTCGCGCTCGACGCCCTGAACAAGGGGCAGACAGCCTTGGAAATAAAGCTCGACTGCCCGAGCTCCCGCGGGATAGACGCCGACAAGTCCGAAGAAGGCAAGGTCGGCTGCTGCGGGCTGTCGGTCTCCACGAAAAAAGACTTCGACGAAGCCTTGAAAGGCATCGAAACCGACTGCGTTGAAATAAATATATCCACCGGTTCAAGAGCCGCCGACATCGCCGCCATTCTCTACGCCTCGCAAAAGGGCAAAAAACTTTCCGGCGGCATAAGATTCGACCCCATCGGCACGCTCGCAAAGCGCGGCAAGCTCGATCGCAAGCTCGACTGCGCGTTTGACGAAATGTTCGCGCTCGCGTCGTTCAACGCCAAGAACATGCCCTCGTTCGGCGCGATAGGCGTCGATACAATGCCCTACTCCTCCTCCGGCGCAAGCGCGGTCGAAGAGCTCGGCATAGCCATGTCAACGGCGGCTACATATCTCCGCGAAATGCTCGCAAGGGGCATGGAAATAGACGAAGCAGCCCCCCTCGTGCGCTTCCGCATGTCGCTGGGCTCGGACTTCTTCATGACGATAGCAAAACTCAGGGCAGCACGCGTGCTCTGGGCAAAAGTTGTAGAAGCCTTCGGAGGCTCCGAGGACTCGCGCAAGATACGCTTGAACGTTTCTACCGCAACCTACAACAAAACTGTTTACGACCCGTACGTCAATATGCTGCGCACCGCGACCGAAGCCTTCTCCGGAGTCATCGGCGGCTGCGATTCAATGACGGTTGCGCCCTTCGACGAAATTATCCGCAAGCCCGACGAATTCTCTTCGAGAATCTCCCGCAACCAGCAGATAATTTTGCAGGAAGAATGCAATCTAACCGACGTTATCGACCCCGCGGGCGGTTCCTACTACGTCGAAACGCTGACGAAGGAAGTCGCCGCAAAGTCTTGGGAATTCTTCGTAAAGATTGAGGCCGAAGGCGGAATAGTAAAGGCGCTCGAATCCGGATTTGTGCAGGACGCCATAGCCGCCACCGACGAAGCCAAGAAGAAGCTCATCGACACTCGCAGAAGCTCGATAGTCGGCACAAACAACTACGCAAACCTCGGCGAAAAGCTCCTTGAAAAGCCCGCGTGCAAATGCGCCGAAATCTTCAAGGAAAGAGCGGCAGAAGTCGCCGCGGCGAAATCCGACGAAAAAGTCGAAATAGGCTCCGCGAAGGGCGCTGAGGCATTTGAAAAGCTCGTTGAAGCAGCCGAAAGGGGCGCTGGAATATCGGCTCTCAGCGCTGCGATGTGCAAGTGCGGCTCGGCGGAAACTTCCGTAAAGCCCCTACACATCCACAGGGCGGTAGAACACTTTGAAGCCCTCCGCAAGGCAAGCGCGGACTTCAAGGAAAAGACGGGTTCCGGCCCGAAGATTTTCCTCGCCACGATGGGACCGCTCGTCCAGCACAAGATAAGGGCGGACTTCATACGCGGATTCTTCCAAGTTGGCGGGTTCGACGTAATCTACCCCAACGGGTTCCAAACTCCCGAAGAAGCGGCGAAGGCCTTCGCCGAAAGCGGCGCAAAATACGCCGTAATATGCTCTACGGACGATACGTATCCGGAGCTTGTTCCGCCGGTGACCAAGGCTCTAAAAGCCGCAAAGCCCGACGGCGTCGTAATGCTTGCAGGCATTCCGAATCCCGACTTTGAACAGTCTTACAAGGACGCGGGCCTCGACGGAAGCATAAGCATAAAGAGCAACAACTACCAGACGCTGAAATCGATGCTCGAAAGCCTCGGCGTGCTCAAATAAAGGGAATAGAAAGGAATCCGAAAATGAGTAAAAATCCCGATTTTACAAAAATGGCGTTTGAAACGCCGAAACCGAAACAGACCCTCGAACAATGGAAGGCCGACATAGAAAAGAAGACCGGCCGCAAGTTCGACGATCTCATCTCCGACACGATGGAGCAAATCCCCGTAAAGCCGCTTTACACTGCGGCCGACTACGAAGGAATGGAACACCTCGGCTTTACGGCGGGCATACCTCCGTACCTCAGGGGACCGTACGCCACGATGTACGTAGTGCGTCCGTGGACGGTTCGCCAGTACGCAGGCTTCTCGACAGCCGAAGAATCCAACGCATTCTACCGCCGCAACCTCGCGGCAGGGCAGAAAGGACTCTCTATTGCTTTCGACCTCGCGACCCACAGAGGCTATGACTCCGACCACCCGCGCGTAGTCGGCGACGTCGGCAAGGCGGGCGTTGCTGTCGATTCCATTATGGATATGGAAGTGCTGTTCGACAAGATTCCGCTTTCGCAAGTGTCCGTTTCCATGACGATGAACGGCGCCGTTCTCCCGATTCTCGCATTCTACATAGTTGCAGGTCTGGAACAGGGCGCAAAGCTCGAACAGCTCACCGGAACCATTCAGAACGACATTTTGAAGGAGTTCATGGTCCGCAACACCTACATCTATCCCCCGGAATCCTCGATGCGCATAATCGGCGACATATTCGCGTACACCTCGAAGAATATGCCGAAGTTCAACAGCATCTCCATTTCCGGCTACCATATGCAGGAAGCGGGAGCCACCGCAGACCTCGAAATGGCGTACACGCTCGCGGACGGGCTCGAATATTTGAGGTGCGGCGAAAAGGCCGGGCTTAAAGTTGACCAGTTTGCGCCGAGACTCAGCTTCTTCTGGGCGATAGGCAAAAACTACTTTATGGAAGTCGCAAAAATGCGCGCGGCAAGAATGCTCTGGGCGAAAATCGTCAAGGGATTCAACCCCGAAAACCTCAAGAGCATGGCGCTGCGCACGCACTCGCAGACGAGCGGCTGGTCGCTCACAGAGCAGGATCCCTTCAACAACGTCACCCGCACGGTAATCGAGGCGATGGGCGCCGCGCTCGGACACACTCAGAGCTTGCATACGAACGCGCTCGACGAAGCGATAGCCCTGCCGACCGACTTCTCGGCGAGAATCGCGCGCAACACACAGCTTTACTTGCAGGACGAAACCGGCATCTGCCGCGTAATCGACCCGTGGGCCGGCTCCTACTACGTTGAGAGCCTGACCGACGCCCTCGTAAAGCGCGCGTGGGGCCACATACAGGAAGTCGAATCGCACGGCGGCATGACAAAGGCAATCGAAGCTGGCCTTCCGAAGCTCAGAATCGAGGAAGCCTCCGCGAGAAGGCAGGCGCGCATCGACGGCGGCCGCGAAACCATCGTCGGGCTCACCAAGTACAAGCTCGACAAGGAAGCGCCCCTCGACATTCTCGACATCGACAATACGGCAGTCCGCGAAGCCCAAATCAAGAAGCTGGAAATTCTCCGCAAGAACAGGGACAACGACGAAGTCCGCCGCATACTCGAATCCATCACCGAATGCGCCGCTACCGGCAAGGGCAACCTGCTTGAACTGAGCGTTGCCGCCGCAAAAGCCCGCGCGAGCCTCGGCGAAATTTCGCTCGCCTGCGAAAAAGTATTCGGAAGGTACAAGGCCGTAATCCGCTCGATAAGCGGCGTGTACGAGAAGGAACTTATGAAGGACAAGAAAAACGCCGAAATCGTTTCGGAAATATCCAAGCTTATAAAGAAGTTTGAAGAGAAAGAGGGTCGCAAACCCAGAATCCTCATCGCGAAGATGGGGCAGGACGGGCATGACCGCGGCGCGAAAGTCGTCGGAACGGCGTACGCCGACCTCGGCTTTGACGTCGATATGGGACCCTTGTTCCAGACGCCTGAAGAAACAGCGAAAATGGCCGTCGAAAACGACGTCCACGTCGTGGCGATGAGCTCTCTCGCGGCTGGGCACAAAACGCTTCTGCCCGCTCTCGTTGAAGAATTGAAGAAGCTCGGAAGAGAAGACATAATGATTATAGTCGGCGGTGTAATTCCCGCGCAGGACTACAAATTCCTTCTCGACCATGGCGCGAGCGCAATATTCGGGCCCGGTACCGTAATTCCGGAATCGGCAAAGAAGATTCTCGAATTGCTGCTCGCATAATACGGGCTAGAAATTCAGATAATTTAAGCGGACGGGGGCTTTCCCCTGCCCGCTTTTTTTATGCGATTATCGAGCCGCAATTTTTATTTTTTATACAGCCTTTCGCATGTTTTAGGATTGGGTGGAAGGTCGGGATAAATTGTAGCGATTGCGAATTTTTTAGAGCAAATATGGGATTTGTTCAATTATTCGGGTGAATGCCATAGATGGATTTTACGGAATATTTTTTATATGTAAAAAAAAGCCCATAAAAAAACTTGCCGGAGGTAGCTATTTTATGGAGTACATTTTAATCTGTTTGTAGGCGGCTGCAGAAGCATTCATTGAACGTCCGCACTTTTTCAGTGGCAAAATAAATATTGCGGGCACAGGCGCGCTTTTGAGAATTTACACACATGCGGATTGCCATTTTAAAAATCTGCGGGAAATCCGACTTTTGTACAAAGTTTTTTGATTAAATTGCGCGCAAAGCCCTAAAATTTTGAAGGCACACCGCAATTAAATTATTCCGCATTGAAAATTTTTAATATTACACGATTTATTTTGAACAGAGATTCGGGTTGTAAAGAAATACTATTGCCGTGAAGAATTTAAGGCAAAATCAAAAAAAGACATATTGCGAAGTGATGCACAATCGTTTTCTGCTTGTATTCCGCGCCGATTCTGAAAGTATATATGCCCTATGCAAGACAAGCCTTTGGTAAGTATAGTATTGGGCAGCGTTAGCGACTGGGAAACCATGAAGAACTGCGCCCAAACCCTCGAAAACTTTGGAGTTCCATACGAAAGGAATATCGCAAGCGCCCACAGGACGCCCGCAAAAGCCACTGAAATTGCTTCGACAGCGCAGGCGCGCGGAATAAAGGTAATCATTGCGGCGGCAGGCGGTGCAGCCCATTTGGCAGG
>URAJ01000002.1 GCA_900545715.1 uncultured Opitutales bacterium
TCATTAAAATCCACTGACTTTGGTGTTGACCCAAAAAAAGTTAACGCATTTGCGTTAACTTAAATTGGTGCTCAGAACGGGACTCGAACCCACACGGCTTTCGCCATACGCCCCTCAAACGTACGTGTCTACCAATTCCACCACCTGAGCATTTGAGTTATTTTTAAGCCTCATAATATGGATTATAGGCGGTATATTTGGCAAGCTTTTTTTTGAAAAAAATTCAAATTTCTCTAAATACGTCTAAGCTTTTATATATAAACACTTTTTACGAATTATAAATATAATAATGTTGAAATCTCTAAAACCGATGCTCTAATTCGACCCCTAAAAATGGAACTACCTAAGCTAAATTATACCCCGATTGTATATCGGATCGCCCTTGGTTGCCTTTTTTTTAACCAAGGAATTGTATTCGCAACCTGGGCCGGAAGAATTGCAGACGTCAAGGTCAAGCTCAACCTAAACGAAGCGGAGCTCGGAGGAATCCTTTTCGCATTGCCGCTGGGACAGGTTTGCGCGATGGCGCTGTCCGGATATCTCGTGACGCGCTTCGGCAGCAGAATAATAACCCTGATTGCCGGAATATTCTACCCTGCCATACTCGTAGCCCTCGCGTTCGCAAATTCTGCGACTGCCCTTTTTGCGACATTGATGGCTTTTGGGGTGGCTGCAAATATGAATAATATTTCAATAAATACACAGGCTGTCGGTGTCGAATGCGTCTATGGACGGTCGATAATGGCGTCATTTCACGGACTGTGGAGTTTGGCGGGCTTTTGCGGCGGGATAATCAGCGCCGTGCTTGTGGCGTGGAATGTCGATATTCTTTCAAATTTTGTTGGAGTTTGTATTTTCAGCATAATTTTGGCGGTTGTCGCGCGCCAGTTCATTCTCCCGGAAGACATAAAGCCAGACCCGGACCCGGCAGACGCCGGAAAAAAGCGTACAATGTTTTCCCCTACTCCTTTTATAATAACACTTGGAATTATCGCATTCGGGTGCATGAGCTGCGAAGGCACAATGTACGACTGGAGCGTTGTTTATTTTAAGGAAATTATAGGTGCGGACAACGAGACGAGCCGTTTTGGATATATAGCATATATGTCTGCAATGGCGTGCGGAAGATTCCTCGGAGACGCATTTATTACGCGATACGGCGTGATGAAAGTGCTGCAATGCAGCGGAGTTCTCGTATTTATTGGAATGATAGCTGCCGTTGTATATCCGGACGTTTTAATTTCGTCGCTTGGCTTCTTGCTTGTCGGCGCGGGAGTATCGACAGTTGTGCCGATATGCTATAGCATGGCCGGGAAATCGCGCAGAATGAGCTCGGGAATGGCGATAGCGACTGTTTCGACAATAGGCTTTTTCGGATTCTTGATGGGGCCGCCGCTAATTGGATTTATAGCGCATGCGTCAAATTTGAGGTGGTCGTTGGCTACAATGGCATGCATAGGAATGTTGGTGACGATTTTGGCGCCAAGGATAAAGTCGCGCATTTAGTTGGCAAATAAGCAAAAAATACTTGAAAGTTAGAAGGAATTTTACGATAGCATAAAAGAAGTAGGTATAAAAACCAAAAGAAAATACGGGGATGTTCCGGAATTCGACTTTGGGTTGTAAATTATGCTTGCATGCCGGAGACGACACTTGGCTCCGTAAAAATGTGTCACACAAAACAATAAATGGCGAAGAATACGCTATCGCTGCTTAATTAAGCGGCGCGTCGGCTCTCAGACTCCCGATATGGGAAGCCCGGCGTCGACATCGGGAACAGGGGCAGCGCTTGAACCGTCGGGGGCGCTGCCGCCACAAACCGGCGGGTGCCGAAGCGAAGGAAGTCTCGACCTAAGCGCTTCGAAAGATTAACCGATGACTAAGCATGTAGAAGGTATGGTTGAAAACGCTCAGGACGCGGGTTCGACTCCCGCCATCTCCACCATTTTCTAAAAAGCGGATCCTTTATGGGGTCGCTTTTTTTTGGGCCTTTGTAGAGTCTGTCATTGGGGGAGGAGTAAAAGGTATGCAAAAGCTTCCCTTCCCTTTTTATCCATTTAGCAGCCTTTGGAGGGTGTGGCTCTCGTAATTCTACAATTTTGAGAAAAATTGAATTTTTGACGTATGAGAGTTGGCGCGTCGGTTATTTAACGATACTTTGGCTGTTTTATTATTCAATGATGCTGACTTAAATTGTCAGAGTCGATTATTCTTAAAATCTAACATCTGCAAAAAAAGACGAACCGCATAACGGTTCGTCTTTGTTTTACACTTTTTATTAAATGTGTGTTTGGGGAACGACTGGCTTAACTATTAGTTGTCGTACTTATCGCTAATAATCCATTGCTGCGGATTCTTGGGAACATATCCGTGCGTAGAACCCTGCACCCATTTTATTTTCTTGGGGGCTTTTATATTGTTGTAGAGCACTGCAAGCCCCGACGGCGGGCATGTGTAGTCGCCAAGCCCGGCCCTGGATATCACTGTTTTGCACTTTATGCGCTTGCCGTGGTTTGCGGCATCGTAATACCCGAGCGCCGGGACGTATTGGGGGCGCCATCCGCCAAGCCTTCCTATCGTAGGTCCGGCGAAATCGCAGCACCAAGTTATGGAGGAGTCAGCCTCGGTGACATCGGGATCCAATCCTGCCGCCCATATAGTTTGCAGGCCTCCCTGGCTGCCGCCTGAAACTTTCAAATCTTTACCGTTCCATTGCGGAAGCGATTTCAAAAATTCGAGCGAACGCAGCAGGCGCAGCACCATTCCGTTAAAATACGCCTCTTCGGGATTCGAGTTTTGCTTCGGATCAAAAGCGTAAATATGGCCGTTTGACTTTATCCCTTCAAAGAATTTGTCGTAATATTGTTTGTCTTTTCCAAGATCGTATCCGTGGGCGTTGACGTCGAAGCGTATTGCCCCGCCCCACCCTTTGGGCGCCTTTTGGACGTGCGTTCCGTATCCATGGTAAGACGCTTGTGCGGGGAGCGATTTTTCGGCGGCTCCGGCTGGAATTGTAAGGTATCCAGTCACAGGCCTCGGCCCGGCGCAGTCGATAGTGACGGCGTACACTTCCGGATTGGCTCCCTCGGCGCTTACTTTTTCCATCTTATATTTCATCGGAACTTTCTTTAAGCGCTCTTTCTGTTTTTGCCAGAATGCGTCGAAATCTTCGGGTTCCGGAACAGCTTCTTTTATCTTGGAAATTTCAACTCCTGCACCGCCGTCAAAAAATATTCTCTCTTTTTTATCTTTTGAAGTCTTTGTCACTTGTTTGCCGCGCGAATTGAGCAGGTTTGCGGTCAGCCTTACAAACCCGGGTTTGCCGAGTTTTGTCTTTATCGCAACGGGTTTGTCGGGCGATATTTCGCTCGTGCCGCTTTCGGTTAGCCCGTCGTCTCCGGTTCTCGTCCACTTAAACGAGTATGGCTTTTTCGGCGCGGGCTGGCATCCGAAGTCGATTGTAAAGGTGAATGTCATTTCTTCATTCGGAGAGTAGTCGAGTTTGTCGCTTACGGCCCTGAAATCGATTTTATTCGAGTCTATCGGGGTTACCTTTTGGAATTTTGCATTCTTAAACTTTGCAACAACGTACAATTCGGCAGACTCGAGTTTTTCCGCAGACTTTGAAAATGTCCAGTCGAGATGTCCGCCTGCGGGATTGTTGCCTATCCCGATGTCGGGTGAGCCTTGATTAAAATTGTTGAAGGCAATTACGGTCTCTTTTTGCAGATAGTTGTGTATTTGCATTGAGCCGTATCCGCCGTCTTTTGAGGGCTCGTCGCCAAAGTCGAATGCGCCGGTCGCGTTGGGAATTTTCATTACGTTTGCGCCGCCGTAGTTGTAGGGCCAAAATTCTATATTTCCCTTTTCAAATTTCCCCGTTTTTACTTTGCCGTTGCCGAAAACCTCCATATTGTTTACGTAGGTTTGAATTGTTCCGCTTCCGTAGTCGGGGACCCCAATTTTTGCCAAATCTTGCGTGAACGGGTCGAAAGATGCAAACGCCCACGTCTTGCTGCCGTCTTTGGCGGTAGTTTTAAGCAGATACCCGATTTTTACAACTTCCCCTGTTATGCCTTCGGAGTTGTCCACTTGGTATCCTTCTTTTGCATAATTTTTGGGATTTAATTTGTATACGAGTTCATACCCCTTGGCCTGCGGAACGAGCTCGAGCAGTTCCGGAACCTCGGCGCACGCTATTGAAAGCGACGCGCAAAACGCCGCAACATACGCAAGTTGTTTTTTTCTCATAGATGTTTTGTTTATATATTAACCTAAAATTGGAAGGTATAATAAAACATTATTTTTCTAATACAAGTATTCTTTTATCCTGTTCCATTAGGGGAAACTTGCAATACGCTCTTGCATTTTTTACTAAAATTTACAAAGCTTTCCAAATGTTTATGAATACTAAGTTTTTTAGTTTTTTTTTCGTTTTTTGCGCCACTATTGCGAGCTATTCCGGCTATGGGGACGGATTTGTAAGGGTTTCTGAAAAGAATCCCAATTATTTTGAGCTTTCAGACTCGTCCGCCTATATCCCCTTGGGTTACAATCTGTCATTCCCACGTTTTTGGGACAAGCTTTCGGAAGAGGAGTCTTTCGCGATGATAGAAAAGCACCTAAAAAATATTGCGGAAAACGGTGGCAATTACGCCAGAATATGGATATCGCACCCTTTCTATGAAATTGAGGATTCGCGCCCGGGAGTTTACAATCCAAAAAAATTCGCGAGAATCGACCGCTTGGTGGGGCTTGCGCAAAAATATGGAGTCCGCCTAAAAATATGCCTCGAGCATTTCAGGAATATTAGAAAATATAGACCAGCCGAAAACGAGTCCGGCCTTCAGACCCATATTTTTCAGCGCCCCGCATACGCCGGCGAATTTGCCAATATGAAGGAATATTTTTCCTCACAAAAAGGGCGCGACTTATTCTTCAACCGCTTCGAAGCACTCTTTAAAAAATATTCCGACAATCCCATAATTTTCGCATGGGAGCTGTGGAACGAGCAAAACACAGTCCAAGCCGATGCAAAAGTCGTAAAAGAATGGGAAAAATATATGTTTAAGCGCATGGGCGAGGTATGCAAAAATCAAATGATTGTAAACAGCTACGGAAGCCTCGATTCCGACTCCTCAAAAAAAGCCTATAAATTTTACTACAATGATAGCTCCAATATGATCGCCGCCGTCCACAGGTATCTCGACGAGGGCGCGGCATACGACGTTTGCCACGGGCCTGTCGATTTGGCGGCTGCCGACGCTATAAAAGAAATCAAAGAAATGTATCCTGAACACCCCGCGCTGCTCGCCGAAACCGGCGCTGTCCAGCCCAAGCATTCTGGGCCTTGGCGCTATTACGACGCCGACACCGACGGCATTATTTTTCACGACGCCCTATACACTCCGTTCTTCTGCGGCTCCGCGGGCGGCGGGCAACCTTGGCACTGGGACGTGTATATTTATAAGCATGAACTATGGCGCCATCTAAAGCCCTTTTCCGCGCTGCTTGAAAAAATCGACCCGCGCGACGAAGATTTTAAGCCTTTCAGGGCCGACACAAAAAAACTGCGCGTCTATGCGCTCGACGGCAAAAAAACTCTCCTCGCTTTCGCCCGGGATATCGACAACAACTGGGTAAACGAGTTTGAAAAAGGCATAAAACCCTCAGAAATTTCTGGTGAAACCATCGATTTTACGAATGCAGTAAAAGGCAGAAAAATATCAAAAGTGCGCGTCTATGACTTATGGGGCGACGAGGTTAACTCTGCTGAACCTTCGGCAAAAGTTTCTCTCCCGCCGTTTAAAAGGTCCTGTGCCGTAAGAATTGATTTTGAATAAAATTCTTCCGCACAGTGCGCTCAAAAATATAGTTTTCCCCTCTTTTATTAAGTTAGAAAGTACTTATTTTAGCGGAAAAATGAAACCCGTTATGCTAATACCCCCGAACGTTGCCGGGCTGCCGCAATTGGCGGCCCAGATGGGTATAAAGTCGGCAGTGACAAAAGCTACGTCGGAACTGTCGGGGTTGTTGCCACCATACGACTTTGATTCCCTTAAAAAAATTCGGGAAAATTTCCGCGATTGCGGCGTAAACTTGTGCGGGCTTGAAGGCGACCAGTTTGATATGTCGCCGATAAAGCTCGGCCTTCCCGACAGGGACGAATGGATTGAGCGCTACGCCCAAATGGTTCGCAATATGGGCAGTCTCGGAATGGACCTCCTTTGCCTAAATTGGATGGCGGTAGTCGGCTGGTTCCGCACCGACGCCGAAACGCCGACAAGAGGCGGCGCGCTCACCACGTCTTTTGACTTTTCAAAGGCTCCGGACGGTCAGAAGGACAAGCAAATATCCGAGGGCGACTTGCTTAAAAACCTCTCGTATTTTCTCGACGCAATACTGCCAATAGCGGAAAGCGAGGGGGTTAAAATGGCCCTCCACCCGGACGATCCCCCGCTCTCCCCCTTTTGTGGAGTCGGCCGCATATTGAAATCGCGCGCGGACTACGAAAAAATTTTTGCCCTCCACAATTCCGAAAATCTTGGAGTCACATTTTGCCAGGCAACTTTTAAATTGGCAGGCGAAGACTTAAAACAGTTGTCGGAAGACTGGATAAAGCGCAAAAAGATATTTTTTATACGTATAAGAGACATCGTAGGAACCGCAAAAAATTTCACTGAAGTTTTTATAGACGAGAACCCGGGTTTTGTATCGGAGATGCTCGCCCATTATGCCGCGTGCGGCTACGACGGCCCAATACGCTCCGACCACGCCCCTGCCATGGGAGTTGAAACACAGTCGGACTTTGGCGGCGGCGTTTCCGTCGGGTACCAGCCGAACGGACAGATTTTTTCTTACGGGTATATAAAAGGCTGCTGCGACGCCTTAAAAATACCCCTCGAATAAAAATGAACAAAATTTTGCTTTCAAATTTAGATTTCCCCGAAGGGCCGGCTGTCGGTAAAAACGGGGAAATTTGGTTTGTTGAACTTCACGGCGGAAATGTCTGCCGGCATATTCCCGGCTCGGATACGCGCCGCTTTCATATCGAGGGCGGAAAGCCAAACGGCATAGCAGTTGATTCAAAAGGAGAAATATGGTTTTGCGACGCAGGCAACGATTGCGTTAGCGCTCTTTCGCCCTCCAATGAGAAAGTTCGGACAATGTGCGCGGAAATAGGCGGCGAAAAACTTGCGCATCCGAACGACCTCGCATTTGACTCGCTTGGGAATTTGCTTTTTACATGCCCCGGGGAATCGCGCACTTCTCCGACCGGATATGTTTGCGCGCTCTCGAAAGAAGGCGTTAAAAAAATAATAGACGGAAAGTTTTTTCCAAACGGCCTCGCTTTTACGCCCGACGGGAAATCGCTTGTAATTGCCGAAACCTACAAAAAAAGGCTCTGGAAAGGCGACTGGAATCCCGAAACCCTCGAATGGTCAAACCCGCGGATTTTTGCAGAAACCGGCGGCAATATCGGCCCCGACGGAATGGCTTTTGGAGACGACGGAAATTTGTACGTTGCAGTCTTTGGAGGTGGGGCTGTAAAAATCGTGTCCCCGGAAGGTAAGATTGCGGGCGAAATAAAGCTTGAGGGGCAAAACCCAAGCAACTGCGCCTTTATCCCGGGCGGCGGGCTGCTAATAACGGAAACGGAAAAGTCGCAGCTTTTGCTTGCCGATATAAATGTTGGCCCCGGAGGCTTGTTTTACGCTTAGGAGGGGGAAAGGAAAATCCTCTTTCGGCAAAATAGTATTTTACGGGCGCGAATACCCTGCTCCGCGCCCGTAAAATTTTATATTTTCCTTAAAATGCGGCAGCTATATTTGCCGTATTAAAATTCAAGAATCTCTCCGTCGGAGGGAATGATTAACGAATCGGAAAGGCCGTTTTCCTCGGCGAATTTTTTTAACGCTTTTCTATCGAGAGTTGCATGGGCAACTGTGTCCATATGGCTTGCGACCAATTTTACGCTTGGCGCATATTTGTGAAATTCCGCAACGTCTCGGGTACCCATAATTATTGAACCGCTATGTTCAAACCTCGCGTCGGCAGAGTTTAGCACTGCGATGTCCGGCTTAAATTCGTCTATGGCTTTCTTTACGCAATCGTGCCAAATTGTATCCCCTGCGATATACAAGGTTTTTTCTTTGGCGGATTTAAACACAATCCCCATGGCTTCGTGTCTTATCCCTGCCGCTTTAAAATAGGGCATAGTAGTCTCTTCTATGCCGTGCATGCAGCCGGTTTTGTATAGTTTGACATCTCCAAAAACAGTCCCAGTTTCACTTACAATTTCCGTATCCTTAAAGCCCAAATTCCCCAATATTTTCTGGTCGTAGGAATCCTGGATGAAAATCTTTATTTCTTTGGGCAAAAATTTTGCCGCGTATTCGTCAAAGTGGTCGATGTGGTAGTGCGTCATTATGACTGCATCGACGCCTTTGATTATCTCGTCCACCGGCATAGGCAAATCGCAGAGAGGCCAGCGGATATCGGGCGTAAAGCACATTGGTATTGGGTCGTAGGCGTCTTTGGGTGCGAAAAGAGGATCGGTCAAAAACACCTTTCCACCGAATGTTATTTTGAGTGTGGCGTTTCTTATTTCTTGGATTTTCATAGTTTTTTGAATATTTGCAAACCCTATAATTGATATAGGGTTTTAAAGTGCAATAAAAAAATTGCGAAAGGGCATTTGACATAGATTGGCGCCGCCATATAAGCAGATTGTATGAGAATAGGAGAGCTATCCAAATTGACTGGCTGCAAGGTCGTGACAATAAGGTATTATGAGTCGCAAGGCTTACTGCCTGAGCCAGGGCGAAGCGCCTCCAACTATCGTAACTACGCCGACGAAGATGTTCAAAGGCTGAATTTTATCCGCAACTGCCGCCTCTTAGGCATAGGAATACCTGAAATACACAAAATGATAGACTACAAAGAGGGGCGCATAAGCGGAGGCAGCTGGTTGAGAGAGATTGTACAGAAGCGCATAAAAGACGTCGAGAGGCAGATTGCAGAACTAGTCGATTTAAAAATGCACCTCGAATTTTTAGCCGGAGAGGAATCCGGCAATTCTTGTGAGATAATCGACAAACTCAAGCAAGGCGAAGAATGCCCGTTATGCAAAAAATCTTTGCGAAAACGCGCAAAAACGCTTTCTGAACCGCGAGTATCCTGTTCTAAAAAACAAGTTTCTTAAACTAATTTTCATTGTCGCAATTCTATTTGGAAGCCCAAAGGCAAAAGCGCAACTTGCCGCAAAAGCGTTTTATGCAATACAAGATGTTGTTTTTAAGCGCGGGAAAATATACCGGTCAAATTTCCTAAAAAGCGCAAAAAAAAATACGAACAGAAAAAGTACCCGGAGAGGGGGTCGAACCCTCACGATGTTGCCATCGGTGGATTTTGAGTCCACTGCGTCTGCCAATTCCGCCATCCGGGCAAAAAATTGTAGGCTGAATGCGCCGATATTTTGCAATTTTCCAAAATTTTCGGCAAAAGATATAAGCCTCAAAAGAACTTTAAAATATTTGTCGAGTATCCCATAATTTGGCAGCAAGTCAAAACATTTTTTCTCAAAGTTTCAAAATGAAGGGAAAAAACAAAACCTCTAATTTACATTTGCCTCAGGAGAAGCGCCAGAGGGCGGCTAGTATGAAGCCCTGTATTATTTGGCTGCGAGTGCTTCGGATATTTCGGGATATTTGAATTTAAATCCGTTTTTTAAAAGTTTTGATGGAAAAATATTTTGGTCGGCTAATATCAGGCTTTCGGCGACTTCGCCGCCAAAAAGCCTCGCGAGAAACGCGGGTATTCTTAGTCGCACTTTGCTGCCGAGGGATTGCGCGAGGGAGCATGCAAATTTTTCGGCTGTGCAAGAATTTGTGGAAGTTGTATTTACGGGGCCGCTTATGTTGCTGTTTTTCGCGCAAAAAAGCGCAGCCCCTGCTGCGTCTGCAAGCGATACCCACGATACCATATTTTCCCCGTTCCCAAAGATAACTCCAAAACCTTTTCGATAGTATGGCGACAGTTTGCCGACCATTCCACCGCTTGAGTTTATCACAATCCCAAAGCGAAGATTTACAGCTCTTATTCCGGCGCTCTCAGCGCATTTTGTGGACGCTTCCCATGCGGCGCAGACGTCGGACAAAAACCCCGAGCCCTTTGGCAGGGATTCGTCCCCGCAGGCGCGGTTGCCGTAATATCCGACAGCGGACGCGCAAATAAAAACTTTCGGGGGTAATTTTGAATTTGCGGCTGCCTCGGCCAATTTTTTCGTGGAATCAACGCGGCTTTTTAAAATTTTTTCCCTCTTGGATTTTGTCCAAAAGCCGAATACGCTTTCAGCCGCAAGATGCACTATTACGTCGTAGCCGTCGAGCTGCGGGGGATTTGAGTTTGAGGAGTCCCATTTTATAAAGCCCATTCTTGCGTCTCTTGGCGGAGTTCTTCCAATCGCAGTCACTTCGGCTGAATCCGCAATAAATTCAGAGCACACTGCGCTTCCGACGAAGCCCCCCGCCCCGCTTACGAGCACTTTATATGATTTGCCGTTTTCCATGATAGGATTCAGACACTTAAAAATTGCCTTTTGTTTCATTTGCCGCCCGCAAAACGGCCAGCGGAAATTTCAAAGCCTCACGATGGAAAAACCGCAACCGCCGTTTTCTACTTTCCCGAGTTTATATTTGAAAGAATTTCAAAAACGGTAAGCGGGCGGGAATAAATTCTAAAACGCTTCATATTAATGCCGAAGCCCTTTGCGACAACCGCCGACCCCGAGGCGTTAATGGAGGAAATTTCCGGATAAAAAGTTTCCCACCCGTACGGTCTCGCAAAGTCGCCGTCGCAAACTTGCCCGTCATAGACTGACATCGCCAGCTTTGATTTCCCGTCGATTACTATTGCGATATGCGCCTCTTTCCCGAGGGTAAAGGCGCCGCTGTCGGTTGTCCATTTTACTTGCGAAACCCCGTCGTTTAGAATTACCGAAAAAGCGCGTCCCGGCGCCGTTTCAATTTTTAAGCCCTTTCCTTGCGTATCGGTATTGTCGAAAATCGTCACTCCCGCAGCTGCGCTTTCAAAGTTCGCTATAAACTCTACGGTAAGCCCGCCCTTTTTTATTTCCGGTATCCGCGGCATTCTCACAGTGCGCCCGCCGTCGTCGAGATTTTTCAGGTTCAGTATCAAACCGCGCGTAGTAAGAATATTTTTTTCAGGCTCGCGGTCTATAAACTCGGCTTTTACGGGATCTATTTTCCTAAGTGCCCCGCGTTTGCCTACGCGCGTGTAAAGCCAGTATGAACCGTTTTTCTGAAAAAACATCGGCAGGGAATATTTCCGTTCCGCCTTTTTTGCCACGTGCAAAGCCTCCGGCTGCGACCATTTAAAGTCTTTCCCCGACGGCCTGCCGACTGACGCCCATACGACATTTCCGCCTTCATATGAATCCGACGTATTGTTGTAAAACAACAAAATTGCCGATCCGTTTGGAAGCTTGAAAATTTGTGGGCGCGAATTGGGGTTTAAAATAAACTTGCCGGTGTTTGAATATGTGAGGGCGGTGGGATCCGTCCATGTTTTGCCGCCGTCGCCGCTCGTGCGGGAAAATATTTTGCCTATGTCCGTCTTTTCGACTTTATAAATGGTACCGTCACCCAAAGTGACGGTATCGTGTGCCGAAGGCTCGTTTGGCAATCCCTCCGCCAAAATCATAAAAGCGTCCGAGTCGCTCTTTTTTGCCGCGGTCTGCGTTTGACTTTTTTCCGTATTTACCGACGCGCAGCCAAATAAGGCGAGCGACGCCGCAAGTATGCAAAAATTTCTCATGGCGGATAATGTTTTTTGTTGAATAGAAAGCTCTGCAACTTTCATTTTTAATATAATAAGCCGCAAAACCCGATAAAGTCAAACCGCAATTTTATAGACTGCGAAAACTTTTGTCGCGGGCTGTGGCAAATGTAATCAAAAAAATTGACACGCGCCGCGGCGTGTCGCACGATAGACGGAATCAATATGGGCGGGCAACTGAAAAACATAGCTAAAATATCTGCGGCTACAATAGGCTCGCGCGTGCTCGGATTTGCAAGAGATGCCGCAACAATGGCGTATTTGGGCCTGTCGGCTGTAAACGCCGCCTACACCTTCGCGTTTACGCTTCCAAATCTTTTTAGAAGGCTGCTTGGCGAAGGCGCGTTGTCGTCCGCAATGATACCGATATTCGCGCAGTCGGTCGAAAAATCCGGCAAAGAGGCGGCGTTTGGATTTCTTAACAAAGTGCTTACAAGAACTGCAATACTGCTTGCGGCTCTTACGATTCTTGGAATGGCGCTTGCCTTTGCGGCGTCGGAAGCCGACATTCAAACCCAGCGCTTCCATTTGGGCGCGAGCTATTTGGTGGTTCTAATGCCCTACATGTTTATGATATGCCTTGCCGCGGTTTTCGGCAGCGCTTTAAACGTTTTGGGATCTTTCGGAATGCCCTCGATTGGGCCAATGCTTCTTAACATATCCATAATTTGCGGAATATTTATTGGTGCGTGGCTGTATCCGTCCGACGATGTCGCGCTCGGGTACGCGATGTGCGCGGCATGGCTTGTGGGCGGCTTTTTGCAAATGCTGATTCCCGCGGTGTGGACGTACAAAAAGGGGTGGAGATTCAAATTCGACCTCGGCAAGTCGGACGAGTTGGGGGAGCTGTATGCCCTGTTTGTGCCTGCTCTTGCAGGGGCCGCAATCATACAGGTAAATATTTTTGTATCCAAAATGCTCGCGCTGTGGCTCAACGACTCCGCAATCCCCGCGCTGTATTTGGCAAGCAGGCTTTTGGAGTTCCCGCTCGGCGTCTTTACAATAGCAATAGCGACGGTATTTTTCCCGAGGCTTTCGGCTTTAAAAGCTTCGGACGACACAGAGGCGCATAAGAGGGAGTACGCGAAAGGTTTTTTGATGACGCTCGCAGTGGCAATCCCCGCCACGTTCGGGCTTGTGACTTTCGCGCCGGACATCATTGCCCTCCTCTTTCAATGGGGAGTTTTTAAGGCGAGGGATGTTGATATTTGCACGCCCGTCGTAATCGCCGCGGTGTCCGGTTTGCCGTTTTTTTCAATCGCGACTTTCGCAACGCGCGGGTTCCATTCGTCGAAAGACACCAAGACGCCGGTGAAAATATCCGCGTATTCATTCGCCGCGAACATTGCGCTGTCGCTTATATTGATGAAGCCCTTCGGCGCGGCGGGGCTTGCCGCCGCAAACGCGGGGGCCGCCGCCTTGCAGGCGTGGATGCTTTCGACGAAGCTTAAAATGAAATTCGGGAAACTTGGGCTCATGGACGAGGTCGGTAAAATATTCGCGGCAAGCGCGGTTATGACGCTCGCGGCTCTTGGGCTCAGGGCGGCGGGCGCGGAATTTTTCCAAGGCAAAGGGCTTGCGCTCTTTTCCTGCGCGGCGGCAATTCCCATTGCGGCATGCGTATATTTTGCGTGCCTTGCCCTTTTTAAATCGAAACTTGCAAACGTGGCTCTCGCCGCGATAATTAAGAAAAAATAAAAATGTCAAGCTCACCGAAAAATTCGAGGGAACTCTTCCTTGCGGCCTGCGGAGGGCAAAGTGTCCCCCGCCCGCCGATATGGATAATGAGGCAGGCAGGCAGGTATTTGCCGGAATACAGGGAATTGAAGCAAAAGTACGGATTTTTGGGGATAGTAAAAAATCCGGAAATTGCGGTTGAGGCCGCTTTGCAGCCCATGCGCCGCTTTGACTTCGACTGCGCGATAGCCTTTTCCGACATTCTTACAATCCCCGAGGCGCTCGGCTTCCCATACCGCTTCAAAGACGGCGGAGGAATAATGCTTGAGCGCACGGTGGAGAATGCAGACGACGCCGCGATAGATTCTCCCGCCCAAAAGGTCCGCGAAAAGCTCGGGTATGTCGCCGAAAATATATCTCTTTTAAGGTCGAGCCTTCCCGAAAAGGCGGTTTTTGGATTTTGCGGCTCTCCGTTTACGCTTGCGGCATACATGGTGGAGGGCGGAGGCTCAAAAACCTTCCCTAAGTTTACGCGCTTTATGCGCGAGTGCCCCGACGCCTTTGAAAGGCTCATGGAAGCCCTGTGCTCCGCTGCCGGAGAATACGCCCTGATGCAGGCCGAACGCGGCATAGACGCCTTTCAGATTTTCGACTCCAACGCATTCTTGATTCCCGACGGAAAATATTTTGAGCTGTCCGGAAAATGGAACGCCAAGGTCTTTTCCAAAATATCCGGGAAAGCGAAAACTTTTTTGTTTTCCCCCCTGCCCTCCGGAAGATTCGCGGAGCTCTTGGCGGTAGGCTCGGACGCGTATTCCATATATACGGGTCAGGATATGTCGGATATCCGCGCAAAAAATCCTGGCAACTACGTTTTGCAGGGGAATCTCGACCCAATGCTGCTGTCGGTTGCAACTCCGGCGGAAGTCGAGCGGGAAACTTTAAAAATATTATCGGCGCAAAAGCGCTTCGGAAGTCATATTTTTAATCTTGGGCACGGAATATTGCCCGACGCAAAAATTGAGAATGTAGAAGCAATGCGCAAGTGCGTCGCAGAATTTAAGTGATATGGAAAATCTCAAAAGACTAATCGCTAAATACGCAGTTCCCGGGCCGAGATACACATCATACCCGACGGCTCTCGATTTCTCAAAGGACGCCGACAAGGGGAATTTAAAGCGGCTCGCGCTCTCGGAGCTGCCCGACGCTTCGCTGTATGTCCACATTCCCTTTTGCGCCAACCTATGCCGATTCTGCGGCTGTACAACGACCCTCGGGCGCGACCTGAAAGCGTCGGAAGATTATTTGACGCTTGTCGGTAAGGAGCTTGAAAATTGGCGCCGCGCCGGCATGCCGAGGCGTCTGTTAAGGCAGATACATTTTGGGGGCGGAACGCCGAACTTTTTGTCGCCGGAACAAATAATGCGCTTGGGCGCAATCATACGCGAATATTTTGAGATTGCAGATGCATGCGAATTTTCTGCGGAGCTCGATCCGCGCACCCTAACGCTCGAAAAGGTACTGGCATTTGCAAAAATAGGGGTCAACCGCGCTTCGCTCGGCGTGCAGGACACAAATCCGGAGGTTCAAAAAGCCGTGAATAGGATACAGCCCCCGCAGCGCAACAAAGAGGCCGTATCGTGGCTTAGGGAAAGCGGAATAAATAACATAAATATAGATTTGATGTACGGTCTGCCCCTGCAAACCATAAAAACTTTTGAAAAGACAATCGAAGATGCGCTCGAGTTGGAGCCCGCGCGAATTGCGCTTTTCGGATACGCCCACGTGCCGTGGGTAAAGCCGGCTCAAAAAGTCCTCGAAAAATGCGGCATTCCGACGTCCGAGGAGAAGGCGGATTTATTCATACTCGGCAAGCGTTCTTTTGAAGAGGCAGGATACGAATTTATAGGCCTCGACCATTTTGCAAAACCGGCAGATGCTCTAATTAAAGCGCGCAAAAACGGAACCTTGCACAGAAATTTTCAAGGGTACAGCACCTGCGCCGGCATTGATTTGTTTGCAGTCGGGCTAACTTCCATATCCGAAACGAGGACGTCGTACAGGCAGAACTTCAAGACTATGGAGGATTATAAAAATGCAGTGGAATCCGGAGAACTTCCCATCGAGAGGGGTATTGTCCTCGACGGGGAGGACTTGCTCAGAAGGGCGGTTATAATGGATATAATGTGCGCGCTGAAAGTTGACTTTAACAACTACGGCGTTGATTTCCGCTCAAAATTCGCGGAGGCGCTCGCAAAAATGGAAGATATGCAAAAAGACGGGCTAGTCGAGATGCGCGAGGGCGGATTTAGCGTCCTGCCAATCGGAAGGCTCTTTTTAAGAAACATAGCAATGCTTTTTGACGGCAGGCTTGCCGCCCACAAAAACACATTTTCAAAAACAGTCTGAGCTAAAATGAAACTATTTCTAACCCGCCATGCGAAAGCCGAGGACACCTTTCCGGACGAGAGCCGCAAATTGTCAGACTTTGGCAAAAGGCAGATAAAATCGCTTTGCGGGCATTTGGATTCTTCGGTATTTAAGAATGTCGCGCAAATATGGCACAGCCCGTACGAGCGCGCGCTTGAAACGGCGGAATCCTTAAAGAGGGAATTGCCTTTGAAGGCGGAATTGCTGGAAGTGGCAAACATTACGCCGTACGACCGCCCGGCTGAAATCGCGCGCACGATTTGCTCCGTTTCCACATTTGGCGGCGACTTGATACTCGTATCGCACAATCCGTTTTTGGAGGAGCTTGCAAACCTGCTTCTAAACGCGGAAACCGAAGCCCCGCGCATAAATTTTAGGACTTGCACCATGGCTGCCCTGCGCCTTGAAGACTGCGAATGCGGGGAATATGGAACTTGGTCTGCCGACTTCGTAATACACCCAAAAATTCTCTCATAAAACGGGCTTTTTTTGCGGGCGCTTGCTTTTCCATTTATGTTTTCGCCGCAAATTCAATAGTTGCCGGCGCAAGTTTTTTTTCGCTATTTCCCGATAAAGGAATTTTGGGGCTGTCTTTATAAAAGATATTAGGCATCGCGCGGCTTTTTAGCCGAAAAAGTTTACGCCCCTATTTTGTCGCGAGCGCACAATTCGTTAAAAGCCATAAAAATATCGTTTCTGTTTACAATGCCGTAAAATTTTCCGTCGGCGGTTACCATCGGGAGCTCGTCAAAAGTGGGGTTTTCGGAAAATACTTTGACTCCGTCAACCAGAGGTATTGACGGGTTCAGCTTCGGGATATCCGTGCGCATGAGGTCGTCTGCGATAACGTTTGAAGACAGCGTCCCGGATTTTACGAACTCCAAGACATCGGAGCGCAAAATTCCCCCCATGTACCTGTTGCTGCGCGAGACGACATATACCGCGTAATCCGGATTTTTTATAAAAATCTTCGCCACGTTTTTGAATAGTGTCGTGGCGGAAACCGTGTTGTATCCCTTTCGGAAAAGGTCGCCAACTTTTACGTTTTTTAGCGGCTTGTTGAAAACCGACTTTACCCCGCCCGACGCCTCCGAATAGTACATGGATTTCGCCTCGGTAATTTTTGATACGCTGTACGAGACGAGCACGCCTATCGCGAGAGGAAATATCATGTGTCCCGCCATGGTAAATTCCAAAACGAGCATAAGCGACGTAAGCGGAGCCGCCGCTGCCGTCGTAAAAAACGCGGCCATACCCAAAAGCGAGAATCCTATAATTTCCTCCGCCCCGAGCGGGAATCCAGCCAGAACCAGCAGCTGAGAAAATATGAAACCGAAGACGCACCCAATTGTGAGCGTGGGGGTGAGGACACCGCCAACCGCGCCGGCTCCGAAAAACAGAGCTACTGAAAATATTTTTAAAGCAAGTATCGCGGAGATTTCTTCGAGGGAAAAGTTCATATTTACAAGCCCGCGTATGATGTGCGCGCCGTTGCCCGTCACCTCAGGATACCATATGGCGATTGCCCCCACGGCGATTCCCGCCGCGGCGAGCCTGATTGGCAGAGGCGCAATTCCGCTCCTGTTGAGGAGTTTACGGGTCTTGTTTAGCCAGAGAATCCAAAATTTTGCGAGCAGAGATGCCGCGACACCCAGAACCGCGCTTAGCAAAGCGGTGTGGAGGTTAACCCCCAGAAAAGCGTCAGAAATTTCGTATAGTGGCGCGGGGTTTGAGATTGCGCACATTACAAGATAGCTCGTGCAGCTCGCCGCCATTAGGGGCGCGATAATCTCCATAGACATAACCCCTATTACAATCTCGCAAACAAAAAGCGCCCCGGCGAGCGGCGCGTGGAAAACCGACGCCATTGCTCCTGCAGCGGAGCATGCGATTAAAAGCCGTAGTCTCGGAGTCGAAAGGCGCAGCCGCCTGCCAACGACAGATGCGAATACGGCGACTGTCTGCACGAGGGGGCCCTCGCGCCCTATCGAAGTGCCCGACCCTATTGTTATGATTGCGGCAAGGCTTCTGAGCAAATTTGCGCGCACGGGGATATATCCGTTGCCGATTGAAACGGCCTCCATATACGGGGTCGGCGATTTTTTTATTTTTTTTGCGGCAAATAGCAAAATGATGCCCGCCAGTACCCCGCCTGCGAAAAGCGAAAATATCCTGCGCCACGGCGGAATTTGCGAAAAGGCCGCCACAACCCTCTCGCCGTCGGCGCCGGTAAGAATCGACAATATGCATGACGACGCATATTTGAAAGCGAGAGCTACAAAAGCAGAAATAATCCCCGCCAATACGGCGTAAAAATAAATTCCCCCTTTACCCGAGAGGTTAAAACGGATTCTGAGGCAAAGTAGAAATTTTAAAAGTCCGCTCACAGTCGAAGCCTAAATTAAGGGCGTCAGCGCAGCGCGAGCTCAAGCCCGCGCGAGATGCTTTCGATATCGCCACCTGAAAATGAATCGCCGAGTGACTTTCGCCATTTTATTATTTTTTGCAAAATCGAGAGGTATGCCGAAACCCTTTTCTTATCGACCGCCACCAAAACGATTATTTTAGCGCGGCAATCTTCCGTCGGCCAATCGACGCCCGATTCGCATATCCCCGCAAGCACGTATTCGCGGTCGAGGCCCGCAATTCTTCCGTGGGGGACGGCGAGGCCTTTGTCGAGATACGTTGAGGCAGTGTCTTCGCGCAAATATACGGCTTCTTTCAAATCATCGACTTTCTCGGGCGGCAGATTCGGCGAGAGTTCATTCAGTAAAAATTCGAAGCATTCCGATTGATCGGCAAAATTTCCCAGGCGAATGGCTTTTATAAAAGGCATATTCTTATAATATCACAAAAGTCGGACAAAACGTCAAGACAACTCGCCCGCCAATATGCCGCGCTGTGAAAATTTCTATCGGTTTTGCCGCGTCAAGGCGGAAGATATTATTCCGAGACTTCTGCCATTATAAATCCGTACGGTTCAAGGCGGAGAGAGAGTTTGTTTCCAGACTTGTACAATTCGGCGCCCGAGGAAATCTTGGTTTTAAAATTTTTGGAAGCGTCAAAATCAATAAAAACGTCTGCTTGGGAATTTTTAGTGTTAGCCGCGCAAATGAGAGTCTGTCCAGAGTTTTTGTCGGCTTTTGCAAACGACACTATCTTTTCGGGAGAGGAATTTTTTAATGGGATAGTGGAGCCGCGGTACAATGCGGGCAGGCTTTTTTTCAATTCTACTAGTTTTTTTACAAATTGCATGCGCCGCTTTCCGTCGTCGGTAAGTGCGTTTGACCAGTCGATTCCAAGCCCACCGTAATACCTATTTGAAAAAATGCTGTGGCGCGCTGCGTCGGCTACTTCGTTGCCGTTATATATAAAAGGAACTCCGTCTATAGAAAAGTTTAAGAATAAAATACTGTCCGCGCCCGCTCTGCCTATTGATTTATCCGGGCGTTTATCCCCCGCGTCCATTGCCATATCGTGGTTTTCCCTGCAGCGCAGAAATACGGAGTTTTTCGGGAATTCCGACTTTTCGCGCGCGAGGGCCGACATTAACTTTTCCGCGGAACCCCCTTTTTCGTAAACGTCCTTCAATGCCCACAGCCAATAGAATCCGTAGCTTGCATCGTAGGTTTGCAAATGGTTTTTCGGGCGTATGCCCTCGCTG
Organism: uncultured Opitutales bacterium; assembly: GCA_900545715.1. Taxonomy (GTDB): domain Bacteria; phylum Verrucomicrobiota; class Verrucomicrobiia; order Opitutales; family Intestinicryptomonadaceae; genus Merdousia; species Merdousia gallistercoris. The sequence goes on from URAJ01000002.1 coordinate 19,631, forward strand.
AAAAAGAGAAAATCCGGCTTTAATTTTCTCATTCTTTTTGCGCCCTCCTCCCAAAATGAAAGCGGTATGAGGTCTTCAACGTCGCACCTAAACCCGTCGAAATCGTATTCTTTGACGAGATATTCCATATTTTTAAGCATGTATTCGCGCAGCTTGGGGTTGTCGTAATCGAGCTGCGGAAATTTCCAGTCGCCGACTTTTACTGTGCCGTCTGGGTTGCGCTTTACGAAATCGGGATGCTCGGATATTAAATCCGCCTTTGGCCCGCAGTGGAAATAAACTATGTCGTAAACTACTTTTAGCCCCAGTGAATGCGCCTTTGCCACAAATTCCTTCAAGTCCTGCGGCGTCCCGTACTCGGGGTCTATTTTAAAATAGTCTTTTTGTCTGTAAGGATTTTTTGGGTTTTTCCCAAACGCCTTTTGTCTGCCGCTCCAAAAATCTTTATTTGCGTCGTCGTCCGCAAGGACGACCGGGCAAAGTTGTATGATGCCAACGCCAAGCGACGCCACGTGTTCGAGCAATTTTTCCCCCGCTTTCAGAGTTCCCGCCCTCGTGAACGGTCTCAAAAAAATTTGGTACACCGTGGATTTTGAAAATTCCTCCGAAACGGCGCGCGCCTCGCTTTGCGGGCACGGTTCGTCATCGTACCTAACCTGTTGGGATAGCAATGGAAGGGCGCAAACACACAATATACTTATAATTGTGTACTTCATACTAGAAATTTATATTTTCGCCCCGCCCCATTTCAAGTAAAAAAATTTGCCGCGCAAAGTGACCGGTAAATTCTGAGTTTTACTCTTGCTGAAAGAACGTTTTTTTGCCATATTTTTAATAAATACGGCTTTATTATTAGGGAGAGGTTATTATGAAAAAAATATTGATTGCATTGATTTTTGCTACGCAGGCGGCTTTTGGCGCAAGTCAGCCCCATAGCGTTGCAACCGAAGGCAAAGGCGCCGCGCCGACTGACGGATATACGCCCCCGATAATCGGGAACGGCTCGATTTGCACGAGCGTCGATTACCTCGGCGGACAGGCGCAGCGCAAGTACGTCAATTATTTCCCGGAGGTCGTCTGGGCCGGGCGGCGCACGAATCTTCCGTTTACGTCGCTTTCCACAATGGGGCACTTTGAGTGCGAAATTTCCGTTGACGGGGCGCCGCTCGGCGAGCCGATATCGTGGAGGCAAACTTTGAACACGACGGAAGCCTACACCGAGTGCGAAGTGGAGTACGCATCGGCCACAGTGAAGACTGTCGCGTTTGTCCCGTACGGATACGATATGTTGGTTGTCAAAAAAACGGTTGCCCCTAAATCGGGCGGCGCGAAAACAGCCGACGTAAAATTCAAGTACAAGTTTACTGACAAAGACTCCACTTATCCTCCCGCGAGGACGATAATGCGCCAGAGGCAATACGAAGCCCAGCCAAATTCGGCGTCTTTATTTTATAGAATATTTGGGCATAAAGACTATAACGGCGAGATATCCGCAACATCGTCCGCGCCCGCGAAAGTAATCACCGACAACACCTCAATAACTCTCGAATCCCATTTCGACCTCTCAAAGGGCGATGCGACTTCGGCATATTTTGTGACATACGCAGACGATTTTAACAAGGGAAACCGCGAAAAGAACTCCGCCGCACTAAAAAAATATATTTCCGAAAAGGGTTTTGAAGGCATATTTTCAGACCATAAGCAAAATTGGAAGAATTTCTGGGGAAATGAGTTTGTGTCGCTTCCCGACGCCCCGATGCAAGACGCATACCAAACCGGCCTCTACCATCTGAGGACTGTATGCACAAAATGGTCGTTCCCGGTCGGATTGATGGGGCATGGAGCGGCATGGTCCGGAAGATTCTTCGGGTTCGACGAAATGTTTGCGCAGTCCGGGGCAGTTTCCGCGGGAAAATTCGACATTTCTGTGCGCACTCCGAATTTTAGAAAAGACCTTCTCCCGGTGGCAATGAGGAGAGTCCAGCACTACTCGGACAATTCCATAAAAAAATTCGGAGCCCGCTATGCGTGGGAGTCGCTCGAAGACGGCTCGGAAGGTGCGCCAAATCCCGCGGGATTCTGGATTGACCACGTCTTCCACATGGCAAATATAGCCAACAGCTGCTGGAAACACTACCTTTACACGGGCGATAAAAAATTCCTCGAAGAAACGGCCTATCCGGTAATCCGCGAGTGCGCCGCGTTCTATTACTCCCACATGCTCTACGAGGACGCCGAAGGCCGGACGATTTTCGGCAGATGCACGGACATCGAAAGGCTCGGACCCGCAGTACTCAACGCATTTATGAGCTCGTGCGGGGCAATATACAACTTTGAAATAGCAGCGCGCGCGGCAGAGATATTGGGGGTGGATTCCGACTACGCCTCAAAGCTTTTGGCCGCCGCCAAAGGCCTCCGTGCAAGCCTTCCGCACGACGGAGAAATGTATCTTCCGTTCGAGGGCTGCAAAGAAAAGAGTTTTGTATCCATAACCGGCTTGTACCCCTACACTATCTTCGACGAAAGCGAGAAAAAACAAGTCGCCGCCCTCTACGACTTTATGAAAAACATAAGCAAGGCCGGCAATATGTATCCCGTCGGGAACAAGACATGCACTTGGTACGCGGGCATACTTTCGTCCGCGCTCGCCAATATACGCGACTGCAATGGCCCTGAAACAATGCTCTCCGCCACCGCCCAAACAACCGGCAAATTCGGCGAGACTTGGGAAATAAACGAACCCGGAATCCGCAGCACTCCGTGGTTTACGACGTCCGCGGGTAGCTATGTGCACGCCGTCAACCAGATGCTCGTCAATCCGCGCGAAAACGGCGAAGTAGACATAGCAGTCGCAGCCTCGCCAAAATGGAAAGACTACTCTTTTGAGCTTCCGTCATACGGAGGGGCGAGAGTCAAGGCAAAGGTGGAAAACGGCAAATTTGCGAGTCTCGAATACATCGGGGGCAAGTCTGACTCCCAAAAGCGCACCCTCGTGATTCCCAAGCGTCTGATGCCGGCGGATAAAATCTCAAAAGACTGGGAGGCTAAAGATAAATACTTTAAAATTCCGGTAAACGGAAATTTCTCTCTCTAAAAATAAAATTTTTATGAAAAAACGCTCTTTAACGGGGCGTTTTTTTGTCTTTTAAAAAAAATTTGCAACAGCAAGCGACTTTAATTTTGCGCAAGTATCCATTCCTTCAAAAAGCGGAGAAATCCGCATTTTTTTGAGTGAAGCGGAAACTTTTTTGTAGGCAGATTTGCGGGGCTGCGTATTTTATATTTAAGGCGAATTGCCTTGACTGTAAAATCGCGCGAGATAATTTTATAACACAATGGATTTTTCCAAGATAATCGCATGAAAATTGACAATCTTAAAATATTTACCGGCAGGGCCCACCCCGCCCTCGCGCAATCAATCTGCAAAGAACTATCAATGCCCCTCGGCAACGCGGTAGTGGAATCGTTTCCTGACAGCGAAACATTCGTAAAAATAATAGACCATATCCGCGGCGACGACGTGTTCATAATACAGCCGACGAGCAAGCCCTCGAACGAAAGCGTAATGGAGCTGTTGATAATGATAGACGCCGCCCGTAGGGCGTCCGCAAAGCGCATAACGGCGGTACTCCCGTTCTTCGGATACGCGAGGCAGGATAGGAAAGACCAGCCGAGAGTGCCGATTACCGCAAAACTCATAGCCAATTTGCTCGTTGCCGCAGGCGCAAACAGGGTTTTGACGCTCGATTTGCACGCGACTCAAATCCAGGGATTTTTTGATATCCCATGCGACCACCTCTATGCTTCTCCCGTTATATACGACTATCTCGAAGGGCAGTCGTACATAAATAACCTAACGGTTTTCTCTCCCGACGTTGGCGGGCTGAAACGCGCGCAGAGCTATGCAACGCTCTTTGACTGCCCGCTTGGGTTTATCGCCAAGCGAAGAATAAGCGCCGAAGTCGTGGAAGCCACAAGCCTTGTTGGAGAAGTTGAAGGACGCGATATTTTGATTGTTGACGACATGACCGAGACCGCCGGAACTCTGACAGCCGCCGCCAAAATCCTAAAATCAAAAGGGGCGAAATCAGTGAGGGCTGCAGTCACGCACGCGATACTTACAGAAACTGCATACGACAGGCTCTCTGAACATTGGCTCGACGAACTGATAATAACGGATTCAACTCCTCCGGACGAGCGCTACAAGGAATATCCGATTACCGTTCTTACTATTGGACATTTGCTTACAGAAGCTATTTTGAGAATCCACAACAATATGTCTGTGACGTCTCTTTTCAAAGTAAAAGGTTTTTAACTGCTAATTCTCTTTTGCGTATATAAAAAAGAACCCCGCAAAAGCGGGGTTTTTTAGCGCATAAAGAAGCCTTTAAGCTTGAAAAAACGAGACGATTAAAAAAAATAGTAAAAAACGCATTTCAATGGACGAATTTTATTCGGATAACTTTTTTGACGGGAACGCGCCAATCGGGTGGTCGGAGCGCGACTGGTTCGACTATCTAAAAAAATCGGAAAGAGAAATTTCTAAATTTGCGTCCGTGTATTCCGTAAACAGGCTGCGCGGAAAAAGCCTCGAAGAAATAGCAACAATAGCGGGCTGGCCCATACCTAAATTCGACGACGAATATTTTGAGGAGTCCGACGCGGAATTTTCCGACGAGCCGTGGACCCTGCTAAACCACCCCGTATATATAATAACGCGTGGATTGATGCGCTGCTTGCAGGAACATCTTGGCCGCGTGATAGCTGAAACCCTCATAAGCCCAATTTTAGTTTGGGATATTTCAAAAACAATAGGCGAAACGTCTTTTTTTATGGCGCTTGGCGCAAATTCCACGGATCTGAGCGAAGATTTGCTCGCGCGGTGCAACTATAAGATGGCGGCAGTCAAGCTCAACGAGATAATCGCAAAACTATCTGAGATTGGCATTCCGGAATCCGAACAGGGAGCTGAACGCATAAGGAGAATAAATGCGATAGTCTTTGATCTCCGCCAGTTATGCTTAAATCTCGCCGAACAATCGGCTGCCAAACCAAAAAATTTATGACAATAAAAAAATCCCTAATATTTGCGTTCGTTGCTGCTACTGCGACGGTTTTATCGGCAACCCAAACAATGGTAGGCGACGTTGGCGTCCGCGAGGCGCGCGTATGGTTTAACGGCGCTGGCTCGGACGTTTCGGCTACATGCACAGCCGGAGGTAAAAAATCTGAAGGAGCAATAAGAAAAGCGTGCGGCAATGCTGCCGGCGAGTCGGGGGTTGCAATATTCTCCGGATTAAAAGCCGGCACCGACTATGAATATTCTATAAGCGGCAAAGACGGCAAAGTTTTAGCCTCTGGCGCTTTTAAGACAGCCCCCGACCATAAAGACCGCACTCCCCCGCCAGATTTCGCATTCGCCGTTTTTGGCGAAAACTATGTAAACGACAAAGAATTTGACCCTCCTTTCAAGACGCCCGGCGGCGAGTACGAAATATACTCTGCGGCGGCTTCAAAAAAGCCCGCATTTTGCATTTGGGCGGACGGCATGAACACTCTTAGAAACGCCGACGAAAGCTCGGAATCCGCAAAATTTTTAAGGGGAGTATCCGCGAGGGATTTAGGCGAAGTAAAAGACTTAATTTCAAAATTTCCCAACTACGGAGTTGCCGCAAGGAATTCGTTTTACGGCAAAAATAACGATTCAAATTCTGCAAATATCGCCGACGCATCTTGCGCATTCGATATGCTTTGGGCAAATCCTGCGGCGCGCCCCGGAGGAGCAAAAGCCTACTCTTTCCAATACGCCGACGCCGAATTCTTCGTTCTCGACGACTGCACCAATCGATCTTACCTCGACTACCGCGAAAACCGCCCGTCATATCTTGGCGACGCCCAGCTCAACTGGCTTATGGGCGCATTGCAAAACTCGAAGGCAAACTTTAAGTTTGTGGTGCTAAATTCCCCGTTTGCGAATCCGGTAGCTACGCGCGACAATTTTGCTTTTTCCGCAAACGAGCGCAAAATTCTTTCAGATTTTCTCGTATTTGCAAAGATACCGGGAGTTGTGTTTTTATCGGCAAACAAGCCCTATGGCGAGCTTTCAAGGCTGATAAGAGCGGGAGGCTATCCATTGTACGATCTCACCGTAGGGCCATTGACAGGGCGTCCGGTAGATGAAATTGCGGAGATGAATTACTTCCGCGTCCCGAGCAGCTCAATCACAAAGCGTTCCTTTGCGATGGTAAAGGTTGACGGGCCGGAAGACGACCGCGCCGTGACATTTGCGTTTTTTGACTCAAAAGGCGGGCAGCTGTTTTCATCGACGGTAAAGCTTTCCGAGCTTAAAAAATTTGAATAACGCCTTTTTTAGGGGAATTGGCGCTGAGACTGTAAATGCGATTTTTACAATTCCGCGACGCGCAAATATTTTTTTAAGGCGAAAAATTTTAAAATTCTAAAATTGAATAAAAAGGAGCGGTATTTCCGCTCTTTTTTTTTGCCGAAGTGGATTTTGGCGACTAAACAATAGAAAAAATATTAGTTTTGGCTAAGAGTTTAAATCCCGCAAAAAGACACTTCTGCAAAATTTCATTAAATTTAGCAAAAGTATCAAGTAATAAACCCGTCTTAGACGGGTTTATATCGCGCAATTTATACTCTAAGACTGCTTTTTTACGAATTTTTTGAAGCCAAATCGTAGAAAACGTCGAACGGGTAGCCCGTTCCCGGAATGCCGGGAGCCGCCGACGGGTGGTATTGTATTGAAAACACCGGCAATTCCTTGTGGCGCAACCCCTCAACCGATCCGTCTTCAAGATTTACTTCCGTGACAATGCCCCCGGCGTTCTCAATAGAATTGGCGTCTGCCACAAAGCTGTGGTTTTGAAATGTAATGCCAACTTTTCCCGTTTCCAAATTTCGCACAGGATAATTGCCGCCATGGTGGCCAAATTTGAGTTTATGGGTTTTGGCTCCAAACGCTCGCGCAATAATCTGATGTCCAAATCCTACGCCAAATACGGGGTATTTTTTTATCAATTTTTCCGCCACTTTGACCGCTCCGTCTGCCGCCGCAGGATCTCCCGCCCCGCTCGATAAAAATACGCATTTCGGCGCAAATTCGGCAATCTCTTCCGCGGAAACGCCAGCGGGAAATACCGTCACTTCAAAGCCGCTGTACGCGAGGCTCAAGAGCATCGACTTTTTTGCGCCGAAGTCGATTGCCGCGCATTTTAATAGCGGCATGGTCCGCCCGCGCGTATTTATATGCACTCCTCCAAGCGAAAAAGGTTTTATATTTTCGGCGGAATCGTCAAAGCGGTAGGCCGACTTGCAACTTGTTTCGCCCAAATAATTTGAGCCCTCTATTCCGCTCCACGACTTGGCGAGCCTCACTGCCTCCTCGTCGGAAATGTCTTCGGTGGATAGGCAGGCTTTTAGCGAGCCTCCAATTCTAATTTTTCGCGTAATCGTGCGGGTGTCCACGCCGCTAATGCCGGGGATTGAATTTATTTCCAAATATTCGCCGAGCCCCATGCTGCTTCTCCAGTTGCTCGGCTTTTCGCAGTCCTGGGCAACCACAAGCCCTGCGGCTTTTATTCCACCGCTTTCCGCGTCCTCCGGGTTTATCCCGTAGCAGCCGATTTCCGTAAAAGTCATTACCAAAATATTCATGAAGTTTGAAGGGTCCGTGAGCAATTCTTGGTATCCCATCATCGAGGTGTTAAAAACGGCCTCTCCAACTACGGTTTTCTTCGCGCCGAAGGGCTTCCCCCTAAATACGGCGCCGTCTTCAAATGCAAGTATAGCGCTTTTCATTTTCTTATTTATTTAACATTGCCATATATTCTTGGAGGGATTTTACATTCAAATCCCGCTTGCCGATAGCCTCTATTCCTTTTATGGCGGCATACGCCCCCATTATTGTGGTTATCATGCAAACTTTTTTAAGCAGCGCCTCCTGCCTTATATGGTTTTCGTCGAGGCGCGGATACATTCCGGACGGGGTGTTTATTATCAGCGCAATTTCGCCGTTTTTTATCATATCTACTACATTCGGGCGCGCGCCCTCGTTTAGCTTGTAGGTTTGGGTTACGGGGATTCCGTTGTCGCGCAAAATTTTTGCCGTTCCCGCCGTGGAGAAAATCTTGAAACCGAGCCGGTCGAGCGATTTCGCGATTTCTACAGCCATTGACTTGTCGTGGTCCTTTACCGACAAAAATACGTTCCCGGAAGTCGGCAATCCAGGCTGCGCCGCTATTTGGCTCTTGGCAAACGCCGTTCCGAGGTCGGTGTCCAACCCCATAACCTCGCCAGTTGAGCGCATTTCTGGGCTTAGCATAATCGAGGCTCCGCTAAACCTGACAAACGGAAATACGCTTTCTTTTACCGCGATGTACGGGATTTTTACCTCCTTTGTAAATCCAAGGTCTTTTAATTTTTCCCCCGCCATTACTCTCGCCGCAATTTTCGCGAGCGGCACGCCTATTGCCTTCGATGTAAACGGCACTGTTCTCGATGCGCGCGGATTGACTTCCAATATATAGACTTCGCCGTTTTTTATGGCAAACTGTATGTTCATAAGCCCCACGACTTTCAATTCTCTTGCGAGGTCGTACGTAGCTTTGCGTACTTCATCAAGAATGTTTTCAGGCAGCGTATGCGGCGGCAAAACCATTGCGGCGTCGCCCGAGTGGACGCCCGCGTATTCGATGTGCTCGAGCATTCCCCCGATGACCGTCGTCTCGCCGTCGGATATCGCGTCCACATCAAGCTCGATTGCGTCTTCGAGGAATTTGTCGAGCAGCACAGGCTTTCCGGGGGCGGCCTCAAAGGCCTCGCGCACGACTTTTTTCATATCGTCCATTCCATAGACAATAAACATTCCCCTTCCGCCCAAGACGAACGAGGGTCTTAGCAGAATCGGGAATCCTATCTGGCCCGCGAGCTTATAGGCGTCCTCGGGGGTTGTCGCTGTGGCGTTCACCGGCTGGCGCAAGTGGAGCTTTTCGATTATATGCTTGAAAATTTCCCTGTCCTCCGCGGCGTCTATGGATTCCGGCGAAGTCCCTATTATATTTACGCCGTTTTCCTTCAATTCGCTTGCGAGATTTAGGGGAGTCTGCCCCCCGAATTGCACTATCGCGCCGTCGCATTTATTTTGCCTGTAAACTTCGAGCACGTCTTCGAGGGTGAGCGGCTCAAAGAATAGCTTGTCGGAAGTGTCGTAGTCGGTGGATACGGTTTCGGGATTGGAATTTACCATTATTGTTTCGTATCCGGCTTCGCGCAGTGCGAAGGACGCATGCACGCAGCAGTAGTCGAATTCTATGCCCTGCCCGATTCTGTTTGGGCCGCCGCCTATTATCATTATTTTCTTTTTTGCGCTCGGTGTCAGCTCGTTTTCAGAACCGTAAGTAGAGTAGTAATACGGCGTGTAGGCTTCAAATTCGGCGGCGCACGTATCGACAAGCCTGTATATTGTATCTATGCCGAAGTCTTCCCTCAACTTCTTTATGTTTCTAATTTTTGTATTGCAGATTGTAGCAATTTGCAAATCGGTGAATCCGGCTTTTTTGGCTTTCTCGAGCAACTCGGAATCAAGATTTAAGAGGCCGCGTTCTGAGAGCTCCTTTTCTATCTCCACAATTCCCGCAACTTCATTCACAAACCACGGGTCAATTTTTGTGTACTCGCTTATCTGTTCGCGGCTCATGCCGGCAAGCAATGCGTACCGCATGTAAAAAATTCTTTCGGCTGTCGGGCGCACAAGCCCGTTTGCGATTGCGGCGGTGTCGGTTATCTCAGTGCCGCCGAATTTTCCGCCGCCGCCGAGCCCGCGCGCGCCGATTTCGAGCGACCTCAACGCTTTTTGGAGGCATTCCTTAAAACTTCTGCCTATCGACATCACTTCGCCGACGCTTTTCATAGAGCTCGTGAGAGTCGTGTCGGAGCCTACGAATTTTTCAAAGGCAAACCGCGGGACTTTTGCGACTACATAGTCTATTGCAGGCTCAAAACACGCGGGTGTTTCGCGGGTAATGTCGTTTTTGAGCTCGTCGAGCGAATATCCCACGGAGAGTTTTGCCGCAACCTTCGCAATCGGAAAGCCCGTCGCTTTAGAGGCGAGCGCCGAAGAGCGCGAAACTCTCGGATTCATCTCTATTATTATCATTCTGCCGTCTGTCGGATTGAGCGCAAACTGAATGTTGGAGCCCCCGCTTTTTACGCCGATTTCCCTGATGATTGCAAAAGATGCCTCGCGCATTAGCTGGTATTCTTTGTTAGTGAGCGTGAGAGCCGGGGCTATTGTAATCGAGTCGCCCGTATGAACCCCCATTGGGTCGAAATTTTCGATTGAGCAGATTGCGATGCATTGGTCCTTGCAGTCGCGCATAACCTCCATTTCAAGCTCTTTCCAGCCAAGCAAAGATTCCTCTATCAAAATCTCTCCGGCGGGAGAGGCGTTGAGCCCGAATAGCGCCATTCTTTCAAATTCGTCCCTATTGTATGCGATTCCGCCGCCGGTGCCTCCAAGCGTAAAGCTCGGGCGGATAATTAGCGGATATTTTTTATGTTTATCCGCCCATTCGAGAGCCTCTTTTAACGAGTGCACAACAACGCTAAGCGGGACGTCCAAGCCGATTTTAAGCATGGACGCCCTGAATTTTTCCCTGTCTTCTCCCTTTTCTATCGCCTTTGCGTCGGCGCCTATCAGCTCGACGCCGTATTTTTGTAGAATCCCGCGGTTGTAAAGCTCCACCGAAAGATTTAAACCCGTTTGCCCGCCGAGAGTCGGGAGCAGTGCGTCGGGGCGCTCTTTGGCGATTATTTTTTCAAGAATTTCCGGGACGAGCGGCTCGATATATGTTACGTCCGCCATTTGCGGGTCCGTCATAATCGTGGCCGGATTTGAGTTTACCAGTATGACCTTGTATCCTTCTTCCCTCAGGGCTTTGCAGGCTTGGCTACCGGAATAGTCGAATTCGCAGGCCTGGCCTATGACAATCGGTCCGGAGCCCACGATTAAAATGGATTTAATGTCTGTGCGTTTTGGCATACTTGGACTATTAAACTACATTTTTATCGCGGCGTCAATTTTAATTATAACAAGCCGCAGAAAAATGAGATTCCAATGCGCCAATTACTATTTTTTAGAGGTAAAATTTCTATATAAATTAAAAGAATTTTGCTTAGAGCAATTTATCTCAAAAAACTATATTGCTGAAAGTATATAAAAAATACCCCTCAAAAATAAGGACTCTTAGCCGATTATAAAAAGGCGCACGACTAAAAATTGCATTTTTTAATGACAATTATATGTGCAACCTATAAAAAATGAGTAATAAAATATCTTAAAATCTTATTGCGTATTTGCAAAGCTCCCGCCGCTGCGCCGAAGTGTAAGAATAGACTTTTAAAATTACCGCAAAAATCCATAAAGCGGTAAGTACGGACATAAATATTATAAGAATTTCATTGTCTATCATTCGGCTTAGGTAGCTCGGCTCTTTCGAGACTGCGTTTATTACTACAAAATTTGCTGATAGTGCCCAAAGGGTGAAAATCAGCGCCGACAGTAAACCCAAGTCAAAGAAACTTAATATATTTATAAGTTTTCCCGACTTAGGTTTTATATGGTCGCTAAAATAGCTTAGGTATGCAAACGGCCCCACGAGAATTATATCGACAAATATTAGCGACAACGTTGCAGCCACTTTATAGGTATGCAAAAAGGTGAGTTTAACTGTCTTTGATATTTCCGGGAATTTTGAAGTCAGCCTTTTTAAATCTTCTAAATCTATTAGATTGAAGTAAACTATTGTAAGCACAGAAACGCATACGAATACCCAAAAAATGCGATGGGTCACCCCCGCAATTTTATATTCGTCCGTATGCGTTTTCATATTACGACAATAGTTTTTCCGCCGTGTCAATATCCTTAAAAGACATTACCATTACTGGCTTGTCTTTAAACGGGCGGGTAAGCGCATACATGTATTCTATATTTAATCCGGCTGCCGACGCCTTTTTAAGTATGGAAAGCAGCGCCCCCGGAGTGTCGTCCACTTCCACAGCCAACACTTCTATTATTTTAGCGAAGAAACCGGCTTCTTTTAGGGCTGCCGCAGCCTCCTCCGGCTTATCGACTATCGCCCTTACGATTCCGTATTCCTTCGTTTCCGCAATCGTAATAGTGCGGAGGTTTACACCCGCGTCGGCGACGGCTTTGCACACTCCTTCCAAGTGCCCGGGAGTATTTTCGAGGAAAACCGATATTTGTTTTAGTCTCATGGCGCTATCCTGTTGTTATATGTTGCGTTTATCCAGAACTCTCTTTGCTTTGCCTTCCGAGCGCGGTATGCGGTTCGGCTGCACAATTTTTACCTCGACCCTTATGCCGACTATATTGACAATCGATGCCTGGATTTTTTTGCGGAGGCTTTCGAGTTGTGCTACGCTGTCGCCATAGCAGCTTTCGGCAACCTCGACTTCGACTGTCACCGTATCCAAGTCTTTTTCGCGTTCGAGTATTATTCTGTAATTCGGAGTGCATTCCTCAACCCGCATGAGCCCGACTTCAATTTGCGACGGGAATACATTTACCCCGCGTATAATAAACATGTCGTCGCTGCGGCGCCCTATGCGCCTGATTCTGCGGATAGTGCGACCGCAAGCGCAAGGCATATTTATTATTGAGGTGATGTCGTGCGTGCGGTAGCGCAAAATCGGCATGGCGCGCTTGTTGAGAGTTGTCAGCACGAGTTCCCCCTCCTCTCCGTCGGGAAGCGGAATACCGGTATCCGGATCAACTATCTCGGGATAAAAATTGTCTTCAAGTATGTGCAGGCCGTTTTGTTCGCAGCACTCTCCGCCGACTCCCGGCCCGGCGATTTCCGAAAGCCCGTAGATGTCGAACGCGCGTATGTTTGTGTGCTTTTGCATAAACTGCCGCATATGTTCCGACCACGGCTCCGCTCCAAATATTCCAATTTTTAGGGGAAGTTTTTTGAAATCAACTCCGTATTTATTTTCGCCCTCCTCCACGAGGTGGATAAAGTAGCTGGGCGTGCAGCTTACTGCGGTCGTGCCGAAGTCGCGCATAATCATAAGCTGGCGTTCGGTGTTGCCGCCGGAGGCAGGGATTACAGTGCAGCCCATGCGCTCGGCTCCGCAGTGCAAACCCATTCCGCCCGTAAAAAGTCCGTACCCGAAGCAGTTTTGCAAAAAATCCCCGCGCTTTACGCCGAACATCGCAAGGCACCGCAGAACCGAACTCGCCCATGCGTCCATATCTTCCCTCGTATAGCCTACTACTATCGGCTTGCCGGTAGTTCCGCTCGAAGCGTGCAGGCGTACAATCTCCTTCGTATCGACCGCGAATAGGCCATACGGGTAAGTGTCGCGAAGGTCGCTTTTTTGGGTGAATGGAAGTTTTGATATGTCGTCTATGGACTTGATGTCAGCGGGCTTTACACCAAGCTCGTCCATTCTCTTTCTATGCAGCGGCACGCGCTCGTACGCGAGCTTTACTATTTCCGCGAGCCTCTGGGACTGTATGCGCCTTAGCTGTTCACGCGGGAGAAAGTCCATAGCGCTTTCCGTGTGAAAGTCGCCGTTGATGTCGTTCCAGTTATGCATAGTTATATAGAGTTTTCGCCGAGTATGAAGGCGGATTCGTTGGCGTCGTGGAGTTTTTGCGGAAAGAATTTTTTAAGGACTTCGAGCCATTTTTCGCGCGGGATATCGAGCTTTTTAGATAGCATGCCCAATACAGCGACATTTATGGCCTTCGCATTTCTCAATTTTGAAGTGTCGATGGAGTTTGCCGAAAGGACTACGCCGTCGGGCGCGAGCGACTGTATGTGGGTGTCCGACCACTCCGGCGCGAGCGACAGCAGAAAATCTATTTTTCCGTCCGGTATCATAGGGCTTACAACTTTTTTGCCGAAGCGCACATCGCTTGATATAGAGCCGCCCCTTTGCGACATTCCGTGGACCTCCGCTTTTTTGACGTCGTACCCGCATTCAAACAGGAGCTCTCCCAGAATAAGCGACGCCTTTAAGACTCCCATGCCGCCGAGGCCGGCGATTCTGACATTTGTAATTTTCTCTTGCATAGCGCTATTTCCCCGCGGCCTTTCTCTTTGCAATTCCCGCCGCCGCCAATAAGCAGGGCTGGCGCAGAATAATGAGTGTAAGTTCGTTTGTGGCCAATTTTTCTTCGAGATATTTTTGGAATTTTTCGCCTTCCGTCACAGGTTTGAAAACGACGACGTTTTGCACACCTATGGCTTTTGCGACATCTTCTATCGAGACTGCGTAAGCCGGCGAGTGGTCGAGTTTTCTTCCCGTTCCGGGGTGTTCTTGCTGGCCTGTCATAGCCGTCGTCGAGTTATCCACAACCACGACTACATGGCCCGTAGCCGGCGGATTGTAAACCATTTCGAGCAGGCCTGTAAGCCCGCTGTGCATAAAGGTGCTGTCGCCGATAACGCTTACGACTTTTCTCGCCTGCTCCTCCGGAAGGACCTTTCTGAGCCCTATTCCCATGCCGATTGAGGCCCCCATGCAAATTTGTGTGTCCATTCCGCTGATTGGCTTCATTGCAGCGAGGGTGTAGCAACCTATATCGCCTGCTACGATGCAGTTTAGGTTTACGAGCGGCTTAAAGCTGAAAACATGCGGGCAGCCGTTGCAGAGCTGCGGCGGCTTTGATTTGTAAACGGGCGGCTCGTATTCGAGGTTGCCGTCAAGCTGCGCCTTGACTTTATCGACGCTCAATTCGCCGAAGCGCCATTTCTCGGCGCGGGGCTCCACATTTATTCCTTCGGCGCGCAGCCTGTCCGTGAGGTAAGGGTCTCCTTCTTCGACGGTCACGCACCTCTTGTATTTCTTTGCAAACTCGGCTATTTTTGAGACAGGCAGCGGATTTGAAAGGCCCACCTTAAAAATTCCGGCATGGGGGGCCGCTTCGCGGGCGTGCTGGAACGCAACTCCGGAGGATATTATGCAAAGCTCGTCGCTATCGCCGTCTATCGCGACATTCGGGCCTTCCTGCTCGTTGAATTTTAGCATTTCGGCTAATTTTGCGCGGAGTTTTTTATGCGCGGGTTTGGCATGGCCGGGAACCATTACTCGCGCGGGAATGTCGCGCACAAACTCGGCTTTCGGCAATTTTAGAGAGGTTTCTGGATATTCGACTATCGTATTGCTGTGGGCAATCCTGGTAGTTGTCCTTATTATAAATGGGATTGACCATCTGCGGGAATATTCAAAGGCGAGTTTAGTAAAGTCGTACGCCTCCTGCGAGTCGGCGGGCTCGAGAACCGGAAGCCCGCCCGCAAAGGCGAGAGAGCGGGTATCTTGCTCGTTTTGGCTCGAAGCCATGCCGGGGTCGTCGGCAACTACTGCGACCATTGCGCCCTGCACTCCGCTGTATGAGGCTGTGAAAAAGAGGTCCTGGGCGACGTTAAAGCCGACGTGCTTCATTGTCACCAGGGAGTTTGAGCCAGCGAAGGCAACCCCGAGCGCGACCTCCGCCGCGACTTTTTCGTTTGGAGCCCATTCCGCGCTTCCGCCGAGAATGGAAAATGTTTCGAGAATTTCAGTCGACGGGGTGCCGGGGTATCCCACGCCGAGCGCGCAGCCGGAATGGAGCGCGCCGAGTGCGATGGCTTCGTTGCCGCTTAATAGTTTTCTGCAAATGTCGGACATATTCCTTCATATAATGTCGATTCTTTGATCCAATTCAACATCATTTTATTTTTAGAGCATTTTTTTGGAGATTTTCTTTTCGAATGCGGCGGCGATGCGCTCGCGCGCATTCGGTGCGCAAAAGTCGGGGAATGTCGCAAGCCATTCATAGACGCATTTTGCGCTCTGGCTTGGCAGCACAGGAGGAATTTTTGAGAGCTTTTCGAGCGCCTCAGATATTTTTGACGCCATTTTTGAAACGGAAATCTTTGCCCACTCAAAGCCGTTTGATGCGGATGTGTATGTGGAGTTTTCCTTCGCGTAGTATTCGGATACCGCGTTTTTGTAGAGTTCTGCCGCGTTAAAAATCAATACTTCCGTGCGCGGGTAGAATGAGGTCATCAGGTTCCACGGCAGGGATTGGGATTCCGCGACGCAGTCGCCGCCGCCCCTAAAATCCGAGCGGATTAAGAGCGCGGGAATGTCGGCGAATTTTGCGAGCATAAATTCAACAACTGTTCCGCTGTCGAGCTCTTGGCCGTCGTAGTTAAATATTGCAAAGTCGCACTCGAGCAGCCCCAGTATGTCTTCGTCCCTAATGCGCTTAGGCTGGAATTTGCGCTGTTCAAGGTTTTGCGGAAGCAGACAGCGGAATTTCCCGCCGCTGCATGCGTACAGAGCCTCCGCTAGCATTGCGTTGCCGAGTAAATCCTTGTGCGTGAAAAGCTCCCCCGCAAAATATACTTTAAAAAAATCTTTTGAATCGCCGTTCATTTTTACATATACGAGTATTTAAATTTTTTCTTTTAAGACGATTAATTTTATTATGTCCGAAAGACAACAGATTTTTAAAAATAATTAACATATGGAATATAAATTCAAAGCAGAGGTAAAACAGGTATTAGACATAGTAATAAACTCGCTCTACACCGACAAGGAAATATTTGTAAGAGAGCTTGTTTCAAACGCTTCCGACGCCTCGGGAAAGCTCCGATACAGCAAGCTTTCAAAAGACGAACCCGTTTCCAACGACGATTTTAAAATTTCAATAACTCTCGACGAAAAAGAGAACACTTTCTCTATCGAAGACCGCGGCGTCGGCATGACCGGCGAAGAGCTTGTAGAGAATCTCGGGACAATCGCCCACTCGGGCTCGAAATCGTTTGTGGAGGCAATAAAAGCCGCTAAGGGCAACCTGAGCGAAGGGCTTATCGGACAGTTTGGAGTCGGCTTTTACAGCGTATTTATGGTTTCCGACAAGGTTGACGTCTATACTTGCGGCGAAGACGGCAAGGGCCACCACTGGAGTTGCGACGGCTCAGAAAATTTCACGATAGAGGACTTCGATAAAACCGAGCGCGGCACAAAAATAGTCGCAAAACTCAAAAAGGAATGCGACGAATTCTCGAAAGTTTGGCGTGTAAAATCCATTCTCGAAAAATACAGCGCGTATGTGGACTTCCCGATTGAGCTTAATGGCGAAAAAATCGGCACCCACAAGGCTATTTGGCTAAAATCCAAATCGGAACTCAAAAAGGAGGACTACGACGAATTTTTCAAATTCCACTCGCACTCGACTGAAAATCCGATAGACTACCTGCACTTTAAGGCCGATGCCCCAGTTGAGCTGAACGCCTTAATATATATTCCCGCCACCAATCCCGAGCGCCTCGGGTTTGGAAAGACTGAGTGCGACGTATCCCTATACTGCAAAAAGGTTCTAATCGACTCGCAGCCGAAAGACTTGTTCCCTGATTGGATGCGCTTTGTCAAGGGCGTTATCGATTCCTCCGACATTCCGCTTAACATCTCCCGCGAAAGCATGCAGGATTCGGCCCTCGTGCGCAAGCTTGGCAGAGTCGTATTAAAGAGGTTTATAAAGCACCTGTCGGACATCGCAAAGACGGACGCCGAAAAGTACTCTAAATTCTTTAAAAACTTTGGAGCATTCATTAAGGAAGGCGCCGCAACTGACTTTGAGAACCGCGGCGAACTCTCCAAACTGCTGAGGTTTGAGTCGAGCGTCCAGAAACCCGGAGAGCTTGCGGGGCTTGACGACTACGTTTCAAGAATGAAGGACGGGCAAAAAGAGATATTTTATGCCACGGCTCAGGACAGAGCGGCTATAGAAAGCGGTCCGTATCTCGAAGCGTTTACTTCGCGCGGAATAGAAGTGTTGTTTATGTATGAGCCGATTGACACGTTCCTCGTTGGCAACCTTGGAGAATTTGAAGGCAAACCCTTTGTATCGATAGACTCGGCAGAGCTTACACTCCCTGAGGCTCCGAAATCAGCAGACGAATCAAAAGCGCTTTCAAAAGAAGAAACGGAAGAGCTAAAAAATTGGATAAAAGAGACGCTTGGCTCCGAAAAAGCCTCGGAAGTCCTGACGTCCGGCAGGCTTGTTGACAGCCCGGCAGCAGCTCTCAACGCCGACAGCCTTACTCCCCAGATGCGAATGATGCTCCGCGCTATGAATCCGGACTCAAAGATGCCCGCTCCCATCGTGAAGTTTGAAATAAACACGAAAAGCGACGTCATAAAGAACCTTGACGAGCTCCGCAAATCGAGCCCCGATCTTGCAAAGCTCGTTCTCGAACAGCTTTACGACAACGCCCTTCTCGCCGCGGGATTGCTCGAAAATCCGCGCACAATGGCAAAGCGCATGAATGAGATTCTCGCAAAGGTAAAGCCGTAAAATTTTAATTTTTTTCCGCTTGAGGGCGGCGCATGGCAGTAAATTTTTTAAGCCCGCGCCGCTTTCAAATAACTGATTGAAGCTTTTTCAGGTGGCGACAGCTAACGCCTCCGCGCGTTGGTAAAGCGCGTTTTTAGACAAGGCGTATTGCCTTACAGATTCTCTTTAAGAATTTTTGATGCGTATTGCGAATGCAAAAAATATTCAACTGCTTACGCATATAAAAATCTGCGCCGTTTCCAATATTTTCTAAAATACAAAAAATGCCCCGATTTTCGGGGCGTTTTTTTTAGTGCCTTTGAAAAAAAACTATAATTTACAAAAGAATTTGCGTCTTAAGCGCGCATTAAGAAAAAGTTTCGCCCGCGCGCCTCTTTACCGCTATTATCTGGGCTGCAAGCCCCGATGAAATCGGCATTATAACGCGGTATCCGGAACGCTGGAATGCGTTGCCTATGCGGTTTGATTGGGTGACATTTTTTGAGAATCCGTCGGGGTCGATATTCTGCCTATTCATAAACCAATTAAGCGTCTTTTCGGCGAGCCCCATGTAAGAGGAGTCTATGAAGCCTGCTTCCGCCGCGAGCGCGAAGGCCGCCGCAATCCCAACAGACCCGGACGTTTCCAACAATGTTTTTTCGTCGTCTATGAAGCAATACCACGCGCCGTTTTCCCCTTGAAATTTTTTTATGTATTTTGAGGAGTCCGCGATTGTTTTCTTAATTAAATCTACTCCGTCAAATTTTTCACTTTTAAGCGGAGAATTTTCTAGGGCGCGCATTGTTTGGACTATGCCGAGCATAAACCATGCGATTCCCCTTCCCCAATTCCTCATTGCGGGCTTTTTATTTGCTGGGGCGTTTTGGGAGATGCCGCCGTCAGGCGCCACAAGCCTTTCGATTCTCGCGCAAATTTCGTCGAGAGCAGTCTGGGCAAGCCCCGCGTCCCTGCGGTTTATCGCAATCTGCATAAGCGGATATGCGTATGTATAGCAGCCCTCGGTGCTTAGAAAGCGGTCCGCCGGCTTTTTATTTGAAAGGTATTTTATTTGGGGCTCAGCCCAGTCCAAAAACATTTTTATGGACTTGTGGTTCGGATATAATTTTCCGATTGCAACAAAAGGCAGAAAATCCTCGACGGAATGGAATTTTCCGTTTTCGCACAGATGCGCTTCTGGATCGTTGAACACTACGCCCTTTTTGTCGTCGAGGAAGAAGTTTAGGTGCAATTTTAGGGCGTCAGCCGCCGCAGCATCCCCCGATTCCGCAAGCTCCCGCAACCCCTCGGTCTGGCAGCCGCTCATCCAGCCGAACGGAAGAATCGAGTCTATCGAGCGCAGATTCGTGTAAAAGGCCTTGCGTACATCGTATTCTGCATCGTACGCAAGCAAATGCGGCGCATGCGCTCCGAGCGTCTTTGCGGCGGATTCCGCAAAGAAACACACTGGCTCGCCCTTCCTGACTTCTGCGTTTTTTACCTCTATCGGCGTATATGTGACAACCAGCCCGTACTCCTCAATTTCTGCCGCCTCTGAAACGGGAATATCCAAGCGCACAATTTGGAAGCCGAACAAGTTTACGACTTCAAGTTTAGAGAAAATTCTGCCATTTTTTGCCGAGCGCGCAAAAAGCGCAAAACTGCAACGGTTTTCAAGCGCGTTGCCAAGCGACAGTTTTAATGAGGGGTTCTTAAATTTTT
This sequence comes from uncultured Opitutales bacterium, assembly GCA_900545715.1. Classification (GTDB taxonomy): domain Bacteria; phylum Verrucomicrobiota; class Verrucomicrobiia; order Opitutales; family Intestinicryptomonadaceae; genus Merdousia; species Merdousia gallistercoris. The sequence continues at coordinate 39,726 of URAJ01000002.1, forward strand.
TCAGCCTGTCGGCAAATTTGGGGAATTTAAAAAGTATTCCGTCGGCGTCGTCGTCCAATCTAATATAGTCCAATCCGCCCGAAGAACGTTTGCCTTTGGGGATTGGAGGGTTTTTCTTGGAGTCGGTTTTCGCATATATGCGCTCAAACCCAGACCTTGCGCCATCCGCGAAAATTGACGGGGCTGCAATCGCAGCCGCCGCGCATGCCCCCGCTATTTTTACAAATTTCCTTCTGTCCATAAATCGTCCGAAAAACTACCCGGCTCCACCAGAAAATTCGGTATATCTGCGCTCTCTGACAAGCGTGATTTTTACGGGGAAGGAGTTGTCCACGCTCTGCTCTATTTTCTCGCGGATTTTTTTCGCGATTTCGTGGGCCTCGATGTCGTTTACTGCGTCGGGGGATACCATTACCCTCAATTCCCTGCCCGCCTGCAAAACGTACGCGCTTGCGACGCCTTCAAAAGAGAGCGCTATTCCTTCGAGTGATTTTACCCTCTTTATATATCCTTCGGTAGCTTCCATTCTCGCCCCCCTGCGGGTTGCCGAAAGGGCGTCTGCGGTCTGCACGATTATTGCATAAACGCTTTCTGCCTCCACCTCCGAATGGTGCGCTTCAACCGCATTTACGACATCTGGGCTTTCCCCGTATTTTAAAAGCAGGGCGGCTCCGGCTTTCGCATGCGACAAATTTTGGTCGGACACGGCTTTGCCGATATCGTGGAAGAGCCCGGCGCGCTTTGCAGTCATTACGTCGCAGTTTATTTCCGAGGCTATCAGCCCAGCAAGACACGCCGTCTCGATTGAATGCTCAAGCGTATTTTGATTCAGCGAGGAGTGGAAGTTTAGCTTGCCCAAAAGCGCCGTCAATTCAGGCGCAACCCTCGTAATGCCGAGCGAATCCAGCGCCTCCGCCCCATAGGAAAAAGTTTTGTCCTCTATTTCCCGCCTTGCGGCGGCAACAGCCTGCTCAATTGTGGTCGGATTTATCCGCCCGTCAGCGAGGAGCGATTCAAGCGCCATTTTCGCAATCTCCCTTCGCACGGGGTTGAATGACGAGACAAACACGTAATCGGGCGTTTCGTCTATCACGAGCGTCGTTCCTGTTTCGGATTCGAACGACCTTATATTTCTGCCTTCTTTCCCTATCATTCTCCCCTTCATCGCCTCGTCCTGGATTTTAACCATGGACACTGTAAGCGACTGCGGAAGCTGGGGGACAATTCTCTGCATTGAGTCAACGAGAATCCGCTGCGCCTTGTTGTCTATCTCGCGCTTGGATTTCTCCAAAAGTTCGGATTTATATAAAGAGAGGTCTTCGATGCATTTTTTTTGGACTTCGCGCTTTGCCTCCTCCCTCAATTTTTCAACGTCGAGATTTGCAAGCCCCGCAAGTTTTACCGCATAGCGGTCCGCCGACTTTCGGTATTCCTCCCTGACTGCCGAATACCTTGCGTACTCGGCTTCCGCGCGGGAGGCCGCAAACTTTGCGTTCCGGATTTTTGCGTCGAGGTCGGCTATCTTCTCCTCTTCCTCGCGCTTGGCGGCCTTCGCCATTGACAGCAGATCTTCGTACTCGCTCTTAAGCTCTATCTCGCGCTCTTTATAGAGCATTTCGAGTTCGTTGTTCTTTTTTTCGTATTTGAGCTTTTCGTCCGTGCGGATTTTTTCGGACTCAGTGCGCATGGAATTTTTTAGGGAATTTACCCTGACGAGCAATATTATGCACTCGGCAAAGAGGCATGTAGCCAACAATCCCAGTATGATAGAGTTCCAGTCGTAAATTTCAAATTCCATGTCTTATGCGGCTGGCGCGCCGCAAACGCCGCGCCCAATATTTTTAAGCGATTTTCAAAGATTTTTAGGGCAAATGCAAGCCATAAGTCGGCCCGCATTGCCTTCCGCGCTATCCACCGCCTTAGCTGCGGGGAAATGCGCGGATTCTCTTCATAACGCGCTCCTTTCCCAAAATTTCGAGCGCCGGCATTAAGTCCGGCCCGCCCGCCATTCCGGAAATGGCATATCTTAAAATCGGAAAATATTCCGTAGTTTTTAAACCGCGCTTCTCGGCCTCTGCCGCTATCGCCGCATAGATGCTATCGTGAGAGAAATCCTCGATATTTCCCATAAAGCTTTCAAGCTCCGCAAGCCTCGCAAGCGGGTCGCCCTTCTTAAAGACCTTTTGGCGCGCGGCTTCGTCGAACGGGAAGTTGTCGTCAAAGAAAAACCTCACCATCGAGGGAAAGCTCTCCATGTTTGCAACTTTCGGCTGGCATAGGGCGAAAACTTTTTCCACATAAGCCTCGTCGCCTCCCATATCTATGTCAGACTCCGTTTTTACGGCTTTTTTTGCCAATTCTACAAATTCGGCCGCCGGAAGCGCGCGGATGTGTTCCGTGTTGAAATGCGCCATTTTGCGCTCGTCGAAGCGCGCGTTGCTTTTTACTATCCCGTGGAAATCAAACAGCTCGATTATTTCCGATATGTCCATAATCTCCTTGTCGTTTTTGGGATTCCAGCCGAGCAGGCACAGATAGTTTCTGACTGCCGCCGGAAGAAAATTCTTCTGCTGGTACTCCTCTATGAGCGCGCCTCTGTCGCGCTTGCTCATTTTTCCGTGGCCGTCGGTTTTTAGTATCAGCGGAATGTGGGCGAATTGCGGGAGCGGAGCGTCGAAAGCTTTAAACAACTCTATGTGCTTGTTCGTGTTTGTTAAATGGTCCTGCCCGCGGATTACGTTTGTTATTTCCATGCAGATGTCGTCCACTACATTCACAAAGTGGAATACGGGCGTGCCGTTTGAGCGGAATATCGGGAAATCCTTTTCCTCTAAGCGCTCGACGTCGCCGTAAACGGCGTCGTGCAGCACCTGTTTCTCCCCGGAAACTTTGAAAAAGACCGCGCCGTCCTTGTCGTATGCCCTGCCTTTTTTCCTCAGTATTTCGAGAAAGTTTTTATAAATGTCGTCGCGCTTGCTCTGAAAGTACGGGCCGTAGTTTCCGCCCACATCCGGGCCTTCATCCCAATCGAGCCCAAGCCACTTCATGCCGTCTTTTAGCACGTTTAGGTATTCCTCGCCGTTGCGCTCCTTGTCTGTATCCTCGATTCTAAGGACGAATGTACCTCCCGTATGGCGCGCGTAAAGCCAGTTAAAAAGCGCGGTTCTTGCGCTTCCGATGTGGAAAAAGCCCGTCGGGCTTGGTGCGAATCTTACTCTTGTTTTGCTCATTTATTTTGAATTTGTTATTCTCGTTTGCCGGCGCGTCCGGAGGCTTTGTAGAATTCATAGACGCACGCGAAGGCCGGCGTAAAATTTTCAGGGTGTTGGGAAAGCTCCGATTCAAAATCGGCGACGTCCGCCCATTCGAGCGATTCAACCTCGTCCGGGGAAAATTTAAACGCCGTCGATTCCGGTATTTCCATTTCGTACACAAAGGTAAATTCATTGCCCGTCCGTGCGCAAGCTTTGATTTTGCCCACTTTGCGCATGTCGGCAACGCTTGCGACGACGCCGGTTTCCTCGCTCAGTTCGCGGACCGCCGCCTCGTCGTAGGTTTCGCCGGAGTCCACGTGCCCCGAGCAGGACGTCGTGTAGCGACCTGGATAGGAGTCTTTCGACATAGACCTCTTCTGCAAGAGTATCTTTTTTCTCCCGCCGACGTTGCAAAAAATCAATATGTGCGCCGCCCTGTGCATAAGGCGCTCGCGGTGGACGATTGACCGCGGCGCGGATCCTACCACGGTGTCGTTTGAATCTACAATGTCAAAAATATCGTCTGGCATAATATTATTTGCGTCTCAGAGGCAGGCGCGTGCGCTTGGCGGCGCGCGGATCCCAATCGCCGATTTTCAATTCTTTGCAGTAGTTTAAGAGAGCCGGCATGGGTTCGATTCTATCGAATTTATTCATCGAGCGGTACTTGTTTATAAGTTCCCATGCGATGTAATCCAGCGCCACGGGATTTGCGCTCATCAAAATCAGATTTTCCCTAAATGTGCAGCGCGAGTTGAAAACAGACCCGCCCACAAATTGCCCCTTTTCGAGCGTTAAAATCGTAAATAGGTTGCTGTCCTTCAATTCAGGTATGGAGCAGACTTCGGCGGCGGCCATGGAGGCGTTGGCGGGGGATTTTAAAAATCTCTCGTTGTTGGACATATTCCAAATGCTAGCATTGCCTATTGCCGCGCAAACCCCGAGCCCCTCCATATCTGTGACCATCGGGAGGTTTATCCAGAAATCGACCGATAGGAAAAGCGGCACAGGCAGATAGCTTTTTCTGAGTTCCGGGTTATAAATGTCGTTGGAGGCTGCGCCCCTGACGCTTTGCGGGGATAGCGGATTGTCGTAAAACCAGCGCGAATCGAAAAATCTGCCGCTTTCGATGTCCGCAACCTGCACCCCTTTGTAATCGTCGGCGGCGCCCGACTTTATCTCCGAGCGCTTTGGGAGGAATCCGGATTCGCGCAACTTTCTGCGCGACATATCCACTATCGTTATGTCTTTTCGCGCATACCCCCTGCGCACAAGCTGGTCTATCACGCCGTCGACAAGTTCCGTAGGCGTCGCGAGTCCCGCCCCGGAATTGGTATATACTTTTATGCCTACCCGCCCCTTTTCTCCTTTTCTTATCGGTTTGCCGGTGGATTTTTCGTAGGCTCTAAAAAACGCCGCGGCGGCGCGCGCATAGACTATTGGGGTAAATTCGGGAACTCTTATCTCGAAAATTTCGTCTGAAACATTGCCCGATGTGGACTCTTCCGCAAAAATATTGCCCGGCAGCGCCAAATTAAGCGATATTGCCGCAAAAAATAATTGCAATAGGGCCTTTTTATTTAGAATATTAAACATGATGTAGAAAAACCGAAGTCGGCGTAATAATCGTTAATGTTAAAAAATTAAGTGAATTAAAGCGCAAAAATTTCGATTATGCAAGCAATGAAGTTTATTTTTAAAAGTCTGTGCGCGGGGCTGGTCGCAGTACTCTGGCTTTCAGGTTGCGGGGAAAAAACACCCGAGCAGATAGCGGCGGAAAACCAAAAAGCCCTCGAAATTGCTGTTAAAAGGGCGCAAGTGCTGATGTTTGAAGGCAAATACGAAGAATGCGCAGGCACTCTCGAAGAAGCGTCGCGCAATTACGGAACAAACGCGGCGCTCTGCGAACTTCTCGCATACTCGTATATACAGACTTCGAGAACGGCGGACGCCGCAATCTTTTTTGAAAAGGCGTCGGATATGGCGGGCGGCAACCCCCAGTTGCTGATAAGTTCCGCGAAAGCGTACGAGCAAAACGGGCAGTTTGAATCGGCCGCGCGGGCGTACGAAAAGTACCTGAAGCTTAAACCGCGCGACATGGTGGCATGGAAATCCCTTTCCAGATGCCTGGGCTTCATGAATAAATATAAAGACGCCGTTAACGCGTATCTCGACGGCGTAAAAAAATCAGAGCGCAACCCCAATACGCGCGAAGCATGCGACATAGGCAATCTCTTTCTAAAAGTCGGAAACGTTGTTCAAGGCAGAAGATGGCTTGAAGCCGCCCTTTCGGCCGTCGCCCCTGACAACCTCAAGACGCGCCGCGACATTCTCGAAGGGTTGCTTTCGGTGTATCTTGCACAGAAGGAAACCGCGCTGCTCGAAGGTGTCGTCAAGCAGCTCGATGAAATAGACCCCAATTTTGTAAAGGGAAAATATCCGCAATTGCATTCGCAAATCGAAGAATTTAATAAAAAATTAAAAGAAGCCCAAGACGCTCTAAAAGCCCAGGAGGCGAAGAAAGCCGAAGAGGCGAAAAAGGCTGAGGAAGCTAAGGAAGCCGAAGAAGCCAAAAAGGCGGAGGAAGCTAAAAAAGCTGAAGCGGCTGAAAAAAATAGCGCATCATCAGGGCAGAAATCGCAAAACGGCGACGATGCACGGCAAAATTCGGCACCCGAGGGCAAAACTGGCGGCGAATCCGCCAAAAAAGCCGATGGCAGCGGAGAACCCGCAGCAGAACCGGAGATAAAAAATGTAGAAATAAAGGACGTTCATGCCGAGCCTGCCCCCAAAAAAACGCCCGAAGAATTGCTGATAGACAAGGCATACGCCCTCATTTCCGAAGGCAAACCGGCCGAAGCGTCTAAAACTGCAAATCTTGCCGTTGCCGAAAACCGGAATTCGCCGTCGGCATGGCGCGCCCTGGCGCTCGCCTACGACGCCGAAGGCCGCTCATTCGACTCCTACATGGCCGCCCGAGAAGCCTACGTGCGCAACCCCGACGACATAAATGCAACCCTTCTATACATTCGCACCGCAAGCGGTGTTCTAAACAACGAGCAATTTTTAAATGCCCTATACCGAGCCCAAAAGAAATTTCCCAATAACTCGGAAATAATGCTCGGGCTTGCGCGCACCTATAAAATTATCGGGGACAAACCGAACGCAAAATACTTTTACAACGCCTTCCTCAACGGCACTCCGAAAGAGCACCCCCTGTACGACGAAGTAAACGAGGAGTTTGAGGAATACGTATCGGGCGACAGCAAATAGCCATGCCAAAAATTAAGGCGTCAAGCATAGAGGAGCTCAAATCGCGCGTAAATATTTACGATGTGGTTTCCGCGTATGTGTCCCTTAAAAAGAGCGGAAGCTCCTACAAGGGGCTTAGCCCGTTTACAACGGAAAAAACGCCGTCGTTTTTCGTGCATCCCGACAAAAACTACTACTATTGCTTTTCGACCTCGCAGGGCGGCGACATTATATCGTTCATAATGATAAAGGAGAATTTGTCGTTTGCGGAAGCGGTGGAATTTCTGGCGAACAAATATGGCTTTAAGCTCGAATACGAGGACGGAGGGAAGTCGGACAAAGCGTCAGCGAGCATAAGAAAGCAGATATACGACATACACGAGGACGCCGCTGACTGGTACGCAGGGAACTTTTTTTCAGATACCCCGCAGGCACAAGAAATACGCGACTATTGGACGAATGAGCGCGGATTTTCGCTGGAAGACGCCAAGGTTTTGCGCATAGGCTACGCTCCGCTTGCATCCGACCCCCTAAAAAAGATTTTGGCGAAGAAGGGGTACTCGGCGGAGGCGATAATTGCGAGCGGAATTTTCTACGGCAAGCCCGGGGAGAGTCTGTCGGATTTCTACGCGCGCTTCCGCGGCAGAATGATGATACCTATTTCCGACATACAAGGGCGCGTAATTGCCTTCACCGCGAGAAAAACGCGTTTTACGCCAAACATTCCCTCCGAGGAAGGCAAATACGTAAATTCCCGCGAAACCGAGATTTTTAAGAAAAATGCGGTTGTATTTAATCTTGATAAGGCAAAATCCGCAATAAAGGAGAAAAACGCGTGCATAGTTGTCGAGGGGCAGCTCGACGCGATAAGAATGTATTGCGCGGGGTTTAAAAATACTGTGGCTACACAGGGAACCGCGGCTGGGAGCGAGCATTTTGCGCTGATAAGGAGGTTTGCCAACAAGGCAATACTGCTCTTTGACGGAGACGCCGCCGGCAGGCACGCAGCATTGCGCGTAATACCCATATGCATAAAGGCCGACATTGAGCCGTTTGTGGCCCCCCTTCCCGACGGTGAGGATCCCGACAGCTTTATAAAGAAATTCGGGACAGAAGCCATGGGAGAATTGGTCGGGAACAAGCTGCAAACGGCGCTGTCGTTCGCGGCGCGCTCAATTCTTGCCGACGTTAAAAATCCGACCGCGGCAGACAAGCGCGAGGCAATGCTGCAGCTTTTTGAGATTGTCGATAACGCCTCTTCCCGCGTACTGCGCGACGACTATTTAAGGGAAATTGCAAATTCCCTTGTGCTCGGCTACCCTTCCGTCGCAGAAGATTATCGGACATACAGGGCAAAATCGCAAACCCGGGAGCGTTTCTCCGAAAAGGAGCCCGCAAAAAAAGATTCGTCTGTGATGTTGACAAACGCCGTTTATGACTCCTTAATGTTATGCCTTTACTCCGACGGGCTTGCGCAGGATATGGCGGATATTTTGCAGGACGAATGGATAGACGGGGATTCGACCGTAGCCGTTGTCCTAAAAAAAATTCTCGCACTCTATCGCGAGGGCGTCGGGTTCTCCACGGCGGACATAGAAACATATTTCGACGCGCCCGAAGAGAAGAACCTAATATACAGGATTCTTGCCGAAAAGGCAACCGATCTGGAAAATTCCACAAAATTAGCCAACGATTGCATAGCCAAAATATATAATAATTACATAAAAAAGGAGATTGAAGAGCTTAATAAACAGCTCGCTCATGCCGATAACAATGGTTTGACTGAAAAGTTTGAAATTCTCAAGCGCATAAGCGGGTTAAGGAAATTGTCAACGACTCCTCCTGCGCGGATAGAAAAAGTCAAAGGGTAAAAAATTTCTTCTATAAACAATGGCAACTAAGACATCAAAAACCCCAACAAAATCCGAAAAGACCGCGAAGGCGAAAGCCGCGGTAAAGACAGCCGTGAAGTCCGCGGCAAAACCCGCCGAGAAACCGGCGGAAAAGGCGGCTGCCAAAAAGACTTCGGTCAAAACAGTTGTGAAAAATGCGGATAAAAAACCGTCGCCGCAAGCCATAGTGATAAAGACCGGGGCAACCCCATCCGAAAAATCCGCCGAGGCGAAAAAGGCTAAAAAAGTCTCCCAGATATCTGAGCACCAGCAGAGGCTGAACGAAAAGATACGCCAGCTTGAGCACCTCTCAAAAGAAAAGGGATACCTTACAAACCAGGATATAAACAAATACCTGACAGAGATTCTAAGCCGCCCCGAAGAATACGAAAACGTCCGTAACATTTTGGAGTCTTTGAATGTAGAGATTCTCGACACGGACGAGGAGATAGAAAATTTCAAACACAGGCGTGAGGAAAGCGAGGAGAGGCAGTCCAAAAGCCTCCAATCCGATTCGCTCGACGACCCTGTAAGAATGTATTTAAAACAGATGGGGCAAGTTCCCCTGCTCTCGCGCGACGAAGAAGTCTCGATTTCCAAGAGAATTGAGGCGGCGGAAAACAAGGCAATACGCCTTCTTTTTTCTGTGTCGCTTACCAATAAGTTCCAGATAGATGTCGCAAAGAAACTCTTGGACCGCGAGGAGAGATTTGACAAAATTGTCATAGACAAAAAAGTCGATAGCCGCGAAAATTACTTTAAGGAGCTGCCAAAGCATATAGAAGAGCTCGAAACACTTGAAGAAAAACTTGAAAAAGCGTGGGAGAGCGCCGAGGCTTGCGACAACCCGTCAATAAAAAAGCGCCATTACACACTCTATAAAAATCTCGAATCAAAGCTTAAGGACATCTATGTCAAGGGGTTAAAATTTAAGCTTAAAATATTTGAAGAATTTTTGGACGGGCTGTCGCCTGTCATACGCGAAATCGAAGACTGCCAATACAAATTGCGCGCAATAGAGAGAATCGGCAAAAAGACCAAGATAGGCGATACCGAGCAAATCCAAAAACGTCTCGACGAGATACGCAAGACCTACCGGCTCGACCCGACGGAACTTGTAAATTTGGTAAAGGAAGTGCGCGTCGATATGCGCGAGGCTCACCGCGCAAAAACCGAGATGGTGAGGGCAAATTTGCGCCTTGTAATATCTATTGCGAAAAAATACACCAACCGCGGGCTCAATTTCCTCGACCTTATCCAAGAGGGCAATATGGGGCTAATGAAGGCGGTCGAAAAGTTTGAATATAAGCGCGGCTACAAATTCTCTACATACGCTACATGGTGGATACGCCAGGCGATAACCCGCTCCATTGCAGACCAGGCGCGTACAATCCGCATACCGGTCCACATGATAGAGACGCTCAACAAGGTAATGCAGGTGCAAAAGCAGCTACTGCAAGAGCTTGGACACGAGCCTACCCCGGATGAAGTTGCGACTGAAATGAATTTCCCAGTGGAGCGTGTCCAGTCCATAATGAAAATGGCCCAGCAGCCGATTTCCCTCCAGAGCCCGGTGGGAGATTCTGACGACACAAATTTTGGCGATTTCATTGAGGATAAAGCGGCGGAAAATCCCTACGATATGACCGCATATTCGCTTTTGCGCGAAAAATTGATGGACGTATTGGAATCTCTTACGCCGCGCGAACGCAAGGTATTGAGCCTGCGCTTTGGCTTGCAAGACGGCTATTCGAGAACCCTTGAAGAAGTCGGCAAGCAATTTAACGTCACGCGCGAACGCATCCGCCAAATTGAGGCAAAAGCCTTGCGCAAGATGCGCCACCCGACGAGAATCCGCCAGTTGCAGGGATTTTTTGAAGCTGAAATAAATACGGCAGGCCCCGGTTTCGACCATTTCAAAAAGGCGAACCAAGACGAAAAATAATTTTAAACCTGCATAGGTTTTTTATAAAAATAAAAAATGGGCTTTAAATTAAAGAGAATGCAAAAGCCTGCGCACAAGCTTGTTTTGAGGCGTATTTTGCTACTTTTTGGCGCATTTGCAATGGTCTGCCCGATAGGTGTCGAAGGCGTATCAATGAGGCGCGATATAGACGCGCCGTCGCCTACCCACCGCGCAAGGAGGCTCAATCCGCCGCCTGAACGCGACATAGACGTGTATCTTGGCAAAGTTGTCCGCAAAGACGGAAATGTCATTATTGTAAATATAACGACCAACTTTAGGAGCCCCGACCGCAAGGCGATATTTTTCGGCTGCGACACGTCAATGACGCCCACTTCAATATTAAAGCCAACCGGCATAACCCACCGCAACTGCGCAGCATTCGAGATTGCCGAGGGCGACGCCATTGTGGGCGACTCCGTAATGGCAAAGTACCTCGCGCCCAAAAAAGAGGAGAATAAAGAATCGGGCCGCCAATAGCGGTGCGCGGTAAAATTTTCCCGGCTTGAAAAAACGGCGTCTTTGCGAACTCCGTTTTTTTAATAAAAATTTTTTTGAAGTATAAGAAATGCGAGTCTGGAAATTTAATGTAAAAAATTATTTCCCGTTTTAAGACAAATTGAACACTCTGGAGAAGTCGAATTTAAGACAAAATGAATTCTTTACGGAAGCAATGTAAGGCAATAAGGTGTGTTGCTTATGCGGCTTATTAAACAATGCGCAGAGATATACCTTGAGTAGCGGAAATATTCTGCGGAAAATCAAACTCTACATTAAAAAACAAAGAGGTATAAAAAGATTTTACCTCCTCCCTCCCAAAAAAGAAAAAAATTGGCCCGATAAATACGCTGCACAAGCGCATAAATAAACCGACAAATTGCGCTTTTTAGTTAATTTGGAGATTATAAATTGCGCTGTTTTGTGTCGATAATTATTGTCACTGGCCCGTCGTTTATTAAAGAGACGTCCATCATTGCTCCAAATTCGCCCGTAGGAACTTTTTTGCCGAGAATTTCTTCGAGGGTTTTGACAAAGTTTTCATATATCGGAACGGCAATTTCCGCGCGCGCCGACCTGTTGAACGAAGGTCTGAAACCCTTGCGGACGTTGCCGTATAGAGTAAATTGGCTTACGGTCAAAATCTCTCCGCCAACGTCAAGTACGGAGAGGTTCATTTTCCCTTCCCCGTCCTCAAATATCCTTAGCCCGCATATTTTTGACGCGAGCCACTTTATGTCTTCCGGATTGTCAGAATCTTCGACAGCCACGAGGACCAAAAGCCCCGCACCAATCCTTCCCTTCTCATAATTGTCTGGAAGAATGTTTACCGACGCCCTCTTTACCCTTTGTATGACGGCTCTCATAGATTAGATAAGCGATATTTCTGCAAAAAAAGTTTTCGACGCCCCCTGTGCTACAAAGTGCTTTGGGCTCGACGCGGAATTTGGCAGCCCCATCCACGGTTCCACGCAATAATATGGGCTGTTTTCAAATTCCGACCAAGTCACTACGCAAAAGCCGACATCCGGCTTTCCTCCTCCGCCGACTTTTAAAAAAATGTCCTCTTCGCCGTTTTTTGGGCCGAATGCGACTTTTGCAGTCTTAAAATTCGTAAGGATTCTATTGTTGAATTCGGCGTCGGCAAAGCAGTTTTTAAAAATGTCCTCGGGCACAAAAGTTCCGTCCGGGAGGAATCTGACAGCTTTTTTTGCGTCGCAAGAGAGCCTGTACATTTTCCTCGTATGTCCGGGCGCCCAAGGCAAAAAGAAATACGGGTGCAAGCCGGCGGCCCACGGAATTTTTCGGCTGTCGAGATTTTTTAAAGTTAGCTCGCAATACACTGAAAGCTCTTCAAATCTGTACGTCACCCTAAATTCGTATTTATACGGATAGGCTTTCGCGCAGTCTTCACTCGGCATAAAAAGCGCGGTAAAGCCTATATCGGAAGCCATTTCCACCTTAAACTGCCCGCCTTTTGCATAACCGTGCATTCGCATTGGCAGCAATTCGTTATCCGGAGTTTTCCAAAAACCTTTTTCCCCGTCAGCAAACGAGGCTCCCGCAAACGGGAACAGAACGGGTATGCCGCCGCGAACTTCGCCAAAATCTTCGCCTCCGCCAACGGGCCCGTTCTCGGGCCAATATATTACATCTCTTACGGCTCCGTCCGCAAAGGAAACGGCCCAGTTCATAAGCCGCGCCCCGTTCTCAATATTTGCTATGAAAGTCGATGGGCCGCGCGTAAATTTGTAAAGTTTTGCTCCGGACTGCTCAAATGTTTCCATGCAAATAATTCTCCATAACCATCGGGCAATTTCAACCATTTTCAAATTTTTCTTGTGAACGGCCGCCTTATTAGAATACTGGCGAAATGGATTTTTTGGAGATTTTTCTGATTGGTTGCGCGCTTTCAATGGACGCCTTTGCGGTTTCCGCCGCATGCGGCATTTCTCCTAAAAAAATTTCCGCGCGCGACTCAATCCCGATTGCCGCTTTATTTGGATTCTTTCAGATGCTGATGCCAATTATCGGCTGGGGAATGGGCAACGCCGTTTACGAACTCGTAAGCTCTTTTTCAAAATACGCGGCTTTTGCAATACTTGCAGCCGTCGGCGGAAAGATGATTTTCGATTCCCTGCGCGAAAGCGAATCGGGAATGTCGCTGCCACTGCCCTTGAAGACGCTTATGCTGCTTTCTGTCGCAACGAGCCTAGACGCGCTCGCTGTCGGCGTGTCCTTCTCCCTCATTGATTCGCCGATTATTCTGCCGTCCGTCGTAATAGGGCTTACGACTTTTACAATTTCGCTTGTGGGTGTTTATATGGGAAAACTTCTCGGAGAATCGGTCGGCGGAAAATTCGGAGTCTTGGGGGGAATTGTCCTAATATGCATCGGAATTAAAATTTTGTTGTTTTAGTTTCCGATACAAAAAGCCGAAGCCGCGCGCGGCTACAAGTCGGGCTCGATGTCCATTTTAGAGCGCGGGTGCTTGCGCTCGTATTCCGCGCGTATGTCGTCGTTTGCAAGATTCGTATATATTTGAGTGGTCGAGAGGCTGCTGTGCCCAAGCATATCGCGTATCATCATTAAATTGGCCCCGTTGCGCAATAGATGCGTTGCGAAAGAATGCCGAAGCATATGGGGTTTTACATTTTTTTCAACACCCGCGAGGCGCGCGTACTTTTTTAAATTGTACCAAAAGGTTTTTCTCGAGATTTTCTTCCCGCGCCGCGTTATGAAAAATTCGGAAGCAGAGGATTTTTTGCACAACAGTGGGCGCACAGCCCTATATTTCTCTATGGCGCTAAGTGCGGCGTCGCCGACAGGCACAATCCTCGTCTTGCCGCCCTTGCCCCTTACGCGTATCATTTTCTGCTCTATGTCTATATCGGCGTACGAAAGCGCGCATAACTCCGAAACGCGCAGTCCGCTCGAATAAATAAGCTCCATCATTGCCCTGTCGCGCGTCTCTTCGGGAGTCCCGTCCGTGGGGACCGATACGACGTCGTCTATCTCGTCTGCTTCGAGAACTTCCGGCGGAGCCTGCCTCGTTTTGGGGCGCAAAAAATAGTCGCACGGGTTTTTATCCCATATACCCTCCTCCATCAGAAAGTGGGCGAGAGACTGCAATGCGCTTAGTTTCCGCGATTGGCTTGTGGGCTTTTCCGTGCGGCTTATGTGTGCGAGCCAGTCCGATATCAAATCTTCGTCAACGTCGGCGAAAGATTCTATTCTGTTTCCCGCGAACTCGCAGAAAAGCACAATATCATTCGCGTAGGAGTCTATCGTATTTTTGCTGCGGCCAAGCTCCAATTTAAGGTATGTTTTATACTCGGACAAAATTTCCGCGATGCGGCTCGGAAGCTCGCGCCTCTTTTTTCGAGCGTCGGTTGCAATGCGGTCTCTCGGCATAAGCTTTACTTGGTGGCGGAATCCAGAAGGTTTTTTACTGCGCTCGCCGCGGTAATCGCCCCGTCTGAAATCAGTTTTGTGTAGTGGGAAATCATGTCCTTGACGCCCGGAATGTGGTAAAATCTGCGCAATATTTCGTCCTGCATGAGCGCCTTGAACCATTCAATTTTCTGGCTTGCGCGGCGGCGGGCAAAGAATCCCGACTTTTCCATCATAACTCTAAATCCGTCGATTCTCTCCCAAGCCTCGCGTATGCCTTTGCCCGTATATGCGGAGCATACATCGCAGAATGGAGTCCAGCCGGGAGTGGGGGAATTTAGGTAGTGTAAGACTCCGGCGAGTTCCGCGCGTTTTAGGTTGGAGCGCTCGACCATATTCCCGTCGCACTTATTTACGAGAATCGCGTCGGCAAGCTCGATTACGCCCTTTTTAATGCCCTGCAATTCGTCGCCCTGCGCGGCAAGCTGTATCAGCAGGAAAAAGTCCGTCATAGACCTTACGGTGACTTCGCTCTGGCCCACGCCTACTGTCTCTACAAGGATAATTTCATACCCGGCTGCTTCGCATAAAAGCATAGTTTCCCTGCTTTTTCTCGCGACCCCACCAAGCACCCCGCCCGACGGCGAAGGCCGAATAAACGCGTTTTCGCAGCGCGAGAGGTTTTCCATTCGCGTCTTGTCGCCAAGAATGCTTCCTCCGGTAATCGTGCTCGACGGATCGACAGCCAAGACCGCAACCTTCTTGCCAAATTCCTTGCACAGCATTGTTCCGAACGCCTCTATAAACGTGGATTTGCCAGCCCCCGGAACGCCAGTAATGCCGATTCTAAAAGATTTACCGCTGTAAGGCAAAAGCGACGCGAGAAGCTCTTGCGCCTTTTCAAAGTGGGCGTCGGAATTGCTCTCGATTAGGGTTATTGCGCGCGCGAGAATTGTCTTGTTGCAAGGCAGAACGCCCTCCTTGTAGTCCTCGAGGGAGAGCTCGCGCCTCTTCGGGCGGGGCTTCCACGATATTGTGTCGTCGTGCGCCTCGTCTTTGCGCAGGTTCAAGCCGGGCATTACCGAGCTTGCGAAAAGCTTTTTGTCGGCTCCGTCCGGAACCCATTCTGGAGTTTTATTTTCCATCTTGTTTATCTTCCGATTCTTCTATGTTGAGCGATAGTGCCCCCGTTTTCACGCCGAGCCTTTTTGCCGTTGCGAGAACGCTTTTGGGGCTTTCAGAAAGAGTGGTCTTAGTCTGCGCATAGTCTCTTGAGAGCGCGGCTATTCTGTCTCCGAGCGATTCGAAGCGCGACATAAAAAGATTTACGCGCTCGTAAAGCTTTACGCCGAGATCCGCAATCTGCCGCGTGTTTTTCGATATCGCCTCATTGCGGACCAATATTTCGGCGTATTTAAGCACGGACATCACGGTTGCGGGCCCCACGATTAAAACGTTTGCCGCATATGCGTCTTCAAGCAGCGATGGGTCTGTGCTAACGGCAAGTTCGTACGCAGGCTCGATTGGCATAAACATCATCTTAAAACCGCAACGGGCGTCGGGCAGATCGTTGTATTTTGAGGAAAATTCTTTCAGGTGCGCCCTGACAGACTTTTTAAATTTTTCGAGATTCGCCTTTTTTAAATCGGCAGTTTCGCTCGAGCAATAGTCGGAATAGCTCACCAGCGACACTTTTGAGTCCACCACAATAGAGCGCCCTTCGGGAAGGTCTATCACAAAGTCCGGCACGAGCCTTTTCTGCGCCCCCGATGAGTCTGCGTACGACGCCTGTGAGCGGAAATGCACGCCCTCCGCAAAGCCGCACGACTCCAAAATCCTATGAAATACCGATTCGCCCCAGTTGCCCGTAATTTTATTTTTCCCGCGCAGCGCCTCCGCGAGGTTGCGGGCGTCGTTTGAAAGGCGGCTATTCATCTCAACGAGGCTTTCTATGTGTTTTTCAAGTCCCGCATGGCCTTTTATATTAAGCTCGTTGAGAGCTTCAATCCTGTCTCGAAAATCCGATATGGTAACCTTCATCGGTTTTAGGACGAGCGATAGCTGCTCGAGGTTTGAAGCCGACATCTTTACGCGCGCCTCCTCCAAGAGCTTTGAAGAGAGAGTTTCAAATTCGGATGCGAGTTTTTTGCGCATCTCTATTTCCGCGTTTTCACGCTCGGCGAGGCGCTCGGTGAGATTTTTTATATCTTGTCTTGCGATTGTAAGAGAGTTTTGAGCCTCGATTTTTTCGTCGAGAAACCCGGCGGTCTCCGAGAGCCTTGCCTGCATGATTTCTATTTTTTGTTTCGCGGCGGCAAGTTCAGTTTCTGCGCGCATTTTTTCGCGAAGGCGCTCCTCTGATTCGTGCGCGAGCGCGTTCATTCTGTCGGTTGCGGCAGACCTGCCTTCCTCCGAGCGCGCGAGCGCTTCCCTGACAGCCGCGGCCGACTTTGCAACGCGCTCGTAGCGCATGTAAAAAAATACGGCCGCCGCAGCGAAAAGTGCGCACATTATCGCGAGCGCAGAGCATGCAAAAATTGATGTCATTCGGATTCCTCCTCTTCGAGTTCCCTTATAGTCTCCGCGTCCTCCGTTTGGGAATCGGCGTCCGAGTCGTCTGCGCGGTTTACGAAGCGCAAAGCGCCTCTTACAAGGCATTGCGGGTGCGAATCGAATTGCGATTTAAAAAGGTCCAAAATAAATCCCGGAATTTTATCGACTCCCTCCTCAAACGGGGCTTCGCCTTCTCCAAAGACCTCGCCCTCCCCGGGGTCAGAGAGCACTATTTCTTCGTTTGGTTTCGATTGTCCGGCGCGCCGCTCGACTCTCTCCGCATAGGCCGAAGCAAATTCCCGCGACTCGTCTAAAACTTTTCTAAGCAGCAGGGCTATTTTTTTTTTGCGTCTCGGCGGGAGCCGACGAAAGCTTGTCGAGTTCTTTAATTAGCGTGTTTATTGCCCTTGCCCTGCTTTGCTCCACCGCCTTCAAAAGCGCCACCTCAAAATTTGCCTTCTCAGACAGTCCGTTTTTCATAGACTTTGTTGACGACTGCAAGACGTCGAGCATTCGCATTATCTGCTCGCTCGAAAGCTTTTTCCCTTCGAAATCCGCCTCCCCCGATTTAAAGGAATCTATCATTGCGCTGCGCAGGGAAATTTGCAGGTCGCACATTGTTCTGTAAAGATCGCAGCCGCTGTCGGCGAGTTCGTCGACGCTCTTTACGACAGCCCCGTAGTCTCCGCGCGCCATATTCGCAAGCAGCACCGATATTTGCTCGTCAGACGCAAGCCCATACACTCCAATGACGTCTTCCACCGAAAGTTTATTTCCGCAGAATGATATCATTTGATCGAGTATGCTTTGGGCGTCGCGCATTCCGCCGTTTGCGAGCCTGGCTATGGCGCGTATCGCGCCGTCTGTCGCCTCGATTTTCTCCTTTGCCGCTATGTCGGAAAGATGCTTTGCGATAAGCTCCTCCGGTATCGGCCTAAATTCAAAGCGCTGGCAGCGCGAAGTTATTGTTCCCAAAACTTTGTGCGCCTCGGTCGTCGCAAATATGAATTTTACGTGCTTCGGCGGCTCTTCAAGCGTTTTTAGAAGAGCGTTGAAGGCGTCGGCTGTAAGCGAGTGAACTTCGTCTATTATATATATCTTATAAGTGCATTGCGCCGGGGCGTACTGGCAGTCCTCGCGCAATTTCCTTATTTCGTCGATTGAGCGGTTCGAGGCACCGTCAATCTCGACAACGTCCATGCACGAGCCGTTCATTATTGCCCTTGAAATGTCGTCGTCTTCCGGATGCACATTCGGGCCGCCTTTGGCGTTTAAAGCTTTCGCGAAAAGCCGCGCGACTGTCGTTTTTCCGGTTCCGCGCGGGCCGACAAACAAATATGCGTGCCCTATCCTGCCGGATTCAATCGCGTTTGTGAGCGTGCGCACAATATGCTCCTGCCCGACGAGTTCCGAAAACTGCTTCGGGCGGTATCTGCGCGCTATTACCTGATAACTTTCGCTCATTCTTTTTAACCCTATTGCCGTTTTTTTTTTAACACAAGTTTTTTTTGCGCCAAAAATATTGTTGAAAGCTCCGCAAATTCTGAAAAAATCGCCTGAAAATGCCTAAAAAACCGACAACCAAAGAAGACAAAGAAGCCGCATACGACGACCTTGAAATGTCGGTTTTGTATAAAATCAGCCGCGCCGTCGCCCAGCGCAAGAACGTCCACGACCTCATCACTGAGACTCTCGACATTCTCGACGGCGAAATGGGGCTAATGCGCGGGACAGTCACCCTGCGCGACGGCGACTACCTCTTTATAGAGGCTGCGGCGGGAATGGACGCCGAAAGCATACGAAGGGGGGTATATAAAATCGGCGAAGGCGTGACCGGGCTTGTCGCCGCCCAAGCTAAATCGGTTGCCATACCCGACATCTCTAAAAACGAAAGATTTTTGGATAAAACCCGCACGCGCCGCTATACACAAGATAAAATTGCGTTCGTGTGCGTCCCGATAATTTATATGGAGCAGGTTATCGGAACTTTGAGCATAGACCGCATTTCCGACACCGCAGTCGACCTAAACCGCGACCTAGTCCTGCTCGAAACAATATCCAACATACTCGCCGACGCCCTCGCAATGATATACCTAAGGCGCGAGGAGCGCAACAGGCTCCTCGACGAAAATAGACGCCTAAAACTCGAGCTCAGCACGGAGCTTATGAGGCCAAAAAACATACTCGGCAATTCCGGGGCGATGCAAAAATTCTACCGCGAGCTCGCGAAAGCCGCTCCACTTTCAACTCCAATATTTTTAAGGGGGGCGACGGGGACCGGCAAAGAGCTCGCCGCGCGCGCGGTATTTGAATCAAACGATGCGTTTTCTGAGAGGTTTAACGTCGTAAACTGCGCCGCCTTGCCCGACTACTCTCTTGTAGGCGAAATTTTCGGATACGAGAAAGATTCGCCCGAGCTTGGGCTTTCCGCAAAAGAAGGGCTTCTCGAAAAATATCCGCACTCGACATTTTTCTTCGACGAAGTGTCAGAAATATCCCTTCCTGCACAAAAGATGATAGCTGACTTCCTGTCAGTCGGGCGCTTCCGCCGGCTGAACGGCTCTGCCGAAATATCCGCCAAGGCGCGCATGATTTTTGCGAGCTCCATAGACATAGAAAAGCTTTTGGAGCAAAAACTTTTCGACGAGAATCTTTACGCCGCAATATCGCAAAATATGATATACCTCCCCGCCCTGCGCGACAGAAAGAGCGACATACTGCTTCTTGCCGAGCACTTCGTGGAAAAATACAGCAAGATACACCACAAAGACATACGCAGAATCTCCACTCCCGCAATAAATATGATGACAATTTACGCGTGGCCCGGAAATGTCAGAGAGCTTGAAAACTGCATAGAGCGCGCCGTAATATCCTCGCACGATTCCGCAATATCCGGATACAATCTGACTCCCGCAGTAAGGTCCGCCTACATGCATAGAAAGCTCCCCTACGGCGAGGACGTCGATTTCATTTCGATAGTCGAGTCGAGCGCGAGCTAATCACCGAGGCGCTGAAAGCCAACCGCGGGAATGCGGCCGCCGCCGCGCGGAGGCTGAACCTCACCGAGCGCATCATAAACTATAAAATCAAAAAATATTCTATTACCACATCGTGGTACAAATCCGGAAGATAATATGCCTGAAAAAATAATGGTTGCATTGTCCGGCGGCGTGGACAGCGCGCTTGCCATGGCCCTTTTAAAGCAGGAGGGCTTTGAGTTGCGCGCGGCGTATATGAAAACGTGGATGAACGAAGAAGGCATCGACGTTTTTGGCGACTGCCCTTGGCATCAGGACATAATCGACGCCACAGCATGCGCCGAAAAAATAGGCGTTCCCTTTGAAGTTGCCGACATGATCGAGGAGTACAGAAAACAGATAGTAGAGTATCTTGTGGATGAATACCGGCGCGGGCGCACTCCCAATCCCGACGTGATGTGCAACAGAAAAATGAAATTCGGGAAATTTCTGGACTTCGCCCTTTCAAGGGGCTGCGATAAAGTTGCAACCGGCCACTACTGCTGCCTGCGCGACAATCCCGACGGCACCCGCGATTTGATGATGGGCGCAGACCCCGGCAAAGACCAATCATACTTCCTTTGCATGATAACCCAGAGCCAGCTTAAGCGCGCAGAATTTCCGATAGGGTCTCTTTTAAAGAGCCAAGTCCGGGATCTCGCCCGCCTAAACGGCCTGCCTAACGCCGAAAAAAAAGACTCACAGGGAATTTGTTTTCTCGGGAAAATCCGCATTCAGGATTTTTTGGGGCACTATATCGAGGAAAAGCCCGGAGACATCGTAAACGTCTCGGGGAAAATCCTCGGGCGGCACAAAGGCCTGCACAACTACACTATTGGACAGAGAAAGGGAATCGGCGTGCCCTCCAATACCAACGGTAAATGCTATGTGGTTGTGTCGAAAGACTACAGCGCAAACACGCTCGTCGTCGCCTTCGACTCCCCCGATGCGCCGAATCTGTACACCACCCGCGCCGCCTTGGAGTCCGCAAACTGGATTAACAAACCCATTGAAAGCCCGTGCGACATTTACGCCCGCGTGCGCTACCGCGACGGCCTCGTCAGGGCGAAATACACGCCGCTTGGCGGCGGCGAGGGTTTTGTAGAATTTCAGGCGCCTCAGCGCGCTATCGCCCCCGGACAAATAATGGCAATCCACGATTTTAGCGAGCCTTCCGTAGTGCTTGGCGGCGCGATTTTCAAGTCTGCCGGGCAATCAATATGAGTTTGGAAACGCGCCAACTGCCGCAGTATGCCTGTCATTGCTCCTCAATCGCCTTTTGGGCGGCATTTTTTATAAGAACCGCAAAAAAATTTGGATAGGAAAGCAACCAAACCTATCCAAATATTTTTTCAAGTAATCGCGCGGTTTCCCCGCACTCAGATTGCGCACAAAATATCGCGTACGCCTGAAAAAAATAAGCGCAATTTTTTTTGTGAAACACAAGGCAATATCGACGTGAATGCGCATCAAATAAACGCGCTAAATAGAGCGGTAATATTCCATTGCCGACTTAAATATAGGCGAAGATCTGTCTTTCGCGCGCCTAAAATATTCGGATAGCGTCGCGTTCGCCTCGCGCCTAAGGCCGAGAGAATAGAGCGATTGCGCCGCATAATAATATGCTCTCGACCCCCAGTATTCATATTTAAAGTAAAGCACAAACACTCTCTCAAAGTAAGCGTGCGCCTTTCCCCATTCGCCCTGCTCAAACCAGTTTAGCCCCGTTTTATAGGTCGCTTCGGCAGCGAGTTCTCCACGGGTTGCCTTGTTCATAACTACCTTCAAGTACACTGCGTCGGCGTCCGCGTATTTTTTTAGGAACCGCAAAGCGTCAGCCTCGGCGATTAAAAGGCGCCCTTGGTATGCCATTTCAGGAGGCGCGAGAAATTGCGCGGTCTTTGCGAAGGCAAGCCCCTTTTCGTAATCTTTTTTAGCAGTATAATATTCCGAGAGTATAAGGGCGGCCCTCCATGAGAACGGAGCTTGCGAATATTCAGAAAGCGATTTTTCGAGAGCTTGCGCGTCGAAATTTTCATCGCCCGAGGCTCGCAACTGGTCAATTTTTTCAATCTGCCCCAAAAGCGATAGTTCGGCTTGCGGAGGGGTTATTTTTTCTCCCTTTAAAATCTGCAATCTGGCAAGAGATGCGCCATTTGATGCTTTTAGCCCGGAGATATCCACGGCTTGCGCAAAATCGTTTTTTGAAAGCCGCGCGTCTATAAAAATATCGACACCGACGGCGGAAACAGAAGCAAAGTTTTTTTTCAGCGATTCCAAAAACAGATTCTTTGCCGAATCTTTTTTGCCGACCGCCCAAAGCGCTGAGGAATAATACCAGATAGTGTCAGTTGAAGCGTCGGGAGTCGCAAATTTAGACAGGGTGCTCTCCGCAATTTCCGGCTTGCCGTTTAGAAGCGCAATTCTCGCGCACTGCACCGCCGCCGTTGCGTCCATTCCCTTTGGCGCGTATTTTACGGCGTATTCAAGAAGCTTAAAGGCGTCTGTCGAGCCCTCGTTCGCGTAAATCGAACCCAAGAAGAACGCCGCAACCCCCGATTCCTGCGAACCGTCGAGCTTGACCTGCTTAAAAAGCTCTTTCGCCGAGGCGTAATCGCCGCGCGCGTAAAATGAGGCGCCGCGCTCTATAAAATCCTTGGCGGGCGTTTCGGTTGCGGCGGAAACCGCGTTTGCGGCAATCAGAAGCGCCGCGCATATTTTTAGAAAAACTCGCATAATATATCTTTTAATTCGTCCAAAGTTTTAATTTTTAAAATTTCTACTCTCGCGCGCTTGAATCCCGACGCTTCGCGCAGGAAGCGTATCACGCGGCTTCTTATGTGCATAATGTTGCCCGCAGACACGCCGGAATCGCGGCCGTCGCACATTAGTTCCGCGTATTTTAGCGCGAGCTTTGCGCGCTCGGATGCGCTTGGGGGAATATATTTTTCACCCGCAATCTCGCTTTTTACGCGCGAAAAAATCCACGGATTTCCGAGAGCCGCGCGCCCTATCATAAAGCCCGCGCAGGCGCTTGAGCGCAAACGCCCGGCAGACAGCTTCTCGACCGAACCGTTGCCAATCAGTGGTACGGACAAGGATTCTGCCGTGCGCTCGATAAGCTCCCAATCTGCGTCGCCAGAATACCCCTGCGATTTTGTGCGCCCGTGCAGAGTAATCATCTGCGCGCCCGCGTTTTGGATATCTACCGCCGCTTGCGGCACGACTATTTCCCTCAGAGACCACCCTGTACGCATCTTAGCTGTAATGGGCGTTCTCGCAACCGCCGAAGACATCGCCTCGATTATTCGCGCCATTTGTGGAACATTTTTTAGAAGCGCGCTTCCCGCTCCGGCGCCGACGGCGTTGGGTGCGGGGCATCCAAAATTTACGTCTATAAAATCCGGAGATATTCTGTCCTCCACTATTTTTGCCGACAGCGCCATTTCTGCGGTATCGGAACCGAATATCTGTACTCCAAACGGCCTGTCAGCCTCGGAGAACGAAAGTTTCTCAAAGACGCGCGCGGCGTCGGAGATTATCGCGCGGCAATAGACGAACTCGCTAACCACAGCGTCTGCGCCCGATTCCCTAAAAATTCTGCGGCAGGCGCTATCAGTATATCCCGCCATTGGCGCGAGAAACAAAATGTTTTTTTTTAGAAACTCCATACGACAAATCCCTGCGCCGCCTTGACGCAAAAAACGCCGAGATTGTAAGCCAAATGCGCCGCGACGCACGGAATCAGCGACCGCATTTCATTTTGCGGGCAGAAACGCAGCGCATAGAACACCATTGACGACAAAAATACAAATATTGTGTCGCGCGCCGCCTTTTCAGTGAGATTGATTGTAAAGCTTGCCTCCGCCAAACCGCCGCTTTCCGGAATGGAAAAATCCCAGAGGAACGGGTGGCAAAGCGCAAATATGAGTGAGAATAAAATTGCGCTCACCCATAAGAGGAGTTTCCCCTTGTTTTGAATAATCAAATATCCCCTAAAAATCAATTCCTCGATAAATGCCGCCGCAGTCCAAGAGAAAATCGCCATGAACGAAACTTTTGTCTGTTCCTCTACCCCGCCGCCTGCAATTTCAGCCGCCGTTATTGCTGCTAGCAATACAACCCCGCACAACGCTCCAAAGACGGCCAATTTTATTGAAACGGGCCTCGCCCCCGGGAATTCCCCTTTTGCAGAAGCCCCCGTGCGCACAAAATTGCGCGTATCGGAAAGCCACATTTTAAACAGCCATGCCGCCACGGCGAACATGCCCAGAGAATAAAGCGCGTCGTCCTGAAACATATCAGCTCACTGCTCCCCAGACGATTATCGCTATTTGCAAGACTACCATCGCCGCGACACATACGTAAACGCATACAAAAAACTTGTCTGTCTTATATTTTGCTATCGGCGGTGTTTTGCTTTCTTTCATAACGGCGTATAAAATGTATATATAAATATAATCTTTCCAATACCCGCTTTTTTCAAGTAAAAACGCCAGTTCAAACGCCTTTTTTTGCAAAAAAACATTTTTTTTCAAAAAAAAGTGTTGCAAGATTGTATTGAGTTCGGACAATTACGGCTTCATTTACACGATTTTTATCAACAAAATCAAAAGGAATAAAAATGGCAATCAAAGTAGGCATTAACGGTTTCGGCCGTATCGGCCGCATGGTTTTCCGCGCAGCAGTAGAAAACTTTGCTAATGACATCAAGATCGTTGGCATCAACGACCTCCTCGACCCCGACTATCTGGCGTACATGCTCAAGTACGACTCCGTACACGGCAGATTCGACGGCGATATCAAGGTTGAAGGCAACTTCCTCGTCGTAAACGGCGAAAAAATCCGCATCACCGCGGAAAAAGATCCCGCCAACCTCAAGTGGGACGAAGTTGACGCTGATGTGGTTGTGGAATCCACAGGCTTCTTCCTCACCGAAGAACTCGCTTCCGCTCACCTCAAAGCCGGCGCCAAAAAAGTCATTATGTCCGCTCCCTCCAAGGACGCGACCCCGATGTTCGTTTACGGCGTAAACGACAAGTCCTATGCAGGCCAGAAAATCATTTCCAACGCTTCCTGCACAACAAACTGCCTCGCGCCCATTTCGAAAGTGCTCAACGATAAGTTTGGCATCAAGCGCGGCCTCATGACGACCGTTCACGCTGCAACCGCAACCCAGAAGACCGTTGACGGTCCCTCCAAGAAAGACTGGAGAGGCGGCAGAGGCATCCTCGAAAATATAATCCCCTCCTCCACCGGAGCGGCGAAGGCTGTCGGCAAGGTTCTCCCCGAACTCAACGGCAAGCTCACCGGTATGTCCATGCGCGTTCCCACTTCCGACGTTTCGGTCGTTGACCTCACCGTCGAACTCAACAAGGAATGCACCTACGAAGAAATCTGCAAGGCTATGAAGGAAGCTTCCGAAGGCGAACTCAAGGGCATCCTCGGCTACACCGACGAAGCCGTCGTCTCCACAGACTTCCGCAACTGCCCGAAGACCTCTATCTTCGACGCAAAGGCCGGCATACAGCTCGACCCGACCTTCGTAAAAGTCGTATCTTGGTACGACAACGAATGGGGCTATTCCAACAAAGTTTTGGAAATGGCTCGCGTTATCGCCAAGTAGCAGGGGAGAATCCCCTGCACCTCCGCGACTGACGTCGCGGTCTTGCGATAAAACAGGCGCGCATTTACAGCGCGCCTTTTTTGTGCCTTCTGCGCATTGCTTGGCTTTTAGCCGCGCAATTGCTGTCCACTCTAAACCGATAAAGTTTTTTTGGGAGAATCCCCTGCACCTCCGCGACTAACGTCGCGGTCTTGCGATAAAACAGGCGCGCATTTACAGCGCGCGTTTTTTGTGCCTTCTACGCATTGCTTGGCTTTTTAGTTAATATTTCCTTTCTAAAAATTTTCTCATAGAAAACTATTTTTATTAAAAATTTCTAAATAAAAAATATTCCTCAACATAGAGTTTTCTATATGGTTTGTGCAAATTGCAAACTAGGCATAAATATATGGCAGCCAATCGCGGTTATAGATATTTTGTTGACTCTAAAAAATATAAAAAATATATTCTTTATATGAATAAATTTATATCTTTTGCGTCCTTAGCACTGCTCGCTTCCTCCACAGCTTTTTGCGACATGATGTCCGATATTGTAGGAGATTTGACAATGCCTCCGCCCACGGACATTTCCCAGAATTTCCCCTATGGCATCACCGCAAAAACTCCACCTTACATACAAAAAATTTTAAGTAAAAAAGGGCGCGCTCCGTATCGAATGAACCTGCGCATATTCCAGGGGTGCCCGACAATCGAGTCGTCTAAAAACGGAAGGCTATGGGCAGCGTATTTCGGCAGCAACGAGCAAAATGAAGGCAACGGAATGTTTTCCAAAAAAGAAAAAATATTCCCATATCAGCCAAACGATGTTGCACATGCGGGACAATTCACAGTAATTGCTACAAGCGCCGACGGCGGCAAAACTTGGAAGGAAGTTTTTGTATTCGATCCCTCAAAAGTCATGAACGGGACATCGAGCGATCCCCTACTTTGGAAAGACGCCGACGGAAATATCCGCTTTACAGTAGTGAGAAATATGGATGTAGGCGACAAGGAGATTGGCACAACCGCCACTTGGGAGTTTGTAATGCTCGACCCTGAGAGCGAAAATACGGGCTGGTCAAAACCGAGACTTGTTTGCAAGGTAAATGCCTCTGTAATGAAGCCCCTCGTATTCCCGGACGGTTCCCTTCTAAGACCGTGTGCCACGTGGGGTCATCCGCACAAGGCCTATTTTATAAAAGAATCGCGCGACGGTAAAGCGGAATTTGTCTCGCGCATATATGACGACAAGGTGAATTTTGGAGAGCAATCGGTTATTCTCCGCAAAGACGGGTCAATATTTTCGACTTTGCGCCGCGCCCCATGGAATCCGGTCGCGGGGTTTGAATCGCGCGACGGCGGCAAAACTTGGAAGGAAGTAGGGTTTCCGGAAAAAATTTCGGTGGCGACAAAAACTGTTTTATTTAGGGCAAAATCCGGAAATATAATACTTGTTGGCAACGACGCAAAAATTGTAAAAATTGAGAATGGCAAACCCGAATTTGAAGAAGTGCGGGACATTAATGGCAAAGTGGTTAAGCCGCGCGGGCTCAGAACCTGCATGACTGCATTTATAAGCTACGACGACGGGAAAACATTCCCTAAAAAAATACTGCTCGACGAGCGCTTTACTAGCTATCCGTCCATATGCGAGCACGATGGCTTTCTTTATATCGCCTACGACAATTCTCGCACGGGATACAAACATCAGGAAATTATGCTGGCAAAAATTACGGAGGCGGACATCGAGGCCGGGAAACTCGTAAATCCGGAGTCAAAGTTGAAGATGGAAATATCTGCGCCCTACAAGCACGGAGGCGGAGTTAGAAAAGACGATAAGCTACTTTGATGCAAAAAAAGCCGTCTTAAAAAGGGCGGCTTTTTTCATGCTTTTAATATCTTCCAAAAAATAGAAATTTCGCGGATATTTTTATTGATACCGCATTTTGCACTTGTACTTATGAATCCTGCCCTAATCAAAAAATTTTGCATTAACTAAAAAACATTTGGCTCTTTTAAAAAACTTGCAATCCCCAGTGTTGCGTGCATTATTTTTTGCAATTTTTATATAAAAACTCGAACGGTAAAAATTATGTCACAGATAAAGACGATAAAAGACGTGGATCTCAAAGGCAAAAAAGTCTTTGTGCGCGTAGACTTCAACGTCCCCTTCGACAACAAAGGGGAAATTAGCGACGACACCCGCATCGTTGCGGCTCTGCCGACGATAAAATACCTCATAGACGAAGGCGCCATGCTTGTTCTGACAAGCCACCTCGGACGCCCGAAAAGCAAGGAAGACAAACAATTCTCCCTCGCGCCCGTCGCCAAGGCTCTCTCGGAAAAACTCGGCAAGCCAGTCGTATTTGTTGACGATTGCATCGGGCCGAAGGTTAAGGAAGCTTGCGCGGCCATGAAACCCGGAGACGTCGTTTTGCTCGAAAATTCCCGCTTCTATCCCGAAGAAAAGAAAAACGATCCCGAATTCGCCAAAAAGCTCGCCGAAGACACCGGCGCTGAGGCCTATGTCAACGACGCTTTCGGCACAGCCCACAGAGCACATGCTACAACCGCAGGAGTAGCCGCATACCTCCCGATTAAAGTTGCGGGGCTCCTCATCGAAAAGGAACTCGAATTCCTCGGTTCAAAAACCGAAAATCCGGAGCGCCCCTTCACTGTAATTCTCGGCGGAGCGAAAGTTTCCGACAAGATTACTGTCATCGATTCCCTCCTCGACAAGTGCGATTCAATGCTCATCGGCGGCGCTATGGCTTACACTTTTGCGCTCGCGCAGGGAAAGAAAGTCGGAAAGAGCCTCGTTGAAGCCGACAAGGTTGATCTCGCTCTCGCCGCCCTCAAAAAGGCGAAGGACAAGGGCGTTAATTTCCTTTTGCCGGTTGACAATGTCGTTTGCCAAACAATTGATTTTGCGGCTGGAACTGTCGGAGAATTGAAGGTAATGGAAGGTATCGAGGACGGCTGGGCAGGCGTTGATATCGGCCCCAAGACTGTCGAGCTTTACAAGAATGAAATTGCGAAGAGCAAAACAATTCTTTGGAACGGCCCGATGGGCGTATTTGAAATTAAAGAATGCGCAAAGGGCACTTTCGCAATCGCGGAAGCGGTCGCAAAGAGCGACGCCATAAGCATTGTCGGCGGCGGCGACTCCGTAAAGGCCGTAAAAAAGAGCGGCTATGCGAAGGACGTCACATTCATTTCCACTGGCGGCGGCGCTTCCCTCGAATTCCTCGAAGGCAAGCAATTGCCCGGTGTCGCAGTTCTCGACAGAAAATAATTTTAACAAAAGGAGAATAAAAAAATGTCCCGCAAATATTTCATAGCAGGAAATTGGAAAATGAACAAAACGGCCGCAGAAGCGACCGCTTTGATAAAGGCAATCAACGAAAAAGCCGGCTCGCAGACCAAGGTTGACGTCGCTGTATGCCCGCCCTTCACCGCTCTCGACGCGGCTTCAAAGGCGCTTGCAGGCTCGACCGTAAAGCTCGGCGCACAAAATATGTACTTTGAAAAAAGCGGCGCCTATACTGGCGAAATTGCCGCCGATATGCTCAAAGAATTCGGCTGCACATACGTCATCCTCGGTCACAGCGAACGCCGCGAATACTTCAAGGAATGCAACTGCCTAATCAATAAAAAAGTGAAGGCGGTTCTCGCAAACGGAATGAATCCTATCCTTTGCGTTGGCGAAAAGCTTGAAGAACGTGAAGCCGGCAAGACTCTCGACATTGTCTCCGAGCAGACGGTAAAAGGCCTCGAAGGCTTGCCCGCCGCCGAGGCTGAAAAAGTTGTAATCGCTTACGAGCCTGTATGGGCTATCGGAACGGGCAAAACTGCAACTCCCGCAATGGCGCAGGAAGTGCATGCCGCAATCCGCAAGATTCTCGCCGACACTTTTGGCGCGGAAGTTGCCGAAAAAATGCAGATCCTCTACGGCGGCTCAATGAAGCCCGAGAATGCCGACGCGCTCCTCGCCGAAAAAGACATCGACGGCGGCTTGATTGGCGGCGCGGCATTGAAGGCGGACAGCTTTGTCGCCCTCATTGAAAGCGCCTCGAAAGCATTGTAATTTTTCTTAAAATTTTCCAAGAGCCGGGTGCATAAACGCCCGGCTTTTTTTATACAAAAATCCATTGCGACTGTTAGGCCAACATTGTCTGTGCTCATTGCGCAGGGCTTTTTTTATATGAATTTTCTGCCAGTTTCTATGCGTTTAATAAAAATGCTTCAAAAAAATATAAAAAAAGGCGCAAAGAAAGGAATATGCTTGCAAGGAAAGCAAATTTTTGAGGTTATAGAGTGCAAGGTCGGGCCCCATGCAATTTGCGGCGACGCGAACCCCGCCAGATCCGGAAGGAAGCAACGGTAGCGATCACCCAAATGTGCCGTGGGTCGCCTGACCCCCTACTCTTTATTTTTTAAGACTCATGGCTTCCGAATCCGACATTTTTATAAAAAATGCGCCTGCGCATGTGGCGATTATTATGGACGGCAACGGAAGGTGGGCTAAGGAGCGCGGAAAACCGCGCATTTTTGGGCATAAGGAAGGCGCCAACAGAATCCGCGAAGTGATGGACGCCGCGAGGGAAGCCGGAGTCAAGTTCCTTACCCTCTATGCGTTTTCTTCCGAAAACTGGAATAGACCCCAGGATGAAGTCGAGGCATTGATGAATCTGCTTGTTGCCGCAATAAATGAATACGGCGGGGAGCTTGTTGAAAATAAAATAAGATTCCGCACGATAGGCGATATCTCAGCCCTGCCGCAAAAATGCCAAGACGCCGTTGCAGATCTTTCTAAAAAAACCGAAAACTTTTCGGAATCCACCCTCGTGCTCGCACTAAACTACGGCTCGCGCGACGAAATCGCTATGGCTGCGAGAAAAATTGCAGAAATGGTTTTGAAAGGAGACTTGGATCCTTCCTCGATAAATTGGGAAAAAATTTCCGGGCAGCTGTACACATCGGATATTCCTGATCCTGACTTAATAATTAGAACTTCCGGCGAACAGCGCCTGAGCAATTTCTTAATGCTACAAGCCGCATATTCGGAACTATACTTTACAGACGTTTATTGGCCAGACTTTGGCAGGAAGGAGTTCCTCAAAGCCGTCGAGGAATTCAAACTGCGCGAAAGGCGTTACGGCAAAACCGCCGATCAACTCTAAATATCCGTATGTTAGCCAGAACTTTTAGCACGATTCTGCTTTGGGCTGCAACTTTGCTTGCAATAATATATTTCGCCGCATACGGCTGGGCGGTCATAGTGGCGCTTCTGTCGGCCGCCGCGTTGCATGAAGTTTTTGAGGTTCAAAGAAAAATCGGATTTAAACCGTCGGAGACTTTTGGGCAAATTGCCTCAATCGCAATTTTTTTATGCGTTTGGATAGATTCCGAACTCGCAATATCGGGCGGCTTTGGGGGAAGCTTGGCGTTCGCGCTTTCGCTTACGGCAATATCTTGCTGCGTCCTAAAACACCCATACTCCGAATTTTTTAAAGAGACTACTTTGCCGACAATTTGCGCTATATCCACTGTTCCGTTCATGTTGCAGTGGCTCGTTGTCTTAGGGTTTGCGGATTTCGGTTTGTCGAAATATACGGGGGTAATTCTATCAATTTGGATTTTGGCCGCCGCAAAATTTTCCGACGTCGGCGCGTACGTTCTTGGTTCGGCATTCGGCCGGCACAAAATGGCGCCGTCCATAAGCCCCAAGAAAACATGGGAGGGCGCAGTCGGAGGGCTTTTTTCATCAGCCGCAGTGTCGGCGGCAATCGCTTGCGGCTTTGCGGATTCCCTGCCCGCGCAATTCACTCCGCCCACAGCCGCAGTAGCCGGAATTTTAATCGGAGCAGTCGCTATACTCTCAGACCTCCTCGAATCCGTCTTTAAAAGGGTCGCCGGAGTCAAGGACTCGGGCTCTCTGATTCCCGGAATTGGAGGAGCTCTCGACCTCGCCGACTCGCTATTGCTTTCGGCTCCGCTTGGAACAGTACTGCTAATCTTTATACTTCAACTATGAAACGCAAAAATCTTGTGATACTCGGGGCAACAGGCTCCATCGGGGACAGCACCCTTAAAGTCGTAAGGGGAAATCCCGAAAGGCTAAACGTCCTCGGAATCGCTGGCAAAAAGAACTACGAAAAACTCGCCAAAATAGCCGACGAATTTAATGTGCGCCACGTTGCAATTTTCGACGACGCCGCTTACGACGCCGCAGTGGAATCCGGGCTTTTCAAGGGGCGCAAACTATATAGAGGCGCGGAAGGCCTTATGGAAATATCCGTCTTGCCTGAGGCCGACACTCTCGTTGCGGCGGTAGTCGGAACGCAGGCTCTAAAGCCGACTTTGGCCGCAATCCGCGCCGGAAAAGATATTGCGCTTGCAAACAAAGAGCTGCTGGTAATGGCCGGAAAATTTGTCATGGGATACGCGAAGGAGAACAATGTTGCAATCCTCCCGCTCGACTCCGAGCACAACGCGATATTCCAGTGCATTAACGGCGAGCGCAAGCGCGACATCGCAAAGCTTCTCATCACGGCTTCCGGAGGAATGTTCCGCGACTACACGCGCGAGCAAATGCTCTCCATAAAACCCCAAGACGCCCTGCGCCACCCAAATTGGAAAATGGGCCCGAAAGTCACGATAGACTCATCGACCCTCGCCAACAAGGGGCTTGAAGTTATAGAGGCGAAATGGCTTTTCGGCGTCGAGCCTGAAAATATACAGGTTGTTGTGCAGAGGCAGAGCCTCGTCCACTCCATGGTGCAATTTGTGGACGGGTCCGTTTTGGCGCATTTTTCTCCGCCGTCTATGACTTTCGCTATTTCCCACAGCCTCCTCTACCCCGAGCGCGGAAATTGCGTCTGCGAGCCCATAGATTTTTCAAGGGGCTTTTCGATAGACTTCGCCCCGCCGGACACGGAGCGCTTTCCGTGCTTAAAGCACGCGTACAACGCGCTCAAAGCGGGCGGGACAGCCACGGCTGTATTCAACGCCTCAAATGAACTTGCGGTATCCCGCTTCATAGAGGGAAAACTCCCGTGGATAAAAATACCAAACGTTATAGAAAAAACCCTCGAAGCCGTATCGGCAAAGGATCCACAGACACTTGACGACATTCTTGCCGACGATGCGCTCGCGCGCGTCAAAGCGCTTGAAATTGCGGAGTCAATCGCGTAAATGACGGACATAGCTGAGATTTTTTCAAACACGTGGGCGATAATACTCGTTCTGCTGTTTTTCGGAGGCTCGATTTTTGTGCACGAGCTCGGGCACTTCCTCGCCGCAAAAATGCGCGGGCTTAAAGTAATAAAATTTTCTATTGGGTTTGGGCCCGCAATATTCTCGCGCAAAGGCAAAGACGGCTGCGAATACCTTGTCGGCGCGCTCCCGCTCGGCGGATACGTAGCGATTCCGCAACTTGCCGACTTGTCCGCATTGGAGGGAACTGATTCATCGGAGGGCAAAAACCTTCCAAAGGCCTCATGTACCGACAAAGTCATAGTAAGCGCGGCAGGCGCATTTTTTAATTTATTGCTCGCGGCGTTTCTCGGTCTATTTGTATGGATTTTCGGAGTCCCCACAAGCGACTCGGAAGCGACAACCGTCGTCGGATACGTCTCAAAGACTCTCACTGGCGCCGACGGGAAATCGGTGGACTCGCCGGCGCACAAGGCCGGACTGCTCCCGGGCGATAAAATTTTGTCTGTTGACGGCTCCAAAGTGTCCGACTTCATGCAGATTATAGAGAAAATCGCGATAGGCTCGGGGCGCACTGCAAACGGCTCACCAAAAGCGGTGCTCGAAATCCAAAGAGGCGCGGACATCTTTCCGGTGGAGGTTTTCCCCGAGCTTATAAAAACAAATCCGTCATCCGGCGACGAGATACGCATGATAGGCATATCCCCCGCAATGACTATGAAAATCGGCACTCTTATGGAGGGCTCCCCCGCGAAGGCCGGAGGGGCGAAACCCGGCGACATAGTCGTATCCATAAACGGGCAAAAACTTTATTCAAATATGCAGCTTTCCGACATTTTGGCGAAAGTCGAGGAAGGCGAAACTGTGGAACTTGGCGTAATCCGCAACGGGACTCCTACATCGCTAAAAATTGCGCCTGCGAAAATCGCGCTTACAAAGTCTCTTTGCAAAGTAAAACTCCCCGAAGGAGCCGGATTTTTATCGTTCATTTCGGTATCTCCCAAAAATCCCTCTAAAACTTCCGCAGAAACAATAAAGCTTTTCTCGGAGGAGGCGGCGTATCCGCAATTCTCAAAAATCGAGGTGGGAGACATTCTTTACAGAGTCGGACAAACCCGGGTTGAGTCGCTGTCGCAGCTCAACGCGCTAATAAATGCGGGTCTTGGCCCGGACGGAGCCGCAATGTTCTTTTCCGACGAGAATATGAAATTGAAATCGGTGCACCTCCCCGCCGGCTCCTCCTCCGAAATACTGCCGCCGCGCGAAAAAATGATGCTCGGATACATCCTTGAAAACGTAATAGTTGTGCGCCACCCGTCCATCGCAAAACAATTCCGCGACAGCCTCGAACGCACGTACTCCGCAATGGCGAGCCTCGTGAATCCGCGAAGCGACGTCGGGATTGCGAGCCTTGCGGGGCCTGTCGATATCGGAAGGGTTATTTATAAGCTCTCTCTTACGGACATCTCTTTGATGCTGTCCTTCGCGGTTCTGCTAAACGTAAACTTGGCTATTTTAAATATGCTTCCGGTTCCGGTTCTCGACGGGGGGCACATTTTGTTTGCGCTGATTGAAAAAATTCGCGGAAAGCCCCTGCCGCCCTCTTTCTTCATGGCGGTTCAATCCTTCTTTTCCATACTTTTTATGGTGCTCATGGGCTATGTGGTTTACCTCGGATTTTTAAGATGGAACGGAGATTCAAAATACGAATCTTCCATGGAAAAAACCTCGCAATACTATTTAAAGGACATTTCATTTAAAAAGCATGAATAACTATTGCCTATCAAGATTCAACTGCGTCAGAAAACCGGTTCGCACTGTCCATGTAGGGGGTGTCGAAATCGGCGGCGATAAAATCGTCGTGCAATCAATGACAAACACAAAAACTTGCGACGTTGACGCTTCCGTGCGCCAGTGCATACAGCTTGCAGAGGCCGGATGCCAAATCGTGAGGCTTACGGCGCAGAATCTCGAGGCGGCAAAAGCTCTCGGAGAGATTTCAAAGAAATTCCGCGCGGCGGGCTTTGAAACGCCGCTTGTTGCGGATATACATTTTCTGCCGGCAACTGCGATGGAGGCTGTTGAGCATGTCGAAAAAATACGCGTAAACCCCGGCAACTTTACGGACAAGCAGCGCACAGACTCAAACGCGGAATATTCGGACGCAGAATACGCCGCCGACCTCGAGCGCGCCCGCGAAAAATTCATACCCCTCGTCCGCCGCTGCAAAGAGCTCGGCAGAGCCATACGCATCGGTACAAACCACGGCTCTCTCTCCGACAGAATAATCCGCAGGTACGGCGACACCCCGGAGGGAATGGTCGTTGCCGCATTTGAGTTTGCGCGCATGTGCATAGACGAAAACTTCCACAATTTCCTGTTCTCGTTTAAATCGAGCAACACGCGCGTAATGACGCAGGCTTACAGGCTCGCGGCTTCAAAAATGAGCGCGGAGCTCGGGGCGTCGTACCCCCTGCACTTGGGAGTGACCGAAGCGGGGCTCGGGATTGACGCCCGCGTAAAAAGCGCAATGGGCATAGGCGGCCTGCTATTCGACGGGCTTGGAGACACTATAAGAGTCTCCTTAACGGAGGATCCTGTGGAGGAGATACCTGTCGCGCTTTCGCTCGCGCGCCTTGCGGAAAAGGTGCGCTCGGCCAAGGCTGTCGCGCAAAAGCCGGAAGGAATTGACTTTTACTCGTACTCGCGCCGAAAATGCCGGACCCTCGAATGCGGAAAGCTTAAAATTGGAGCCAAGGCTGTTCCAGCGGCGGCGGCTTTCGGC
The DNA here is from genome assembly GCA_900545715.1 of uncultured Opitutales bacterium. Lineage (GTDB taxonomy): Bacteria > Verrucomicrobiota > Verrucomicrobiia > Opitutales > Intestinicryptomonadaceae > Merdousia > Merdousia gallistercoris. The sequence goes on from URAJ01000002.1 coordinate 75,156, forward strand.
AAGACTTCATGCGCGGATTTTTGCGTAATAGACGGCGTTGCCAAGCTCGAGAACGGCGCAAAGCTCGAAATTTCCGCATACGGGGCAAATGACGCCCAAAAACTCGCAGCAGACGCCTCCCGCGCCCAGATTTTGGCCGCCCTTATAGATACTGCCGACGTAAAGGCGCTCGCCCCGACCTTAAAAACAATAACCAACGTAGTATTGATAGTGCCCTCACCCGCGGACGGCCGCCACAGCGTGGGCGAAGCGCGAATGTTTGCAGCCACCCTGCGTGAATTTGGCATAGACGCGCCGATATGGCTTAAATTCGACAAGTCCATCGCCGTAAATCCCGAAGCCGACGAGATGGGGCTCTTGAACGAGGCCGCCATATATATCGGATCCCTAATGGTGGACGGCATAGGCGACATCGCTTCGGTCGAAATAACGGGCGATCCCCAAAAAGACGCCAAATATTGCCTCGCAATACTCCAAGGTGCGCGTGCGCGCCGCTCAAAGGCCGAGTATATCGCATGCCCGAGCTGCGGGCGCACCCTGTACGATATTCAAGACGCATTTGCCAAAATACAGGCGGCGACGAGCCACCTAAAAGACGTCACAATCGGTGTAATGGGCTGCATTGTAAACGGCCCCGGAGAGATGGCAGACGCCGACTTCGGGTATGTAGGCGGAGCTCCCGGTAAGATAAACCTCTATAAAAACAAAGTCTGCGTTGAAAAAAACATTCCACAAGAAAAGTCCATAGAAAGGTTAGTTGAGCTAATCAAAAAAGAAGGTCGTTGGACTGAACCAAACGGAAAGTAAGCTTCCGCAAATTTTAAAAATTTGCAAACGCAGGATTGGCGGAAAATCCCCTCCTTAAAATAAAGAAACGCGCTTGTTGGGCGCGTTTTTTTTATTTTTTTGAAGGCAAAAATCAGGCGTTTTTTTCAAATAAAATGTTGCCTAAGCGCTAAGCGTATATAATATTACTAATATGCCGCCAACAAAGTGGGGGACTCTCTTTTTTTTGCGGGTTGACGCGGAGTCGGCGGCTTGAAATATCGGCGCAAAAAAGGCAGAAAATATCGGAAAATTTTACCGTAAAAACGGCCTTCCCCGCCCGAAAAACGAATTTAATAAAATAAATAAAAATGGCTGATACAAACAAACCTAACGACAATTACGACGCGTCAAAGATACAAAAGCTCGAAGGGCTCGAAGGCGTGAGAAAACGCCCCGACATGTATATCGGAGACACTAACGAAAGAGGGCTGCACCACTGCGTATTTGAAATTGTGGACAACTCGATAGACGAGGCCCTCGCCGGGTACTGCAATCTCATCAAAGTAAGCATTCACAACGACGGCTCATGCTCGGTGGAGGACAACGGCCGCGGCATACCGGTCGATATCCACCCCAAATATAAAATTCCCGCACTCGAGCTTGTAATGACAAACCTCCACGCAGGCGGAAAATTCGGCAAGGGCGCCTACCAAGTATCGGGCGGCCTGCACGGTGTCGGCGCAAAATGCGTAAATGCGGTGTCGGAATATTTTGAAGTCGAGGTCCGCAAGGGCGGAAAAATCTACAAAATGGAATTTTCCCGCGGTAAAACGACCATGCCCATGACCATCATCGGCAACACTAAAACGACCGGCACAAAAATAACCTTCATTCCCGACCCCCAAATATTCACTCTCACAAGAGAGTTCAAGTACGAGATTCTTTCCAAGCGCCTAAGGGAGCTCGCGTTCCTCAACCCGGGTATCACAATCGAACTCTCCGACGAACGCATAAACAAGCGCGAAACTTTCAACTTTAAAAACGGAATCTCCGAATACGTCCAATACCTAAACCGCGCAAAGGTGGTCGTAAACCCGAAAGTGATATACTTTTCGGGCGAAGCTCCCGCCGCGGAAGGTTCCGATTCCCTCATTAAAGTCGATATTGCCCTGCAATACAACGATTCCTACAACGAGCAGGTTTACGCCTACGCAAACTCAATCTTCAATATCGAGGGCGGAACGCATCTGAGCGGATTCAGGACGGCCCTCACCCGCGTAATAAACAACTACGCGAAGGCTAACGGCCTCATAAAGGACAAAGATCCCGCAATATCGGGCGACGACTGCCGCGAGGGGCTCACCGCAGTAATTTCAGTAAAAGTGCCCGAGCCGCGCTTTGAGGGCCAAACAAAAACAAAACTTTCCAACGGGGAAGTTGACGGCATAGTCCAAAAAATCGTCGGCGAAAAATTAAAGTACTATTTTGAGACAAACCCCTCAATCGCAAAAAAAATAATAGACAAGTGCGTCATGGCAGCGCGCGCGCGCGACGCCGCCCGCAAAGCGCGCGAGACAGTCCGCAAGACAGTCCTCTCCGCAGGCGGCCTACCAGGAAAACTCGCAGACTGCTCGGAAAAAGACCCGTCTTTGTGTGAGCTTTACATTGTCGAGGGCGACTCCGCTGGCGGTTCCGCCAAGATGGGGCGCGACAGAAAATACCAGGCCATTTTGCCGATAAGGGGAAAGCTCTTAAACGTCGAGAAGGCGCGCCTCGACAAGGTTCTAAACAACAATGAAATCCGCACGATAATCACCGCTTGCGGAACCGGCATAGGCGAATCCGGCGAAGGCGCGTTTGACGTCACCAAGGCGCGCTACCACAAGGTTGTTATTATGACCGACGCCGATGTTGACGGCTCGCACATCAGGACGCTGCTTTTGACTTTCTTCTTCCGCCAAATGCGCGGGCTAATTGAAAACGGATACGTGTACATTGCCCAGCCTCCCCTTTATAGAATAAAGAGAAAAAAGCGCGAGCAATACGTAATGAACGACGCCGAAATGAATAAAATACTTCTCACTCTCGGCTCGGAAGACGTCACCCTTACGCGCGTGCGCGACAATTTTGAGTTCCCGCCGCAAAAGGTTGACAAATTGGTTGAGATGCTCTCGCGCCTCGAAACGCTCGGGCACGGAATTACCCGCTATGCATGCTCGCTTTCGACGTATCTCGACACGAACCGCGATGGCAAGCTTCCCAAGTATATTGCCCGCGTTAGAACCGGCAACAAGGAGGAGTTCAAATACATATTCGACGAGGACGAACGCTCAAAATTCTTCGTGGAATACGGCAACTCCGAGGATATTTTTGAGGGCAACACAATCCGCGAAGTCGTGGACGAGCTTGGAAATAAAGTCCAACAGCGCATAAATGTGTACGAAATATACGAGGCGCACCAGATAGAAAAAATCCTCGCGGAATTCGCAAAAGTTGGGCTTGTAGTGCAGTCGTTCACACCCACCGAGGAGCCGCGCTACATCTTAACGGAAAACCTCGGCGCCGACAAAAAGAACGAGTACAAGCTGTACAGCATTCTCGAATTAGTCTCAAAGATACGCGAGCTCGGCAGAAGGGGGCTTAGCATACAGCGCTACAAAGGCCTTGGTGAAATGAACGCCAAACAGCTCTACGAAACAACTATGGACCCGAATAAGCGCTCATTCCTCAAAGTGTCGATTGACGACGCCGCCGAAGCCGACGCAACATTCTCGATGCTTATGGGCGAAGACGTTCCCATTCGCCGCGCCTTCATAGAAGACAACGCGCTCAACGCTTCGTACCTCGACATCTAACACCAAAATTTTTAAAAAATGTACACTGAAAACGAAACAATAATAAATACGAGCATTACCCAGATAATGCAAAGCGCGTACATCGACTACTCGATGTCGGTGATTATATCGCGCGCGCTGCCCGACGTGCGCGACGGCTTGAAGCCCGTGCAAAGAAGGGTTTTGTACGCAATGCTGCGCGAGGGCCTTTTGCACAACCGCCCGTTTGACAAATGCGCGGGCGTCGTAGGGGAAGTTTTGAAAAACTACCACCCGCACGGCGACTCATCCGTTTACGACACGCTTACAAGGCTCGCGCAGGACTGGGTTATGCGCTATCCCCTCGTAATGCCGCAGGGCAACTTCGGCTCGATTGAGGGCGATAGCCCCGCCGCATACCGATACACGGAATGTAAGCTCGCAGAAATAGCGGAAGATTTGCTTGCGGATATAGACAGCGACACCGTCGATTTCATGCCCAACTACAAGGAAACGACGACCGAGCCCGTCGTCCTACCCTCCGCCCTTCCCACTCTGCTTATGAATGGCTCAACGGGCATAGCAGTCGGCATGACAACAAATATTCCGCCGCACAACCTCGCGGAGTTGATTGACGGAATCTGCATGCTAATCGACAATCCCTCTACTCCATTCGAGGAATTGCAAAAGGTCATAAAAGGCCCCGACTTCCCGACCGGCGGCGTAATAGTCGGCAGAAACGGCATCGACAGCTACATGAAAACCGGGCGCGGCATTGTAAAGATACGCGGTGTCGCAAACGTCGAGGAGTTGAAGAACGGCAAGGAGCAGATTGTCATTACGGAAATTCCCTACAACGTTAACAGAAACTCTCTGGTTGAAAACATTGCGCAGCTCGTCACGGACAAAGTCTTGACGGAGGTTAGCGACATCAGAAACGAGTCGGACGAAAATACGCGTGTGGTAGTCGAATTAAAGCGCGGGGAGTCGCCGAGAGTCGTGCTCAACAAGCTTTTTAAGCACACGCAGCTTGAAGCGTCGTTCGGCGTAATATTGCTCGCGCTCGACAAGCGCAAGCCGAAGTTGATGAATATGCGTGAAATGCTCGAATGCTACATCGAGCACCGCAGGGAAGTCGTTTACCGCCGCACTTGCTACCTATTGCGCAAGGCCGAAGACCGCGCCCACATACTCGAAGGCTACAAAATCGCCCTAAACAACCTCGACGATTTCATAAAAATCATAAGGGCGTCGAAGGACAGGGACGAAGCCAAGGGCGCTCTAATGGCAAAATATCCGCTCTCCGAACGCCAAGCAAACGCAATACTCGACTTGCGACTCCACCAGCTGACAGGCCTCGAGCGCGAGAAAATCGAGAACGAATATCTGGAATTGATGAGGCTCATTGAAGAGTACAACTCCATTCTTAAAAACGAGAAAAAACTGCTTTCCGTAATAAAGAAAGAGCTTCTGCAAATGCGTGAAAAATATCCCTCCCCGCGCAAGACCCAGTTTATGGCCGCGGAAGGCGAATTCCGCATGGAAGACGTCATTGCAAACGAAGGCTGCATAATCTCCGTTTCCCACAACGGGTTTATAAAGCGCACGAGCGTAAGCGCATACCGCTCGCAGAAGCGCGGCGGCAAAGGCGTCATCGGCAGCGGGCAATACGACGAAGACTTCATCGAGCATATCTTTACGGCCTCTACGCACGACTACATTATGTTCTTTATGAATAACGGCCGCGTGTACGTCGAAAAAGTCTATGAGATTCCCGAAGGCACGCGCATATCAAAGGGGCGCTCTATAAAAAATGTACTCGCGCTCCAGCCCGACGAAAAAGTCGCCGCAATGATTTGCGTCAAAAACCTCGACGACCAGCACCACTCGCTCGTTATGGCGACTAAAAACGGCGTCGTGAAAAAGACGATTCTGTCCGAATACAAAAATTGCCGCAAGGGCGGAATAATAGGCATAACTCTTGACGAAGGCGACGACCTCATAGGAGTTGTCCTCGCGGAAAACGAAGCTAATATCATTCTTGTGACATACGCGGGAATGTCCATACGCTTCAACGAGACCGACCTCCGCGCGCAGGGCCGCGCAACACGCGGTGTAAAGGGTGTCACTCTCAAAAAGAAAAACGACTGCGTCAAGGCGATTGTCGTTGTAGATCCCAACTCCACGCTGCTCATAGCCGGTGAGATGGGCCAAGGCAAAAGAACTTCGTACGATGAATACCGCCTGCAAAACCGCGGAGGCTCGGGAGTTATCGCCATAAAGACCCACGGGGTCGCGGGCGCACTCTCCGTTAAGGAGGACGACGAAATAATGATGTTTACGCAGGGTGGACAGGCAGTTCGCTCACCGGTGAAAGGCATTCGGATAATAGGACGCACTACACAGGGCGTAAGGCTCATAAACCTCGCTGAAGGAGACAAGCTTATCGGAATTTGCAGGATAATCGACGCAAAAGACGACGATATAAATGCGTCGGAAACGCCTGATGACGCTGGCAATCCCCCCGAAGAAGCTCCCCAAGAGGCGTAAAACTTTAAGGGCGTCTAAAAAACGCCCTTTTTTTATGAACTTCAAAAAACTCCAAAAAATGTCCGATTTAAAAGAGGCTGCATTGAGGGAGGAAGTCCGCGCGTTTTTGGAAAAATTTCCAAAGCGCGGAGGCCCTGTTATGGCGCGGGCGATTTTTGACGCGAAAGACGGCAAAAATAAAATGCTAAACTTGATTCGCGCACAGCGCAACGCCGGCGCGGAAAATATAAGCGCCCAAAACTATTTTGAGACGCCAATGGAAGTCGGCAACGGGCAATCCATTAAAATCAGGGTATACAACGCCGAGCCTGAAAGGCCTAAAACCGCTCTTATATACCTGCACGGCGGGGGCTGGACGATAGGCTCCGCGCAAACCTGCGCCAAAGTATGTTCCGACTTCTCAAAAGATTTCACGGTAATCGTGCCCGAATACAGACTCGCCCCGGAGCACCCCTACCCCGCGGCGCTCGACGATGTTCTTTCCACCGTCAAATGGGCTCTTGAAAATTCTAAGCGGCTCGGAATTTTAAATGGGGACTTTTTTATGTGCGGAGACAGCGCGGGCGGGCATCTCGCAATTACCTCCGCGCTAAAAAGCATCTTACAGAAGCTCCCGACTCCCGCAAAACTCGCGCTATTCTATCCGGTGACGAGCATGTTTTACAAAGGAGATTCGTGGGATAGATTCGCTTCCGGATATGCGCTAGATGCCGAGGCAATGGAGGCCTTCAACTGCGCATATTGCGGAGATATTTCTGCGAGGCGCCAGCCATGCGTCTCTCCGCTTGAATTTGCCGATTTAAAAGCCTTCCCTCCGACAATAACCATATTTGCCTCCCACGACATACTGCGCGACCAGTGCGAACAATTCGCAAAAAAACTCGCCGAAGCCGGCGTGCCGTCGCGCTGCGCATGCATAGAGGGTGCGCCGCACATTTTTATGACTATGCCGGGCATGGAGGAATGCTACAACGAGGCGTTTAAACTTGCCCGCGACTTTCTAATTTCCGATATGCCGCGCGAATAGAGCGCAAATAGGTTTCGGCTTTACGCTCTAATAATAGGGGTATAAAAAACTACATTTTCCCGGCTTCGAGAACAAGCCCGTAGCGCAAATTGCAAAAAGTGTGCGTCAAGCTCGGCGCGCCAAGTTTTCGCATAAGGGCATAAATGCACGCAAAAGCCGCGGGAACTATGTCTGTGCGCCCTTTGCTTACGGCGTATTTGCTCTCACGCACGTCAGAGTCGCAAAAGCAGACCGCATCTAAAAGTATGTGCATTTGGTCAAAACTAATGACATTTTCCCCGCCGCCAAGCCCGAGCGCTTTTTTAGCAAATCGCGCGGCAACTACTGCGCCTCCCGCCCCGACAAGCGTTTTAAAGCTCGGAACTGACGCGCCGAATGCATTTTCCATCACCATGTCGAAAAAATTATCCAAGAACGAGAGTTCTGCAACAGTAAGCGCTTTTTGGGGATTATTTATAAATCTGCGGGTTACATTTACAGCTCCAACAGGCAAGCTTAGGCATTTGTCCATTTCCCCGCCGCTTCCAAAAACTACTTCAAGGCTTCCGCCGCCCAAATCGAAATACGCAGTCGGCTCCGTGGAATCTATGGAGGGGTCTGACATCGCGCCGAGATACGAAAGCCTTGCTTCGTCGTTTTCGCCCAAAATCCGCACTTTTGTACCGCATATATTAAAAATATCATCGGCTGTTGACTGCCCGTTTTGGGCGAGCCTGAAAGCGGAGGTTGCAACGGCGTACGTCTTAAAATTTTTAGAAAAATTGCGGGCGGCGGATTGGAACTGCGATATACAGGCTGCTGCAAGCTCCGCTGCGTTGGGAACCAAACCTGCGGATTCCATTGAAGACACTCGCGAGTTTTTAGTTTCCTCGTAAATTCTTTCAACGCTTCCGTCGGGATTGGCGCGGCCTAATAGGCATTTTATGGTGTTCGAGCCTATATCTACAGCAAGTATATTTTCGGAGGTCATAATTTAAAGTCCCCCGGTGCCACTATAACGGTAAACTCGCCTTTTGTTGAAGCGTTTTTCAATTCAGCGCAAACTTCGCGGAGAGTTCCTACAAAAAATCTTTCGTAAATCTTTGAAATTTCCTTGGCGAAGCACACGACTCTTTCCCCTCCAAAAACTTCAAGGGCGTCGTCGGCAAATTTCTCGATTCTGTACGGTGACTCGTAGAAAATAAGCGTGTGAGGAAAATCGGCGTATTTTTCAAAAAAAGCCTTTCGGGCAGATGTCTTTGGAGGAAGGAAACCCGCGAACAAAAAAGAGTCGCTTGGAAGCCCCGACGCGCATAAAGCGGAAATAAAAGCGCACGCGCCCGGTATGGGCACAACCTTTATTCCCGCGCGCCTACATTCGCGCACTATCCTAAAGCCGGGGTCGCTTATGCACGGAGTTCCGGCGTCGCTTAATAGCGCAATGTTTTTGCCCTCCATTAGCTTTTCAAGCAATGCGGGGGCAGCGGATTTCTCGCGGGAATTCTCGTTTACGAACATAGTTTTCTTTATGCCGAGTTTTCCCAGAAGTCCGCCCGTCACTCGGGTGTCTTCGCAGGCGACCAGGTCGCATTCCGCGAGCGTGCTTTTTGCCCTGTCTGATATGTCGGCGAGATTTCCTATTGGCGTCGCCACAACATAGAGAATGCCCGGTTGCATGTCAAAACGCGCCGAATGGCTCAAACATTTTGCTAAACTCGGAAATCTCCGCCTTTAAGTCGGAAAATTCTTCGCAGTCAAAAGCGCCGCATGCGAGCAAATCCAAAAGCGGGGTTTTTACAAAATCCCTCTCGCGCCAGCGCGGATGCGGCACAGTAAGCTCGGCGTTTGAAATCGATTCGCGCCCGTAAAAAATTATGTCTATGTCTATCGGGCGCGGGCCGTTTGCAAAATTCTCCTCCCTCCCAAGCTCCCTTTCAAGGCGTTTGCATTGCCTAAGCAACTCCATTGGCTCAACCAAAGTTTCGCCGAATACCGCGGCATTTAGAAAGTCCCTCTGATCCTCATAACCAACTGGAGGGGTGCTATATATGCGCGACTTCGCCGAAAATGCGCAAAATTCTTCGAGCATTGAAAGCGCCTTTACGAGATTCTCGCGGCGGTTGCCCATATTAGAGCCCAGCGACAGAATTATTTTTGTTGCCTTCACTTTATGTAATCCTCTCTTTTCCTCCGTATTTTAACGGAGATTTTTTCAAAATCGTACCCCACATCGACTCCCAATTTCGCGACTTCAATTTCCGCTTCTGCAAGGTTTTTAAACCTCGTAAAAAGCCTTTCCGCTATCGTGTCGGCGAGCTTTTCTATCAGCCTTACGCTTTCCCCCGACAACACTCCCTCCGCTATCGCCATCGCGGCGGGATAGTCTATCGTCATAGACAAATCGTCTGTTTTGGCGGCCGGGCCAAGATTTAAAAAAAGGCGCATCGAGACTTCAAAATCCCGCGATTCGTCGCGCTCCGCCGCAAAGCACCCGTGTTTGCCGGAAAGTTTTATCTTTTCTATTATTATTTCGTCCATATTTCCTTAATTGTAAGCGCGGTTTTTACGGCGTTTAAAGTCTTTTTTACGTCGTGCACGCGCAGTATGTCTGCAAAATCGTTTAGCGCCGCAATTGCGCCCACTGAGGCGGTGGCGTCGTCCCTGTCGGAAAAATCGTCCCCGACTATTTTAGAAAACATAGACTTGCGCGAAACCCCAAGCAAGATTGGAAATCTTAATTTTCTTAGACCTTTGAGGCGCGCTATAAGTTCTACATTCTGGGGAAAAGTTTTGCCAAAGCCGATTCCAGGATCAAGTATAATATTTTCCGTACAAACCCCTTCCTCCAAGGCTGCGTATATTTTTCGGCGCATATTATCCAAAAATTTTTCAAAAAAGTCCGACTTTATCTCTGAACCTCTATTGTTGTGGGTTATTACAAGCCCGCAATCGAGCTTAGCGGCAACTTTAGCCATTCTGTACTCTCCGCTAATATTGGAAACTACATCGTTTATTATAACCGCTCCCGCTTCCACCGCCGCCGCGGCGACTGCAGGCTTATAGGTGTCGGCCGACAGCACAACATCTGGAAATTTTGCGTGGACCGCCTCGACTGCTGGAATTAGGCGCGTAAGCTCCTCCGACTCGGATACTATTTCCGCCCCTGGGCGGGTCGATTCAGCCCCAATGTCGATGATTGCGGCGCCGCTATCAACCATTTCCCCCGCCTTTTTGAGAGCCGCATCGATAGACGCGTATTTCCCGCCGTCGGAAAACGAGTCCGGAGTGACGTTTAGTATGCCCATTATAACTGGGCGCCCGCAGCTAAATATTTCCCGAAGTTTTCGCATTTTTTAGATATTGCAAATATTCGCCGATGTCCTCGCGGCGCGTTTGGATATAGAGTGAGCGCGCCATTGCAATCGCAGAATTTATATCTCCGGTTTTAACCGCGACCGACATCAAGCCGATTTTCGCCGCAACTGCGTAGGATTCGTCTTTTCCCGCCCTTTCATAATAGATTTTTGCCGCGTTGAAGTCACCCTCAGCAAAGTATATTTTAGCAAGCTCAAAACATGCGAGCGGGTCGTCGGGCGCGGATTCTACGCACTTCAAAAAATCCCTCTTTGCTTCGCCCTTTTTGCCAAGAGCCATATTTGCAACCGCCCGTATGCGCGATTTTTCATTAGACTCCGGCAGTTTTGACAGCAATTTTAGCGATTTTTCCGATTCCCCGGAATGGGCAAGCGCCTTTGCGGCTTCCAAAAGCCTTTCCCTATAGCCCTCCGACTCGTAAATTTTTGCAGCCTCTAAGTACGCCTGTTTTGAAAATAAAATATCGGCGCAAATAACTTGCGTTTTTTTACGGTCGGCGTCTGATTCCGGCACCATCGAGAACGCCGCAATCGCACCCGCGGCGTCCTGCAATTTCGCCCTGCACTTGCCCAATAGTTTAAGCGCTGCGGCATCTGGAAATTTTTTGTTTAGAATGTCCTCGCATATTTTCGCGGCCTGCGCGCACATATCGAGGTTGAATAAATAAAAAGCCTTGGCGTAAAGCGCGTCGAGCCTCTCCGGGGACTGGATTAGAGCCTGCTCTACACAGCTCAATGCCGCCGAATAGTCGGCGCGGCGCGCGGCGTATGCGGCAAGCCATAAAAGTATGTCTATATCCGAATTTCCGGAGAGCGCGAGAGCCTTAGCAAAATTTTCGCGGGCCTCTTTTTCCTTTCCTATCCTATCGAGCGAATACGCCAGATTTTTGCGGGCGGCAAAAAAGTTTGGCATTTTTTCGAGAGCGGAAGAATAGGCAGCAGCAGCAGCCTCAAAGTTTCCGCTGCGATATTGAAAATTCCCGAGGGTAAACGGCATAGCCGCACTGCAATTTTCCTCTCCGGCCGCCTCCATGAGTATTTTTATGCTTTCGTCGCTTTGAGCGGAGGCTTTTTTTAGAATTGCAGCCTCGCGCTTTGTCACTGTCGGGATATTGCCGAAAGGCGACTCCAACGCATTTTGCCCCAATGCCGCAAGGCATGGACAAGCTAATAAAATCGCGTAAAAAATAATTCTCATTTTATTTCTGAAATTTTAAACGGAACCGGCAGTATGAACTGCGCGCGAACCTTTTTGCCGTTTTTCATGGGAGATTCATATAAAAATTTCGACACAGCCTCTTTTGCAGCCTCCGCAAATAAAGTATTTGTGCAACGCTCCACGTCAAGCACCTTGACGCTCCCATTTTCGTCTATCTCGACAAGCAACCTTGCTTCGCCAGAAATCCCGCGCTTAAATAACTTTGGCGGATATTTTACGCGGACGGATTTTAAAAGTTTTGGGATTGAGTCGAGCTCCGATAATTCGAAAACAGGATTTTCAAACGTCTGTCCGCCCACCTGCGCAAACTCAATTCCTTCCGTGTCGGCGCCGCCTATGGAAAATTTCGCGGGAGAATCAGAAATTGCGGATATGTCCGCAGATATATCGCCTGAAAAATTTTTTACAGCCGTTGTCTGCGAAGGCGAAAAGCCCCTAAGGCTTATTTTCTCCGACGATTCCGCAGGCCGCGGTTTTTCCGGGCCAACCTCTGCAGCGTAAACCTTTGTGTACTCGACAGGCACTTTTTTTGTTTCGACGCCCGTAAGCGATATCGGAAGTATCGAAAACGTTCCGAACGCCAATAGAGCCGCCAATGCGAAGGCGGCGGCTTTGTTTTCAGGTATGTCGAAAGTTGCCTTCATTTCTTTCGCGTCGCAACAAATATCTCCTTTGCACCGCACTCTTTTGCGCAATCCATAACCTCGACAAGGCGCTTTACCGAAACGGTTGCGTCGGAATTTATTACAAGCGCCTCGCCAGACTTAGACAGGCGCGCTTCGAGGGCGGGTTTTAAAGAATTTATGCCGTATTTTTCCCCGTCAAGCAACACGCTTCCATCGTAAGTTATCGCGACATTCACCGCATTTGAATCGGGGGTCTGGGAATTTTCGGCAGATGGGACATCGACGCCCATTGCGTCGTTGTCGGCAAACACCATCGTCACAATAAAAAATATAAGCAGTATAAAAATGACGTCTATTAGCGGCGAAATATTTATCGCCGACGCCGGTTCCTCGTCTTCAAATCTCGGCCTCCTAAGACTCATGCCGCCGCCTCCGAACGTATCATTTGCGACTCTCTGCGCGAAAGTATTGCGAGAATTTTAGACGCCAGCGCCGACGCGCATATGGCAATAATCCACGAAGGGATAGCCACCACAAGCCCCGCCTGCGTCGTTATGAGCGCCACAGATATGCCGTCCGCAACCCCTTGCGGATTCTCTCCCGCCGAAGCTATGCTTGCGCACATTCCAGAAACCGTTCCGAGCAGCCCGATGAGCGGCGCCACTGACGAAAGCACTTTTAGAAATAAAATGCGCCTGTCCACCCCGCCCATGAGTTCCATTCTAAGCCGCGGGAAAATTTTCTTTGCGTCATGCGGAAGCTCGCGCGAGGTTATAAAGTTTTTAAGCGCCGCGTCGAAAAGCTCGTCCGAGTCGCACACTCTTTTTATTTTGGAAAGCCTTATGCACACCCCAACCCCTGAGTAGTAGAGATAAAACGCCAGCACGGCAAGTGGCGCCATCAGCAAGCCGCCCGCCTGAAAAGTTTCGCAAAACGCCTTAAAAAAATCTTCCATTTAATTTCCGCTTAAATAAGACGACGCTATTTTTTCCATGTCAGACAGCACGGACTTTGCGCGGCGGGAAAATATCGCATGCGCCACATATGCAGGGATTGCCACCACGAGCCCGTACTCCGTCGTAATGAGCGCCTCGCTTATTCCGGCGCTTATAAATTCCGCTTGCCCCGCACCGGAAAACGACAAATCACCAAAAGTTTTTATGATGCCCGTCACCGTCCCGAGAAGTCCGAGCAATGGCGCGACTGCCGCCGATACGGAAAGCACCGACAATCCCGAAAAGAGCTTTTCGCCAGCAGAAAGCATCGATTCGTAAGAGACCTCTTCGAGGGCTGCCTGCGATAGGTTTCTCGACTCTATCAAGTCTGTCAAAAGACGCGAATACGGGAACCCCGAAGAGGATGCGATTCCAAGGGCCGCGGATTCGTCGCCTTTTGAAAGAGCCTGTTTAATTTTTCCCGCGACACCTTCGGGAGCCCTCCGCACCCGCAAAAAATACGCAAGTTTTATAAGAAATACAAGCGCCGATAAAAACCCGAGCAATAAAATCGGATACATCCAAATTCCACCGAGCGATATTTCCTCCGCGATACTGCGCGCATTTTTTTCCGCGCTAAAAACTGCGCCGGAAGATATGTCGGCGGGCAGAGAACTTTTTTTGCCGCCGGCGAAATCGCGAATATCGCGCGCAAAGCTTTCGCCGTACAGCACGCCTTCCGAATCTACAAACCCCGCTCGTTCGGGCGATATAAAATAGGCGAACGCCCCGATGCGAAAAATCTTCCCGTCAACTTTTTCGCGCGAAGATATTGGAACTGCCGCAAAAGCGCGGGGCTCCAAAGGATTGAATAGGGATTTTAGCCAAAAATCCCCCTCCCTCCGAATAACATCAAACGATTCGGACGCCGAGGAACGCGCGGCAACCGTCTGCAATTCGGGGAAAAAAGATGTCCTAAAATCCCTCATATCCGCCGCGAGTTCTCCCGCGCGGGAATCGCAGAAAGCCGCCGCAGATGAAAGCGACGCCCTCTCCACTATGGACGCCCTCAATGCTTCTTCCAGCTCCCGCAATTTTCTTATTTCTTTCGATAGGGCGTCGAGCTTCGATTTCTTTTGGGAGATTTTTTCCAAGCGCGATTTTCTGAAATCGTCGAGTTTTGCGCGCGAGCTTTCGACGGACTTATATGCCGCGTCTTTCATATCGGAGGCATTCGCTTTCATATCAGAGGCATTCGCAAACAAGGCTGCGAAAGCGAGCATTGCAATAAAAATTCTCATTTTTTGGCCTCCGCCGGCTTCTCTATTTTTATTTCCGCAATGCCCGATTTATCGGATTTGCCTGAGGCTTTTACAAACAAACCTGTGCGAACCAATCCGTCTTTGAGCGAAAGTTCGCGGTCCGCCGTTCTGCTCCGCGCGTAGAGAGAGGCAAATTCCCTAAACTTTTCGTTGACTGTTTTTGATTCAAAGTCGCGCTTTGCAAGCGGAGATATTTTTGAGTTTAAAGAAAAAAGTTTTTCGGAAAGCTTAGAATATAGAGTGTCGAGCATCTTGGAGATAGCGCCAAAGGCAGCTTCGTCCCTCGATATTTTTTCGGCCGCCGCGGCATCGTTTTTTGTTGCGGATTCGAGCCTTTTTTGGAGGGAATCTGTTTTTTTCTTTAACTCCGAAACGAGCGCTTCGGAAGCGGAAATTTCCGCGTCAAGCATCCGTTCTTCGTCGGCGAATTTCGCCCTTTCTTCGGCAAGCTCCATTTTTAGCCTCGCGTCCTCCCTCAACAGGGCGTCGAGTTCGTTAAAATCGCCGCCGTACGCGGACACCGCCGCGCAAGCAGACATCAGCAATGCTAAGATAAAAGGCATATTAATCCAACTTTATCCTCAAAAGTTTTGTTTCCTTGTAGTCCTCCGAAAGTATTACCATTTCCTTTACGGATTTGTCGGAGTTTATTTTTGAAAGAATTTCGACAGCCTGCTTGTACGATTTTATGGGCACGGAATTTATTTCCCTTATGATCTCGGAGCGTCCCAAACCGTTGGGCTGAGCGGAACTCGCGGGGCTGTTGGGCTTCACAAACTGGACGACCGGCGCGTCAATAATCGGCTTTTGCATATTGCGCGCCATGGCGTCGTTTATGATAAATTCCCTTATGGAAAATCCGAGTCGCTTAAAATAGACGTAGTCGCTTTCGCGGAATTCGCGAGGATAAGCGGCTGCGGTAAATTCAACAGCCTTCTTTTCCCCGTCTCTGAGCACCTCCATCTTATACTTTTCCCCGGGTTTTAGATTTTCCATCTTAAATATGAAGGCAGCCAAAGTATAACCGTCCGCCTTCATTCTCGGAAGCTCTTTCCCTTCAAACGATACAATCATGTCTCCGCGTTTAAGGCCCGCTTTTTGCGCCGGAGAGTCTTCAAATACCCTGCCTATTACCACTGCGCCTATATTTTCTATCCCCAGAAACTTTGCCGCATCGCGCTTGACGGCCTGTACGTCGGTTATTCCAAGCCACCCTATTTTATCACCCACCGGCTTTGACGGCACTCTTTGCGATATTTTCTTAAAATTTTCAGGTTTGATGAACATTCGGGTTAGCATATCGTCCCAGAGTTCGACACGTCCGCCTTCGCCGTTCTTTAAATATAGCGTGTAGGAATCTATCGCAGCCGACTGCCCCCAGCCCGCAAAATTGCCCTCTAAGTCAAAGGCCGGCAGCCCCACGCCAGCCACAGGGCGCTCGGACATAATCTCGCCCTTGTGCGACAAATTTTTAGCAGAGACATAGCTTTTGTATAGCAATGGAGTATTGTCCATATCTGCGGCGAGCAGAATGCCCCATATCTCCTGCCCTACGGAAACTTCTGCCGGCTTAAAATCGGTTATTGGACGAAGGCCTTGCGGCAATCCGTCCCTTAATTTTATGAAATACGCCCCCCACGGAACGTCCATTCCAAGAAAATCCGCCTTGTAGCCGTCGGAATCTCCGCCCTCAAAATATACGCGAAAATCTTTTAAATTTGACGGGCGCGAATAATACGGAATTGCCGCCGGGGGCAATATTATAAGCCCGTCTTTGTTTACAACCGTGCCGAAAACCGTCACTTCATTGCGGTTCTCTTCAAGCTCTATTATATACTTTATTGTCGCGCAAGTTTTCGCGCGTTCGGCAAACATTTTTTCAAAATCGACGCCGTCCGCAAATAGCGAGGCCGCGGCGATTACAAAAGCTATAAATATACAATATATCCGCATGCATTACAGTATCGCAACTTCCATATCCCAACGCAAACATTTTAGTCGAAAAAAAATTTTTATTAAAGTCCGTTCTTTGTCTTGATTGAACAAATTTTTATCCATAAGATTTTTTATGGAAAAAAACTTTTGCTCACCATGAATTTTTAATTCTATGAAATATAAACTCTCCATAATAATTTTATCTGTTTTATCTATTCTATCCATTCGCGCATTCGCCCAATATCCGTGGAAACCTTTCGGCAAAAATGTCCAAACCTCCATTTCAAGCGGCGGCGTATTGAAAATCCAAGGAAAAACGGGGGACTCCTCTGCCGGTTTTTCTGCCGAAGCAAAGCTAAAACCGGCGTCGTCTTATGCGCTTTCATTCTTGGTTTCGGGAAATTCGACGGGAGGTGCGATTATTTCAGGCACACAATTTATAAACAAAACTTTCTCCCATACAGGAGGGCCGTTTGCCGAATGCCGAATGCTCTTTTCCACAACTGAAAATCCGACGCTAATCCAGTCAATTTTGCGCCTCGGCGGCTGGCAGACGAGCTCTTCTCTCGAATTTAAAGACGTTAAAATATCCGAATATCTTCCTGTATTGCAAAAATCCGACTTTCCGAAAATGTCGCCTTCGGAATGTATTAAAGACGGCATATACAAGTACGATTCGCAATGGCAAAACGGATACGACGTTTTCGACAAAGTCTCCGTCTCCTCCGGTACGTATTTTAACGATAACCGCTGGGTGCTCCAAAAGGGAGAATCTGTGACTTTTGTATTTGAACCCTACAGATACAGACAGTCCGACGCGGAAATTGACGTTTCTATATCCTACAACCCCTCGGGACTCCCACTACAAATCTCTGCTTCTGCCGACGGAAAAACTTTTCGGGAAGTCGCAGAAATTAAATCGTCCGGAAATTCCCTGAAACTTCCAAAAGATTTATTTCCGGCGGGGAAAATTTTTTTAAAGTTTAAAACTGTCGGCGAAAAAAACGGACAAATTCAAATAAACAAGCTCAACTACCGCGCTCCTATAATAGGTACCGCCGCGGACGTTCAAAACAGGCTCGCCGGCGCATTTTATATTGGGCTTTCCGAAGATGTAAAATTAGACATCTCTTCCGCCGTCTGCGACTCTAAAGAAATAAGGCTTTTATTAAGCCCGGGCTCTAATGCGGAATTTTCGGCAGATATTGAACCTCTTGAAGGAAGCCCGTCAAAACTGCGAGGGTTGCGCGCGAATCCAAACGAAAGCGGCGTCGTAAAAATCCCGTTACCGCTAAAACTTTCGGATTTGAAAAAAGTAAAAATTGCGGCAAAAGATAAAAATTGGTCGGCAACCTACGAATCAAAGGAGTCAACACCCGCCCTCATTAAGCGCGACATTTACGGATTTAATTTATTCGATTCAGACCAGCTAAAAATCTGGTCAACCCCCGCTGAAATAAAAATTTCAAGGGAATGCACTCCCCCTAAAAATACGGGGAAAGTTTTAAGCATTTCCGCCGCCGCAAACGACTGCGAATCGGCTCAAATTGTTTTTAGGGCAAAAAAATCAGGCAATTTAAAAATAGAAATATCCGACTTAAAAAATGCGGAAAGCGGCGCAAAAATTCCTGCTTCAAATATAGAGCTCTTTTGCGTGGGATACGTCCCCGTATCGCAGCCGACAGACATTCTTGGCGAGAAAAACGATTGGCCGGATCCGCTTTTTCCCATAAAAACAGGGGAATTGAAAATAGAAAGGGGGAAAACCCAACCGCTTTGGATTAGATTCAACATACCTAAAAATACTCCCTCCGGGAATTACACAGGCACTCTAAAAATTGCCTTTGGAAATTTTTCAAAAAAAATTCCAGTGTCTGCAAAAATTTACGGATTTGAACTTCCGGATACCCCTGCCGTGCGATCCGCCTTTGGGGCTTTTGAAAGGGGATTTTTGCCTTTTTATAAAAATCCAAAAGCCGTCGCCGGAAAAGTGGACAGACAGATAAAAACAAAACTCTCAAAAGCTCACATATCCCCATATAACTCCATCGCGCCAAAATTCGACCTACAATACCCAAGCGGCGACAAATCAAAAACCCCGAAAGTTGTTTTCGACTGGAAGGAATTTGACGAGAAAACGCGCTCGCTAATTTCCGAATACCATGTAAACGCAATAAATCTTCGGGTTGCAGGTATAGGAGGCGGCACATTCCACGCCAGAACGCCCGCGCAAATAAGGGGAATAAAGGAATCCGACCCGCGCTACGAAACAGTGCTTGCCGACTACCTCGGGCAGATTGACAGCCACTTGCGCGAAAACGGCTGGACCGGTATTTTTTACACATACACTTTCGACGAGCCTTCTGAAAAAGACTATCCTTTTGTAAAAAGAGAGCTCGACAAAATAAAAAAATACGCTCCCCATATAAAAGTAATGCTCACAGAGCAGCCCGTAAAATATCTCGAAAATTCCGTTGATATATGGTGCCCCGTGACAGGCCAGCACTCGCCCGAGGACTGCAATAAACAGATAGAAAAAGGAAAAGAAATATGGTGGTACATATGCATGCAACCCCAAGCGCCCTATGCAGGCATATTTCTCGACCACCCCGGAATAGACTTGCGCGTATGGTTGTGGCAAAGCTTTAAGTACGGCGTAAACGGAATTTTAGTTTGGGATAGCACTTATATGAGCAGCAAAACCGCATATCCTGATTCCACCCAAAACACATATTTAGATCCAATGAGCTGGGCCACCGGATACGGCCTCCCCAAAAACGCAAAAAGCCCCTGGGGCAACGGCGATGGCAGGCTCTTTTATCCTCCGCAATCCATGGCAAAAGGAGAGCTTGCTGACGACAAAGATGAGATAGTCGAAACAATCAGGCTTGAAATGCTGCGCGAAGGCATAGAAGACTACGAATACCTAAGCATTCTAAAAAAACTTATCGAAAAAAATGCCGATAAGCTCGACACCCCAAGCCGAGCGCGCTACAGCAAGCTGCTCGAGATTCCCGAAACCATTACGCACTCCATGAAAGAGTTTTCATACGACCCCAAGTTTATCCGCGCCCATAGGGAAAAAGTCGCAAAAGCAATCGAAAAACTGCTTTTGATAAAATAGGTCATTGGCAAACAACTACAAAAAAAGCTCCCTTTCGGAGCTTTTTTTGTTTCGGCGCAAATGTAGATAGCGATACTTTTTGCGCTCTATGTTTTGCCGAGCTTTTTGCGCTCAGCGTGAAGATTATATACCAAATGCCTTATTTTACGAGGCATTCGGCAATTTGCACGGCATTCAGCGCCGCTCCCTTCCAGAGTTGGTCGCCCGCAACCCAGAAAGACAGGCCGTTTTCAAAAGCCAAATCCTTCCTTATCCTGCCAACGCCGCATTTTACTTTGCGCTGGTACATCAAAGGCATCGGGTATTTTTTCTGCGAGACATCGTCGTCAAGCTCCGCTCCCGGGAAGGCGGCAATTACTTCGCGCGCCCTTTCTACGGATACGGGCTTCTCAAATTCGGCGTTTATCGCCACGCTGTGCGCCCTCATTACGGGCACGCGCACGCATGTTGTGGAGCACAATACGTTCGGTACGCCCATTATCTTGCGCGTCTCGTTGAGCATCTTCATCTCTTCCTTCGTGTAGCCGTTATCGAGGAATACGTCAACATGGGGAATAACATTGAACGCAATCTGGTAGGGATACACTGAAACCGGCATTTCTTCGCCCTTCGCGAATGCGCGAACCTGGTTTTCGAGCTCCTGCATTGCTGCAACCCCCGTGCCGGAAACAGCTTGGTATGTAGCCGCAAAAAACCTCTTTAAGCCGAACTCCCTGTGGAGGGGGCAAAGAGCCATTAGGGAAATAGCAGTTGTGCAATTGGGGTTGGCAATAATGTTTTTGTGCGAAGCCAGCGCCTCGGGGTTGACTTCCGGCACAACGAGCGGAACTTCCGGATCCATGCGGAATGCGGAACTGTTGTCTATGGCTATGCATCCGCGTTTTGCCGCCTCCGGAACGAGAATCTTCGAGACGCTCGCGCCGGCGGAAAAAATCGCGATGTCGAGGTTTTCGAAGCTCTCCGGTTTTGCCTCTTCCACCGTAAATGTTTGCCCATTGTGAGAAATTTTCTTGCCCGCGCTCCTCGCCGATGCCAAAAGTGTTAGTGAGGACATCGGAAAGTCTCTTGCAAAGAGAAGTTCTATGAGTTCTTGCCCGACCGCCCCGGTCGCGCCGACTATGCCTATTCTGTATTTCTTGTTCATGGATGATTTATCTAAAAAAATTATAGACGTTTGTAATGAATTAAAAGTATGCCCCACGCAACATTTAATTTACGTTTCAATAGCTCTCCAAAAACTTTTTCTCTACAAAGGTGGTGTTTTAGAGAAAATCTACCAAGTTTCAACCTCGCGCAATCCGCCCAGTTGCATTGAAAACTCTCTCGGAACGCCTACGGGCCTCCATAAAATCGACGGGAAAATAGGAGCCGGCGAGAAGCTCGGCACGGTTTTTAAAGGCCGAATCCCGCACGGGCTTGTCTGTGAACAGCCGGAACAGGAACGCAAAAAAAACCTAATCACAACGCGCATTATGCGCCTTAGAGGCCTCCAAGACGGCGTAAACTGCGGCGGAAAAGTCGACACCTACAACCGTTTTGTGTATATCCACGGCACAAACCAAGAGGACAAGCTCGGCTCGCCAAACAGCCACGGCTGCGTTCTCCTCTCAAATGCTGATGTCGCGGAACTTTTTGACCTTGTAGAGGACAATTCAATAGTATTTATTTCGGAAGAGTAAGAGATTTTTCAGATGCAAAGCGTTCTTATAGTTGACGACGAAAAACACACGCGCGACGGCCTTGTGGCTGCACTGGCCGACAATTACGATGTTCTCGCGGCGGCCAACGCCGACGAAGCCATAAAGCTACTCGACGCCGAAGAATTCGACGCCGTAATCACAGATTTCAGAATGTCGGGCAAATCCGGCCTAAGCGTAATCGACAAAGCCGCTTCCCTTCCCAACAAGCCCGCATGCATAATGCTCACGGCCTACGGCAATGTCGAGACGGCAGTCGAAGCGATGAAGCGCGGCGCGGCCGATTTCTTGTCCAAGCCGGTAGATGTTGACAAGCTTGAAAAAATTTTAAAAGACGCGCTCGACAAGCGGGAAGAAAAGCGCGCGGAAGAAAAAAAGATTCTCGAAAAGAACCGCGCTGAAGCGCAACATGCAAAAAAGCACATTCCTTCGGCGGTAGTAGCGGGAGCGCACTTTGAGCTTGGCGACATAATCGCCAACAGCCCCAAAATGCGCGAGGTTGTCGATCTCGCAACGCAGGTTGCCCACTCGAAGGCGACTGTCACCCTCACTGGCGAGACGGGCACGGGCAAGGAGCTTATCGCAAACCTAATCCATACGTCTTCGCCGCGCGCTGAAAAGCCGTTTATACCTGTACACTGCGCCGCCATTCCCTCAAATCTCCTCGAAAGCGAGCTGTTCGGCTACGAAAAAGGCGCTTTTACCGGCGCCGTGAACCGCCGGATAGGCAGGTTTGAGGCGGCGGACGGCGGCACAATTTTTCTTGATGAAATTGGCGAAATTGACGCCACAACACAAGTAAAACTCCTCCGCTTCCTCGAAACGAGGACGCTCGAGCGCATTGGCGGCAACCAAAGCATTAAAGTTGACGTGCGGATAATCTGCGCGACAAACAAAGATCTTAAAACGCTCGCAGAAAAAGGGGAATTCAGGGCCGACCTCTATTATAGGCTCAATGTTGTAGAGATAAACATTCCGCCGCTGCGCGAGCACCCCAGCGACATTCCAAGCCTCCTTGACGCCTACTCAAAATATTTTGCCGATGAGAATTCGATGGAGCCTGTCGTATTTTCTGCCGACGCCGTATCTGTCTTAAAAAAATATCCGTGGCCGGGCAATATCAGGGAATTGCGCAATTTCTGCGAGAAAACAGTCGTGATGAGCCCCGTCCGTGAAATAACGGCGGACAGGCTCGAAGCACGCTTTAAAAACGCCGAACTTCCGCCGCGCCCCGCCGCCGCGCACGGCAATCTTCCGCAGCTTCCAATGCCTACAAAAAAAGAAAGCGAAGAGGCCCTTATAAAGCAGGCTCTCGAAGCCGCCGGAGGCAATAAAAGCAAAGCCGCGGAAATACTTGGCATAAGCAGGCGCACTTTGTACAGAAAGCTCTCATCGACTGATACCGGGAATCCTTAGTTTAACAATAAGCAAGCAGTCTTTCAATATTGGATATAAGAATGCAAAAAGCGCGGCATAAAACCGCGCTTTTTATTATCACTTTTCCCTGTCCAATTTTATGCGGTTCGTTGTCCCCCGCCTTCTGACAAGCGATGCCAATATCAATGTAAGCATTGCGGCTATCGCATAGGATACGTTTAAATCAAGACCAAAGCCAACCGGCCCACCGTGCTCGGGGGAAATCCACAATATGTACGATATGACAATAAATGTCATAAACATTGCAGGAACGAGCGCGACCCCTCCGTTTTTACCCTGTTTATATAGCCAAACGGCGGATGCGCTTAGGGTGGCTGCGGCAAGCACCTGATTGCCCCAGGCAAAATAATTCCAGAGCTGCGCAAACGTGCTGGCGCTCACATTCGACCACGCCAATAATAAAGATACCATAACTATAAGAGGCGTGCAAAGCACTATTCTCTTTGACAGTTTTTTTTGGGGGAAATCCAACATTTCCGCGAGGCTCATTCTCAGGCTCCTCATTGCGGTGTCTCCGGAGGATACGGCGAGGATTATTACACCCAACAAAGTTATCGAGCCAACCCACTCGCCCAAAAAATACTTTGCGATGTCCGAAAGCACCCAAGTTGCGTTTTCGTCCATTTTTTCAGGAAAGAGATTGTATATAGCAAGGCCGGCGGCGGCCCATATCATCGCAATTACCCCCTCTACTATCATCATTCCGTAAAAGGCAGACCTGCCCTGGCGCTCGGACTTCATCGTGCGCGCTATAATAGGCGATTGAGTCGCGTGGAACCCGGAAATTATGCCGCAGGCAATCGTCACGAACAAGAGCGGTATCACCGGATGCCCGTTTTCCGCCGTCCACATTTTTTCTTTAAATGCGGCAGTTTCAGTCAAGACAAACGGATCTTTTGCCGCGTACGCTATCACCGCTACACATATGGCGAGAGTTCCAACGAGCAACAACGCCCCGAAAAGCGGATATATTTTGCCAATTATTTTATCTATCGGGAAAATCGTGGAACATATGTAATAAAAGAATATCGCAATCACGGCGAACCAGAATATCGGCACCTCCGGCATCATAGAGTCTATTATTTGAGCCGGAATATTCACAAAAACTGCAACCACAAGAAGCAGCAACAGCATCATGAATACGGAAAATATCCCGTAAAATTTATTTCCGAGATTCATTCTTACGAGAGCCGGAAGATTTGCGCCCCCGTGGCGCATGGACATCATTCCCGATAGAAAATCGTGCGTAGCGCCGGCGATTACGTTGCCTATTGGAATTACTACAAAAACGATAGTCCCAAACTTTATCCCGAGTATTACGCCTATTACGGGGCCTACACCCGCTATGTTTAAGAGTTGGATTAGCATATTCTTCCAATGCGGAAGGCATACGTAGTCAACGCCGTCGTATTTTGCGACGGCGGGCGTCTGCCTGTCGTCGGGCGCAATCATTTTTTCTATAAACCGTCCGTAGGTCATGTACCCTACGGCGAGCAAAATAATTCCGAGAAAGAATAGTGTCATAGAGGTGCGACGCGCTATTGCCAAAATTGGAATTGCGCGAAGTTTTTAGTCAACTTTTCTGCGCGAGAGTTGTCAAGGATAATACTTATGCCTTTCTTCGAAAAATATTTCGCGCGGGCAAGACTCGAAGTGCACTCGCTTGCTGTGGCGTGCGGGGGCGCATTTGGGGCTCTTGCAAGGTCGGTAGCAGACTGGCTATTTCGGATAATTTTCTATCTGTTTTAATATGCAATATTGCGGGCGCCTTCACGCTTTCCGCCGCGATTTCTTTTAGGGCGCAGAAAAATACGGAATTTGAAAATTTTATAGCCACAGGCTTTTGCGGCGGTCTTAGCATATTCGCTACATTCTCAAAAGTATCTGTGGGCTTTTTAAAAGACGGAGATTTCCTAAAATTCGCCCTTTTTGGAGCCACAAACCTATTTTTTTGCGTATGGGCTGTGTATCTTGCGGAGGCCGCAGTATCGAAAATTTTTCCAAGCCGGGGGAATGCGCTTAAAAACGATATGCTGAAAGAAGAATCAAAAAAATTGAGCATGCAAGAGCCGAAAAGCGGCAAAAATAAAAATTTTGGAGAAAACAAAAATATTTAGGGGAGACGGTACGAATGAGCCCATTATTTTACATATTCACAGTGGCTCTTGGCGGAGCGGGCGGCGCGCTATTTAGGGAATTTTTATCGCGTGAGCTAAACGGGCGCGCAAGATTCCCCGCCGGGACATTTACGGCAAATATGCTCGCGTCGTTTTTGACTGGAATAGCAGTTGGGCTTCAAAATTTCGGGATTCTTCCCAAATCCGCATATCCGCTTGTAGATGTCGGTTTCTGCGCAACGCTCTCGACATTTTCGGCGCTCGCTTGGGAAATTGTTGAAATGATTAAATCAAAAAAATTTATGAGTGCAGCAATTTACGTTTCTGCGACTTTTGCATTCGGAATGGGCCTTTTTTTTATTGCTTCGGAAATTTTGATAAAATGGAATTTTTGAAAGAGCTATCCTTTACTCATCTTAGCATGCCTACTGAAATACTTACATTGCTTAAAAAACGGATATCCCTTTATTTCTATATTATGGGCAATAAAAAATCGCTCAGCACTGCAATATTTAAAAATTTTCTTTTGTATCAACTCGCGCTTTAAGGTTTAGAAATTACCGACAATTTTAATGAACATATTGAACTTTTTATTGATGAAAATTGTATTTGCCGTTGTTATTGGCGGCGTTGGTTTGTTTTCATTTACTTGAATTGCATTTTTTGCAAAATGCCGCGCGCGGAAAACTTATAATTATATAATTTTATCCGTTTACACCGACTTCACTCTGCCGAAGATATAAAATTGCGAGCTTTTTTTAGTTACCAGCCCCGCAAAAGTATGGCGAAACAGAGTGCCACAGATGTTGGCGCCCTTTTTAATCGCAAAGCGATACGCAATGAAGCCCGTCGGGGCAAATTGTCAGCTTTAGCCTTATGTCGGCGGGCGGAAGAGCCGCTTCGACGGCCTCCGGCCACTCCACGCAAAGAATCCTCGGAGACGGCGCGACCTCATCAAGGCAAAGCTCTTCCAATGCCTCTGGAGAGGAGAGCCTGTATGCGTCCATATGCAAAAATTTTCTGCCGTCCGGAAGATTGTATATCGAATAAATATTATATGAGGGGCTCTTTACTTTTTCAGCAACCCCCAATCCTTTAGCAATACCCTTTACAAAATTTGTCTTGCCGGTGCCAAGATCTCCCGAAAGCGTTATTGTTGCGTCCTTCGGGAGAGTTTTTGCGAACTCCGCGGCAAATTCCGCGGCGTCGGCTGCTGCGGAACTTTTAAATCCCGCACGCAACATGAGCATCGCCTCGTCAAATTTCATCTAATTTCCGAGCAGAACTGCGCCATTCGTTCAATCCCTTTTTGTATTGTCTCGTCCGAAACGGCGTAGCTAAAACGCACGTTTTCGTCGGAGCCAAACGCCGAACCGGGAACGACAGCGACAAGTTTTTCCTCCAATAGCTTTGCGCAAAAATCGACCGACGCCATTCCGAACGATGAAATATTCGGGAACAAATAAAAAGCCCCTTGCGCCCTGCGGCAAAATACGCCGTCAATCGCATTTAGCCCCTCTAAAAGCATTAGCCTGCGGCGGTCGAAACTCTTTTTCATTTCCGCTACGGCGGCGTCCGCAAGGGCTTCGTTTTCCATTGCGGCAAGCGCGCCGTACTGCGCAAACGATGTCGCGTTGGAGCTCGTTTGGCTCTGCAAGTTCGCAACCGCCTTCGCTATCGCGTCGGGAGCGCACAATGTGCCGAGCCTCCAACCGGTCATCGAAAATGCCTTGCTGAATCCGGAAACTACAATCGTATGCTCCTTCGCCTCCTCCGACAGGCTCGCCGGGCTTATTGCCTCGACTCCGTCGTACACGAGTGTCGAATATATTTCGTCTGACATCACGAGTATGTCGCGCGCGATTGCAAAATCCATTATTTCCTTCAATTCCTGCGCAGAATATACGGCACCCGTCGGATTTGAGGGGCTTGTTAGTATCAAAAGTTTGGTCTTCGGGGTGCACACGCTCTCGAGCTGCTGGACTGTCACCTTGAAGTCGGCAGCGTCCGTCGCTTTTACATATACGGGAGTCCCTCCTGCAAGCTTTACCATTTCGGGATAGCTCACCCAGTACGGCGCCGGTATTATAACTTCGTCTCCGGGCGAAATTACTGACATTATCGCCAAGTAGCAGCTGAATTTGCCGCCGGGGCTGACTATGAAATTCGAGGCGTTGTAGCTTATCCCCCTGCGTTTCGCATAGTGCGCCGCAAGAGCTTCGCGCAAGGCGGGCAAGCCTGCGGAAGGCAAGTATTTTGTCTTGCCGGCTTCTATCGCCTTTATGCAGGCCTCTTTTATGAATTCCGGTGTGTCAAAGTCGGGCTCGCCGGCTCCAAAGCCGCATACGTCCTTGCCTTCGGACTTCAATTTCTTGGCCTTCGCATCCACTGCAAGCGTAGGTGAAGGTGATATATTTTTTGCCCATGTGGAGAGTACATTCTTCATAGATGCCGTTTAAACTTTATATATTTATTTTTTCTTCAAACTTATTCTATAAAAAACTTCAAATCCTACATTTTTGTACTTTTTTTAGTCTCTTTAAAATTCTCTATCAGCCCACGCACTCTCTTTTTGCCACCACCAACAAAATAAAAAATCCACCTAATTAAAAATACTGCGAAAAAATTTTCGCCCACCGAATCCTGCAAATATATATAAAAAATTATTTTATAGACAAGTAAACCGGGCAATGGTCCGAACCTTGCACATCGTCCAATATCCCCGCGCTTTCGACCCTTTCGGCCAAATTTTCCGAAACGAGAAAATAGTCAATCCTCCACCCTCTGTTGCGCTCGCGGGCGCGCCTAAAATAGCTCCACCAAGTGTAGCCTATTTTGCCGGGGTTTTGCTCCCTCCATACGTCGCGCAAGGCGCACTCCGACAAAAGCGACTCAATTCCGGCCCTCTCTTCGTCCGTAAACCCCGCGCTGCCGCGCGCCCCCTTGACGTCAAATACATCAAGCGGCGTGCGCGCAACATTCAAATCTCCGCACACTACGGCGCTATCGACCGATTTTAAGTATTTTTTAAAATCCTCGTCCCAGACTTTCGTTCGGTATTCAAGGCGCCGCAATCCGTCCTGCGAATTTGGGACGTATGTGTTGACAAGCGTAAAATCTCCAAATTCCGCGACACATATCCTGCCCTCGCGCGGATGCCCGTCGAAAATTTTTTCGTACATCGCATTCGGGCGCACGTTTGAAAATATAGCCGTCCCCGAATACCCTTTCTTTTCGGCGCACGAAAATATTTTGTATTTAAACGGAATTTCCATAGAATCCGCAAGCTCAGCCGGCAATTTCGTCTCTTGAAGGCAAAGTATGTCGGGCTTTGCGGCATCCACAAACTCGTAAAAATTTTTGGACATTACAGCCCTTAACCCGTTCACGTTCCAAGACACTATCTTCATTCGAGTATCTCCGCTATTGTCTGTATAAATTTTTCCCGGTTGGAGACGTCGCGCAGTCCGCCAATCAAATCGTCAAAAAGCTTGCGCTTGCGGGATTGCAGGCGCAGAACCCTATCCTCAACAGTGTCCCTTGCTATCATTCTATATACAAATACGTCTCCGCGGCGCCCAATTCTATGCGCGCGGTCTATCGCCTGCTCCTCGACCGCGGGATTCCACCACGGGTCCGCGAGAAATATGTAGTCGGCCTCGGAAAGCGTTATGCCAGTCCCGCCCGCCCTGAGGCTCACGAGCATAACAGATCCGCGTTTCGCTGTCTGAAAGGCGTTCACCGGAAGCGCGCGGTCGCGGGTGGAGCCGGTTAGCATGTATATGTCGGCCTCGCTTATGCGCGTTTTTAGAGCCGATTTAGCCAAACCCAGAAATTTTGTAAACTGGCTGAAAACCAAAACCTTTTTCCCAGCATTGCACAGCTCTTCAACTTTGTCGAGCAACACGGAAAGCTTTCCGCCGTACTCCGGTGCCCCAGCTCCTCCAATCCACGGCAACAAAGCCGCGTCGCAAGCAGCCTGCCTCAGCCTGGTTATCAACGACAGTATCGTAAGCCTGCCCTTTGCGTCGCCAACCGATGCTTTTAGCTCTCCGCGCGCAAGGTCGAGCAGCTTTGCGTATTCCGACTTTTGCTGTTCGGACATCGGGCAGTAGAGCTCCACGCGCACCTTTTCGGGAAGCTCGGATGCAACTTCGGATTTCATTCGCCTGAGCACAAACGGCGAAATTTGCCTGCGCACTGTCTCAACTATCGCGGCGTCCCCGTGCGCGAGCCTCTCGAAATTCGCGCGCGAGCCAAGCAGCCCGGGCATCAGCCACCGGAACGCCGTCCAGATATCCATCAATTTGTTCTCTATCGGAGTCCCAGTAAGGGCAATTTTGCGGCGCGCGGAAATATACATGCACGCCATAGTCGTCTTGGAGTCAGGATTTTTTATAAATTGGGCCTCGTCCAGCACGGCTAGCTCAAAGCGGATTTTTTCAATCTCAGAACGGTTGCGGCGCAACTGCGTATAGCTGCATATCCACAAGTCCGCTTTCGAAAAATCGGTCTTTGCGCCAACTATTCCGGTTTTTATTTTCGGGAAAAATTTTTGCGCCTCAGCAATCCAAACAGGTATGACGCTTGCGGGACACACGACGAGAAATTTAGCATCTTCCCCTGCCTTTGCGCGCGACATATAGTAGTCCACAAGCGCGAGAGTTTGAAGGGTTTTCCCAAGCCCCATCTCGTCGGCAATCATCGCATTGCACGAATGTTCGAAAAGATTTACCGCCCACGCAACCCCCGCGCACTGGTATTTGCGCAGAAAATTCGGCAACGTCGCCTTCATATCCTCAGGATTTTCGAGCGACTTCCTCCATTGCGACAGTTCGGGAGTCAGCTTTAAACGCCCGCCAAAATCCGAGGCCGAAAGCAGCATGTAGCGCGGTATTTTCCCCTGCTCAAAACCGAATTCGCGCGAGCGCTCCACGTCCCTCACAAGGGCTGTGTCGTCGCCGGAAACCCTTAAAATTCCGTAATCGGGTATTATCCTTAGCGAGCCCGCCCCGCCCATCAATTTGGGAAGTTCGGACGCGTCTATCGAACGACCGCCTACGCTCGGCAGCCATTTTATGTCGAAGTCAGCCCCGTCGCCGCCGACCTCCACAACCTCGGGGGTTAGCGTCAACTTGCGCTCTCCGCCTTTTAGCAGTTCCACGCGCTTGTCGCAAACTACTTTAAACAGTTCCGACCACTTTGGCAAAATGTTGTTTAAAAACGGCGGTATTTTGGAAAGCTCCGGCAAAATATGGCTCTCGCCGTCGTACTTAAACCCCGCCTTTCGCGAAAGCCCTGCAAGCGACAGCAACTTTTCGCGCTCGCATTCCAACAGATCCGCAATCTTTACGCACCTGTCGCCGTACGCAAAGCGCCTCAAGCCTTTTTCGTCGAGCCATTTCGTCGAAAATACAAGACCCTTGCGCTTGGAATGGAAAGAAAGCTCAAGCACCATCGGCTTGCGCTCCGGGGCTTTATTTGAAACCTCCTCCGTCTTGGGTTCCGCGTCATCCACGGCGGAATTGTCTTCGTTATTTTCTTTTGCGGAATCCGCGACGATGGAAGACTCAGAAAATGCGTCCGGCGAGGCGGACAAGTCGCCTATAAGCTCGTCTATCTCGTAGAGAGCGGCGACGCACAAAGCCGCCTGATCCAGATCCCAGCCGTCGCGGCGCACATATCTTTCGCCCTCAAAATCCAGAACGCAAAATGGCTCGGTGCCGTCTTCAAGTTTTGCGCGCGCAAGCGCCTCGGATTCGTGCAACTCGATGTCGCGTATTACGCAATTTTTATAAAGTTTGCGCCCGTATTCGAGCTCCTCCAATCGGAATTGTCCCTGCCAATCGCATGCAGCCCTCGACAGCCACAGCGGAAGTTCGCTCTGCCTGTATATCCTGCGCGCTGTATGCTCTATTGCCATTTTGCCTTAAAATCTTGCAGAGCGCGCGGCTACTGCCCACTTGTAAACAAGCGCGTATTTCTCAGCGGATTTATTCCAAGAAAAATCCTTGCTCATTCCGTTGCGGCGCAATTTCTGAATATCGGCAGGGCGGTCGTACCAAGTGGAGCACGCCCAGCCTATCGTGTTATATAGAGCCTCGCAAGTCGCGTCCGAAAACTTAAAGCCGTCTCCGCTCCCGGTGGCTTCGGAATACTGGTCGACGCTGTCTTCCAATCCGCCGGTAGAGCGCACTATCGGAAGCGTTCCATACATCATCGAATACATCTGGTTCAGTCCGCACGGCTCAAACCTGCTCGGCATTATGAAAAAGTCGGAGCCTGCCTCTATCTGGTGCGCCAACTCATTGTCAAAGCCTATGTACGCCGATATTTTTCCGGGGAATTTTGCCGTCAAATCCGAAAATGCGTTTTCAAGCCAATGCTCGCCAGTGCCAAGAATCGCTATTTGAATGTCCATGTGCCCCACAAGCTCCCCCGCAATCCTCGCGAGCAAATCCAGACCCTTTTGCGAGTAAAGCCTCGACACCACCCCAAATACGGGCTTTTTTGCCGAAACCTCCAAACCCAGTCTCTTTTGGAGCGCTTTTTTGCAGGCGGATTTTCCCTTCATATCCGACAGAGAGTAGTTGGCGGCGATAAATTCGTCGGTTTGCGGATTCCATGCTTCGGTGTCAACTCCGTTTATTATTCCAATCAAATCCGCCCCCCTGAAACGCAACACGCCGTCGAGCCCACAGCCGTACTCGGGGGTTCTTATTTCATTTGCATAGGTTGGGCTTACAGTCGTGATTTTAGTGCAGTTGTAAAGCCCTCCTTTCATCAAATTTAGCGACCCGTACGATTCGCAAGAATCCGCCCTGAATTCCGACGAAG
Organism: uncultured Opitutales bacterium; assembly: GCA_900545715.1. GTDB lineage: Bacteria > Verrucomicrobiota > Verrucomicrobiia > Opitutales > Intestinicryptomonadaceae > Merdousia > Merdousia gallistercoris. The sequence continues at coordinate 106,916 of URAJ01000002.1, forward strand.
GTATGCCCGCATATTCGAGTACACCTTTGTCAAATATCCCCTGATGCTGCAAATTGTGTATCGTAAAGACGCTCGCTGAGCCCCCGAGCGGAGAATTGTATAGCGACGTATTCAACAGAACCGGAACAAACCCTGTGGTCCAATCGTGGCAATGTATGACATCTGGAATCCAGTCGTTTTGCAGGCACCAATCGAGGGCCGCGCGGCACATAAAGGCGAACCTCCCGCCGTTGTCGGAAAAATCTACCCCGTTGTAATTGTAAATGCCGGGCCTGTCAAAATACATATTGAACTCCAAAAAGAGCATTTTGGCATCACCGAGCGCCGCCGTCCAAACAGACGCTTTGTATTCGAGCCCGAGCCCCATGTGGACTGACAGATTGTCCATCTGTTTTTCTATGTCGGCAGGCCGTTTTACGGTAGCGTAAAGAGGCGTAAAAACCTTCACGTCGCACCCGGAAGCCGCGAACTGCTTTGATATTGAAGACACCATATCACCCAACCCTCCGGCTTTGGAGAATGGTGCGCATTCGGGGGAAATCATGAGAATTTTCATTTTCATAGCTTTTTAATACTGCCTCGGGGTTAATTTGTGTGCTTTTCTTGGGTATAAAATCACAAAACTCTCTAAAATCTCCCGAAACTTTGCAAAGTTTTTTTTAAAGTAATTTTTCAGTTTAAATTATTTTTTTTCATCAATGTGAGACTTTCTTCTTTTCGTTTATCTCTTATCGGGAAAAAATCTTTAATTTTTACAAAATAATAAGCCCCTGCTAAAACCTAAGAGTCTTTATGGAGCAATTATTGCGGGGTTAATTTCCAGAAGTTTTTTAAACTTGCCTAAATATTCGGCAATTTCATTTTCGCGGGTCAATAAAAGCGTTTTTTGCTAAATGTAAAGTTTGGAGGGTTTTTCTTGAACAATTTTATAAAATAAATGAAGTTTTACATATGAAAGCTTTTTGTATTTTCTTTCTCGCGATATTTTCCATTAAACTTCTCGGCGCGGATATTGCGGTAAGTTCATATCCATGGCAAAAAACTTCTATAACTGAAATGTTGGCTGATTTCAAAAAAATGGGCGTCAGAAAAGCATCAATGTTTCAAAATATAAAAATCGGCGGGAGCGGCCCTAATAAAAACGTCATTTTTCATTATAAAATGCCAAAAATGGCCCGTGACGAAGCAAAAAAAATTTTTGATAACGCAGGTGTAAAAATAATTTCTATCGGGCATATATCTCTTTCTGAAGAATCGGAAATTGAAAAACTCTTTGAGTTCGCAAAATTTTTCGGGATAAAATACATGACAGTCGAAGCCCCCAAAAGCGCGCTTGGAATTTACGACAAACTTTCAGCAAAATATGGAATAAAAGCAGGCCTCTACAACCACCCAAATAGAAAAAGCAATCCTCCTCCATATTCAACCCCTGAAAAAATGCTCGACGCCATACGCGGCAAAAAGAATCTTGGCGCTTTCCCAGATTGCGGACACTGGGGCCGCTCTGGCTTTGATATTGTAAACTGCCTAAAAAAACTTGAGGGCAAGCTTGTCGGCATAAATATTCAGGATTTATCAGAGGCAAAAGAATGCGAAACATACGGGCGCGGCATTCTCCCGCTCGAATCTTTTATCTCGGAGATCGAACGCTCAGGGTTCGATGGTCTTTGCGTTGTAATGTTTGACGCCGCAAACGACCACTCTCAAATAGATAAAATTCCGGATTCAGTCGAATATTTAACCAAGCGCGGATTAAAAAAATAACTCTCCGCACAAAAATCTTCTCGCAAAAAAGGCGCTTTCAGCAAAAATGCAGATTTTATTTCCAGTAAATAATGGACACCTCCGACTTGGACTACAACCTACCCGAAGAAAGGATAGCCCGCTATCCTTCCCAGCGCCGCGACGCATGCAAGCTGCTCGTTTACGACAGAAATTCCGGAAAAATTTCCCATGCTAAATTTGCGGATCTGCCAAACTTTCTCGGCAAGCCCCACAATTTTTTCAGGAACACGGCGGCGGTTTTAAAGGCGAGAATTTTTGCGAAAAAACCCACCGGCGGCGAAGTCGAGTGCCTTTTGCTAACCCCGCTAAACGGCTCCGACGAATGGCTCTGCATGCTTAAACCCGGCAAGCGCCTGCAACCCGGCGCAATTTTCGGGATAGATGGCGTCTTTGAAGCAACGGTATTATCGAAGGATCTTGACGGCAACGCCGCCGTCCGTTTTAATACTTTCGGCGGCGGCGGAGTCGTGGAATTGAGCGAGAAAATCGGAGTCGTCCCCCTGCCCCCGTATATCGAGCGCGACCAAAAGTCGCCTGGCTACGACAGGGATTTCGACAACACGTATTACGAGACCGTTTACGCAGACCCCGCAAAGCGCGTCGCCGCGGCCGCCCCCACAGCCGGCCTGCACTTCACCCCCGAATTGGACGCCAGGCTACAATCGCAAGGCCACAAATTTTATTCACTTATACTTCATGTGGGACTTGGCACGTTCAAGCCTATGAAGACTGAAAAAATCGAGGATTTTAAAATTCATTCGGAAATATACGAAATTCCCGCAAAGACGCTCTCTGCCATGGCCGATAACAGCCGCCCGCGACTCGCTGTGGGAACTACATCGTTGCGCGCCATGGAGGACTTCTGCCGCAAAAACGGAGTGCCGTCGGGATTGCTCCGCAATGACTTTGTGGGCTCGGCAGATATCTTCGTTTATCCACCCCAAAAAATTATATCGGCAGACGCATTAATCACTAATTTTCACCTTCCGCGCTCCTCGCTAATGTGTCTTGTGGCGGCCTTCATAAAGCCAAACTCTCTCGAGGGAGTAGATATTTTAAAGGAGCTTTACCGCGAGGCAATAGCCGAAAAGTACAACTTTTACTCTTACGGAGACGCAATGCTTATCATTTAAATTTCCCCGACCCGCCAGAAATTTCATGCAACAAATAAATACGCAAATTCTTAGAGAAAAATTTTTACCATTTTGGCGCGCGTACACGCGCGCGCCTTTACGTCTAAGTCGTCAAATATTTTTACTGCGCGCTTTAGCCCTGCCGACTCCCGAATATAGCCTGTCTTTTATCAGTTTTTCCAGCCTGAACAGTTGGTAATCCGAACGATTTAATATTACGGATTCCAGCATTTGCATAAAAGATTCGGGCGTATAATTTGCCGATTCAAGCAAAAACAGAACTATGGCGTCGCGGTGAACTCTCATATAGGTCTTTTTTTCGTGACCCGGCTTTGCAAGGCCGTTTGACAGGTGCCCGAAAATCTTACCACTGTAAAAGCTGTTTCGCACAAATTGGTCCGACCTGCCTATAATGTAGCCGGTCTCTTTTGGGCTGAACCACTCCTGCCCTTTGGGGAAAAGCGAGGAAAAATGTTCAAACCCCTCGGATAGCTCGTCGCTATTTTTCATTTTCTTCTCTCCCCCATTCGCGCTCGGAGGCGACTTCTTTTTTTGTGTGTGAGTTTTTCATAATCTTTTTAATATTTTATCCTTTCATTCAATGTCTATTGCGATATATTATAAATGAAATTCATTATTTAATATAAATAATGGAACATAATAATTATTATTTGTCAATATAAAATAGAAAAATTCTACTTTATAAATGAAACATTCTAAGCCATATAAAGATACAAATTTTGCAACTCGCATGAGACTGTTGATGGGAGCGAGAAATGTAAAACTTAAAGACATCGCCACAGCCACAAGCTGCTCGATAAGCGCCGCAAGCACTTGGCGGCGCGGCCGCCTTCCGCGGAATTACAAGACAATATCCAAACTCGCCCGAATATTCGACGTAAGCGAGAATTTTCTCATAAACGGAGATGAAGAATGTGTAATTTTTTCAAATGAAAAAAGCTGCGCCGAAAAACCCGCAAAAAATTCCGTAAAAGTACGCCCCAAAGACGACGGGAGCGAACGCAGGCATTCTGAGAGCCGCTTTTCGCGCGAGCGCGAGGTAATGGACATTTTTAAAAAACTCGCAACCCTCGCCGCGAAATCCGACGACGGATACAGCATACTGTTTGAAAGGCTCCTAAAAGCTTTTCCGGAAGCTGCCCCCGGTAATGGAGAAAATTCCGAAAAAAATATGGCAAACAAAATGTTTGCCTAACTCAAAAAAAAATACGTAATAAAAAACTATGACGACGCAAACTGCAGCATACTCTCCGGCGGAGGAAATATGGAACGCCGCAACCCATGGGATAGGGATTATCGCAAGCGTTGCAATGCTCTCAGTGCTCGTGACATTGGCGTCTGTGTACGGAAATGCGTGGGGTATAGTTTCAAGCTCGATTTTCGGGGCTTCGCTAATTTTAATGTACACTGCCTCGACAATTTACCATGCGGCAAAAGGGGAAGTAGCAAAGAAAATTTTAAAAAAATTTGACCATATAGCAATCTACTACCTGATTGCGGGCAGCTACACACCTTTTTTGCTCGTAGCAATGCGCTCGGCAGTAGCATGGACAATCTTTGGCATAATCTGGACGCTTGCCATATTGGGCACTTTTCTAAAAATTTTCGCGGGTGGCTCGGGAACAAAATGGTGGTCTGTCGGGCTGTACCTCGCAATGGGTTGGTTAATAGTTTTTGTTTCCGGAAAGCTTTTTGAGGTGCTGCCCACGTCTGCGCTCGTTTTTCTCATTTTGGGCGGGCTCTTCTATACGGGCGGCGTATTTTTCTATTTGAGAAAGACAAAAAAATTCTCGCATGCCGTCTGGCATATTTTTGTTTTGTTGGGAAGCTTTATGCACTTTTTTGCAGTTCTGTTTTCCTGCGTAATTGTCTAAAAAATTTCCTATGGAAAATTCCGAATTGATTAAAGCCGTGGAAAATGCCGTGCGCTCGTGGGGGCGCAGGCCAACTTGGGACGAATATTTTATATGCGCCGCAATCCTTATGGCATCGCGCTCGGCATGCGACCGCCTGCACGTCGGCTGCGTAATCGTAAGCGGCGGACAGCATAAAAATAGAATTGTCGCCGCCGGATACAACGGATTCCTCCCAGGCGCCCCGCACTCCTCTTGCGTTCGCGACGGGCACGAGCAAGCCACTGTGCACGCCGAACAAAACGCAATTTCCGACGCAGCGCGAAGGGGCGTTTCTCTAAGCGGCTGCACCGCATACATTACACACTTCCCTTGCGTTAATTGCGCAAAACTTCTCGCCGCTTCGGGCATTGCCAAAGTAAAATACCTGCACGACTATAATAACGACGAACTCTGTTTCAGATTCTTCAAAGATTCAAACGTTGAAATAGAAAAGCTCTAAAATGAGAAATTTTTATAACGACATTTCATGGAGTTTTTTAATATCGTCTCCGTCCCACACGGGAGATTTTTTTGAGGAGGCCGTAATATTGCTTCTTGAAGACAACGAGGACGGCGCCTTTGGAATTGCAATCAACAAGCCGCGCGGGAAAAAGCTCGGAGAGATTTCCGAAGACTTTGAATCCACTCCGCTCGAAGACGTTGAAGTTATGGACGGAGGTCCTGTCGAAAGCGGCACAATAACCCTCGCCGTATGCTCATGCGAGGGCAAATGCGAATGCGGAGGAACCTTCGCTTTCGGAACCTCCCCTAAGAATGCAATCGAAGAAATTTCAAACAACCCCGACGCAAAAGTTGCGGCTTTCGCAGGATATTCCGGATGGGGACCTAATCAGCTCAAAACCGAGATATCGGAGGGCGAATGGATAGTCTCAAACGCTGATATCGGGCTAATATTCGATATACCACCGGAAGATATTTGGCGCGAACTTTTAATTAGGGAACGCCCGGCATTCGCGTGCTTGCAAAAGCCTAAATCTGACGCTTCCTTAAATTGACGCCACCCTACGCAGGACTTTCCGCGCTTAGGCCGTAATTCTTCGCTGAAAAAAAACCGGGAAAAATGGTTCAGTAAAGGCATGCAAAAATTCTTAAATTGCGCGCATGCAATCCGCCTTCTAAAATACTAAAAAAACTGGATTGGGAACGCGAATAGTAGGAAATGGTTGCCAATAATCATTGGCAAAAAAATTGTAATACTACGAGCAGACGCTTACATTCATTTTGCGGCGCGCAAGTATGCGCCTGCAAAAATTGAAATTCATTACATGTAAAAAATGTCGATACCCCGCTCCTGGCGCGTAAATAATCATCAGGCGGAAAAATCCAATAAAAATATAGGGCGTGCAAAATACAAACAGCCCCCATATAAAAAAAGTGGAATTTTTATTTTCCGCTAAAAATCGGAATCCTTGACTTCAACACGTATAGTTGGGCTCCCTGAACGCATGGTTTCAGGGACATTGAGAATGTCGAATTGCCTACCGATATTTTCGTCAACCCTCTCCATTGATCTCAATTCTCCGCGATAACGCTGTGGCGGAACATTTTTGTTTGGAGCGGAAGACGTAGCCCTTGGCGCTGCCGCAGGACTTGCGGGAGAAGATGCCGGTTTGGAGATTGTCGGCGGAGAATCGGGGGCGTCGAAATCCACAACATTACCCGAAGAATCCAGTTTTAGCTTTCGCACAAAAACCCTTCCTCTGCCTATTTTCTTATTTGGTGATAAAAAGTCCCAAAAAGACTCCTCGTTATCGCGCAATGCGCCGCCGGCTGTTGATATCGGTATGCCGGGATCCGCCGAATGTGATTCGCGAAAATAAAACTTGTTTATCTCGCGCATGGACATTTCCATCAACTCGGAGTATTGGTCGCGCAGGTATTCCTGGTATTTGGTGTCCCGCTTGTTGACGTCGATTTTACCGAGGTATTTTTTTGATAGATTTCTGTCGGTATTTTCCATTGCAAGCGGAACGTCCGCCCCGCTCCACAAATCGCGCTTTGTTTTGCCGTGGTATTCGGGCGTTGCAAAATCCATCTTATTTCCAAGCGCCCTTTGCTTGGACATTTCCGCGCCGGGCAATCCCTCCTCAAAATGGGGCTTTTCGTCTCTCAAATATGAGACGTCGCCGGTGTTTTCGTACATTTTACGCTCGAGCGTCTTGCCGGACTCGCGCGCTTTTTTCCCCTGCATTGAACTCATTTTCGACTCCTCGAAACGGCGCTTGGAGAAAGTCGAGTTTGCCCTTGTAAAGTCGTTGTTCAACAGCGCGTGCGCGTCGGCGAAAAACATTGCGCCGACGGCCGCAAAGAGAAATATTTTCGGCTTTATCGTCAAATTAGATTTTTACCCCGATAATTTCGAGAATCCTCTGCAAATCGTCGTTACCGAGGTATTCTATTATTATTTTTCCTTTTTTGGAACCGTGGCGGACTTCGACACTCGCGTTTAGGCGGGTCGAGATTTTGTTTTGTATGTCGCGCACCACCGCAGATTGCGCGACCTTTGCCGTCGGAGTCGATGAATCCGCCCTCGCCTCGCCGTCTTTAAGCCTTCTTACGGCGTCTTCCGCGCCTCGGACGTTTAGGCCGTTTTCTATGATTCTGCGCGCGAGTATCTCCTGCTGGGTTTTATCTTCAACTGAAAGTATTACTTTGGCGTGCCCCGGGGATATCATTCCGCTCGAAATGTAGCCCTGCACGCTCTCGGGTAGCCTTAGCAGCCTCAGGGAATTTGCAATGCTTGAGCGCGGCTTGCCGAGCCTTTGCGAAACCGCATCTTGAGTCAGGCGGAAAGTCGCGATAAGATACGCTATCCCCCTCGCCTCCTCCATTGGGTTGAGGTCGGCCCTCTGTATGTTTTCAATCAGCCCCTTTGCCGCCGCTGAAGAATCGCTCGCATTTTGCACGCAAGCGACAATCTTTTTCATTCCAAGCAGCCTGCATGCGCGCAAGCGGCGCTCTCCCGCGAGAAGCTCGTACGTCCCGCCGGGAATCTGGCGGACGAGAATCGGCTGCAAGAGCCCCTCCGAAGATATTGAGTCGGCAAGGTTGCGAATTTCCTCCTCGGAAAATTCCTTGCGCGCCTGATACGGGCTCGGCGCCACCTTGTCTATTGGAATCTCGCTAAAAAGTCCGTGCGCCGATATTTGAACTTTTAACGGCGCGGGCGACGGCACCGGCTGGGCGCCTATCTTCTTCGCGCCGGAATCGGCTGCCTTTTTGGCTCCGGCAGAAATTATCGAGCCCAGTCCCCTTCCCAGTGATTTGCGTTGGATTGCCATATCTTTTTATTTTTGCGGTACGAATATTTCGTCGCCGATTCTTAATCCGCGCGACGGATCGGCTATCTTGTTGGCGTCTTGAATCCATTTTATTTTGGAATTCATCTTCCTTGCAATTTTGCTTATTGAGTCCCCCGCCTGAACGGTGTACGTGACGCCCGTCTTTGGATAGTCGTCGGAAAATGTTGTGGGAAGGTTGGCTTGCGGCCTTGTGCCTATCGCCGCGGCGAGTTTTTGCATATTGGCATTGGTTTGCGCCGCCATTGATTCCAAGTCTTTTTTTACCAGAGATATTATTTCCCTTTTTAAAGTCTCGTTTTGGGCGGAAATTTCGCTCTTTGCAAATGACAGCTGCTGTTTTACGTTCTCGTTGTCATCGTTCGACGACTGTTTTATTTTGCGCAAAAGTTCTTCGTTTTCGCGCCTGAGCTGTTCGACTTCAAGCCTCAATTGCCCGACCTCGCGTTTAAGAAGCGCCATATCCTGCTGTAAATCAGCGACTGCGGCCGTCTGGCCGCACAGCGTAAACGCCGAGGCAAATACCGCAATGGCAACTGCAAAAAACTTTATTCCCATATCTTATAAATTTTCCGTTTAAATTTTCGAGCCGCTTTATCCGCACGCCCCTCCAAAATCAAAAGTATCTTTTATTTTATCGGCATTTCAAGTTTTTTTGACACTCGTTCATAGATAATTCAATGTTTCGCAACTTTTTTGCGCGTCAAAATATGAAAATTTTTTTGTAGTCATTTTTTTTGCAAGAGATTGCATCGGCAATTTAATTTTTGCGTTTTTTTTCGGCGCGTCTTAAGAGTAATATTTTTTTGTTGAGAAACGCATAAAAAATTCCGATAAACCTTTAAAATTCAAAAAAAAGCCATTATATTATAATTTTATGTGCGGAATAACTGGATATGTGGGAAGTAAAAATGCCGTTCCAATCCTTTTGGAAGGCCTATTGAAACTCGAATACCGCGGATACGATTCCGCAGGAATCGCTTTGCTCAAAAACGGAATTTTGCGCGTATGCAAAAAAAAGGGGCGCGTCGGTACACTCGCAGAAGAAGTCCGCAAGATGAATTTCTCCGCAAATACGGGAATCTCCCACACGCGCTGGGCTACCCATGGCGGCGTCACCGACGCAAACGCACACCCCCACGTTTCCTCGGACGGAAATTTCGCGCTCGTCCACAACGGCATAATAGAAAATTACGAGAGCATCAAAAATTTTCTTTCGACAAAAGGCTACACATTTTCAAGCCAAACAGACTCTGAGGTCCTCGTAAACCTAATCGCCTACCACTACTCGCAAAGAACTGACGAAAATACCGAAAACAGGTTTATGGAGGCCGTCCGCAAGGCCCTTCTGCATGTTGAGGGCACATACGGGATTGCTGTCCTATGCCGCTTTAACGACGGCGAGATTGTCGCAGCAAGAAAGGGCTCGCCGCTCCTTATTGGAGTCGGGAAAAACGAAAGGCTCGTTTCGAGCGACGTCCTCGGATTCGCCGGCAGGGCTTCAAACGTAATATACCTTGAAGACAACCAAATCGCCCTCGTGACGGCCGACAGTTGCGACATCGTCACCACCTGCAACAAGCCCATAAATTATACCGTAAGCGAAATCGACTGGAACCTCGAGTCCGCCGATCTCGGCAACTGCAAGCATTACATGCAGAAGGAGATTATGGAGCAGCCCGCAGTTCTCGAAAACGCAATACGCGGGCGAATTTCCGACGACGGCTCGACAGCCGTCCTAAACGGCTTAAATATGACCCCCGCCGATATGAGGCAAATAGACCGCATCCTATTTTGCGCATGCGGAACAGCTTGGCACGCATGCCTCGTCGCCGAATATCTCATTGAAAAATACGCGAGAATCCCGGTTGAAGTCGAATACGCAAGCGAGTTTAGATACCGCAATGCGCCTCTCGACAAAAACACGCTTGTGTTTGTAATCAGCCAAAGCGGCGAGACCATCGACACCCTGCAAGCACTAAGAGAATCCAAGCGCAAAGGCTTCAAGACACTGGCAATCACAAACTCTGTGGGATCGACAATTTCGCGCGAGTCGGACGGCGGGCTATACCAATATGCGGGCAAGGAAGTGGGGGTCGCCTCGACAAAGGCGTTTACGTCGCAAATCGCAATCTGTCTGCTTATCGCGCTCTACATAGGCAGAATGAGAGACCTCTCGTTCTACGAAGGAAGATTGATTGTTGACGCTATAAAATCCCTGCCGTCTCTCGCCGCCAAAGTTTTAAAACTCGCCCCCGCTATCGAAAAAATCGCAAGAAAATACGCGCATTTTTCGGATTTTTTGTTTATAGGCAGGCTGAGCGAATTTCCTGTGGCTCTTGAAGGAGCCCTCAAACTCAAAGAAATCTCCTATATCCACGCCGAAGGCTACCCCGCCGCCGAGATGAAACACGGGCCCATCGCCCTCGTGTCACCCGAGTGCCCGACGGTAGTCCTTGCGACCTCCGACGAAATACTCCCGAAAGTCGTTTCTAACGCGCAAGAGATAAAGGCGCGCAAAGGACCTATAATAGCGATAACCAACCGCCCCGAAGCATTTGAAGGCATTGCCGACGACATTATTCCAATCCCACAGGCCCACGACTGCGTAAAAGCAATCATTGCAACTATTCCGATACAGCTTCTTGCCTACTACATTGCCGTGCAAAGGGGCTGCGACGTCGATAAACCGCGAAATCTTGCAAAAGCCGTCACCGTAGAATAGCCAATTCTATTGGCTTTGTCTTTCTTATAAAATACATTCCATATTTTAGCGCGCCTTTCCGTTGCCGCGTCAAAAAAGATTCAGGCTCGGATTTTGCGCGCTTTTTTTGCGCAATAAAAACGGTAAAAAATTTTATAAAAACCGCTATTTTAACTTGGAAAAAATGTCGTTTTCCCTGCGGAACCTGCGGGATTGAGTCCGATATATGCGCTCTACGTGCTCGACAGTGTCTTTTATATTTTTGTCAGCCGCTATCGCAATGCCGCTTTTCATATAGTACGGCGTGCGCGCCTTTAACAGCTCGCGTATCCGAGAGAGCGGATTTTCAACGCGCACGAGCGGCCGCGTGTCGCTTTTTGAAACCCTCTCGTAAATATCTTCGGGAGTCGAAAATAAAACCACGCAAATTCCCTTCCCGCGCACGAGCTCCGGCATTCCTTCGCGGCAGCACAGCCCGCCCCCGCAAGAAATCACGCACCCGCTTTCCGGATGACCGCTTTCCATAAAATCGCGCTCCATCTGCCTAAATTTTTCCTCGCCGTATTTCGCAAAAATATCGTTTATCTGCATGCCGGCAGATTTTTCTATTTCAGCGTCGGAATCTAAAAACTTTAATTTTAGCCGCGCGGCAACCTTTCGCCCGACTGACGATTTGCCGGTGCCCATAAAACCCAATAAGTATAAGTTTGGGCGATATAATGTCTTTTCTGGGCGCTTCGTCATATTTTCCCAATATTGACAAAATACAATTTGAGGCAAGTTTATTCAAACGCCAAAGAATAAAAAACTTTGCGGGCAAACAACGCCCAATTTGAAAAAAATAAAAAAAGCGCCTAACCCTCAAAAAATTTTTACATCGGAAAATTCCAATTCGCAAATTTAGCCGCCAAGCAACTTCAGCCAAATTAAAATAATACTCTTTCACTGTCATCGCAAACTTGCGCAAATAAAAAGCGCGGCTTTCCTCCGCGCTCAATATTTTTTATAGACTCTACCATACAATTTCAAGCGGTACCAACTTGGCGTTTCCGCCCGCCAGTTTCGCCCGACGCACTTAACGCACTCAATCGGCTTTCATCACTCTGCTCGCGAAGCCGAATTTATCATGCTTTCGTCTATCACGACTTCCCCGCTTTTCTTTTGGTCGGGCAACTCGTACATTATATTTAGCATTACGCTTTCCATAATCGAGCGCAACGCCCTCGCCCCCGTGCCAAAATCCATCGCCTTGCGCGCTATCGCCTTTACGGCTCCATCGGTAAACCTGAGCTTGGCGCCGTCCAGGGAGAGAAGTTTTGAATATTGCTTAATTAGGGAATTTTTAGTCTTGGTCAATATGTGGACTAAATCGGACTCCGTAAGCCCCGCGAGCGAGCATACTACCGGCAAACGCCCTATAAATTCAGGTATAAAGCCGAATTTCACCAGATCCTCCGGCTGCACCTTCTTCAGTATCTGCGCCTCGCTCTTCGAGTCTTCCGCAATATCCGAATTAAATCCCAAAACTTTCGATTCCGTCCTGCGGGCTATTATTTTGTCGAGCCCCACAAACGCCCCGCCGCATATAAAAAGTATATTGCGGGTGTCCACGCGCAAATATTGTTGGTCGGGGTGTTTGCGCCCGCCCTTCGGGGGTATATTGCATACAGTGCCTTCAAGGATTTTTAGGAGAGCTTGCTGCACGCCCTCTCCGCCGACGTCGCGGGTAATGGAAACATTTTCGTTTTTGCGGCAAATTTTGTCTATCTCGTCTATATAGACAATCCCGCACTGCGCGCGCTCTATATTGTAGTCGGCCGCGCGCACGAGATTTAAAACAAGGTTTTCAACGTCCTCTCCGACGTATCCGGCCTCGGTGACCGTCGTAGCATCTCCTATCGCAAACGGAACGTTCAGCATTTTTGCGAGCGTCCGCGCCAAATACGTCTTGCCGCTGCCAGTGGGGCCGATTAGAAGCACGTTGCTTTTTTCGATTTCAACGTCCGGGTATTCTTCGTCCCCAACGTTCAACATTTCCGCCCTCAGGCGCTTGTAGTGGTTATAGACGGCGACACTCAATATCTTCTTTGCCTCTTCCTGCCCGACTACATATTCGTCAAGCCCCTTCTTCAGTTGAGAGGGTGTTTTTATGTCGAAATCGAGCATAGCGTCCATGCGCTTTGCCCTGTCCTCCATATCGCGCAATTCAAACGCATTGTGGAGTGTCTCGACGCACATCGGGCATATAAAAGAGCCGTTTATTCCGGCTACGAGCGTCCCGACTTCTCGCGCGGGACGCCCGCAAAAGCTGCATATTTGAGTGTCTTTGGCCATCTTCTTAAACGTCGCGCTTGCTCTCTATGACCTTGTCGACTATCCCGTATTTCAAGGCTTCTTCGGCGGTCATATAGAAATCCCTGTCCGAGTCCTTCTCTATTTGGGCAACGGGCTTTCCCGTAGTCTTTGAGAGTATCTCGTTTATTTTGGCTCTCCACCTCAGAATTTCGTTTGCCGCTATCGAAACGTCCCTCGCTTGTCCCGTGGCTCCGCCGTAGGGCTGGTGTATCATCACCCTCGAATTCGGAAGCGAGTACCTCTTGCCTTTCGTTCCTGCCGCAAGCAGTATTGTCGCCATGCTCGCCGCCTGCCCAACGCAGTATGTCACGACGTCGCAATGCAGGAAATTCATTGTGTCGTAGATTGCCATGCCAGCCGTAAGCGAACCGCCGGGGCTGTTTATATAGATGTGGACATCTTTCTTGGCGTCCTCCATCTGCAAAAATAGAAGCTGCGCTATAACTGCGTTTGCAACTCCGTCGGTAATCGGCGTACCTATAAAAACTATCCTGTCTTTCAGCAGGCGCGAGTACACGTCCCACGACCTCTCGCTTCTGCCGTCGCGTTCAAAAACTGTCGGTATGTAATATTCTCCCATAATATATTTTCCTTATCGCCGGTCGGCTGTCCTTCCGGCGGTCGATAATTCTGTTTACCATAAAAAACCGCGCGCTCCTGAGGCTTCTATACAATGCCCCGCCGCGCGCGATATTTTCGCTCTATAAAATATCGGCTTCGCAGACTTTTTATAAAACAATAAAATTCGCGTCCGAAACTCAATAAAAATATTGCCGTTTTTTCATGCCTTCCGCCGCCGCGCTGGGAGGCGAAGCTTGGATAGTCCAGCCTGCCTGTCGGGACGCCAATTTTTTGCATAATTTCAAATGTCTCGCGCAACATGATCTTTCCCCCGTATGCAAAAAAACCTGCAAGCCCGCTTTCCCTATACAAAAAACGCGCGACCCTTGCCGTTTAAGCGATGGGCCGCGCGGAATTTCAAAGTTTTTTTTACAAAGCTTACTTTGCAGCCTCGGCAGGCTTTATCTCGACCTGCGTCTTTTCAGCTATAAAGTTTATCGCCTTTTGCAAGAGTGCGTCCGAGCGTAGACGGTTGGCGCGGGCGGGATCCTTGCGGAGCTGTTTTATCAACTCTTCCGGCTTCGTGTGCGAACGCATTGCCTCCTGCCACAACATGCGGCTCATGTCCTCGTTGTCTATCTTCAGATCGTTCGCCTTGGCGACACGGTTGAGGAATATGCGCATTTTTGCGCGGCCCTCGGCCTCTTTGCCGGCGTTTTCATAAATCGCTTCCTTGTTCTTTTCAAGATCTTCGCGCGAAGCTCCGGACGACATAAAGCGCATCATCATCTCTTCGAGTATCGACTGTCTTTCGTCTTCCAGCGCCGTCTCGGGAAGCGGGAAATCCGTCTTGCCCATCAGCTGTTCGACTGCAAACTGCCTCTTTAATATCTCGTTGTTGCTCTTCTTTTCGTTTACGATGCTGTCGCGTATTTTATTTTTAAGGGCATCGAGGGAATCGACTTCAAATGCTTTGAAGAAATCGGCGTCGAGCTCGGGCAATTTCTTTTCCCTAATCTCGAATATCTCGACTTCGTAATCGGCTTTTTTGCCGGCGAGGTTCTCATTGGGGAATTCTTTCGGGAACTCGTGCGATAGCGTTTTCTTTTCGCCCTTCTTCATGCCTATTATTCCCTGCACTATCCCCTGCACTCCGGGAGCGCTTTCGTTGCCTGCCTCTTCCCACGTCGATTTCTGCTCGCCGAATATCGGCAGATTCTTTTCTATTTCGGATATGGGAGTGCCGTCAACGCTTCCCTTGTACGACAGCCTTACAAAATCGCCTTTTTGTATTTCCCTGTCAACCTCGTCGTACTTGGCGCGCTGGTTGCGGTAGTATTCCAAAGCGTTTTCTATTTCCGCGTCAGTGGCGTCGGTGGAATCGAGCTCCACCTTCGTTTCAAGCGTTTCGGGCAATTTCACTTCAGGATATATATCCGCCACAAACTCAAACTCGAATCCGCCATTTTTCTCTTCGTGTTTCATGTCTGCTATGGCGTAAATATCGAAGTCCTTTATGGCGTTTAACTCTTCGACAGCCTTGCCAGTCAGCGAGTGTTCGAGCTGCTCCTTTATCGATGCGGAATACAACTTTTCCACCATTGTTTGGGGAGCTTTCCCGGGCCTGAAACCCGGTATTTTGACGTTGCGCACAAAATCCGCTATTACCTTAGCGTTTTCTTCCTCAACCTGTTCCGGAGAGAAGGTTATTATTATCTTTTTTCTCGTGTCGCCGATGTTTTCGATTTTTGTATTCATAATAAATAAATTTACCGCGTCAGCCAAGCTTCGCAGCCAAACGCAAAAGTTCTTTTGTAAAAGACTGTATATATTGGAATAATTCCCGCTCGCGTCAAGCAATTTGCCTCGACAATTTCACAAAAAATATACATTTGCCCGCACCCGCTATCAGCGAAAACCTCAAAGATTTTCTCTCCCCATAAAATTCTATAAAAAGCGCGCCTACTAAATAAAAAGCGCGCCTACTCTATACTTTTATTAGGCGCAACGCGGCATTGCCTAAAAAAGTGAACCTGCGGCATTGCCTAAAAAGGCAAAATTTGACGCCATTTCTATGACAATTTAAATGCCAATTCCACTGCGTTTGCAAAACTTCCGCTATCCGCAATCCCGCGCCCGGCGATTGAGTATCCCGTCCCATGGTCGGGGCTTGTCCTTATAAACGGAAGATTCATTGTGATGTTTACGGCCTTGTCAAACTCAAGCGTTTTTAGTGGCCCGAGCGCCTGGTCGTGGTACATGGCAACAGCGGCGTCAAACTCGCCCCTTCTCACCCGCGAAAACACGGTATCGGGCGGAAGCGTTTTGGAGAGATTCGGATAGCGCGCGCGCAATTTGTCGAGAATAGGGTCTATAATGTCGATTTCTTCGCGCCCCATAAGCCCTCCCTCGCCCGCATGCGGATTGAATCCGCATACCGCAATTTTTGGGTTTTCCAGCCCGCGCAATTTTTTAGCAAGTTTCGCCGCAGATTCTACCGCCCTCGAAATCCTGCCGAAATCGAGCAATTTGGGCACGCCCGCAAGCGCGTCGTGCCACGTCACAAGCGATACAAGTATCTCACGTCCCGCAAAGCACATCACGGGAATCCCCCCCCAACGCTCGGCAAAAAACTCCGTGTGCCCGGGATAGTTAAACCCTATTTTGCGCATTTCAAACTTTGATATGGGAGCGGTAGTCACGCCAAAATATTCGCCGCAGACGCACCCGCGCGCAGCGGCCTCGAGAGATAGCTCCGCTATCTTGCACCCCTCCGCGGACGGCTCGCCTGCCCGCGCCTCAAAGGAAAAGTCGCCGACAGGCCTTTTGCCGAGTTCGGCTGGCAGGGTATCGAGAAATTTCTTGTTGCCCAGAACCTCGACTTTTTTTAAAAGCGAAGCGGGCGCAGTTTCGGCCCACTTTTTTATTACGTCCGGCCCCACTCCTGCTGGGTCTCCTATCGTAACGGCGAGCTTTTTAAACATATCTGCTATCTTTGTTTATCTCTGGCAAGATGTATAAAATGCCTTCCAGGCTCGGCAAAAAATCTTAGAAATTTTTCGCCTTCCGGGGTCGAATACGCCTTTTCCTCCAGAAGTTTCAAGGCGTTCTTGCGCAATGATAATCCGCTGTAAACCGCCATGTAAAGTCTCTTTACTTCGGCTATCGACTCCGCCGGCACGTTTCTCCTGCGCATGCCGATTAAGTTTATTCCGGCAACCGTATTGCGCTTGTGCGCATTTACGTAAGGCGGCACGTCTTCTGAAAATGCGGATACCCCGCTTAAAATCGCCCCGTCGCCAACGCGGATTTTCTGGTGTAGCATCACGCCGCCGCTTACAAACACGTCGTCGCCCATTTGGACAATCCCTCCCAACGCGCAAAACGGCGCAAGAATACAGCGGTCGCCCACAATGCAATCATGCCCTATGTGCGAATTTGCCATGAGCAGGCAATTCTTTCCCACGCGGGTCGTGCCTCCGGGGACTGTCGCCCTATGGACAGTTGCTCCCTCGCGCACGGTTGTCCCGTCGCCTATTTCAACAAATGTTTCAATGGATTTGTCGAAATGCAAATCTTGGGGATCGCCGGATATTGTCGTAAACGAACATATCGTGCAGTTTTTGCCTATTCGCGCACCACGCTTTATATGGGCGTAGGCCTCGATTATTGAATCGTCGCCTATTTCAACACCGTCCTCAATCACCGCGTATGGACCTATTTCCACATTGCGGCCAACCTTTACCGTATTCGGAACGATTGCTGTATTATGTATCATAAAATTATTCTTCTGCGGCGGTAGCTATCAAGAGCGTGCGCTTGTACCTGCGTACATGCACAATCTTAATTAGCGCCGTAAACAATATGCCGAAAAGCGTCGACGCATACGCCGCCATGAGGCTCGCCGTCACGATTCCGACCGTAAGCAGTATCAGCGAAAACACTGTTCCAGCCAACCCTATGTAGAGGCCGAGGTCGAAAAGGTTTTCCTCGTTTTCCAACAGTTTTAGTTTGAGCTTGGCGGGCGCCTTCACGCGCTTTATTATGGACAGCCGTATCAAGCAGAAGACGTATACCATCAGCTGCAATACAAAAAACAGCGCCACCGCCGCCAATGTTGCCGTATCGGTTTCAAAATTCATAGTTTCCTCCTCAATAGTGTTGATTACTTTTTCAAATGCAAACCTTAACTCGGGCGCCGGCCCGTTTTCCTGTATTTTTATCGTGAAGGCCTCGGGCTCCAAAAAGACAAAAAATGTCAGCGCAACCACAAGCGCCTCCAACAGGCCGCGCGCGAGCGCCAGCGGCGAATACCACTTCGGCGTATCCCGCCGCATATTGAACAGCCGGAAGAATCCGCGTATGAAAAAATATCCGCCTACAATCGCCAGCGCAACTTTTACAAAGACAGCCGCCCCGGGAAATTTTGCCGCGTACGGCGCAAATTCCACTTTAAGCGGCGAGCAAATCGGAGAAATCAGGCGCCCAAACGCCCAGTCCTCATGTATCGGGGAGTCAGACTTCAACAGAAAGTCCAATGCGCCCTCGCCTTTTACAAAAGCATAGCGGAAATTTTCCCATTTTTGCGCGTCCGCGCCTTCGAGGTAGCGCGAGCACATCGCCGGATCCCCGCTAACAAACATTCCGGCAAGAAGCAGATTTTTATTTTTTCTGTCCGGCACGGATTCGTAAACCCTGGCGAAATCGTACGCCTCGGTCACAGAAGAAAAATGGGAAAATATGCTGCGTATTATCGTCCAGTCGTAGCGTTTTGCGAATGCCAAGGTTGCAAGGCAATACTTTTCAAAAGTCTCTTTTTGCTCGGGAGAATTGTCGAGCCCGTCCATAATCGACGTTATTTCCCTCAGAAACTTGCGGTCAAAATCGCCCGTCTGCGCCAACAGCGCGTTTATTAGCAATGCGGCCTCCAGCGGAGCGCCAGCCGACGAATATACCGGAGGGAACATCACGGGATTCAAGTCGCGCATGGATATAAATTTTTTTACAAGCCCCCCGTCCGTCTGCGACAGGAAATCGAGCATTTTTTTGCGGCCGTCGGCAGTGGCGAGAACCGAATACAGCGGAACCGGCGCCATCGCCCTTGGCGACTCCGCAAGGCTCGAATAAAACGCCTCAAAAAACGGCTCGTTCCCGCCAGCCGGAATCCACTGCGGATTGGACGCGTACAACTTCTCCACGGCTCCTGAAATCTTATCGTATTCCCCCGACTCTTTTGCGATTAAAGAGGCCGTCGACAATTTTGCGGCATCCAGATATATCTTTGCTATCGCAAGCGGCTGCGGCGTACCTGCGCCCGCGGCTGCGACTGTCTCGCGCCCGCACTCGCAAAAGTATGCTGGTATTCCGGCCGCCAACAGCAAAAGCGCAGCACCAATGCACATTCTCGTCGCGGACACTACGAAGTTTACGATAAAATTCATGCTTCTCCCCTCAAATCGCGGCAGGCGAATATGCCTCCGCTTAAATTGTCTAAAATATAGCATTCGGAAGTCGTTTTAGTCAAGGCAAACATATACGAAATTAAAGCACTCGTCGGGAAGCACAAACCCGCATAAAATTTGCGGGCGTAGAAACGATAAAAAATTTTATCCCGACACACGAAAAAAAACGAAAAAAAATTTTGCAGTTAGAAACTTTAAAAATTTAGCAATACCGCCGCAAAAAATTTAGCGCGCAAAAAGTTGCCGCTAACGCGGCTTCCTCGCCGAAGACTGCAAGGCACGCGCCATTTCGGGCATTATCAAGCCCTTTTGCGCATATATTTGACGTGCCTGCATGCTTATTTTCTTGCGGCGCGACTCAAATACCGCAAAAGAAACCACGCACACCACTCCGCAACAAGCCGTCACTACCGGCAGCCCTACATACGATGAAATCCACCCTTGCAGTATGCTTCCAATCGGCGGCACACCGAAAAACGCCATCGTAAATACGCTCATCACCCGCCCCCTCTTGGAGTCCTCCACGAGAGACTGCAGCATCGTATTGCAGGACGCCGCAACCGCGACCATGCCAAAACCTATCGGCACACAGACAAAATACGCAGCAACAGGATTTTTTACTAATGAAATAGCCACGAGAGACACCCCGAACAAAACGCCAGCCACAACAATCACCCTCCCGAGCCCGAGGACGCTCTTGCGCGCCGCCAAATAAAGAGCCGCCGCAAGCGCCCCGCAGCCGACAAAACTCATTAGATTCCCGAGCGTCTGGCTTCCGCCCCCGAGGTCTCCTTTTGCGAATGCCGGCATAAGCATCGCAAACGGCAACCCAAAAAAGCTAAACGTCATCAGTATTATTATTACAAGCCTTATCGGGCGCATGTCGCGGATATACGCAAAGCCTTCCACAATTTCGCGAAGCGCCCCCGAAGCCGAATGCGAACGCTCGGACGAAAGCTTTATCATGTAGAGCGAAAACAGTATCGCAAAATAGCAAAACCCGTTTATCAAGAAGCAATACCCCTCTCCGATAGACGCAATGAGAGAACCTCCTATCGCAGGGCCGATAAACCTCGTGCCGTTTATCGCGGTCGAATTTAGGGCGATTGCGTTCCCGAGGTCCTCCGGCGGAACAAGCTTTGAATAAAGAGACTGCCGGGCGGGAGCGTCGAAGCTAAAAACAATCCCGGAAACAAAACAAATTAAAAGTATGACTCCTATATTTATAAACCCCACAAGCGTCATTACAGCGAGAATGAAGCTAAGCGACATCATGCAAAGCTGTGTGACTATCAATATATTGCGCCTATTAAATCTGTCCGCAACCACACCCGCAAAAGGGGTGAATACAAGCGCCGGTATCTGCGACAAAAATACCGAAAGCGACAATATGAATACCGAATTCGTCACATTGTACACGAGCCACCCCATCGCCACTTGTTGAATCCACGCCCCTATGAGCGAAAATAGCATTCCTCCAAAATACAACGCAAAATACCGGTGCTTTAACGACTTGAAAATCGAAAGCAAAGCTCTCGGATTTTTTGGGACGAGCACCGAGATGTTTTTCCAACTGTATAGCGATTTTCTTTCGTCGTCCATATTGTCAGTAAAGACAAGTTTCTGCCACCGTTTGTTAAAAATTCAAAGAAAAAAATCTCCGAACCAAAACGGTACGGAGATTTAAAACATTATATGCTTTTATTAAAAAATAGAGGAATCTTTTTTATAAACGGCATTGTACTTCGCGCCGATAGCGGTCATCGCGGTAAAACTCTTCGAGAGTTTTGTAGTTGCGGAGTCGATGTCGGAAGAAAACGCCGGCCATTGCTTTTTCAAGTTAACCGTAGCCTCGACGGGATTCGACTGGTAGTCGGAAACGAAAGCGGCAATATCGGAAGACGCCTTTTGCATATTCTGTGCGTACATCTTCTTGGCAACATCAACCAGCGCCTCCCAACCTTTAATATAGTCGCGATATGCGTCGATAAAGTCCGCGGGGCAGACGTTCAGGCGGATTGATTGAAGCTTATCCACCACTTCCGCAGGCGACTTTGAATTTGACGCCACGCGGGAGTCAACCGAATATACGGCCTCAATTGCAAGTTGTTCGGGAGAGGCTTCCGGAGCCGACTGGCAACCGCACAGCGCCGCTCCCAAAACCGTTATTGCTATTATCTTTTTCATATTTTTTTGCTTTTATTTAAATTTATCGGCTAAATATATGCCCAATATTAAGAAAATTTCCACAATTTATTTTTTTTTCGCGGACATTTTTATTTTTTTAGACTGTTTTTTTAGATTGTAGTGCGAAAAAAAATCCTTCTAATCAAAACAATGGCACTCGAAAAAATTAACAACGTAAAAGGCAAGGCGGTGTTCGTTCCCGGCAACGACATCGATACCGACAGAATAATACCCGCGCGCTTCATGGTCTGCGTGACCTTTGAAGGGCTCGGAAAATACGCCTTCTACGACGAACGCAAAAACGCCGACGGCACCGACAAAAAACACCCCTTGACTGATCCGCGCAAGCAAAACGCGAAAATTCTTCTTTCCGGGGCAAATTTCGGCTGCGGGTCGTCCCGCGAGCATGCGCCACAATCGCTATGGCACTACGGATTCAGGGGCATAATCGCCCAGAGCTTCGCGGAAATATTTTTCGGGAATTCGACCACACTGGGCATTCCGTGCGTTTGCGCGTCAGCTGAAGATATTGCAAAAATCGGCGAGCTAATAGAGGCTGACCCTGAACTTCCAGTCGAGATCAATCTCGAAAACATGACTCTTTCTTGCGGAGATTTCTCCTGCAAATGCTCAATGCCAGAAAACGCGCGCGCCGCTTTGATGTCGGGAACGTGGGACCCAATCGCGGGCCTTATCGACGCCGAAGATGAAATCGCAAAAACTGCGGCAAACCTCCCATACTACAAATAAAAAATGAAATTCATCCTCGAAGGCGCCGGGATTTTTATCTACCCGCTTTTGCTTTGCTCGTTCGTCGGAATTTATATAATTTTTGAACGGCTTGTCGCTTTGCGGGAATCTAAAATCGTACCCAGGCAAATAGCCTCGGCGCTCCTATCGGGGAAAATATCCGACCACGAAGGCGACCTCTCCACGACTGTCGGCAGAATACTGTTTTTCAACAGAAATTCAAACCCAGATCCCGAGGCGCTGAAAGCCTTCGCGCAACTCGAAATGACGCGCCTCGAAAGAGGCATGTTCGCGCTTGACATCGTAATATCGGCAGCGCCGCTGCTTGGCCTGCTCGGGACTGTCGCGGGGCTTGTCACGGTGTTTGCTTCGGGCGAGGCGTCGCCAACTCCGGAGGCAATTTCGCGCGGGGTTGCGCTCGCGCTTTCCACAACAATTCTCGGGCTTTGCATCGCCATTCCCGCAATCGTTGGGAACTCATATTTAAATAGAAAAATCGACAAGCTTTGCGCCCAAATCAATATCTGCGTCGAGAGGCTTATCGATATCCGCAGGGAATCCGGCAAATGAACATTTTGCACAGAAAAAGGCGCCGGCGCGCAGAAATAAACATCGTGCCGCTCGTCGACGTGCTAACGAGCCTCATTTTTTTCTTCCTGCTTACAATGCAGTTCAAGGAGATTTATGCGGTGGACATCACCCCGCCCTCCATGAAATCGTCTGAAAGCGTCTCAAAAAACAAGCCGGCAACAGTATCGGTGACAAAAGACGGTAAATTTTTTTGGAACTCCGACGAAATATCGGAATCGTCGCTCGAAGCTAAAATAAAAGACCTCTCAAAATCTCCGACTCCGGAGCTAATCGTCTTGGGCGACAAGGAGTCGTCATTGCAAAACGTGATGAAAGTGGTCGATTTCGCGCGCCTTGCAAAAATAAAAAAGCTTTCGCTTCAATCTCTTTCCCAATAGATTAGCGGCGCATCTTTGTTGCGTTCATCTTTTACCCGTTTTAAAGAAACTTTGTAATTGCGTACAGCAATTAGGCATTTCTCTGCGGCGCATTTTGAATCCGACGCTTATTTACGGACTTGGAATAATATAATTCAACCAAACTTCGCACATGGCAATTTGCTAAGGTAATTCCCAATAGAAACCCATTAACGCTTCCACACACTTGCGAAAAATTTTCCCACTATTTTTCTTTTGTTTGTAGCAACGTCGCCGATAAAATTTTAACCGATAAAAAATTTTTCTAAAAATTCTTTTTTTTCAAAAAAAGATTGCCTTAGCCCGCAATCTCTGGTCTGATTAAAGAACAAAATCCGCCGAAGTTCTTTTTGTCTGAATGAATATTGTGGCGGATATCGGTAAAATTTATTGAACCTGCGGCAACCGCCCCGTGTGGGCTATTAAAAATTTTCAAGCTGTGTGAATTTTACCGCGCCCATTTGCAATCCAAAACCCAATTAACAGCGTCCTGAGCGCATATATGGAAAATAGAAATCTTGAAATTATGGAAGTGTCGGGAATTTTCGCACCGACAACAAACAATAACGGCGTATTGCTCGACCCAAAACGCTCCGGCAAAATGCGCAATACTGACCCTTATGTCCCAAAGGAACTCGTCCAGCGCTTCAACGTAAAAAAAGGCCAATTTATTGTCGCAAAAGCCCACCAGGCAGACGGACACCCCAACCCCAAAGTGCGCTTTATCGAAACAATAGATGGCCTGCCGTGCGCCGAACGAAGAAAAGTTCAGCAATTTAGAAACCTGACGACTATCGCGCCGGAAGAAAAGCTTAAACTCGAAACCAAAGAGGAGCGCATGAGCGCGCGCATTATGGATATTTTTTGCCCCATCGGCAAAGGTACGCGCGGTTTGATAGTAGCTCCCCCGCGTACCGGCAAAACCACCCTGCTTAAAGATATCGCATACGGAATTTCCTCAAACCACCCCGAATGCCATCTCATGATTTTGCTCGTGGACGAACGCCCTGAGGAAGTCACAGACTTTAAAATGGACTTGCCCCAAGCGGAAATTTTCGCCTCCTCGAACGACGAAAATATTGACACCCACATAAGAATTGCGGACCTCGCCCTCGAGCGCGCAAAACACCTTGTGGAAGTCGGCAAGGATGTCGTGCTTTTGATGGACTCCATAACCCGCCTCTCCCGCGCGCACAATTCCGCGAAAGCAAACGGCGGCAGGACAATGACGGGCGGGCTCGATATACGCGCACTCGAACGCCCGCGGCAAATTTTCTCGTCTGCGAGAAACACCGAGGAAGCCGGCAGCCTCACGATTATCGCAACCGCGCTCGTCGAGACGGGCTCAAGAATGGACGATTTGATTTTTCAAGAATTTAAGGGCACCGGCAACATGGAAATGGTGCTCGACAGAAAAGTGGCTGAACTGAGAATTTGGCCCGCAATAAACCTCTCCGCATCGGGGACACGGCGCGAAGAACTGCTGCTGTCGGCAAAAGAGCTTGAAGCGTCGTCATTCCTCCGCCGCGCAATGGCAGGCTCAAAAGTTGAGGACGCCGCCGAGACGCTAATCGACCGCATGGGTCAGACAAAATCCAATGCGGAATTTTTGGCTCTAATACTATAAAAATTCCTTTCTACACATAAAATCGCCATTCTTTTTAGCGCCCTGCACTCTTGCGGCCATTGCGCGCGTTCGACAAAAAACATCGTTTCATAAGATGTTTTTTTTGCGAATGCCAATGCTCTATTTCTCGCTCCAAAATACGCTCAAAAATATTTTTCGCTCCCGGAGGGGTACAAACCTCCCAAACAAAATACTTTTGCGCGTTTTAGAGAAAAATCCAAATGCTTTGCGGAGGAGTTTAAATTTTGCGAACCGCCCTTAAAAATGCCGCCGATATTTTTCTTTGGTGAATCGCAAAATATTGTTTTAGGCGCAATGCAACGTTAACGCGCTAAATATAAAACATAAAAAAACGCGCGGAATATTAGATATTCCGCGCGCTGCACATTGCTTGGCGCATTACCAATTATGGAACGCGTCGCCGTCATAGAAATCCAAGTCGTCTATGTACGGAGACCATTCATTTGCGGAGTCTTTCTTGCCGAGTTTATTGTGGCGGTATTTTTCGGACGAAAATATTTTTAGGTTTTTGCCAAGGCCTATATTCATATTGTTAAATATATTGTTCCAGACCCTCGCCACTTTCTCCGAATTCCACGCGCCCTTTACGTCGTCCGGCGCGACTGTGAAAATCGCGTTCATTCCCGTTTCCCTGTCTATCGCGCCGAAGAGAGCCGGATTAGTCGAGCGCATCCATTCGGGCGCGCTTTCTATAACGGGAAGTTCGCGGGCGTTTCTAAAATATAGATCAGCGTCGGCAATGCCGTCAAATAGCGGATCATTCTTGGGAGCGAACGCGCGGAATATATTCTTTTTGCCTATTTTCAAGTTGCCGCCAAATACGCTTAAATCCGCCCCTGGCAAAGCGACAACCGCAATCGAGTTTGTCCTGCCGGCAATCTTGCCGACAGATTCAAGAAGCTCTTTCTCAGCCCCAGTCCCGAGAATCACAACTTGCGCAGACCCGATTTCCCACCTATTTTTCGGGGTCAGCCGCTGGTACTGCATTCCCATTCTGTCGAGAAGTTTTGCGCCTTCGTCGCCTCCGACATACGCGACGCGCTGCGGGCCGACCGGCAAATAGCGGTTTGTCATTTCCTTGAGAATATTGTCTGTCAGCATTGTGGCGGCAGGATCTTTTCCGTATCTTGAAGTGACGTCAAGCTGGCAGAACAAAACTATTCCGTGCCCGCGGCGCATTTCGAGCAGCGACGAATGCATGAGGTTAAACCCACAGTCAACAACCGCCGTAAAATTGCCGTAAGACGGCTTGCGAATGACATTTCCGCTCACTATGCCGCCGTTGCCGCACTTCCACTTGGAACGCGGGTAATGCGGGGAGTTTTCCTCCGAAACGACAAACGCCTCAACAGTGTCAGAGTCTCCGCGCCAATCTGAGAAATCCTCGTCGGATAGCCCCGCAACGTACGGGCTTTTCGGCGAGCGTATGAATGCGTTGCGGTAGCTCGGAGATTCGAATACAAAATTTGCGACGTTCGCCGTGGCTTTCTGCTCAAACACAAGCACTTTCAAGCCCTTGTCTATAAGTTTGGATTCCTCGACTTTTGCAAGCAGCGCCGAGGGCTTTTTACCTATCGCATTCTGACCTACTATAAGCAATCTTGCGTCGCCAAGCTCCTCGAATTTCTTTATTTTTTTGTAGGCGAGCCCCGCCTTCTCAAGCAGCTCCGCCGTATTTCCCTTCGGATCGTACAGTGCTACGGACGCGTCCTTAAAATTGGGCTGCACTCTTTTTGGGAAGAATTGCAGTTTGAGGGAGTCTTCCTTCAAGAGGGATCCGTCGCTGTTTAGCACGGCAAGCTCGAGCTTAGCATTGGTGCGCTTAAATACATTCGGTGCCGTGATTTCTATCGGGAACTTTTCAAGACCGCCGGCATCGACCGTCTTCTTAAACTCTCCGGATGCGGCAGGTTCAAAGCCGCCTTCAACAGTAAGGCGCCATTTGAACAAGAGCGTCTGCGGGGTTGTCCTGTCGTTTACAGTCACCGCGCTCTTTACAAATTTTTCCCCCGCATAGAAAGCGTGGTCCTTAGACGTGAAATTCTTGGGGTCGCCGCCTAAGAATACGAGAACGGGGGCAAAACAGTCGGCGACAACGTCGTTTAGATTTGCCCTCTTTGTGTAGTCCGTAAGCAAGTGGCGCTGGGTTTCGCTCCACCCCAACGGATTGTCCGGGCGCAGGCCGGGCGCCTTTACATTTGCATCGACGAGAGTGTCAAAAACAACATTGTGGTTGTCGTAAGTGACAGCCGTATGGCACATGTCGCGCCCGCCGGGGAAGTCGCCGAGCGCCGACATATCGTATCCCCTCCAAGCCTTTACAACGCGCGTGTACATTAGCGCGGATAGGCGGCGAATATTTTCGTTGGGATTTGCGTACGGAGAATACTGCCACTCTTGCGTGTGCGGTATGGGATTAGTCTCGGCAGCGTACACGCAATCTCCAAAATACCTCGCGGCGTGTTCTGCGCCCAAGGTCCCGACTGAGTCGTCGTCAAAATGGCGCCACTGCGCGGGGTACGGGAAGGCCGACTCCACTACCATAAGCGGGCGCTCGTGCTTCTTAGCCCACTGCTGCGGCCAATCCTCCTGCTCTTGCAACGGAGTTCCAAAAGATTGGTAGTTCATCGACGTGAAAATCTTTCCGGATGCCCCGCCGGCATGCTGGAAAAGCTCGCGAGAGGGATCGATTGCCCGCATGGTATTTTCGGCGACGCGCGCACGGCGGCGCGGCTCGCGCTTTGACGGAGGATCGTATGAGTAGTCCGTGAGCTTCGCGGGATCCTGGTTCCACGGATAGGAGCAAGTATTGAAATCCGTGTACCACATCAATATTGAGGGATGGTTGCCGTAATGCTCCAAAAATCTCTCAACCTGCCTTGAATATTCACCGATTTCCTCGTCCTCGTATGGAGGCATTTGAAAGAGGTTGTACAAGCCTGCGCGGTCGCATTCGCGCAAGTATTCGGGCCATGCGACTTGCGAAGTCTTTCTGAAAGGATCAAATCGCACAGTGTCGTAATTCATTCCCTTAATATGGGCGACGTACTGCCCCATGGAATTTGGGTGCCCAAAATATTGGCGGAGCCTCCCAAGAGCCGGCGACGTCCACATGCGCATGCGCATCTTATTGCCGTTCATTCTGAATTCTCCGCCCTCGACCCAAGCCTCGCGGAAGCCGAAATCCTTAGACGGGAAAGTATCGGCTATATTTGAGTCGGCAAATAGCGCGGCGCTCATTTTGTAGAGATTCGGATTTTCGGCGTCCCAAAGGACTGGATTCTTCCATTTCTCGACAAACTTTACTACTTGCTCGCGCTCGCCGGTAATTTCAAATTTTTTGGAAAAAGTTTTTGTTTTTCCGCTCGCGTCCGCAAAAGAGAATTCCACCCTTCCCTCTCCTTTTTGAGCGCCGGGATTCTGAATCCTCGCAAGGAGCGAAACGTTGGAATTTCTGAACGACGGCAATGCAATGGCCGACGAAATAAACATTCGCGACGGAGCCTTTTCAAGCCAGACATCCCCGATTGCAATCTCCTCGTGGTCGCCAATGCTCGGGACCCCGCGCCATAAGGCTATATACGCCCTGTCTATAAATACAGTGACAACATTTTTCCCGTCCTTTGAGAGCAAGTCAGTGACGTCTATTCTCCGCGGATTGGGAATTACGGGAAAGCATTTGAAGTCCTGCCTGAACGAGTCTATCAGTTTCCCGTTGAGATATATTCTGCCGTAGTCGCCGTTGAGATTTTCAAAGTTCAGGAAAACGCGCTCGCCTTTCAAATCGGCGGGAACCTCAAATACCCGCTGGTACCAGCCCGACCTGTTTTCGATGAGAGATTTTCCATTCCAGTATTGAGTGCCCTTCCCGAGCTTGTCGCCTGCGAGCGGATAAATGTTGTATAGGGGCGACCTGAAACTTCCAGGCACGCGCATATACCACCATTTGCCGGAAGGCGCATAAGAGTATTCGTTAGCTGGTATTACGCGCCAATAGCCGTTCAGGCATACGCCCGACCTTGCGCCATCAGAGCGCCGCGCCGCGTCTGCCAGAGTCCACAAGTCGTTTTCGGCCGCATTTGTGGAGGTATCCGATAGTTTATTTAAGTCGTCTTTGGACGGGAAACCAGTGTTAGGATATGCCGAAAAATCCTTTGCAGCTTTCGCCGCAATAACTTTTGTAAATGAAGCGTCCTTGATAGAGCCTTGGAGGGAATCGTCTATATAAAATTCTATATCTTTGCCGTTTTGTTTTATGAGGATTTTGTGCGGCTGAGATAAATTAAGAATGCAAGCCGACTCTATCGCCGAATTTTTAGAGCTTCCGCTATATACAAAAGATACTTTGCCGGATGCCCCCATGGAAACAATGGATATCTTGTCGGCGCCTAAATCGAGCTCAAGAAGTTTCTTTGGGCCTTGGTATTTTGCATGCTTATCTGATATTATGAACTCCGCCGCCCCATTTGCAAACGGAATGATGTCCGGATTTATTTTCGCCAACTCCGAGTCTGAACCCGAAGTCGAGAGCGCAAAAATTTCCTCCTGAGGAAGAGCCTTGTCGAATATCTTAATTTCATCGTACAGGCCGTTGCCGACTTTTGCCTTAAATCGGTCGCCTCCGGAATTTCCAAGCCACATATTGAGCGAATGTTTTTCGAGCTTCTGAGAGCGCGAAGAATCGACCTTCTTGCCGACCATCTTCCCGTTTATATATAAGATGGCCTCGCCTTTTTTAGTGTCCCATGTGAATGCTATATGCGCCCATTCGTTTTTTTTCAGGACGTTTTTGCAGAGTATTTGAAGCTGCTGTGGCGCGCAAACGCTCAACTCCATATATCCGCGCGCGCTTTTTAGAAAATAAAAGCGGAAATTTTTGCCGTTAGCTGTAAAGATTGGGAATCCCTCAGGATCGGTTTCTTTCCAATACGGTTTAAACCAAAAAGAAACCGTAGCCTCGTTCCAATCCGTTTCCGGAAGCCCCGCGAAATTTAGCGCAGTGGCCTGGTCGTACGCATGCCGCTTTACTTCAAGCGCCTTTCCAGAGACACCTTGAAAATATCCGGATTTTCCATATATAATACCACTTTTAAGCTTTGAGCCGTCGGGCGCAATGACTTCCGCAGAATCGTCAAGAGGCGCATAAAATACAGGTTGTGCAACCATGGAAAGACACGGCAAGGACAACAATAAGAGTGCCAAATATTTGCTCATAATATGTATAACATTAAAGAATAATAAGAATTTTTTTAAAAAATAACATCGTAAAACTCCTCTACAAGAAAAATTTTTGAAGAATCCCACTACCCACGCTTAAAAAACTGAGAATGAGAATCCGAAATCTGCCGCTTTTGCCGCGTTTTACATTGGAGTTAAAGTATGTCCATTCGACTGGCAATTAAGTAAAGTTCCCAAGAAAATAATTGCGTAAAAATGCAAGACCTAGTCGTGAATTTTTTCTTAACTGCATTTATGCAATGGTTGAGATATCCTCCTAAAAAGCGTTGAGGAGTATTAGGTTTACCTGTAAAGAACGATGACTTGTCGGAAGTATCGTGCAGAAAGCTCGTTTTGTCAGTAGCCAAATACCCATTCTCCACTATCTTACTTAAGCTTTTCCAAGAATATCGCCAGCAATTAGCGTATCAACATACACAAAAAAACGCTTCTTTGATTCTATGCCCATACAATGAATCTCTTTAATAAGCTAATAAAAATAATGCTTTAATCTTGAGACAAATTTTAAATATAAAACACAAATCAATGCGGCAAAGAAACAAGATGTAACAAAAAATATTATATATATGTTTTCTCTTTCTAATCCATTTTCTAATAGATAATTATGAAATCCTATATTTGTCATAATTATTATTGTTGCCCTTGAGGTAAAAATGAAAATAGGAATGCAAAAAAGCCGTAAGACAAAAAAAATAATCTTCATAAAAACCACTACATTATTGATTGAGCATTATTCGTTATTTCTTGTTACCTTCCGTTAATTTACAAGTTTAGCAATTAGATAAACTTTTACATCTTATAACTATAATATTACCTGATTACTCTTTTAATTTCATTCGCTCAATAAAAATATGTTCTATTTCTTTGTCTAAAATTTTTCCACTATTACCGTCAATACCTAAGAGGGAAATAAAAGAGTTTTCTCCAATAAAAGACTCCATTATATTAATCCTACAATCATATCCCAAGCGAATAAATGCATATTTGGGCGTATTATTTAAAGGTATAAAAACACCGTATAACCAATGCCAATATCGCTTTTTGGCGGTAAAATTCGTTATGGGAAAAAAGTTTTCTACATTTACATCTAAAATAAAATTATTCTTTTGAATTTTCATAAGCTCACCGACAGCTGAAATATTGGAGCTAGGCGATATATTATAAAAATTCCGCATCCTTTCTTCGTACAAGTTTATTTCACTTAAAACGTCTTTTGGTGTAAAGAGCGACGAAAAAGTAGAAAAATCAAAGGGGGCGTCGTCTCTTAGTTTGTCTTGCCATTTAGTTATTATATTAAATGCCTGTACATTTACGGCTTCTTCCGTCCTAGTTGCTCTATAATCGGGAAGGAAGAAAAATATTATCACTATACATAAGATAACAATGTAAAAAATTCTTTTCATATCATTCCGATAAAGTTTTCCTGCTTCTTTTAAAAATCTTCAATATATACCCTCCTTTTATTGTACTATTTTGTACTTTAATGCTGATATATGCGCTGTTTGCCAAGTCATATGCGCCATACAAATCAATCATACTAATTGGTTATTACAATACGCAAAATTATCCAAACCGCCAGAGGAACCGATAAGGCCTTGGGGCAGACATTTGCCATATCAGCGCAGTAATTTCTCAATTAAAACGCGCAGCCCAAGCCTTCAACGTAGGATTTGTCTGTAAAGAACGATAACTTATCATAAGTATCAGCTCGAAAGCCCGTTTTGTCAATAGCAGAATACCCATTCTCGCTAACATTACTTATGCTGGTTCAAAAAATATCAGTAAATATAGACTCGGTTTTTTCTCCATCTTCGCTTATTGCGATATAAAATTGCCGCTGCCAGCTTGCTACTCGTTTATATATTTTATATACCAAAGCCCTAAATAATTGCAAAGCCTTCCGATAAAAAGCCATTCCACATATACACATATCATTATTAGATAGCAATTATTGCGGCATCATTCAGATGCAATTTTTAGGAATCACATGGATAATTTTATATTAGAATATTATAATTTATATATAGCAAAAACTTTATTTTTATCCATAATTGGAAAGATAAAAATGTTTTCAACAAGTGGGATAATCCCTTTGCAGCCAAAACCGTCAGATTCTTGTGAAGCAGGGTTGCCATACTTATAATATATGTCCACCTTTCCTTTAATATGATTTTCCTCTACTTCAGAAAGACTTGCATTAAAATCTATTTCTTCCGTCGCAAATCTGTTTGTATAAATATCCCCATTTCTCTCCAACTTTGTAAAAAATATAGCCTTATTATTTATAAATAAAACTGCATAATAACCTTTCAATTCTCTTTTTTTATCAAGTTTTAAAAGCTCTTTCCCCCAATTTCTTAAAGATTCTAATCCGTTTTTGAAATCATCATTAGGAGTTTTTTCTGGGTTTAATTTTATTTTTAGAATTTCTTTATAATCAATGCTATATTCGTTATTTGCAAATGGATTTTCCTCTGCTGAAAAAACTAAGTTAGAGAAAAAGATACAAATCAAAAGCAGATATTGTTTATAATTTATAATAAATTTATTCATATTATTCCTCATCTTTATTTTCTCCTCTAATTTAAGATATATTCCTTATAAGAGCTCAAAATTATCGGCAACAACTTTTATTGCAAAAATTTAATTTTATATATTCTTTTATAATTAACTTTCAAGTAAAAATAAAATCAAAATTAACACCAATTATAATATTAATCTTCTATCTACATCTCTCTTTATGAGCCTTTCCGCATATTTCTTCTCATTTACATCATCCTTTTTAAATTTGTAATAATTATACATTACATAATCATACTCAAATTCATTTTCACCTATTATTCCAAGTTCTACGATTTCATTAAATAAACTTTCAATAGAATCTTTCCAATGGAATTTTAAGACACCTTCACATCCTTTATACCCAAACTTGGATGAAATATATGCCCATATATTTCTTAAATATTTCGCCTTCCTCTCATCATCATGAGAGCCAAATCTGTAATACGCCATTATTCTTGTTGAAGCACTATATCCATCTCCTGCCAAACCAAGTCTTTTATATACTATAAATTCATCTTCCTCTATATGCGGTTGCGAAAGCGGTACGCCAACCGAATATTTTTTATCTATGACCTCAAATGGCAATAATAAACGCGATGGCATTTTACCGTCCAACAACAATTTATATTCTACCGCCTTCGATTTGTTTTTTTGATTTAAATAGTAGTGGTATAAAATAAAATTAGAGAATAAGTCATTCTTTGATTTTAATTCATCTATCTCCGTTTGAGTAAACAGTCCAAAAATATCATGCTGAGTATGTTCATAAATGGGTATATTAAATTTATAAAAAAGAATTCTGTCTAATTCTAAAAATCCACTTAAGTGCATAAAACACCGTGATATATAATAATATACTGCTGCTATTTTTTCATTATATTCTGTATTTTCGCAATAAAGATAATAACGCCCCAATTTATATGCAGCATCTCCATCTCCTCCTATAGCCAATTTCTCATATTTTACCTTTTCATCTGAACTAAGATTAAAAGGTGAATCACGATAGATTTTCAATGCAGTTATAATTTCTATTGCATTCACCTCTATTAAAGATGCCGCTAAAAAGATTAAAAATACAATTATTTTATTCATAAGTAAGATATATCCTATTCTTTGATCAATAAAGTTCATTACAATGCACAAAAATTTTTCCCATTAGAGCTCTCACTTTCTTGCCTAATGCTTAGTGCAATTTTTTGGGAAAATATTCCCCCGGTATTACATGCAATTAGCTCTATAATGTCGTAATCGTTATATCCCGCGCATTTTTTAATCATTTACAAATTACTGAAATCTATATAATTACCTATTGAAGTATTTAGAATTAGTACAAACAAGTTCTATATAGAACTGCATGTCATTAATCAGAGTTTTTGCAAAAATCAAAATTCTTCCAGTCGTCGGAGAGCCAATGAGGTCTTGGGAGAGCCATTTAGCAACGTCCGCGCGATAGTTTCTAAATATGAACCTGTATCCTCCGAACCCTAAGCGTATGATTTGCCTGTAAAGAACAATAACTTATTAGATTATTACCCCCCAAAGCTCGTCCTGTCAATAGTTGAACACCCTTCCCGATTAATTTTCACCAGGTTTGTCCTTAGGATGTTGCAAGCCCGCTTCGCTCCTCCTCATATTACTAATATCGGGTTTCAGCTGCTAACGTAAGGTAGTTTTATACATTTTGGGACATTTTTTTCAATTAAGTTTAGAATTTAGAGCATTGGGGATAGGTAATTAAAAGAAGTTATAAGTACGAAGCAGGAATCTGCAGACTACATTATGGGAAATTATATAGATATTTATAATGAATATAATTTTATTGACATCTATTAATCTAACACTTTATTAAATAATAAGTTGATCCCCTTATAGATTGGCTCGATGTGAATTCAAGGATATTTACGAATCTAATTCTAAACATCCAGAAAAAGAGTGAGACGAAAAGGAATAATATATGTTAAAGACAAATATATTTATATGCTTTTATCTATTTATAGCGCAGATAACATGTGCAACAGAGCCTATCGAAAAAATTGATTCATTGGCTCAAAAAATGTTTTATCAAACTTACTTTTCATGTAGATATACTGTAAAAACGACGTATGAGAAAGCTTTTGTGGGAAACAATAAAAAGCCAGAAGGTATGAATTCTCTAAAAATAGGCAATATAAGATGTCAGTTTAATAGCTTTTCTTATTTGGAAAAAATAGATGAATTTAAAACAAATTCTGATGGAAAACATGTTTTAAATATGCAGATAAATAAATCATATTTTAAAGGCATAATGACTTTACTGAAAATTTTCCCTAATAGCCTAATAGAATACTCAAATAAAGGTGGACTACATAAATTTTCACCGCAAGAATCGGTATCACAAGCTAATATTCAGAGAGTTTTGAATCCAGACATTCCAAATATCTTAGATGCATTTGGATACTATTCAAATACTAAAGGATGCTTTATATTTTATGCTGAAAATTTATTGAATGCATTAAAAAATCATAAGAAGATAAATGCATCTTTGGAAGATGGACTAATTCATATTAAAGATTTCGGAATGTATTTTGACCCTAAATCGATGCTGTTATCAAAAATCGAATTTTATTATATAAATTCAGGCAATACTTTAGGGGGAAAGCGTAAAATAATATATTTAAACGATTATGAAATAGGAGATGATGAAGTAAGCGTTCCAACAAATATAAAAATTGAAAATTACAACGACAAGGGCGATTTGATAATTACAAATATTTATTCAATTTCTAAAGATTCAATTAAATCATCTAATCAAGCAAATGAAAATTTCATCATTAAATTACCAAAATTTTGCGATGTCAGCGATAATATAAATAATGTGCAATATGTTGTGAGTGAGACGTCGTTTTATAATAAAAATACAACAGAAGATATAATTTCTGATTCTCTAAAAAACTATATAGATTCATCAAACAAAGAAAGTGAGGTTATCAATAAATAGACGTCCTTATAAAAATTCTCGCCTCCTTTTTTACAGAATACCTTTATTCTTATGCTTATAAAGGCAGGTAATTATTTAAATTATTAGTTGACCTTAATACATTATATAAGCAAAAATATTCATAAGAATTATTAACTATCATAAGGTTCATAACTTAGTGTGCTTATTTAATAAAAAAGAAATGCTTAAATATTATTTTGATGTATATATTCCGTATATGATTTGCTTATTAGGGTCGTAACCAATTAAAGCTTTATTTATTGTATAAATAACTAAATTTTTAGGAATTGGAGTCCCTAATTTCTCGCAAAATGCTAAATATATATGTTCTTCATGCTTTTTTGCTTCTAAATTTTGTCTTATGAATGTTTCAAAGTCTTCCCTGGAAACAAATCCGTACCAACATAAATCAGCTAAAGAATATCTAACTTTCAAATCGTACTTAATGTTAACTGTTTGCTTTGGCATATATTTCGACACATCTATATTCCCAATACTAGGTTGGAATACATCAAACGTGCCATGCTCACTATAATTCCGCTCACGTAGGCTTATATAAGTATATAGTACACAGATAATTATTATAACGCAAAATAAAAATAATACTTTAATTATATTCTTCATATCAAACTACTACCTTCTCTTTCCATTATCGGCGTACGAATTAATATGACAGTATAAATTATCCGTTACACCTCTTCTTTTCAATTCAAACTACTTGGCAACTGATTCACGCTTCCATACAATATCGCCATTTTCTCCAAATGTTATATATTTCGTCTTGTCGCGAATTACCACACGAATATCCAAAGGAAGTCCTAATTTTTTATGAGATAATTCCAGTTTAACTTTTATATTTATAGAATCTCCATTATCCGACACACTATACTGCGTCGGAGATAATACACTATGAAATGGAATACCTCTTACAAAAACATATTCGACATTATTTATTTTTTCATATTCAACTATTAATTTTTGTATCTCAGATTGTTGAAGATAAGTTTCTCCGCATGCAGCTAGTGATAAAATGCAGAACAGCCCTATTAATATTTTTATCTTACTATTAAGACAGGCTACTACTTCCCGCACTATCTTTCGGATTATATACATCATTTTCTACACCTCTTTATCTTATATATACTTATATCTTCACTTGTCAAATGAAATATATATCCGTTCAAATACTGAACATCAACAAAGCAAAATTATAAAGAAAGTACTTTTCCCATATCATTATTCTTGCTACATATAATCATTAAAGGTATATTCTATTTACAGTAAAACATCTGATATTTTATATCCATACTTTCATTATATGGCACACCATTAATAATATAATGAATTCTGTATAAAGTTTACAGAATATTTCATATATAAGTAAAATAGAGGAATAAACTACTATTTAAAACAACACCTTTCTAGATTTGTCTTTTCTGCATTAAATATTCCCGGTTGACTATCTCCCATGCGATATATCCAAAATTTCAGCATTTTGTTTATTTATTATTACCTTAACAATACCGCCTCTTTCATTACTCAAGAGCGGATTATGCCCTTTAATTATATATGTATTATTGGATTCAACTATCTCCCAGGGGCGCTGCGATAAGACTTCTTTACCATACATTTTTACAATAATAATTTCTACGATTTTCTTAGCCTCATCTTTTGATAGATTTAAGTT
This sequence comes from uncultured Opitutales bacterium, assembly GCA_900545715.1. Lineage (GTDB taxonomy): Bacteria > Verrucomicrobiota > Verrucomicrobiia > Opitutales > Intestinicryptomonadaceae > Merdousia > Merdousia gallistercoris. The sequence continues at coordinate 144,187 of URAJ01000002.1, forward strand.
TAGCTTTGACGGCAAATTTTCTTTAAATGCATAATTCCTATTTGAGTATTGCCTGGCTACAATAGCATTTAATGTTTTAAGTGCATCAGACTTAGATACATTAAGCATTTTTTGAAATTCTTCAATGGAATCAACATATTTATCCAATAATATTTTATTTATATCTTGATATTTGGAATAATCACTTAAAGACTTATCATAAATAATTAAATTATTAAGCTCTTTAATGTCTGCGACAGTTAAAGTTGAATTTTTTATTAGCATATTTAGTGTTTCTGTATAATATGATACAGTACTTGATGAGCTTCCCATCGCCAATAAAGGGAAATTAAGGATAATTAAAATCAAGAGAAAAGATTTATAAAAATACATCATATGCATTAAGATTATTTGCTAAGGCTGAATCAGTTTGATAAAAGTTATTTCTATTTTATGCAGGGTTTTAATATATCATATCTTGTTTAGATTCTTTGAATTATGTGTTTAAAATTTACTATTAATGGATTTTAAATTCTAATTTTCCAATCTGCTCGTATTTATTTCTCCTGTTATAAGTAGAATCATAAATATTATGTACGCTAAGGCAATGAATATATCCTAATAATTTAAATCCTATTAGATTTTTAGATATTATTGCCTTGAAGTTAAGAAAGTTTTATATCCTATTTTGTCCAACGAAAATCTTTCTTAGGTTAAAATTCTAAGTGCAATAAGATTCGCAATATATTTCCAAATCAGTTTTTGCAGTACCTAACTGAAGAAAAAATTTCCGGTTAAGGCCCAGGCTTGGCAATAAGTGGTATTATAGCGCTAATAGAATTTGCAAAACTTTCCAACATAGTGATACCAATAAATATATTGAGTAATAATTTGCCAATGTTTATTTGGAAGTTTTTAGATAAAAATACATCGCCTCTACCCGTTAAGTAGGAATATCCCTGTAAAGAACAACACGTTTTAGTTACTTTTGTGCAGAAAGCACATTTTGTCAATAACCAAGTCATATTTCGATTGCTCATTCCATGATTATTCCAGAGATATTTATACTCTTCCCCTAAAAAATCTTTGAGATCACCGTCTATTCTATAAGTAAAACTGCAACCGGCAGAAAATACCTTTTTATGAACTTTACATGACCTACTTTTACCAACACAAGGTTTTCCATCAAAGGCACTTTTAATAACCTTCGCGCCCATCTTTTGTTATTTGCTAATAGAAGCGCTCAACTTGTTTTTTAGTTTTACAGAACTTAATTTGTCAATAACGGTAAATTTAGTTTTTTATCTACTCGCAGTGGATTGCTTCCGAAAAAATAAGAATAATCTTCAGAGATATATGCTACTTAACATCTGATTCTTCTATAAAAAAAATATATTTTTTACGTTATTTTTTTATTTTTATGTTTTTTAAAGAAATAGGGAAAAATCCGTATATATTTTCAAACATTGAAAATGTATTTGTTGCATCTGCTAACATTGCTAAAAATATAAATGGTTTATCTATATATACATTGTTTTCGTATTTATCTGTTATTTTACTAGTAAGTTGACTTAGTATTATCTCAGATCTTTTACCATTTTTATAGACAACTATGACATGAAAATTTGCGGGGAGGGAATTTCCCCCGTGTTTGACAAATAAAGGCTTTTCAAAATCAATATACGAATTGATTAATTTAGATATTTTATCAGATATCTTCTTATTTAAAACTATTATATTTGCTTTATTATTCAGTAGTTGTATGGGCTTATCCACAAAGATATAAGAAGGATACATACCCCAATCCGAATTATATGTTAAAACAAGTATAAAAAAGTCATTACTCCTTTTTAAGTCTTCTAGTAATTGTGAATAAGGGAATTTTTTTATTGTATTAATACATATTTGCCGATCTCTATCTATGCAATTGTCTTTATCCTGTGCCAACAGTATATTTAAAGAAATAAAGAAAGATATAACAAATAATATAAATCTCTTACTCATAATATACCTTTTCACATTATTAAAGTCTGCATTCACCAATTATTTTTATTGCGAATTTTCCCTATTCACCTCTTGTCACTTAAGAAAACTGGGTTATAAAAATAAAATAGATCCATGAACTTATGGATATTCTACAATTATAAAGATACACATAGCCAAACATATTATTCTCATTTCTCACATACATATGTCCTTTTACGAGAAATCATCACCTAAACATTACATTTTAATTTAGCCATTTGTCCATACCGCACAGAATTTGTGCCAGAGTAGCGGATAATCCTATCCTCAATGCAGGATTGCCTGTAAATAATGTAAACTATCAAAATTATCGCTACAAAAGCTTACTTTGTCAATGCAAGAGTCGTCTTTCTCTAACTTTATCTATGCGGATTTTGGAAACATCTGTAAATAATACTCCAAAAATTACGTAGCCTATTCCCAATAAATGGCTGCAGCACTATTCAAGAGACGCTGTTGTATATTTCGTGTCACTTATTTCACAAACTAACAAACCTTATAATCCAAGGTATATCTGAAGCTTTCACGCATAACTTTTGAAAGTTAATTGATATATTTATGGCGCATCAATAATTTATTATCTATTTTATCTAATTCTAAAATCTTTTTATATTTTTCACCATTTCATCATTCCCTATAATTTTATAATATTTATATAAAATGTAACTCGAAAGCATACTCTTATTTGAGTCGGCAATTGTGTCACGTGAGAGAGTTAAAAAAATATCGTCAGCTTTACTAATACCGCGCTTCACCCTAATTTCTTGAGGAAATACACTGCCTATATCTTCTATCGCATCACTTATCATTACATTGTAAACATAGTCCCAAAGAAAGCCGTATTTACTATAAGAAGTTGGATAAAAATTTGCATAGTTTGATAGTTCAAGCGCAGCTCGCCGATTTCCCCTTAAAGCAAGCTTCTCCATAGCATGAATTTCGTCAGTTAAAATATAAAAATCATCATGAAGATGTATTTTATAGTTTTTGCATGAAAATAAGTTTAAGTCTACTTCATGATCTAATAGATATTTTTTTGAAATCTCATGATTTTCATCATTTTTGGAATATTTATCACAATACAAAAACGTTAAAAGATACAGTAATTTGGGATAGTCTCCTTCAATATTAAATTTCTCTCTTGGATAGAATTTTAGAAAATCCGAGAAATCCGCCGAATTACCTTCAAATTTTATATGTGAGGTTTCTTTCAAAGTGTCAAAGGCTTTCCTGTATCCATTTTTTTGTCCGAGAAGTCCGGATATATAATACCAGAGAGAGGCTCTATATAAGCTATCTGAATCCTTAGAATAAAAATCATAATATCTTGCAAGCTTGTAGGCGGCATTTTTGTCTCCATTCAAAGCTAATTCCTTTAATGAATATAATTTAGTCTCTGGAATATAAAAAAATTTATCTTCTCCATAGGCATTTAAATTCATACATATTGCAAAAAGCAAAACTAATAGATAATATGAATGCATTTTAAGTTTTTTCATAAATGCCTTACTCGTTTTTATATTTCTCAAAAGAGTTTAAAAAATAAATAGTACACTCCAATTTAGTAATCTGCCTTCAAATTCCATAATAGAGTTTCAATGTTGCTATATCGTTTATATAGTTTATATTTTGTTTATAATAATCTCTTGTCAATATCTTCTTTTCTTAATCTATCTAAGTAGAATTCAGATAGTTTTTTATTTCCTTTAAATTGACTATATTTATAATATATAAAAGTATATAATATA
>URAJ01000003.1 GCA_900545715.1 uncultured Opitutales bacterium
TCCTTGTCCAATGCGGCGTCTTTCATTAAAATCCACTGACTTTGGTGTTGACCCATAAAATCGGTTATGACCTATAAGCCGCAAAGCCTTTATTTTAGCGGGAATCCGCTCCATTAAACGCGGAGAGGGGGGGATTCGAACCCCCGGTGGGCTTTTGACCCACACGCGATTTCCAATCGCGCACGTTCGGCCACTCCGTCACCTCTCCTAAAAATTCAGCGCAAACTTCTCTCATTTGCGCCTCCTATTGAAATTTATGCCAGAGAGTGGATTTGAACCACCGACCAAAGGCTTATGAGTCCTCTGCTCTACCGCTGAGCTACTCTGGCTCTTTTAAAGATTCGTTAATCTACATTTTGTCTTTGCACTGTCAAGTTATATTTGCCATTTTTTTTACTTTTATTCTTTAGCCACTGCCCTACCGGCAAATTCCCCAACCCGCGCGTAGCTCTCTATATTCTCCAAACTCTTTTCCTCAAGTTCCTTCCGCCACTTTATATTCGCTCCCCTCTCAAAAATACTTACCACGCACGACCCGCCAAACCTAAACATTCCAGCCTCCGCCCCTCTATCCACGCGCGCCGACACCTTGTCAAAATTTACTATTGTCCCAACATTTGTAGCCCCTATCTCCACAAATGCGCACACCCCCATTTCTTCTGTTTCCAGTAAATTCACTACCCTCTTATTCTCCCATATTATCGACAGCCTCTTTACCAACGCTATCGGGCTGACCGAGTACAGCTTCCCAGCAACTGCCCTGCGCGCGCATATCTCCCCGCTTACCGGATAGTGAAACCTATGGTAATCCATCGGGCTCAGGCGCGATATCAGCATATCCCCTCCTACATATCTCTCTGCAAGCGCTGCATCACCCAAAAATTTACCCAAATTAAAACGCTGCCCCTTCGCATAAAAAGAGTCGTTTTCTCCTATCCCCCTCACCAATAAATGCCGACCGTCGGACGGAAACGAAACCACATTCTTTTCTCCGGAAAGCTCTATTTTCCTCGCCCCGCTTTTCAGCGCACGCGTAAAAAATTCATTAAAAGTATTATACTCGCCGGGCTCTTTTAACATTTCCGACGTTTCTATTTCATTCTCCCGTATAAATCTCTCCACTGCTTTGCGGCTAATCTTTGAATCTGCCCATAATCCGCATGCCTTGGAAAATATTCCGCGGGATATGAGAAGCCACAATGCAGCCTCTCCCATTTTCCCTCCATATAAAAAACGCATTAACTTCTCAGCGCATACTTTTTCTTCTTCCAATTCGCCTTTGGATATATTGTAAATTTTTAAACTCATAGCGATTCAAGCCTGTGTTTTAAATATGTCTTACGCTCAGCCGCGCGAGAATTCCTAACCGCTGCCGCCCATGCGGTGGGATCCCCCACGACAAAAACTTTCTTCCGCGCCCTCGTCAATCCGGTGTACAACAAATTTCTTTGCAACATTATAAAATGCTGTCTCAATAGCGGCATCACTACTATCGGAAATTCGCTCCCTTGCGATTTATGTATGCTTATTGCGTACGCCTGTTTAAAATCCGAAAGGTCGTTCTTCGATAAAAATACGCGCCTCCCGTCAAAATCCGCCAACACTCCGCTTCCGTCGTCCTCAACGCGCACGACGCGCCCCATGTCGCCGTTAAAAACGTCTATATCGTAATTGTTGCGCGTCTGCATTATCTTGTCTCCCACGCAAAAAACGGTACCTGCCCATCTCATGCCGTCCTTTCGGGGATTGAGCGCCTCTTTTATCGCAGAGTTAAAATTCTCTATGCCAGCCGCCCCTTTGTGCATTGGCGTCAACAGCTGCATATCCGATATCGGATCCGCCCCCATCTTCCGCGCAAAATCGCCTGACATCAGCTCTATGCACGATTTGAGACAGCTTTCAGGCGTAGATGCAAACACAAAATTTACGTCCTTCGCCAAATCGACCCCTTCTATCGGGCGCGGCGGAAATTCGGAAGTTGACTCGTTCCCTTCGAGAACTGCGCGCGCCGCCAAAACTATGCCGCTTCTTTCCCCCTGCCTAAAAATATGCTTTAACCGCGTGACGGGAAATTTCCCGCAGCCTATTATATCCTTCAAAACATTCCCCGCCCCAACGCTCGGGAGCTGGTCCGTATCGCCGACAAGCACAAGGTGCGCGCCTTCCGGCACAGCGGAAAATACCGCCGCGGCAAGTTTCGTATCAAGCATCGACGCCTCGTCTATCACGACGAATCTCGCGGGTATCGGATTGTATTCGTTGTGCTTGAATTTTCCGTTTTCAATGCCGAGCAGCCTATGGATTGTCTGCGCCGGAGTCTTTGCGCTTTCGCCCATTCTCTGCGCCGCTCTCCCTGTGGGAGCCGCCAGAACGGGCGTGCACTTTTTTGCTTTTAGTATGTCGCAAAGCGCCCGCAAAATCGTAGTTTTGCCAGTTCCCGGCCCGCCTGTTATGACGCTAAATTTATTTTTGAGAGCAGACAATATCGCTTCTGACTGTTCGGGAGCAAAGTCTATTTTCGCCCTTTCTTTTGCCCATTGCACCGCTATCTCGGCTTTTATGGGCGGCAGAATCGACATTCCTTTTTTTATTCGGGCAAGGCTTTTTACTATCTTTCTTTCGGCGTAGTCAAGCGGCGCGGACTGCACAAAGTTTTCCAGGCGTTTCACATCGCCGGACTCTACAAGCCTTTCCAGCCCCTGCGCGCATTTTTCGGCATCGACCTGCAATAATGACGCCGCCCGCGCGATTATTTCCCCGGCGGGGGCGCAAGTGCCGCCCTCGTCTTCGAGCTCGGACATCGCATGCAATATGCCCGCCTCGATTCTTTCGGGGCTTTCGTTTGATATGCCGATATTCAGCGCTATCATATCGGCGGTCTTAAAGCCTATTCCGTCTATCTCGCGGCAAAGTTTGTAGGGTTTCGAGCGCACTACTTCCGCGCTGTCGGAACCAAAGCGCTTCATTATTCTCACGCACAGCGCCATTCCTATTCCGTAAACGCGGAGAGCCACCACAATGTCGCGCAGCGCCCTCTGTTCGTCCCAAGATTTTTTTATGCGCCTTGCGCGCTCTACGCCTATCCCCTTTACTTCCATAAGCCGGCGGGAATCCGTATCTATTATACGCAACGTATCTTCGCCGAATTTCTTTACTATTTTTTTTGCATACACAGGGCCTATGCCGTCCACGAGCCCCGATCCGAGATATTTTTCAATCCCATAGACGTTGGACGGCAACCGCGACTCAAATTCCTTCACATTTATCCGCGCGCCGTACGCCGGGTGGTTTGTCCACTCCCCTTTCACGAGCACCGTTTCCCCGCACTGCACCGCAGGCATTATGCCGGAAATTGTGACATTTTCCCTGTACGAAGGATCAGACGGCCGCAAGGATGCTATGCAGAAGCAATTTTCCTCGTTAAAGAAAATGATGCGCTCCAAGACTCCTTCTATTATCGCCTGTTCGCCGTTTTTACGCATAGACACACAATTATACACAAGGCGTCACAGCGCAATGCCAAAAACAGACTCCGAGAGTTTTGCAAGATTTTCAAATACTCCGAGGGATTCCGGGCAATTTTTAGCCAGCGACTCCATCGAGTCAGAGCCCGTTGCAACGAGCGCCGAGTCCACCCCCACAGAGCGCGCCGCGCGGTAGTCGTACGGCGAGTCTCCTATGCCCACGCACTCGCCCGCCCCGACGTTTAGTATGGCAAGCGCCTTTTTTGTAAATTCGGGCTCCGGCTTGCGCGGGGAATGGAGGGTCGTTCCTATGACGGCGTCGAGGCTCTCTATCAGCCCAAGCTTTTCGAGAATCGCGTCTGCGCCCTCCTGCTGTTTATTTGTAAAGCACGCCACTTTTACTCCGCGCGATTTCAGCGCGGACAAAATTTCCCGCGCATACGGCATTATGCGGAGGCCGTCGAACATCTTTTCGGGAAATATTTTTAGGTAATGCTCGCATATAGGGCGCGCGAGGGATTCGTCGTTGCCGTGCGCCGCAAGTATTTTTCCCGCGGTTATAAGTATCGATCCCCCGACAGTTTTAAACACCTCGTCGTACGACGGCTCCGGAATTCCGTACAATGAAAACGACTCCGCGAGTGCAGAGTGTATGGCATTGTAATTGTCAACGAGAGTTCCGTCGAGGTCGAAAAGCGCCGCTTTGTAGAGTCTGATATCCATACTAAAATTTCTGTTCGCCGATTTCCATAAAGAATGCGTCCGGCAAGTGTTTAGACAAATATTTTTTCAGGTAGTCGCGCGTGGAATCCTCAATTTCAACCGGGGCCTTCGGGAAAGTATTGTAAATTATTCCGCACACCGATATGCCGCGCAACTTGCATACCTCAAAATTTAAAAGCGCATGGTTTAGGCTTCCCAACCGCGAAGACACAACAAGAATTAGGGGAATTTTTCTGTCGGATATAAAATCCGCCGTGAGGTAATTTTCTTCGAGAGGCACCATCAATCCTCCCGCGCCTTCTATTATTACATGCGAATATCTTTCGGACAATATCTTAGTGCAGGCGTCGATTTTTGAGTAGTCGATTTTAACTCCCTCCATAGCGCACGACAGGTGCGGAGAGGCGGGATATTTAAGCACGTACGGGCACGTGGTAAAGTCCCTGTCCTCGGGCGTCAGGGGGATTCCCATTACTTTGCGGTGCTCCAATATGTCCTCGCTGATTCCCTCGCAGCCGGTCTGTATCAGTTTTTGCGTTATCGGATTCGCTCCTTTCTCGGCGAGCTTTTTGGCAAAAACTCCCGTTGCGACCGTCTTCCCTATTCCGGTATCTATTCCGCTTACAAAAAAAACATTCATATTATTTTTTAAACGCTATTATAAATATAGGATTGTACGTCAAGGCGACCCTCCCGTCGGCGTCTCCGAAGATTTTTGCGTATTTATCGGAAAATTCGCGGAAGCGCGCGGGAGTCCAAAAAGTAGTGAAGCGCCCGTTTACCCCTGTGAGGGCGATATGCTTGACGACATCCCGCGGCCGCGGGAAGTATATTTTGCGGACAGATTCCTCCACCGTGTCGCACTCAAAGCCCGCGCGGGAAAGCATGTCACGGATTTCGAGGGCGTCGGGGTAATAGAGCGAATTTCCGCAGAGCATTTTTATCTCCTCGTAATTGCGCGGCCCGAATGTCGAAAACGCGAATACCGCGCCTTTTTTGGAAGAGTCGGCAATGCGCTTAAACAGCGCGGGCAAATCCGGTATCCATTGCAGAGTTGACGACGAGACGACCACCCCGAGGTCTTTTGGAATTTCGCACCGTCTTATATCGCCCTCCAAAATCTCGCATTTGCATTCGATACCCTGCATCGCCATCGTGCACATTTTGGCAGACAAATCGTTTAAATACCAAACTGACGGCGCGAGTTTCGGCGCGAGCAGCCGCGTCAAAAATCCAGTACCGCAGCCTATTTCAAGAATTTTTTCGCCCTGCGGAATGCCTAAAGCCAAGACTGCCTCGGCAAGCTTTTCGGCGGCGTCTTTTTGCACGCGCGCATTTGACTCGTACGACTGCGCATTTTTTTCGAAAGCCCCTCCGACTTTCGAGAGCGGGCGCGCAGCATGGACGAGAGCGCGGCGTATTAGGCGCATATCCAGATGGTCGCCGTCCGAGAATATCGGCGGGATTTTGCTCCATGCGCGCCTTAAATTTTCAGCGGGGAAAATTCTGTCGCCCTTTGCGGCGAGCGTAAGCGTCCAGCGGGGTTTGGGAGACGGCATTTCAAAAAACGCTTTCCCGAGGGTTTCAAGTTCTTCGCGCAGCTCGCCCGCGCTTCGCTTGGACAGCCTGATTTTTAGCCCTACGTTGCGGGCGCCGCCGCAAACCCTCGAATAAAACTTCTCGCGGGAGGTTTCGTCGAACGCATTTAATGTGGCGTTAAAAATTTTTGGAGGTATGCCCATATTTGCGTCAACCGGATACGGAGAACCGCAAACAGCGGCGCGTGCGTCAGCCCTCGACAGTTTTTCGGAAAAAAAGTCGGCGACCCACACTCCGAAGGACCACGCCGCCACGCCAATCTCGGGATACGCCGACACGTCAATGTCGAAATTCAGGCTTCTGTAATCGTAAAAGGCGACGGCGTCGCAGCCTTCGGGGATATCCTCCTCTTTTAAGAAATCGGCGTCGCACGCGAATCCCGAGAAGAAAACCACGAGTCTGCGCGCGCCGTTTTTTCTAATCCATACGTGTTTCATAGGGCCCTCTCCGCGTATTTGTTCAAAGTGTCTGCAATAAGGTCTAAATGCCCGTCTGTGAGCGCCGCGTTTAGCGATAGGCGTAGGCGGGCGGAATTTTTTGGGACAGTCGGGTAGCGCACGGGCGGGGACCATATCCCTGCCTCCCTCATAGCGCGCGACGCCTCGGCGGCTGCTGCGTTCGACCCGAGCACAACCGGCAAAATTTGTGTATTTCCCAAAGTTTTAAGCACAGAGAGTTTTTTTCTAAGAACCGACGATATTTCGCGAAGGCGCGCGCGCCTGCCGCCCATATTTGCGACTTTTTTTAAGACAAAAAGCGTCCACATTGCGTTTATCGGCGCGAGGGCTGTCGTAAAAATAAAAGTCCGGCATCGGTTCACAAGCAGGCTTTTTTGAATCGGAGAGCAGACGACGTACGCCCCGGCGGAAGCGAGCGCCTTGCCGAGAGTGCACATTATAAAATCGACTTCCCCTGCGAGCGACAATTCGTCGCACAATCCGAGCCCTGTGCGCCCGAACAATCCAGTCGAATGCGCCTCGTCCACATAGAGCGAGCAATCGAATTCGTTTTTTATCCTTACGAGTTCTGCGATGTCGGAAGTGTCTCCGTCCATGCTAAAAACGCTTTCGGTTGCTATAAAGACATTTTCAAACTCCGAGCGGCGCGCGCCGAGTATCCGCCTTAGCGCGGTCATATCGTTGTGCGGGAAGCGCGCCCATTTGCAAGGAAGATTTCCTATCGAGTCTATAAGGCTCGCATGGGAGAGCTTGTCGTACAGCACCAAGTCCCGCGGAGAGGCTATTGCGGGCAGGATTCCAGCGTTTGCATGGTATCCGCAATTAAAAGACAAAACCGCCCTCTCCTTCCCCGCCGATTCGCTGTACGCGCGACCGAGATATTCTTCAAGCTCCTCAAATGCGGGATTGTCGCCGCCAAGCAGCCGCGACGAGCACGCCCCCATAATAAATCCCTTGCCGCAATCGAGCGACGACAGAAATTCGCGCTGCAAATCAGCGTCCGCAGAAATTCCGAGGTAGTCGTTGGAAGCCAAATTAATGTACTCCGCCCCTCCGAAGCTCGCATGCGCGCCGCTTATTACCGACGGAAAAAGCTCGCGGAAGAGCCCGTCCTCCCGCAGCTTTTGCAAAACTTCGCATGCGGCAGAGTCGTTCATAGTTCGGCGCACTCCTCCACAGTCTCGACCATGGCGTGGGCTATGGTTTTGAGATCGCCGTCGTCGATTATGTAAGGCGGCATTGTATAAAGCAGCCTGCCGAACGGCCGCAGCCATACGCCCCTTGCAGCGAGGGCGTCTTGAAATTTCCGCATGTCCACGCTCTTTTTAAGCTCGACAACACCGATAGCGCCGAGAGCCCTGACGTCGGCGACCTTCTTGGATCCCACAAGCGGCGAAAGCCCCTCGCGCAATATGCCCTCTATTCTGCGTATGCGCCCGAGAAGCCCGTCTTTTTGTATCAAATCGAGGCTCGCGTTTGCGGCGGCGCATGCGAGGGGGTTGCCCATGAAAGTCGGGCCGTGCATAAAAAGTCCGGGAACTCCCTCTGAAATAGCGTCTGCCACGGCGTCTGTCGCGAGCGTCGCCGCGAAGCTTACGTATCCTCCAGTGAGAGCCTTGCCGAGGCACATTATGTCGGGCTCCACGCCGGCGTATTCGCAGGCGAACATTTTTCCGCTCCGCCCGAATCCGGTCGCGATTTCGTCGAGTATCAAGAGAATCGAAAGCTCGTCGCAAATTTTGCGCAGCCGCAAAAGGTATTCCGGGTGGTAGAAGCGCATTCCCCCCGCGCCCTGCACGATTGGCTCGATTATGAACGCGGCAATTTCCCCCGCGTTTTCGCGCAGCATTTTTTCGAGAGGAATAAATGCGGAATCGTTCCACTCCGCGCCGAATGCTGGCTCCGGGCGCGGGGCGAAGAAGCTGACCGGAAGGCCTCCCGCGAACATCGAGTGCATTCCCCCGACAGGGTCGCACACGCTCATTGCGTGCCAAGTGTCGCCGTGGTATCCTCCAAGAGACGTCGCAAATTTGTTTTTTTCGGGGCGCCCGAGGCTGTGCCAATATTGCAGGGCCATTTTCATGGCGACTTCCACCGAGACCGATCCGGAATCGCAAAAGAACACTTTTTGCAATTTCGGCGGAGTCATATCTATTAAACGCTTGGCGAGCGTTACCGCGGGCTCGTGGGTGAGCCCCCCGAACATCACATGGCTCATTTTCTCGAGCTGCCCGCTGACGGCGTCGTTTATGTGCGGATTGTTGTATCCGTGCGCTACCGCCCACCACGACGACATTCCGTCGATGAGCTCCGAGCCGTCCGCCATTTTTAGCCTCACCCCGCGGGCTGATTCGACAAGCCGCGACGGGAGCGGATTCTTCATCGAGGCGTAGGGGTGCCAAACATGAAGGCTGTCGTAATCGATTATCTCGCGGGTATCCATATAATAGATTGTTAAAATTCGTACCCCATGCGCGAAAGCATGGCAAAATCCTCGGAGACGTCTGAGCCGACGGTCGTCAGCATGTCCCCCATCAAAATTCCGCTTACGCCCGAATGCAAAGCTTCCTCCTGAAAATTTTTTATAGAAAGCCTTCCGCCCGCAAACCTGATGTGCGCGGAGGGGTTTATAAGCCTGAATATCGCAAAGGTCTTTAAAATTTCCTCCTTCGAGAGCGGGGCGGCGTTTTCAAGCGGAGTGTTTTTTATGGGCTGCAAAATATTTACAGGGATTGAGTCGGCGCCGATTTCGCGCAGTTTGCAAGCAAGCTCCACCCTCTGGCGCATGGTCTCGCCCATGCCGATTATTCCGCCCGAGCAAATCGACATTCCCGCGGCGCGGGCGGCGGAAATTGCCGCGATTTTATCGTCTATTGTGTGTGTTGAGCACAATTCTGGGAATTTTGAAGGAGCCGTTTCGAGATTGCAGTGGAATCTCTCCATTCCTGCCGCCCTCAACTTTCGGAACTGGGGCTCCGTAAGCAGGCCGAACGAGCCACATAGGCCGATTCCGCCCAAAGAGCGCATTGCGCGGAAACATTCGCACATTTTGTCAATGTACGCGTCCGGGATAGAGCGGCCGCTCGTGACGAGGGAAAATCTTGCGATGCCGAGGCGCTTGGCGCTTTCTGCGTGTTTTAGGGCGTCCTCTACGGACGAGTAGTCGTACACTTCGCAGCCGGTATGGAAATGTGCGGACTGTGCGCACCACTTGCAGTCTTCCGAGCATCTCCCCGAGCGCGCGTTCATTATGGAGCATGTGTCCACCTTGTTTCCCAGAAAGTGCTTCCTCACGGCGTCCGCCATTTCGCCGAGGCGCCGCGCAGACAGGCTGCCGCACAATTCGACAGCCTCCTCGAAGGGAAGGACATAACCGTTTATGATTTTATTTTCCATATAGAGTTTTCAATAGCGCAATTTTTTCCATTTTACGCAAATAGATTTTCTTTCAAGACAAAACGAAAAAACGCGCAAAACTGACCTCAATAAAATTCCTCCGCGCGGGGGAAAAACGACGGCAATCCCGGATTGCGTGCGTAAGCGGCCCGCCAATGCGAAGAATCAAGCATCTCGCGGTTGAGCCAACTCTTTAAAAATTTTCAAAAAAACTTGAAAAATATGCGCGGCAAACAAAAATTCCCCCTTTTAAAAAGCGGAAAATTATGAAATTTACAAAATATCACGCCCTCGGAAACGACTATCTCGTACTCGACCCCGTCGATTGCCCAAAAATGCCGGAAGGCATAGACGTAGTGAAAATCTGCCACCGAAACTTCGGACTCGGCTCGGACGGCATACTATACGGCCCGGAAAAGAGCGATAAAGCCGACTTCAAGCTCCGCATTCTAAACCCGGACGCCAGCGAAGCCGAAAAGAGCGGCAACGGCCTGCGCATATTTTCCCGCTACCTCTTCGACACGGGCAGAGTCGAAGAAAACAAGCCTTTTACGGTGGACACCCTCGGCGGAGTCGTCAAATGCGTAGTCTCAAAAGGCGGCGATTTCATCACCGTTGACATGGGCAAAGTGAGCTTTGATTCGGAGAAAATTCCGGTTGTCGGCCCGAAGCGCGAAGTCGTAAACGAGGAGTTTGAAATAAACGGCAAAAAATACAAATACTGCTGCGCCACTGTCGGCAACCCCCATTGTGTGCTCCCGGTGAAGGAGGTTAGCGAAAAGCTCGCCCGCGAAATTGGGCCGGTAATCGAAAATATGACATCGCTTTTCCCAAACCGCACAAACGTGCAATTATTGCAAGTCATCGACCGCAACAATATTAAAATAGAGATATGGGAGCGCGGCGCGGGATACACGCTCGCCTCCGGGAGCTCGTCGAGCGCGGCGGCGTCGGTCGCGCACAAGCTCGGCCTGTGCGACGGCGATATTACCGTTCACATGGAGGGCGGAGACCTTTCGATAAAAATCGCCCCCGACTACTCTATAACCATGAGCGGCCCGGCCACAAAGGTTGGAGTATATGAAATGAGCCCGTCCGTGCTGACCCAGAATGTGCCGATAAAAATGTAGCGCGCATTTGCGCTTCAAATTATAAATTATAGAATATTAGAAGGCGCGTTTTTATACGCGCCTTTTTTTCTTGCGGGGCGTTTGGGAGATTATATTATAAACTCCATTATGCATATGAAATTTTTTATAATTGCCGCAGCTGCCGCCCTGCTGCCTACAATTTTATGGTCGGGAGAACCTGCTTCTGCCGGGGTCGCCGCAATAATGGACGAACGGCTCGCGCCAAAGCCCGTAAAAACAGAATATTTTGACGGACTTTTCAACCTTGTAAAATCCTCAAAAGCGATAGTCGAAACGCCCAGCGGCCTATCCGAAGCCCAAAAGCAAACAATCCGCAAAACTTTTGCGGATTATTGGAAAATTGTCCCCGAATTAAATTTTGTCGCCGCGGAGAAATCCGCCGGCTCCTCCCCCGAAGGCTATTCCCTTAAAGTATCGAAAGACGCAATAAAAATCTCTGCCGGAGGATTCGACGGCGTTCGCCATGCGCTAAAAACCCTGCGGCAGCTGTCGGAGTACGGGCGCGACGGCGACGGCTACTATATCCAGCTCTGCGAAATATCCGACCGCCCCGCCCTCGCCTTTCGCGCGGTGCATTTGTGCATATATCCTGAAACCACGCCCGCCGAGCTCGAAAAGCGCGTGAGGCTTGCGGCGTATTACAAATTCAATTATGTAGTGCTCGAGCCCTGGGGAACCTTCCCGTTTGAATCGCACCCCGAGCTTTCGTTTTTCAACAAGGCGTTCAGCCGCTCCGAGCTCCGCAGAATCGTCGATCTTGCGTATTCGCTCGGAATTACGCCGATTCCGCAGCTCACTGTTCTGGGGCACGCATCCGGCGGGACAAACGAGGGCGGCAAGCACGCGATACTCACTCGCAACCCTAAAATGGCGGAATTGCTGGAACCCCACGGGTGGTCGTGGTGCATGAGCAATCCGAGGGCCGTAAAGCTGCTTGAAGAGGCGGTTGCGGAAATGCACGAATTTTTCGGCAACCCTCCGTTTTTCCACATAGGCTGCGACGAGGCCTACGACATGGCAACCTGCTACAAATGCCGCAGCCGCCCCGTAGGGGAGCTTTTGGCAAGCCACATAATCCATTTCCGCGACTTTCTCAAAAAACGCGGCGCGCGCGCTATAATGTGGCACGACATGCTCGTCGAGGAGGGGGATCCGCGCTGGGACAAATGCACCGCAAACGGTCACGCCGGAACCGGCATGGGCGAGATTTACAAAGAGCTCCCCAAAGACATCGTTATTGCCGACTGGGAGTACGACGAGCGCGGCCCGCTTCCGGAGGGCAAAAAGCCCTACCCCACCTCGGCATTCTTCAAGGAGAACGGCTTCGACACGCTCTGCTGCCCCTACTACAAGGTTTCGAACATCAAAAACGCGTCGGCCGCCGCGCGCGAAAACAGCCTCTTCGGAATGATGGCGACTACTTGGAGCCGCACGATGGGCTCACCGGCCGCGTGCTGTTCTACACGTCGGCGAACGCCGCATGGGGCTCCGACCCGTCGAAATATTCAAATTCCTGGAAGGACTACCGCTGCAATTACAACACCCATATGCGCACAATGGATATAGACTCGGGAATTGAAAAATACGAAGACTTGGGCACAACTCCCAACGTCGGGGTTGTCAGGCACCTAAACCAGCCGCTCTGAACAGGCTTTTCCCCGCCGACGCGCGGGATCGGAAAGCGGGGCATTTCAAACAAAACGGAGGAAAACATTATGAAAATCGCCATAACATTCGCCGCGCTTGCGGCGGCGTCTGCCGTGTCGTTCGGCGCCCAGACAGTATTTGTCGCCCCCGGAGGTTCGGATTCCGAGGGGCTTGGAACGAAAGAAAAACCTTTTGCGTCCCTGAACAGGGCGATAAGGGAATTCTATTCGTCAAAACCCGGCGACTTTGAAATTTGCGTCGCCGAGGGCGAATATTTCTTTTCAAAGGGCGTTTCGATCGTCGCCCAGCACACCAACGGCAAGACGCTATCCATCGCAGGGCCGAATTTCTCCGGAGAGCCGAAAGCCCGCTTCATCGGCGGAATAAAAATCCCCGCAAAATACCTTGAAAAGGTGTCGGACAAGGAAACGCTCTCGAAAATTCCGCAAGACGCCGAAGGAGTTCTCTATAAAATAGACCTCAAAAAATTCGGGGTTTCGGAAGTAGGGAAAGTCGAAAAGCGCGGATGGGGTTCGTGGAAAACCAACGGCAATCCCCTCGAGACCGAGGCGTTTTTCAACTGCAGTCCAATGACGCCCGCGCGCTATCCCAACGACGACTCGCTGCTGAAAATAGGGGAGGTTTTAGACACCGGCAAAGTGACGGACTTTGCGGCGTCAGACTCCTATGAACAGGAGGACAAAAGCGTGAGGGGGGCGACTTTCAAATACGATTTCGACCGCCCTTCGCGCTGGGCAAATGCGCCCGACGCTTATCTGCGCGGAAACTTTTCCGTCGGCTGGGCCTACGACCAAATCAAAATCAAGAAAATCGACCCCGCGGCGAAGACGATTACGCTCGCCGACCCGCACGCCTACGGGGTGCGCTCGAACACCCCGCCGAAAGGGTCGCGGCTCTACGTCGACAAGGCCGACCTGAAAGTGCGCGGCTATCAGGCGTTCAACCTCATCGAGGAGCTAGACCGCGTCGGCGAATACTACATAGACCGCGACAACCTCGTATTCTATACCATGCTCGCCTCGGCTCCGAAGGAGGGCGACGCCTTCTACTTTTCGCTGGCGCCAGACCCAATAATAACCATGTGGAACGCAAGCAACGTCAAAATCCGCAACATAGAATTCGCCGTCACCCGCAATTCGCCGATTAAAGGCTCGTACTGCAACGGCGTGGAAATCGACAAATGCGCGTTCAGGAGCTGCGGAAAGCCGTTTGCGCTCGACGGGGTAAGCTACAAGAAGCCCGAAGAAAAAGACTGCGCGACATTCGTTTCCAAAAACAACAAGATAACAAACTGCAAATTTTTCGACAACGCCATGGGCGGGGCGAGAATAGGCGGCGGAAACAAGCGCAATCTCGAAAAGTCGAACGTTCTGGTGTACAATTGCGACTTCCGCAGAAACGCCCTGCGCCTGACGGTGGGCGGCTCCGCCCTCTCAATATCCGGCGTCGGCGTGCGCGTCGCAAACTGCCACATTTCCGACCAGCGCCAGGCGACCTTTGGGTTTACCGGCAACGACCACCTTATTGAGAACAATCTTTTCGAGCGCTGCTGCCAGTTCGCGAGCGACTACGGGGTGATATACACATACTCAAATTTCGCCCAAATGGGAACGGTAATACGCTACAATTTCTTCACGAACAACCACTCCGAACTCGGATCCACGGCGGGGGTGTATGTGGACGAGTCGCACGCGGGGGTATTGGTGCGCCACAACATATTCTGCAACACCGGCAGCCGCAGCGGGGGCTCGAGCTTTGGGGCGATATACATTCACGGCGGCTGCGAGACGCGCGCGGAACAAAACGTATTCATAAACTGCCAGTCTGCGTTCGGCTCGCAGACCTGGACGGACGAGCACTACGCACGGAAGCTTGCCGGGGAAGCGGAATGGCGCAAAAACCATGTGGACGTCGAAACCGGCGTATACCCGAAGGCATATCCCAAACTTGCGCAGATTCTCGACCCGACTCTCCCGCGCGTAAACTACGCCTTCGACAACAAAATTTTCAATTCCTCAATGGCGATGAACGGGCTGCTGAAGCTCTACGGGAACTCATACATAAAGCCCGCCTCGGAATCGGACGCGGACGCAATCAGGAAAAACCCGAATTTGTCCATCGGGGACGTGAGAAAGTACTTCGGTTCAGATCCGCTCGTAAAGCACATTCTCGACCGCAAAATAGGGCTCGTAAAAGATCCGTTCTCCGGAGAATAGTTTTTTGGGGGGAACCGCGCGCCGCAAATTCCGCGGCGCGCGCGATTTTTTTCAAAAAATATATTGAAATTGCCGGGATACGCGGCATTATTGTATTTTAAATTTTTTAATTAAAGGAAACACCATGCCCAGAGAAATAGTAATAATCGAATGCACAGAAGCGCGCAAGGAAGGCAAATCGCCCTCGCGCTACATGACAACGCGCAACTTCCGCAAAACGCAGGAAAAAGTAGAGAAGATGAAGTACAATCCTTCTCTAAAGCGCAGAACCCTGCACAGAGAAATCAAGAAATAAGATAAGCTCAATCAAGCCAAGATTCTCTTGAATTTAAGCGCGCATATTTTTGCGCGCTTTTTTTAACAATTATTTTTTCTAAAATATGCTCGGGGACCGGCATTCTCCCCAAAAAATTTTTCGCATTCTCAAAAATCGGGCAAATTCAAAAAAAGCTTTGCGCGGTAAATCTGCAGACAAAAAAAGGGACGCTTAAATTTGCGCCCCTAAAAAAATCATACCTCAAAGTTTCCGCTACGCATTCGCCGCCGAAGGCAGGAACTCCGGACGGTAGGAGTATAGCGACTTCACATATTTGTCGGCCTCCTTAAAATTCGGGAACGACATAGTTTTTGGGTCGTACTCCAACTCAACTCCCGGGTGTATGCAGGAAATCATGCTAAGCAGGACAATCTCTGTAAATGGAGCCGCGTAGTCGAAGTTTGATTCCGGCATTCTGCCCTCCACAATCGCGGACGCCCAATCTGCCTGGGGATTGAATGGAAAGCGGTTGCGTTTAATTGTCTTAGGCGGAATTTTACCGGCTTTCATAAGCTCTATCTGAGCGTCCCTCTCGGTCAGCTTTACGCCGGAGCCCGTGTAGGCGAACGTCATCGTATGTTTTGTGCCGACAATAAATATGCAGTTCTTATTTTTTGGATCTTTCAAGAAAGCCGGATCGACTCTCTTTATTTCCTTCGGGCGGCGCAACCCGTCGTACCAATGCAATTTTACAATGCCGTCCTTGCCAAATTTGTTTTTGAAGAACATGTCTATCGACGCCGCTTTTGGCCAGCTGAAATCCTTGGCGGGAAGCGCGTCGGACACAATTTTATAGGGCGCGCCCAAGCCAAAAGCAGAATAAGGATTGTCGAGGAAGTGGCAGCCCATATCGCCCGCGGAGCCTGTCCCGAAATCGCGAAGTCCGCGCCAGTTGAACGGCACAACCTTTCCGCTAAAAGGCCTCGGATGGGCCACGTTTAGCCACAGGTTGTAGTCGAGAGTAGCAGGTTTTGGGGTCTCCGGGGGCATGGAGTCAAAACCCCAGGAGCGGTCTGTCCACGCATAGATGTCTTCGACTTCGCCCATTATTCCACTCTCGAACCACTCGCGAATAGTGCGCCAAGCGTCGTTTGTATGAACCTGATTGCCCATTTGCGTATATACGCCCGCCTTTGCAGCGAGCCTTTTGAGTTCGTGGGCCTCCCAAATTGTGCGCGTCAGGGGCTTTTCGCAGAAAACGTGCTTGCCTTTGGAAATTGCCCACGCGGATATCGGATAGTGCGAATGGTCGGGGGTGCAAACGCAGACGCCGTCGATGTCGGAGTCCATTTTATCGAGCATTACGCGGTAGTCTTTAAATTTCGGAAGGCTGCCGATGTTCTGCATCAAAAATTTGCCTCTGTCGTCGCGGTAGCAATAAGCCGCATAGCCTTCATCGACGTCGCAAAGGGCTACTATATTTGCGTCGTTGCTGTTAAAGATGGAGTTCACTGACGATTTGCCCTGCCCGCCCCATCCTATTATTGCAATATTTGCGCGCGAGTTTGCGCCCTTTACCTTGGCGGCGAGAGCCGAAGGCAAAATCATTACGCCCCCGAAGAGCGCTGAAGCTTTCAAGAAGTCTCTTCTTTTCATATTTTTCCTCCTATCGTCGGCGCGCGAGCATTCTATCCATTAAAATAGAATGGGCGCCGCGTTTTTTTTCTAAACGTTTATTTATGCGCGCGGATGTCAAATAAAATTGCTCTTATTCGCGATAATATATCGGATAAAGTCAATATAGTTCAATAAAGTCGAAATTTTATTTTCAACAAATAATTTGACTAAATTTTTATAAAAATTTACGCTTATTGGATAAATCCTGCAAAATTGCGAAACGCGATACTGTTATTGGCTTATGCGACATAAATATTATAAATGGGAAGTTCTCGCGCTGCTGTGGGTGGCATTTTTCTTAAATCAGGCGGACAGGCAGGTTTTTAATACAGTACTGCCGCTGATTCAGGAGTCGATGAAGCTTACGTCGGCGGAAGTTGGGTTGATAGCTACAATATTTAACTTGGTGCTTGCGCTTCTCGTGCCAATATCGGGTTATCTGGGCGACAGGTTCAGCAAAAAGGCGCTGATAGTATCAAGCATAATAATATGGAGCTCGGCTACAATGTTCACCGGGTTGAGCACAGGGGTGCTTATGTTCATAGTCTTTCGCAGCTTCGCAACCGGCCTCGGAGAGGCGATGTTCGGCCCTGCAAACTACTCCACTATCGCCGACTACCATAAGTCCACGCGTGCAATAGCCATGAGCATACACCAAACCTCGTACTATTTCGGAGTGATCGCAAGCGGGCTAATCGCAGGCTACATAGGTCAGATGTGGGGTTGGCGGAGCGCATTTTTCGTTTTCGGCGCAGTTGGGTTGGTGCACGGCGTAATAATGTATTTTAGACTCCACGACAAGAAAAGCGAACCTGCGGAAGAATCTGGCGATGCAAACGCTGCAAGCCATAGCGGCCACGCAGCCGAAAAGATTAATTTCTTGGACGCAATGCGCGTATTATTCCGCGTGCCTACGGCAGTTATTTTGACTTTTTGCTTTGCCGGGCTGATATTTGTTTTAACAGGATATCTGACGTGGACCCCGACGTTTTTATACGAAAAATTTTCAATGAACCTCGCCGAAGCCGGTTTCCATTCGGTATTTTACACGCACCTTGCCGCGTTTTTCGGCATATTGCTCGCCGGAGAAATGTCCGACAAGCTCGCCGTAAAAAAGCCTTCTTACAGAATACTGTTGCAGAGCGCGGGGCTACTGTTGGCAGTTCCATTCATAGTAGCCATGGGGAGCGCGCAATCGCTTTTTGTCGTGTACATTGGGCTGGCTGGGTTCGGCTTTGCGAGGGCGTTTTTCGACGCGAATACATATCCTGTTTTGTACGACGTTGTGCCGGAAAGATACCGCTCTTCCGCGGCGGGGGTAATGCTCATGATAGGCTTTGCGGTGGGATCTCTCGCGCCGCTTATATTGGGCATGCTAAAGCCGCATCTGGGGCTGTCCGCAGGAATATCGATGCTCGCAGTGATATGGGCTGTGTGCTCCGCTGTGCTTTTTGCCGGATATAAGATTTTCTACATGCGCGATTATCAGAAGGCGCGAAAGGCCGACGAGGAATACGCAAAAATATGCTAGAACTAAAAAACAAATTTATAGAAATATCGCTTTTCCCGGAATTGGGCGGGCGAATATTGAGATTTTCGCTCTCCGGGGAAAATTGTCTATTTGAAAACCCCGCGCTTGCGGGAGTGGAGAATATCCAGCCAACCGAAAAGTGGGACGGCAAGTGGTTGAATTACGGCGGGGAAAAAATCTGGCCGGCTCCCCAAGGCTGGGACGACCCCGAACGCGAATGGGGCGGCCCGCCAGATCCTTACATAGATGGGGGAATCTACAAAGTCATAGATTCCGGCGAAGATTTTATAACACTCGAAAGCCCGGCCGACCCCGTGCGGGGGATTAAAATCAGGCGCAACATAAAATTGCTAAAAGACGAGGCGCGCATAAAAATATCCGCCGAACTCTTCAACCTTTCCGGAGTTTCAAAAAGATGGTCAATCTGGCCCGTAGCGCAAATGGCGCAAACTTCGGGCGACTGCGAGGCGTCGGTGCCCGTCGGGGGATCCGCTTGGAGGATAATGCACGGAGTTGTAAATAACCCTCAATACTCATTGGACGGCGATATTTTGAGAATAAAATATATGCGGATAGTCGGCAAGGTGGGAGCGCTTGCGCCGGCAGGTTGGGCGTCGTTCTCGGATCTGTCAGCCGGACGGGTTTTTGCGGCATCGTTTAATTTCAATCCGGCGGCGGACTACCCCGACTCCACTTCGGTGCAAGTCTGGACAAGCGGCATTGGCTCGGTATTTTCCCGCGGAAAGCTCCGTACCTATCCGGAGAGCGAGGCCGAGAATCCTCCGTACACAGAGCTTGAATTGCTCTCGCCGCTCTCGGAAATTCCAGCGGGGGGCTCCTGCAAATTCGACTATTGCCTCGGGGCGTGCAAAACCGCCAAGGGGGAATCGGTAAAAGGCGTCTCGCAAATTTGCGCCACCACAGTTCCCCTCCAAAAAACATCGGACGGCGGATTTAAGTTTGGCGCCGGATTCTTTAAAGA
Source organism: uncultured Opitutales bacterium (assembly GCA_900545715.1). GTDB lineage: Bacteria > Verrucomicrobiota > Verrucomicrobiia > Opitutales > Intestinicryptomonadaceae > Merdousia > Merdousia gallistercoris. The sequence continues at coordinate 19,122 of URAJ01000003.1, forward strand.
GGGGAAGCTTTCGGTTGTCGCCCTGCGCGGCGCGGAAAGCGAAACGATTTTGGAATCGGACTGCACTCCGCTCTCTCCCGTATTTGCAAAGGGAGAAATACCAAGCGGCACCGACGCAGTCGCAGTAAAATTTTCCGACAATTATCAAAATTCAAAAACAATAGACTCAATACGAATATGAACTCAAATAACTTAAAAGATAAAATAGCACTCGTCACAGGCTCATCGCAGGGCATAGGGCGCGGAATAGCCCTTGAACTCGGAAAGCGCGGCGCGGTCGTAATAGTAAATTACCGCGACGCGGACAACCTCGAAAAGGCAAAAAACGTCGTTGGCGAGATAAAAGACTCCGGCGGCATAGCGGTCGCAATGGAGTGCGACGTCACAGACTCCCGCGCTGTGGCTGCCCTTTTCAAAAACATAAAGGACAAGTTTGGAAGGCTCGACATACTCGCCAACAACGCAGGCACATCGCAGCCGAAGGATATTTTTGAAATAACCGACGAAGATTGGGATAGGCTGATAAAGACGAATCTGACAAGCGGCTTCTACTGCTCCCGCCAGGCGATGTTTATGATGCGCGACCAACGCTACGGGCGCATAGTATTCACAAGCTCGGTTGTCGGGCACCGCGGCGCGCTGTTCGGGCATGTCCACTACGCAGCCACTAAGGCCGGTCAAATGGGCATGGTAAAAACGCTCGCCCGCACGGGAGCTCCCTACGGCATCACCGTAAACGCAGTCGCCCCCGGAATAGTAGATACCGAGCTTCTGCACAAAACGCACGGAGACGAAGGGGTAAAAGAGCTTGCAAAAACCATTCCTCTTGGGCTTGGAAGCGTTTACGATATAGGCAACGCCGTCGCATTCCTCTGCTCCGACGAGGCGCACTACATTACCGGCATAACACTCGACGTCAACGGAGGGACTTATTTTAGATAATATGCCGTATCAGATAACATGGCTCTCTCAGGGCGGGTTTCTATTTGAATACGAAAATTTGAGGATAATCGCCGACCCGTACATGTCGGACGTGCTTTCCGCGAGGGGTTTTGGGAGAATGAGCCCTCCCCCGCTTTCGTACGAAGAATTGAAGCCCGACTGGGTTTTGTTCACGCACGACCATATCGACCACTTTGACGAAACGAGCGTGTCGGGCATATGCAGCATTTATCCAAAATGCAAATTTGCTGGGCCGCAGAGCACGATGGAACATTTTTCGAAGCTCGGGTTTTCCAACGAATTTGAGCTTTTGAAAAAGGGTACGCCGCTCAAGTTTTCCGAAAGCGCATGCGTAATTCCTACCCCTGCCTTCCACAGCGACCAACATGCCGTCGGGCTGCTTTTCGATTTCGGCGGAAAACTTGCGTGGTTGAGCGGCGACACTCTGTTCGACCCATCTCTTGCAAAATCTGTAAATGAGCTTGCGGGAGGCAGGAAAATATCTGCCGCAATGATATGCATAAACGGCAGGCTCGGTAACATGAACGCGCAAGAGGCTGCGGAAGTAATATCATCTCTGCGCCCGGAGTTGGCGATACCGATGCACTTTGGGCTATTTGCCGGCAACACGGCAGACCCCGAACCGTTTGTAGAAGCGCTCGAAAAAGAAAATATAAAAACGCTCGTCGCCGAGGCGGGTAAACCGTATAAAATTAGCTAAAAAATGAAAGTAACGCAAATTAAGACATTTATATGCCATGCGTATAGGACAAATTGGGTGTTTGTAAAAGTTATTACAGACAGTGGGCTTTACGGCGTCGGGGAAGCGACTCTCGAATACCGCGAGCCTACGGTTGTCCAGGCAATAAAGGAATTGGAACGCTACCTCGTTGGCAAGGATCCGCACAACATAGAGGCTTTTTGGCACGACGCATACCGCGACGCATATTGGAGGGGCGGAGTGGTTTTGATGAGCGCGCTCGCCGGAGTGGAAATGGCCCTGTGGGACATAAAGGGCAAAGACCTCGGCGTTCCCGTCTATCAACTGCTTGGCGGCAAGGTGCGCGACAGCGTAAAGTGCTACGCAAACGCTTGGTTTGCCGGCGCTAAGAAGCCCGAAGAATTTGCGCAAAAGGCAAAGATTGCCGTAAAGAACGGTTTTAGCGGCTTAAAGTGGGATCCGTTCGGCAAGGAATACTTGAATATAGACCCCAAGCACCTAAACGAGGCGCTCGATTGCATAGCGGCGGTAAAGGACGCTGTCGGCGACCAGGTTCATCTGATAATAGAGGGGCACGGCAGATTCAACGTACCCACCGCCGTCCGCATAGGCAACGCGCTCGAAAAATTCGGAATACTGTGGTTTGAAGAGCCGATTCCGCCGGACGACAAGAAAGGCATAGCATGGGTAAGGTCGAAAATAGCGACTCCCGTATCAGGCGGCGAACGCCTATACAGCCGTTTTGAGTACGCCGACTACCTCAGAATGGAATGCGCCGATTTCTGGCAGCCCGACGTTTCGCATGCAGGCGGCATAATGGAAGTGCGCAAGATAGCCGCGATGGCGGAGTCGCACTACATACCGGTGTGCCCGCACAATCCGAGCGGCCCGGTCGCCAACGCCGCGACCCTCCAGCTTGCGGCGTGCATACCGAACTTCTACCTGCTCGAAACCATGGCAAACGATATTCCGTGGCGGGCGGACGTAAGCACAGAAAAGGTAAAATTTGAGAATAGCGAGATGTTTATACCCGACCTTCCCGGTCTCGGCATAGACATAAACGAAGAGGAGATTACCAAACATCCGTACGAATGCCGCAACCTCCGCCACTATGTCGGAACGCTAACCGATATTCGCCCGGAAGGTTCAACGGGATATTTTCAAAAATAACCATATTTTTATCAAAGCGGGTGCAATAGCGCCCGCTTTTTTAGCGCAAAATATATACGAAAAAAATATGCGCAAAAAAACGCTATTTCTAAAATCCAAAATAAGTAGGACAAGACGCGCAGATTTATTGAGGGTAAAAAACGGGCAAAAACAAAAACTGCCGCGCTGCTTTAAAGCGCAAAGAAAGTAACCCCTCCGAAGACGCAATACGTAAAAATTGCTTTTGTATCCGTAAAATTGGGCGGCGCATACGAAAAAATAAAAATGTCCAACTGCCCGAGATAAAATGGAGCATATTTAAAAAAGTACAAAAAGCTAAATGAGAATTTTAACATGCAATAAAAAGTATGAATTGCGATTTCATGGTGCGCCCATCTGGATTGCGCGCCAAAAAAATGCTAAAACTTTTTATCAAGCGCGGCAAGAAAGCCGCGCTCTTGCAAACGCAGGCATACAGCCAAATTTTAATCGACTTCGCCGCGGATAATTTTAAGCAATTCGGGCGACAAAATTTTTCTGTTGTCGTCATCGACTAGGCTGAAACGGTTTCCGTCATTCGGCGTGCTCAGATAGTTCCAGACGCAATATTGAATGCCGTTTTCTTTAAGCATAGAAATTATATCCCTCATATAATTTTCGCGCGAGCGCATCGGAGCGTGCCTGATTGTGCCGAATTCACCGCACCAAAGAATTTTGTCGGGATGTTTCTTTGCAAAGTCGAAAGCGGGCTGGAGCATTTTCCGCAAGGCCTCCTTGTCCATGCGCGCAAGCTTTTTATAAGAGCCCAAGTCGGCGCCGACACACTCTCTGTATTCCTTATACGGGGCAATGTCGGACGGATAATGCATAACCCTGTTGTAGAATAGCGGCGGAGCCTGAAGCACCCCGCGCTGGTGGGTAAATTCAAATGGTTCGTAGAAATGGAACGTATAAACTATATTCGGATCGTCAAAGAGTTTTATTCTACCCACGGCGGACGGAGAATTCCAGTGCGTGCCGCCGATAATTATAATTCTGTCGGGGTTTAGTTTTCTAATTTCCGATACGGCGCGCCCGGCGAGCGAATTCCAGTCGTCCGCCTTGACGTCCCTAACCTCGTTTAGAAGCTCAAACGCCACATAGTCGTAGCCCGCAAAACGCTTTTCAAACTCCCTCCATAGCGCCACAAACCTGTCTTGCAATTCGGGGCTTTCAAGGAGAGTGACGTCCTCTTTTATGTCGCAATAATTGCCGAGCGACTTGTGCAGGTTTAGCACAAGGTTTAAATCGTATTTTTTGCACCACGAAGCAAAGCGTTTTATTATTTCAAAAATCTCGTCGCGGTACTTGTAGGGCGACTCCTCCACCACAATTTGGTCGAAGCCAAGCCTTATGTGGTCGAGCCCCATATCCGCGATGTTTTTAACGTCGTCTTCAGTTATGTACGAGCGGAAGTGCTCCATGTCACCCACAGTTATTTTCATTCTCCATTTGTCGGGAAGCACATTGAAGCGCTTGTAGTTGGTGAGCCAGCCACCGATGCCCATTCCGCGTTCAAATCCCTTAAAAACGGCCCTCTCCGCGCCTGAGGCAAAGCCCGCGCCTGCGAAAATTGCAAATGCCGCCAAAATCCTAAAAAAAGCCTTTCTCGTAATTTTCATGCGCCTGAATCTAAATTTTTTTAGTGCGCCGGTCAATTTAGTACGCCACAATATTTACGCAACCGTTGCGCTATAAAATCCTCTGTTTATAAGCTTCAAATTAAAATATTGAGCATTTTACATAAAAATTTTAAAGGTTTTTCATGGCGCGGAATAGAACTGAAATTGTGTCACTCAAACTGTTGGCGTCCCTCGCTGGCGTATCGAAAAGCTCTGTATCAAGATGCCTTTCGGGCAAGTGCGGGGTTTCAGAACAAACATCGTTTAAAATTAGGGAAATTGCAAAAAAACTTGGTTATACAAAAAACATACCGCTCTCAAAGGCGATGTCGCAAATAAGAAGCGGCGGAATGCGCGGAAGCGAAACGATAGCCTTTGTAAACGCCAAACCTGTCCGCGATTTAAAGGCTTATTCTGCGGTATCAAGATACGTCGCTGCGGCGAGAAAATCCGCCGAAAAATACGGATACTGCGTATGCGACATATGGCTGTGCGAAAAAAATTTCACCGCGCAAAAATTTGAGAATCTGCTTTTCACGCGCGGAATCCGCGGCGGCATAATATTCGGGCACTACTACAAAAACAGCATTCCCGACGGTTTTTGCAGCGCGGTGAAAAAGCTAAAATTCGTATCCATGGGAGTTAATTCAAACGCCCCCGTAAAAGGCTCCATATTCATGGACAGATTCCTGCTCGTAAAAGGTTTTGTAAAAAAAATTTTTAAGCTCGGATTCGATAGAGTCGGATTCGTCATAGAAAAATTCGCCGACAAATACGAAGACGGCAAATTTTCTGGCGGTTTTTTATCGGCGCAGCTTGAACGCGGGAAAAGAAATATAATTCCGCCGCACTACTGGGGAAAATCGGACTTAAAAAACGCCGAAGGGTTGTCAGCATACGTCCGCCGGCACAGGCTCGACGCCCTATTCTGCTACTCTACCGACATTTCTGACATCATATCAAAAAATCCGCCTATCGGCGCAAAAATTTTCCACTACGACGAAAGGTTTGCCGAAAAGCATACCCCGCGCATATCAAACCAAAAGCAAGTCGGCAAAGAAGCCGTAAAAATGCTTTCTGAAATGCTTTCATCACACGGCGGGGAGATTTGCTCCCCAAAACAGCTTTCGCTCACCCCGGAGTGGAGCCGCAAAAATTCCTAAACAGAAATTTAAATCCCCCACCCCGACGCGGGCTTTATCGCCTTCTGCTACTCCACCGGCATTTTTTGAATCATATCAAAAAATCCATCTCTTGGCTCGGGTCCAGCAGCGCTCGCCCCTCCTTTATATTGAGGGAACGCGTCGCTTCCCTCAAACCTATGCTTCGAGCACGGAAGCGACTATTGACGGAACCGGAATTTTAGCCCCCAAGAGCCTGTCGCGCAAAAGGGCGTCAATCCACTGCCTGTCGCACGATATATCGGTTATTTCGAGAATTTTTTTGTCGCCCTTTGTGGATATTGCGTACTTGCCGATGTTCACCGTAATTGGCGCGCTTTCCCCTGCGAGGGTTGCCGTCACGCGGCACGACGCGTTTTCTGCGTTCAAGTCCACCGAAAACGCCCCGTCCTGGAAATATTGCGGATACTTGTTTTTTACATATCCTTCTATCGCCATGGATTTAAATTTGTTCATCATAATATCACCTTCTCGAATTTTTAATTTTTTCGTACGCTTCGTTGAGGCGTTTGAGCTCCGACTCCATCGCCTCTATCGCGTATTCTCCAACGCCTTTTGAGCGCAATATGTCGGGGTGGAGCTCCTTGCATTTTGCCCTGTAAACCTTTTTGACTTCTTCAATCGGCGTGTCGAATGGCAGTCCGAGAGTCGCATACGCCTCCATGAGTTCGCCGTTGGGGACCTCCTGCCTTCGCCCGTACTCATCGCCACCCAAGCCGGGAAATTTTGAAGCATTTACGCCAAGCTCTGCGGCAGCCTCGATTAGCGCCTCGCGCTCGCGCCCATTGAGGGTTCCGTCGCTAAGCGCCACCCTCAAAAGCATAATAAAAAACCCCTCACGCGCCTCGTAGTTCGGAAATACGGCGCAAAATCTGCGCGCCACACTCCCCAGAGTTTCATTGGAATTCTTCGAGCGCCTGAAATGGCCAACAGCCTTCGCGCGGGTATCGGAATCGAGTCTCAGCTCGACAAATATTTTTTCGATTTCCGATATTTCCGCCTCGCTCACCCTGCCGTCGGCTTTTGCGATTTTTGAAATGCCTTCGCACGCAAGCTCTATAAATTTAGAGCGCGCCGCAAGCGACACTTCGGAAGAATCTGCGACGGAATCGCACACATGCCCAATCGCGACGCCAAGCGCAATCCCAAACGGCCCGCCAAAACACGCTCCCAAAATGCCGCCTATTAGTTTGCCTTTAAGCTTCATATTGTTTCCTTTCCGAAACCTCTATTTTGCGGCGCGCGCAAATGCTTTCTATGACAAGCTTTACTTGGCGCGCCAACTTAGAATCCGGAGTGTAGTCAGCCATAACAGCGTAGTTTACCCTGTTTTCGTCGAGTAGCCTGTGGGCCTTTTTGCGCTTGTCGGGCGAGCCGTCGTGCACCGCTATCGAGTACCCGCCCTGGGTCTTTACGAGTTTCATTGCCGGAATATCCGTGGTGCCGTCGCCAAAGTATATCATTCTGCGAAATGGGACGGGGCGGGTATCCTCTGGCATATAGCCGTTTATTGAATCCTGTATATTGAATATCCCTTTGTTTATGCGGAATAGAAATTGCATTTTTGTCGTGTAATTAACGGCAAGCGACGGCCAGAACGCCGCTCCGTCCGCGCCGTACATAAAGCTCGACGCGTATATTTTGTCGAATTTTGAGGCTATTGCAGTTCCCTCTATCATTTCCCGTATGCCGGAGGAAATTATGTAATGTTTTACCACAGCCCCGTATTGCGCCCCAAAGGCGTTTATATGCTCAAACCAGTCTTCGGAGCCTTCGCAGACGAGCCCGTCGAAAAATTTTACGCTCCTGCCAAACTCCATAAAATCTTCGCGCCTTATTTTAACGTCCGCCTCGCGCGCCTCCTTGCACATTAGGTACATGTACGCAAGGATGTCGTCGGCGTCCTGTTTGCGGGCGAGGGCGCAAGTGCGCTCCCAAAAATCCTGCGGAGGAGTTTGAAGCTTTGGGAAGAAGGCGTATTCCTGCATGTTTGTCGGCGACAGCGTGCCGTCGAAATCATAGCATAGGGCTATCGTAAAACTGTCGGGACTTTTTTCCATTGCCGTTTTATCAAATACATTTTTTCTCCGTTTGCAAGACACAAGCGGGACATTTAATTTGCATTTGCCCGCTATTTAGAAATGATTTCAAGCAACCTCCTTTTTTGCCGTTATTTTATCGATTCTTTTGCCTGCCTAACTGCCGCTATTTTGCCTGAACGCGAATTGTTTTAGTGCCGATTAAATTAGGTTCTGCAATAAACTCAAAAGATTTCCATATAACGACGCCGCACAGGCAGGCCGCAACGGCCTTGCAATCTGAGCGTTTTGCGAGCGCAAGAAGGCAGACATAAAAATTTTAGAAGCCCTCCGCATTGCGAAATTCCGAGACGCATTGCGAACTTCCGAGTGCACAATTTTTTTAGACAAAAAAATATTTCAGCCAGAAATTTTATATTCACATTGCCTCTCTTGGCGACACAGAGAGGTAATTCATCTACCCAGTTTCCTCTATTCGGATATTTTGTGATTTGCATCTACGCAAGCTTGGCAATCCATACAGCTTGCGAAGTGCACAAAATAAGTTATAGCAAAACAAATGAATACAGCCGTATGCGCTATATCAAACCGTACCCCAATCGCACGGAAATTATGTCGGCGTAAGAGCGGACCTTCGCGCCGATTTCATCGAATTGGCTTTCCTTAATGCGTTCGCCGGGTCCGGTAATCCATATAGACGCTATCGGGTATCCGTGGGCATCGAATATCGGGGCCCCAACGCAATTTACGCCCTCTATTTCTTCGCCGTTATCCACCGAATAGCCTTTTTCTCTTACTTTTTCAAGCTCCGCCAAAAAGCTTTTTTTGTCGAGTATGGTTCTCGGGTTAAATTTTTTAAATTTCATCGCCGATATGCGCCTGTCAAGCTCCTCTTTCGGCAAGAACGCAAGCATTGCCTTTCCCGGAGCCGAAGCATTGAAACAAATGCGCATTCCCACTTCCCCGAGAAATTTAAACGGGTATCTGCCGGGAGCCTGCTCAAGCAAAACGCAATCCTCCTCAAGCATTGTACCAAGCATCGCAGTCTCCGCCAAATCGTCGCGCATTTTCCTCAAAACGTCCATTGCGCGCTCAACAATGTTCGACTCCCCAAAAGCCGCATATCCCAAAGCCGCCAGCTTGCGCGACATTCTTATTTTGCGGTGGTCTTTATTTTTTAGGACATACCCGCAGTCTTCGAGAGTGCATATTATCCTAAATATGCTGTTTTTGGAATATCCGGTAATGCGGGCTATTTCAGAAAGAGTAATCCCGTCGGTATTTTTTGCGAGCACTTCAAATACTTCGAGCGCCCTTTTTAAGTTTGGTATATGGTATCTCTGGTGAGTTGTTGCCACTACGGGGTGTTGCATAATAATATTCTCTATTTTTTGTTATATATATCAAACTCAACAAATCAAATCGCCGTCATTTTAGTCAATAAAAAAACGCGGCATTTCAGCGCGCCGCATTTTTAGCAAATCTGCATAAACGCAGTCACCAAACCTGTCGAATTGCCGATTTTCGCCGCACGCAACAAAAAATCTTTCCGCAAGGCTTTTGCAGAAAAATTACCTTTAAGTTACTTTTATGCTTTTAAATTTTATAAAAAAAACGGCAAAATTTCGGCGCACTCCAAACCTAAAACTCGCAAAAAAAATGACCTCTATAATGCCCAAAATATTATTCCCTGCCACACTGCAAAATTTTTAACGCGGTAGCCGGCATCAAACGCCGCGGTATTGTAAGACATTCGGAAATTTAGCGCATAGACACCGCGCGTACAAGCGCCAAATTGCGGCGAGCACAACCGCCTTCAGCAGTGTTTTGCCCATAAAAAAATGTAATTGCAATGAGGGCCGCCGGCATTTTTACAACCCGGCAGCCCTCCGCTGAAAAATACAATTAGAATCCGACGGACGGATTTGTGTACCTATTGTTGTCGTTGGAATGGAAAGCTCCGTACTCTGTGACGACCGCCCCTTCCGGACCGGCAATCTGATAATGCCTTGCGCCTATTCTTCCCATCCATACCACATTGCCCTTTTTAGCATCGGCAACCGACACTTTGTTTACGGTAATAAATTTTTTCTGGCTTTCGGGAACTTTTACGTCGGGATATTTCGATGCGTCCTCTCCGTTTTCGCCGAAGCAGTACGAAGTTCCCGCGCGCGCCTGCCAGCATTCGTTTTTAGCCGGCAGCCCATTGCCCGCCACATGGTAGTGCTCTATGAGCATCTGGTTGGGGAGCAGGAGTATTTCGTGGCCGAAAACACCGTGCACGTTTTCTTGCGCCCAGAAAATTCCGCCCATGCCGACCGCGGGGAAATCCCCAAGGGCGAAGTCGGACACCCACATATTTTCGCGCAAATTGTCGCTTATCGGATAACCGAGATTTTCCATCATTTCGATATAGGCTTTCTTTGCGGCAGCCTCATCGAATTTCCCGTCTTTATAGAACATTTCTTTCGTAAGTTTCATATTATTCTTAGCCTTATTAGAATTGCATTGTCCGGCTATTTTCGCCTGAGATCCCGCAGAATTATTTCCACCCGCAGAACCTGCGCACGACACAACCGCAACGCTCGCGCAAATCGCCATGGCCGCGCTTGCAATAGCCTTTATTTTATGGAATTTATTATTCATAAATATTACCTTTTTACAATTTGAAAATCCAAAGGCAGGGGTTTTGTGTCCCTGGGTTTGTATTCCGGTAGGGCGTCTGCCTTCTTAAACATTTTGGCAGCCTTTTGTGCGTCGTTGATTACAAGCCTAATGCCGACATTGTAGACTTTCTGCCACGGGCGGTATTCGCGCCTTAAAGACGCGCGCGCAAACTTCATTCTGTCGCGCCACGAGCCGCCGCGCACCACCTTGCGATCCTCTACTTTCTTTCCGCCGAGAGTCTCGGTGTAGTCGTCCTGCGTCCATTCCGCGACATTGCCCTGCATGTCATACAATCCGAATGCGTTTGGAGCGTACAAGCCGCTCTTTACCGCAAGCAGGTTTCCGTCGTCAACATGCCTGTCGGCGGGCATATTGTCGATAAACTTGTCGGGGCGGACTCTCGGCTGGGGATCTATGCCGCCTACGGCAAATTTCTTCGCGTTGAAATCCATAAGGTTTTCATAGTTTCCGAAATCGTCGCCAACTTTTCCGAACCAAAAGTCGTCTGCGCTTCCCGCGCGGGCCGCCCATTCCCACTGTTTTTCGGTGGGGAGCGAAACCTCAATGCCAGCCTTTTCCGACAGCCATTTGCAGAAGTCGCGCGCCTCGTTCCAAGATACGCGCACAACGCTCTGCTCCGGAAGATTCGAAGGATAACCGGGATTGACATGGTCTTTCCACAGCCTGTCCTGGAAGCCGGAATCGTGCGATTTGTCGAACAGGGAATATTGGGCGTTGCTTACCTCAAACTGCCCCATATAGAACGGTTTTTCGACCTTTTCGACTTTCGCTGGGCCCTCGTCGTAGAAGCCGCTGTTTGAGCCCATTACGAAAGTACCGGCGGGAACGAGCGTAAAGCGCATCTGAACTCCATCTTTCATTGGGACTAAGATTTCTTTCGGGAGTCCGGCAGCGGCGATTTTCCGCCCCGCCTCTTCTTTATCGAACGGGAAGCCTTCCGCTTTCGGGGCCGGCTGCGAATGTTTCGGAGCCTCGCCGGGCTTTACAAATTCCCTGACGCCGCCGTCGTAATTTATCACATTGGGGTCGTCGTGGCGGTTGGCGTATTTTGCGAGGAAGAACTTCCTGCGCTCGTAGCCGTTGTACTTCACTTCGGGATATATTTCCTTCCAAGTTCCTATGCAAGGCACGTTCAAATCCACCCATGTAATGAGAACAGACATCGACTCGGGATCGAGCTTTACGCCATTGTGCCCCTTTTTAAGCATCTGGATAAGTTCGCTCGTGTCCGCGTGGAATTCGAGCGGCGAAAGCAGGCGCTGGTTGCTTTCGGGGCCAGAGCGGCGCACAAACTTGCTGAGGTTTAAATACGACTCCGGGAAGTTTTTCCATATCTTGGGGTTTTTGCGCGACAAATTCGGAATGTCCGCGTTTGTATCCGGATTGTGGCAGCCCGCGCAATATTGGTCGAGAACTGGCTGGACGTCGCGAACGAAGGAGTATCCGCGCACCGGCGCTATGAACTGCTTTATTTCCGATGGGCGCTTTCTCGCGGCCATTGCGGGCGCCGTCGATGGAGTCATTCCCTGCCCCTCGTGGCAGCCAACGCAACTTTGCGTCTCGCCCGGCATAACTGTAAACCAACTGCGCATGAGCGCAAGCGCCTTGCCCTCGGCGTCGAGCGGCTGAATGGCAATCGGCCTATTGGCGGGTACTTTGAACATCGCAGAGCCGTCGGGCTCGACGGGAACCGTGCCGTGGATGCGCTTTACGTCCCACGATGCTTCGTTGCCGATTATGTCGTGGCTTCCGATTTCGCGGTAGCAATAAAAATACTCAAAAATTCTAAGAGCCTTCACCGTTCCGCGCGGAACACCCTTCAAACCGGGCCCCTGGTATATGTCGTTGAGGAAAACGTATCCATAGTCGATATCGGGGTTGGTCTTGTCCATAATCTCGTTGGGCAGCTTGCGCGGCTCGACGGGGACGGGTTCAAAGAGGTATCCTTTGTTCGTGCTTTCGATGAGAGTCATGTTGTCGAAGGCATCGACAAGGTAAATACCCTGCGGATAATCTCCGTGCGCGAATACGGAAGCCATAATATACTTTTCCGAGAGCGGATACGGATGCAGAAGCAAAGGCGATTTCCCATCGACGAGCCTGTCCTTTATTTCCGCTTTATACTCCCTTCCGTAAGAGGGGTATTTATGGACTCTGCCGCTATCCTCTATCGTGCCCTTAGAGACGTCGAAGAGGTGGAGTTCGCCCTTGCGCGCAGTGCCGTGGTGGCCGGAAACTATGCCGACAAACTTGTTTGGGTCTCCCGGAATTTGGCGGCAATAGAAAAGCGAGTTAGGCCAGTAGCTCGTCGATCCGTAGAATGACGACTGCGCGGTTCCGTCGGGATTCATGTGCATGAGTATGCGCGAAAAATAGTGCGAGTTGTCCGTATATTCCCAGCGGGTGTAGAGGACGCGCCCGTTTTCGAGCATAGTCGGAGTCCAGTCGGCATCCTGTTCGAATGTGAGCTGGCGTATCGACTCGTCGATTTCTTTTTCGGAGCCGGCGTTGGGGTCCATGGAATAGAGGTTTGCAACCCAGTCTGTTCCTTCGACGCACGGCACTCCAACATGGGTTGCAGTGGAGCAGAATATTATTTTTCCGTCGGGAGTATACGCGCCGTCGTAGACGTCTATATCGTCGTAAAGGCGCGGAGAAATTTTGCGCGTTTTTTGCGTTGCTACGTCGAATTCGTCGAGCTGCCAGCAGACTTTGTCGTCCACTGTGGAATACAGTATTTTTGTGCCGTCGTACGAAACATCTATGTCGGCAACTGCGCTGTTGGGCGCGAGCGCGAGCTTTCCGGCTCCGGGCTTGGAGATGTCGTCGGTAATCCACAGTTCGTCCTTAAAATCTTGGGACTTTATCTTGCCCTTGTGCCATCCGGCACTTGTGAGCGACGTATTCCCCTGCCAATTTTGCGGAAGCCCCATGCCCCGCGTTCCCCACGGGCGGAATATGTACGCCCACTTCGGGTGCTTTTTAAGGAGAGGATTGGCCAAAAGCGACTGGGCGGCAAATTTTTTAAATTCGGCGGCTTGGGCTTTCGCATTCGCGTCGTTTTTGAAAAGCCCCGCTTTTATGGAGGGGATTTTTTTCTCCCACTCGGCGAGTTTTGAGAAATCTCCTGCGTAGTCGGGGAAGGATTTTTTCATGTCCTCCATTGCCGCGCGCACGTTTGCGACATCGTACCCGAGCTCATTTTCAACGCGCCTTGTTTCAATCATATCCTCCAACAGCTTTACGCGCTCGGCGTCCGCTGACGGGTCTCCCATAATTTTTTCGAGGCGTTTTTCAAATTTTCCGGCGGAGAATAGCGAGCGTTCGAGCGCCATGGAAAGGGGATCTTTTAAAATTGAGCGGTTGTCGGAAACCGACAGCAGCGACGGCAACAGCTGGCGGTTGGCTCCCGCCCTGAAAATCTCGCCGGATACATACGGATAGTCCTTCGCGATTTTTTTTGCTACATCAAGCGCGGGATCGTCGGAGAAAGACATGTACAAAAGCACGGGCTGTTTCTCGACGGACACAAAGTATTTTAGGACGATTTTGTTTTCGCCCTTTTTCAGGCTCAGTTCCAATTTATTGAAGTCGGTCGTGCGGCTTTCGCCGTTGAACGGGGTCGCAGAAGGGCGGTCGAAATATCCCCTGCTTTTTGAGTTGTCGTACGCGTCAAGCGTCGCGACCGGCTTTGAATTGACAAAGAGCTCGCACTTTCCGCCGCTTGAAATTGTGAGGGGGACTTTCGCGTCGCGCGCGGCGTCTATTGTAAAGTACACGAAAAATATGCAATTTGAGAAATACCGCGGATTGCATATTTGCAAATCAAAACTCTGCCCGAATTTGAAGTCGAGTTTCTTCCAGACATACTCCCCGTCGAAGGCGGTTTTAAGGTTTACGGGGTTTTGAGTGGGGTCGGTGAGTTTTATCTCGCGCTTGAACCAATTTTGAAATGCGAAGGAGGCATAGACGTCGGATACCTTGAAGTCTTTGGCAAAGGCCGCCGCGTCTTTGGCTTTTATTTCCCTGCACTTTGGCGCGTTTTTTGCAACGGCGTCGGCAAAGGAAGACCCCTTTTCGTACGATGCGGACTCCGCCCGGGTGGCGGCCGCCAACGCGACGCAGGCCGTCAGAATAAACAAAAGCTTTTTCATATTTTTCCCTCCTTAAAAAATCTTATTTATTCGATAAAGTTTTATACATGTCAAACGCCTCGGCAGGTTTTAAGCCGCCGTGCACAACGCCCTTTACAGCCTCCAACATTGCCGCGGGATTTTCCGCCTGGAAGATATTGCGCCCCATATCGACACCCCGCGCGCCGCTTGATATTGCCTTGTATGCGAGTTCGAGAGCCTCGTTTTCAGGAAGCTTCTTGCCGCCCGCAATCACAATCGGAACGGGACAGCCCGCAACTACCTTCTCAAAGCCCTCTTCGCAATAGTAGGTTTTGACAAAATTTGCGCCGTTTTCCGCGCAAACGCGCGTCGCGAGCCCCAGATACCGGGCGTCCCGCACGAGATTCTTGCCGACAGCAGTGACTCCGAGGGTCGGTATTGAATACCTCGAAGACAAATCAACGCACTTTGTGAGATTCTCTATTGTTTTGGCCTCGAACTCGCTGCCGATTGCGACCATCGGGGCGATTGCCGAAGCGTTGAGGCGCACGGCCTCCTCTATCGACATGACGCACTCGTTGTTGAGCTCTGTAAGAATGGTAGAGCCCGCGCTAAAACGCAGGGCGAGCGGCACGCGCGACTCCGGCGGAATCACGCTTCTGAGCGCCCCGCGCGTGCACATTATGCAGTCGGCGGATTTTACGAGAGGGACGATGGATATGTCCATGCGCTCCAAGCCGCTCGTCGGCCCCATTATATATCCGTGGTCGAAGGCGAGCATGACTGTGTTGCCGCTTTTGGGGTTAAAAATCGACGCCATTCGCGCTTTTATGCCCCAATCAGCATTTCCGAGCCCTTTTAAGAAGAACGCCCCCGTATTTTTGGACGCCACTTCAGCGTTAAAATTATTGGCCTCAATATTTCCTTCCATATCCGGCATAAGATTTTCCCCTGTTAAATTTATTTTGAAAACGCGCCTGCAAACGCCGCAAAAATCATTGCGCACGATACCGCGCCCGGGTCGAGCGTACCTACGGACTTTTCTCCGAGATTGCGCGCCCTTCCGAATTTTGCCCTCAGCTGCTCGGTGCTTCTCGCGCCCTCCTCTGCCGCCGAAGCCGCCGCCTCAAAAAGCTCCGCTACGTCCGACTTCCCGCCCATTGCGCGAACCGCCGGTATCAGGGCGTCGAAGCAAGTCTTGTCGCCGACGTCCCCCTTGACGACCTCCCTCATCGACGCGAGAGCCGATTCAAACGCGGCGGCAACACCCGCCGTCGGCACGGATTCCGCGCCGTCTTCAATCCCGTCCGAAAGCCCCATAAGAAGCGTTCCGTAAATGGTGCTTGTCGAGCCGTTGGAGTTCGCCATAGCGGCCATTCCGGCATCGTAAAGCGCGTCTTTTAGGTTGGAGGCAGATTTCAGGGCGTCGGAAGCCGCGCATATCGCACCGCGGATTGCAACGCCATGGTCGCCGTCGCCGCAAACCGAGTCGAGAGAGCAAAGGTACTGCTCGTTTGCAGATATATCCGAGGCAGCCCCGGCAAACATTTCCCTTAATTTTTGAAGCGTCAAATCCATAGCAGCTACTCTCCTAAGCAAGTCCAGTAAGGCGCGTTGGAGCGCGCTTTTATCAGGCGCGCCGACTGCTCGTCAAGAACGCAAACAATCATCTGAAATCCCGCCATTTCCTGCACAGTAAGAATTTCGTCGATAATTCCGCCCACGACTTTTGCGCCAATCTTTTCAGCGCACTTTTTCGCCGCGCGGAATACTATCGCAAGCTCCATTGGGGTCGTTGCCCCGACTCCGTTTATAATAATAAAGAGCGATTCCCCCTCCTTCAAAGACACTGCCTTTGAGAGTTCCCCGAACATAATTTCAGCAGTTTCGTCGGCAGTAAGGATTTTGCCTCTTCCGCCGCCGCCTTCGCCATGCTGGCCCATGCCTATTTCCATTTCGTCGTCGCCGAGCTCGGTTATCGGCTGGCCGGTCTGCGGGTGGGTACAGCCGCTCATCGCAACGGCGAGGGTAGCGATTCTCCCGTTAAACTTTTCCGCAACCGCAAGGACTTCGTCGAGCCCCATGCCCGACTCCGCCGCCGCCCCCGCAACTTTTATAAGCGGAATGCAACCCGCAAGCCCCCTGCGCTCCGACTTGGGCGCGTCGAGCCCCGCGGAGATGTCGTCGGCTACGAGAATCGACTTCACGTTTATTTTTTCGCGCGCCGCCATTTTAAGCGCCATATTCGCGCTCATTACGTCTCCCGCGTGGTTTAGCACCACAAGCAGAATCCCCGCGTAATCCTTAAACATTTTAAGCGCCGCAAGAACAGAAACGGCATTTGGCGCTGCGAAAATGTCGCCCGCGACGCTCGCATCGAGCATTCCCTCGCCCACAAATCCGCTAAGAGCCGGTTCGTGCCCCGAGCCCCCCATGGTTATCACGGCAACCTTGTCTTTTGATTTTGGTGTGGCGCGGACTACGATTCTTCCGTTTTCAATTTTAATTTTATCGGGATAAGCGCCCGCGAGACCTTCGAGGACTTCGTCAGTAATATTTTCGGGCGAATTTAAAAATTTTTTCATTTTCATAAGCGGTGTGGGTGTTGGATTTAGCCGTAAAAAATTTGCAATATAAAATGGAGTTTTGCAAACGTTAAAAACAAGTCAACGATTTTTTTTATAAGAGCACCTTTGTTTTATATACCAAACAAAAAAAAGAAAAAATATATCCTTTCTTTTAAGAAATCATTTTATTGTTGCCGTTTTAGTTAAGAAAATATGCGGAAATACCTGTACAATTCAAGCTGCCACCGCTGAAAACGAAAATACTTAGAAACGCGCGCTGTTGCGGTATAAAAAGATTTTTATTTATCAAATGAAGTTTGAGAATTAAATATACTGCGGAAAAATTTTTATAGGAATGGCGCGCTGTGCAAAAAGAATATTTTTAAAAATCTCTTTTGGCGAGCGCGCGGATTGCAGCAAGCGAGCTTTCCGCACACTCATAGCCCTCACGATAAAGATCGTCGAGGCGCTTTGGCGAGCGTTCGAGCCTGTTGACGCGCAGCGGATTTTTAGGCCGTATTACAACTATCTCCCCAGCCCTTTCGAGTTCCTCGATATGCGCCAGTTCCCTGTTGTACCGCGCATTTTTAGTTGAAAGAGCCTCGCGCAATTTAGGAAATTTTGGATAGATAAAGGGCGGGACGCGGGAAAATTTTTCGTTTTTTCTGTATCCAAGATTCCGCGTCAATACAACTACCCGCTTGGCATATCCGTCCTCTTTTGCGCGCTCGACCGGAAGCGGATCCGAAATCCCGCCGTCGAGCATCGGAACGCCCTCTACTGTGACAGTCCTGCAAACGAACGGAAGGCTACACGATGCCTTGCATTTTAAAAGCAAATCGTCGAAATCTGTGGGGGTATCGAAATAAACGGGCTTTCCGGTTGCGCAACTTGTCGCCACCATTACATAGCGGCCCGACTTCAAATAAGCTTGCATATCGTACGGCAAGCGCTTCTTTGGCAATTCGTCGAATAGAAAATCGTAATCCATTATGCAGCCGCTTGTTATGAGATATCTAAGCCCGATATAATTCCGCTCGGAAAGTATTTCTATATCGCATTTTCTCGCCCTGCCCCTCTGACGTGAAGCGTATGACAATCCGTTTGACGCGCCCGCAGAGACCCCTATCACATATGGGAAGAAAATCTTATTATCCAGAAAGCAGTCCGTGACGCCGGCTGTAAATACGCCCCTCATGCCGCCCCCTTCTAGAACTAAACCTATATTCATGTATTTTTGGAGTACCGCGGAATCGCAAAGTTGCAAACAAATTCATTTTTTTATAATTTACCCAAAAAAACTTGGCTAATCTACAGTTTTTGCCGTTTTACACCTAAAAACAAAAATGAAAGTACAGCACACAATCATACCCGCCCTCTTCGTATTTGCTACATGCGCTATGGCGGACGACTTAACTTTAAAAACTAATGACGGGATATTGCCAACCGAATTTGAGTGGTCCGATACTTCCATTTGGAGCCCCGATGGAAGCTCCCTCGACAATGCCAACCTCGCAATAGACGGCACAGCGGAAGCTGCGGTAAATTCTACAATTACAGGCGGACTCAATTTGGGGGATATAAATATAACTGTCGGCAATGGAGGCAATTCTGCAAATGTTTTCAAGGCAACTATTGTCGATAAGGACGTAGGCTTTAATAATATAAATATTTCAAATAGTGGATATTCGCAGAATGTTACGCTCGTTTCAGAAGGGGCAAAATGGGTTGGAAATTCTGTCAATATAATATCCGACGGCATAAATGCGCAAAAAATTACCTTTGACCCTGATAAAAATAATTTCACATTGAGCGGAGGCATAAATGTCACGAATAACAAATCGATAGATTCCTTGACAATACAAGGGGGAACAAATATCTCCGGCGCCGTGACAATGAAAGCTGCAAACGGAGCGGAAGGCGCACAAGTTGCGTTTAATATGTGGAATATGACAATCGGGGGCATCTCCGACGGCGGTGTTACGGCAAAACACTACATTTCCTTTAATTGGGGGGGAACCATCACTCTCAACAACGCGGCAGACTATTCGTGGAGCGGCGATATTGGCATCTCCTCCGGAGACGACAATATTAACATAAGCAAAAACGGCGTTGGCGCACAAAAATTTGTCGTAAAAAGTCTAAGAAACCATTTTAACAAAATCGCAGTTAACCAAGGACTTTTTGAGATTGATACGTCCGCAATCACCGGCCAATTTGCAAACAATCTGACCCTCGCCGGAGGTTCGTTTAAAAATACAGGAGATGTAAACGTAAAAACGCTCGTACTCACGAACGGTGAAATTCTCTTAGGCAACGACAGCGGCACCATAATTGTCACTGAAAATGCTGAAATAGGCGATTCAAAAATATCCCTCAATTTTAAAGAGCTTACCCAGTCGGGCGAATACACGATTTTGGAAGTCGGCGGAGATCTTATCAACTTCGATACAGACAACGCACTGACTAATTTTGAGCTCAGCAACCTTGAAGAAGGCGCGCTTGCCGAACTTGCGTGGAATGACAATTCCCTCGTGCTTTCCTACACAGTTCCGGAACCTGCGACTGTAGCTGCGCTTCTCGGAATTGCGGCTCTTGGTTTTGCATTAATCCGCAGGCGCAAATAAATTAAAAAATTTTTGCACGGCGCGATTGTATTTGCAATCGCGCTTATTTTTTTGGTATATTGCATAAGTATTTCACGATACAAACACTTTTTGATATGGTAAAAATACTCGACTGTACCCTCCGCGACGGGGGGCTTGTAAACGACAGCAATTTCTCGGACGAATTTGCCCGCGCGGTTTTGAGGGCGTGTGAATCGGCGGGCATTGGAATCGTTGAAGTCGGATTCAGAAATTCACAAAAATTCTTTTCACCCGAAAAATTTGGCAAATGGAGGTTTTGCGAAGAAAAGAATTTGAGGGAAGTATTTTCAGGTTTTGATTGCAAAGTAGAGCTCTGCACGCTCGTGGACGCCGGCAAATGCGACATTTCAAAAATCCCGCCGAAAAGCGAAAGCATAATATCCCGAGCAAGATGCGCATTTTACGCGAAAGACATAGACTCCGCTTCCGAGACGCTCGAGGCGCTTTCAGAACTCGGATACAAAACCTCAGCCTGCATGATGGCCTCTCCCGAGCTCGAGAAGTCCGAGCGCCGTAAATGCTTAAACCGTCTTTGCGGACTTAAAATCGACACAATATATTTAATGGACAGCTTCGGGACACTCCTCCCGAACAAAACGCGTGAAATTTTTGCGGAGTACGCCGACATATGCGCACAAAGCGCAAAAACATTCGGCGCCCACTTCCACAACAATCTGCAATGCGCCTTTGCAAATTCGCTTGCGGCGATAGATGCGGGAGCGGGAGTAGTTGACGCCACAATCGGCGGGCTTGGCAAGGGCGCGGGCAACTGCCCTACAGAACTTTTAGCGGGTGCAATTTTCGGCGCGGACGCCGCTCTGCCCCTCTCGGAGACAAGCGCGAAATTCGCATCGCCAATAATGGAAAAATACAAATGCGGCTTTTTTCCACAATATATGCTTACTGCGCTTCTTGGCATACACCCGCGACCGGCTATGGAATACTCAAAAATGCAGAACCCTCCCGCCCTGTCGGACTTTTATAAAAACATAAAGGAACAATTATGAAAAAAATAACCGTTGCGATAATATCGGTCGTTTTGCTTACGCTTGGAGCGTACGCAAAGGACCTAAAAGTGCTTACGATAGGAAACTCTTTTGCCGAAAGCGTTTTCCGCTATCTTCCCAAAATTGCAAAGGCAGAGGGGGAAAAGCTTGTGCTTGAAGGCGCGAACCACGGCGGCTGCGAGTTGCAAAGGCACTGGTCCTACGTTGAGAAGGAGGAAGCTTCGCCAGACGTAAAAATGTACCGCAACAATAAGATGACGCTCAAAGAAATTTTGAAAAGCCGCCAGTGGGACATTGTCACAATCCAACAGGCGAGCCATTTGAGCTGGGTGGCGGACTCCTATTTTCCGTACGCGCAATATCTGTACGACTATGTTAAAAAATACGCTCCCCAAGCGGAGGTAGTCATACAGCAAACGTGGTCCTACAGGTGCGACGACGGCAGATTCGGGAAAGGCCAGTGGAAGATAACGCAAAGGCAAATGTACGAAAAGCTCTCGGAGGCGTACGCTGCGGCCGCCAAAAAACTCGGCATTAGGCAGATTCCCTCGGGTGACGCCGTTGAATTGGCGCGCGAAAGGCAGCCATATTCATACAAGCCAACCGACGCCAAAATTCGCAAGGCTCTCCTTCCGCCCGATCTGCCGTCGTGCGCGGGCGCGATAGTCGGAAATTTTTATTGGAAGAAAAATCCGAAGACCGGCGAGCTTGAAATGAAAAACGATTCGATTCACCTTAGCAACCGCGGCCAGTATTTGCAGGCGTGCGTATGGTACGGATTTTTATTCGATAAAGACCCCAAAGACATAAAATTCACGCCTGAGAGCATAGGAAACAAAGACGCCGAATTGCTTAGAGGCGCCGCCTCCGACGCTTTGAAGCAGATGAAGGCAAAGAGCAACTAACTGCTTTCGCAAAAATGCGGGCGCGACGAACGTAAGCAAAAAAATTCGACGCCCCGCAAAATTTTTATTTAGGCTGCGAAGCATCTTGCAATCAATCCGAGTTTTGGCAGCTTAAAAGATTTTTAACATTAGCCCCGATAATGCGGGGCTTTTTTTGGGGGGATTAGATTATCATGCAATACGCGCAAGCTGCGAATATTAAAAAAATTTTTGTTTTCGGGACGGCGGCGGCGGGAAAAATCAGCGCATTATGCGCAGCTCAAACCTCAGCTCTTTGCCTGCTATAAAATGCAGTATTTTTATGAGTCTAAACATTGACGCCAGCCACGCTGGATTCTCCGATCGGTTATACGCCCAGTTTAATTTTTTTTTGCTTAGTCCCGCAGGGAAGAAACTAAATAAAGCCCTTACTATTTTTAGAATGTACGCATCGTAGCGCGAGCAGAGCGATCCGCAATTCGGGGCGCTCAAATCCTGGTTTTCTTTTGCCCATGCAATGCGCTCCGCTATCGGATCGCCGGAGATGGCCTTTTTGGGAAAAGAAAATACCGCGCTTGTTATGAATCGGTTGCCGCAATCGAGGAAAGCGCTGTGCCGGTATCCAAAATTTAGCCCGCCCTTTGAATAGGTATGGATTCCGTCTGCGTCCGCCGCCTCAACACTTTCGATATAGTCGGATACCGACAAACCCTCTTTGGGTCCGGAACCAGCGTTCATCGCAACTGCGCCCCCTATCTGGCACGGCGCGCTCGCCAAATAGTAGAAGCAGTCGCGCCCCAATTCGCGCATTTTTCGCAAGAGTTTTATCATCGGCACCGACGACGATACTCTGAATTTGTCGCCCCCAAGATATTCAATAATTTCCGGAAGCTCGTTTTTCAGTACGAACGACTCCACTTTTCGCGAAACAAAAAAAATATTTGACCCTCCCCCGACACACGCGACTCCCCTTCCCGACGCGCGCGCGGCGGAGAGCGCCTCTACCGCTTCATCTGCGCTGCGGATTGCCGCGTAGTTTTCCGCCACATACTTTGCGCGGAACATGCTCAATCCTTTCCCGCTGTATCTTTCTATTTTAAGGGGCATTTTTCTACGGCGCTTTTATTTTGCCTTCTGCGAAATCCGATACAACGCCGACAAGCAGGCGGTACTCGGCGGAGTGGACCCGCCTTTCAAAATCCTCAAAATTGTCGCCCGGCAGAATTTCTAGCGGCTCTTGGGCTATAATTCTGCCGCCGTCGAGGTCGGACGACACAAAATGGACAGTGCAGCCTCCGCGAGTTTCGCCCGCCTCGAAAGCCCGCCTAATGGCGTCTTTGCCCTTGTACATTGGCAGCAAGCTCGGGTGCAGATTTATCATTTTGCCGAAAAATGCGCTTACTATGGAATCCGGCAAAATCCGCATAAAGCCCGCCAATACCACGAGATCCGGCGAGTATGAGCGCATAACCTCCAAGTATGCCGCTTCTCCCTCCGCCGAAAATCTCGCGCCTTTTCGCCCTGCGTCTATAAAGCGCGGCTCCACTGAAAATTCGCGGGCAACCGCAAGAGCGGGCGCGTTTTCTACGTCGGAAATCAGCGCGCAAACTTCCGCCGCTATTTTCCCGTCTTTTACGGCCTGCATGACGGCGCGCGCGTTGCTTCCTTTACCGCTTGCCAGAATCAATATTCTCATTTTTTTCAAAAGCTCCCAGTCCTGAGGACACAAAAGACATTCCGCATTTTCCGAGCGACTCCTCTATTTTTGAAATCAGCCTTTTGGTGTCGGGGACGTCGCTGTCGGAGAAATAAAAAGGCTCGGTGGAGCGCATTATAAGGACGTTTTTGCGCACGGAGGTATCCTCGTATTCGGCCCTGTCGATTTTCAGGGAAAAATTTTTTATAATCTTTTCACCTGAGCTATCCGGCATAATTTCCGCAATTTTGACAAAACCCTCCGCGAACTCGTCGAGATTGTAGTTTGAACGGTTTATTCTATAACAGTTCAAAATTTCGACTTCCGCGCAGAAATCTGAAATCTTTAATGAACCGCTTAAAAGGGAAAACGGAGAAACCCGCATTTTTAAGTTTTTAATCTTTGCGAAAGGCTTGGCGTCTTCGGGGTGCCCGTCTGTGGAGATTCTTTCGTAGGCCGGCGGGTTGAACAAAGTCAGGCGGTCGATGGTAAACTCCCCCGTAAAAACATTTACGAAGGCGTTTTCGTAGATTGGGTAGAACCCCGTAGAGGAGGCGAGAGTTTCACGGAAGGCGCGCACACCTATAAACGCGAAAAACAGCCAGAACGCCGCGACAACCACGCCAAGCATCATTGCAAGCGATATGAGGGAAGCGACAGTGCAACCCGCCGGCTTTTCCCTCGCAAATCTTACGGCTTTCAAAAACGAACTCATAATTTTTATCCATAATGCCTGCTTGGCGCTTTCGGGCAACTAAATTTTAAATGTTTTACTCAGTAAAATCCCGGAAAATCAAGAATGACTTGGCATAGAGATGCGCGCCTATCCCCGCCCACACGTTTCTTTAGAAGGTTGCTGAGCTTTTAATAAAAAATTTACCTCCCCGCAAGCTTCACAATAAAACATATAAAACGCGCGTGCCGCAATTTTTCAGATGTAAAACGCGGGCGCAAAAAGCGTAAATGTAAAATATTGAAAAAAAAACTGGAAATTTCAATCGCCGCTTGGCAAGATTGGAAAAAAATATTGGCTTTTTATTTTTCGACTCCGAAAAGCCTCTTTTCCCGAAGAAAAAAAAAGCCGAATTTTTTAAGATTTTACGGCCTAAAATCCGCAGAATCCAATAATAAAAAGAGAGCACAAATATGAATATCGCATCGACAATATCGCTTTTGGGAACAGCCCAGACGGTCGGCGCGGACGGGGGAATCCCGTCCGTATTCTGGATTGTCCCGATAGCATCAATAATAGCGCTTGCCTTCGCCTGGCATTTCTACTCCGGAATGAAAAAGGAGGAGGAAGGCACCGACATAATGCGGAAAATCGCGGGACACGTCCGCAGCGGGGCGCTCGCGTATCTACGCCAACAATACAAGGTGGTGGCGATTGTATTCGTCGTCATAACCCTGTTTTTCGCCTTTTTGGCGTACGGCCTGAAAGTGCAGAACGACTGGGTGCCCTTCGCATTCATCACCGGCGGATTTTTCTCGGGCTTGGCCGGATTCTTCGGAATGAAAACCGCGACTTACGCCTCCAACCGCTCGGCGTGGGCGGCGAACCACTCCCTCGACAAGGGCCTGCGCGTAGCATTTCGCTCGGGCGCGGTAATGGGGCTTGTAGTTGTGGGGCTCGCGCTTCTCGACATCTCCGTATGGTTTATGGTGCTCAACTTCTTTATCGAAGACGCAAGCCATGCGCATAAAATGGTAATTATTACAACAACGATGCTGACATTCGGCATGGGCGCGAGCTTGCAGGCGCTCTTTGCGCGCGTTGGCGGCGGCATATTCACAAAGGCGGCCGACGTGGGCGCAGACCTCGTCGGGAAAGTCGAAGCCGGAATACCGGAAGACGACCCGCGCAACCCCGCGACAATCGCCGACAACGTAGGCGACAACGTAGGAGACGTCGCCGGCATGGGCGCAGACCTCTACGAATCATACTGCGGCTCGATACTCGCGACAAGCGCGCTTGGAGCCGCCGCTTATATGACGACTCCCGAAGTCCAGATGAAGGCGATTCTCGCCCCGATGCTCATAGGCGCACTCGGCGTAGTGCTTTCGATAGTGGGCATTTACTTTGTAAGAGTAAAGGCCGGCGCCTCCAGCAAAGAACTGCTGAACGCGCTTGGCAAGGGCGTAAACGCGAGCTCCGTGCTAATCGCGATAGCCTCTTTCTTGATTCTATACATGCTCGATATGCCCAGGTGGCTCGGCAACTGGGGCTCAATCATAGTCGGGTTGGGAACCGGCATTTTCATCGGCAAAATCACCGAATACTTCACGTCGGAAGCCTATAAGCCGACACGCTTTATAGCCGAACAGGCTAAGACAGGCCCCGCGACCGTCATTATCGGCGGAATGGGAACGGGCATGATTTCCACATTCTATCCCGTAATAGCGATAGTAATAGGAACTGCGCTCGCGTACGGATTCTCCTCGGGCGGCGACCTCACCGATATGAGCAGGGGGCTTTACGGTATAGGCATAGCGGCCGTCGGTATGCTCTCCACGCTCGGCATAACGCTCGCGACCGACGCCTACGGGCCGATAGCCGACAACGCCGGCGGCAACGCCGAAATGGCTGGGCTCGGCAAAGAAGTCCGCAAGCGCACGGATATGCTCGACTCGCTCGGCAACACAACCGCGGCCACCGGCAAGGGATTTGCCATCGGCTCTGCGGCACTCACCGCCCTTGCCCTTTTGGCTTCGTACGTCGAAGAATTGCGCATAGGGCTCGTCCGCCTCAAAGACGCCCCGCAGGCGACAGACTTTGCGCGCGAAACCATACAGAAATTCACGGAAGTCTCTGGCGGCGTCGAAACCGCAACCCTGCTTGACTTTATGAATGTGTACCAAGTCAACCTCATGAATCCGAAGGTGCTGCTTGGAATGTTTGTAGGATCGATGATGTCCTTCCTTTTCTGCGGGCTTACAATGAACGCCGTCGGGCGCGCCGCCAATCAAATGGTGAATGAAGTCCGCCGCCAGTTCCGCGAAAATCTCGGAATAATGCAAGGCACTTCGGAGCCCGACTACGCAAGGTGCGTATCCATTTCGACAAAAGCTGCGCAAAAGGAAATGCTCTTCCCGTCGCTGCTCGCCGTTATAGCGCCGGTGCTCACAGGCATCTTGCTCGGCGTGTCGGGCGTTTTGGGGCTCCTCGGCGGAGCGCTCGCGTCAGGGTTTGTCCTCGCCGTATTTATGGCAAATAGCGGCGGCGCGTGGGACAACGCCAAAAAGTACATTGAGCAGGGCAATTTCGGTGGCAAGGGTTCAGACGCCCACAAGGCTGCGGTTATCGGCGACACTGTCGGCGACCCGTTCAAGGACACTTCCGGCCCCTCCCTCAACATTCTCATAAAGCTTATGAGCATGGTGGCGATAGTGATGGCTGGCTTTACAGTCTCCTATTCGCTCTTCTAATAAGCCGGTTTAAGTTAAAAAAGCGCGCGCGCCGTTATGGCGCGCGTTTTTTTTGCCTTAAAATTTTTATATATTTTAATTTTAGGAAGTAGGGTTTTATTCAATTCTTATAAAAATTGCGGCATTGGGAGAAAGAGAGGATAATAAGCGGCTGCCGTCAATTTTTTCTCTCAGCCGCATTTTGGACAACTTTGGCAAATAAAGAAAAAAAATCTCCGCCCAAAAAGAACCGCAATGCCCATAAAAAATCCCGCGCAAAAAAAAGCCGCAAGACAAAAAATCCCGCGGCAATATTGCGATTTCACCTGCGCCCTGAGTATTTTTAAGAAAAAAAATATCAAATTTTTTTCATTTTGTAGCCGACCCCGCGGACAGTCTCTATGTAAGCAGCCTTATCGCCGAGCTTTTTGCGGAGATTTACGATTGATACGTCCACTGCCCTGTCTGTCACAGGGTATCCGTCGCCGTGCAGGGCGGTGATAATGGCGTCGCGCGAAAAGACTCTTCCGGGCGAAGACATAAATAAATCGAGTATGGAAAATTCGTTTGCAGTCAGAGTTGCGGGCTTGCCGTCTATCAAAACTTCGTGGAATGTCCTGTCGAGTTTGATTCCGATGTACTCCAACGAATCCGCCTTCGTATCCTCCTGATTGCGGTTGCGCAACTGCGCCCTGATTCTCGCGATTAATATCCTCGGGCTAAACGGTTTTGTTATGTAGTCGTTTGCGCCGAATTCAAGCCCGCTTACTACGTCCGACTCCTCGCTGCGCGCCGTTAAAATTATTACAGGTATCCGGGCAAAGCGCTCCGTCTGCCTGAGCTTCCTGCAAAAATCGAGGCCGTCCATTCCCGCGAGCATCAAGTCGAGCAAAATTAAGTCGCACGTCCAGCCGCCGAGCAGGAGATCCATTGCTTTTTCTCCGGAGTCCACGCGGCGCGTTTCGTACCCGTTCTTTTTAAGGTTAAAGGCTATCAATTCTGCGATGGAGTCTTCGTCCTCGACAATTAGTATGTTTTCTTTTGTCATAGCGATATTGTAAATTTTGTTCCCTTACCAAGCTCGCTTTGAGCGCTTGCGCTTCCGCCGTGCAGCATTGCGATATGCTTTACTATCGCCAAGCCGAGCCCCGTGCCGCCGCTGTTTCTCGCGCGGCCTTTGTCCACGCGGTAAAATCTTTCAAATACTCTCGGCAAATCCTCCGGCGGTATGCCCTTCCCGTTGTCGGCAACCGTCAACACTGCCCCGCCGTCGCCCTTGGCCGCTGCTTCTATTTCTATTTTTACTCCGTCGCCCGCGTGGCTTATGGCGTTCGATATCAAATTCCCGACTGCCATCTGAAGCAGAGTATAGCTTCCGTTTACGCACAAACCGTCGGGGCACTTTACGGTTATTTCGTCGCCGCGCTTTTTGCCCTCCGCCTCGTAGATTGCGACGGCTTCGAATATGAGGGGCTTTAACTCGACCTTTTCAAACGTCTCGGTGCCGAACATCTGGTTGAATTCAATCCTCGAAAGAAGCAGCATATCGTTAACCAAAAGGTTCATTCTCTCCGATTCCCTCAATATGACCTCCAAAAAGTGGACCGCCTGTTTGTCCCCAACCTCGCACGATTCCAGCACTGTTTCAGCCGCAATTTTTATAGAGGTTATCGGGGTTTTTAATTCGTGCGAAACGCTCGCGACAAATTCCTTGCGCAGGGATTCGTTTTTCTTCTGCATGGAGATGTCGCGCATTACGATTAGTGCGCGCGGAGTTTTGGACTCGTACGGAAGGACGTTTCCCACAAACTGGTAGGTTTTGTCGGAGTCTATGCATATTTCGGTTTCGCATGCGCCCGACTCGAAAACTTTGTCTATTGCCGCCAATATGGCGCTGTTTCTAAAAGCCGCCTCCGCCACCAAGGATTCAATGTCCTTGTCGATATTAAACAGCTCCGCGCACGAGCGGTTAAATCTGCGCACGCGCCCGTCTTTGGAGCATATAAAAACGCTTTCGTCCATATTCGCGAAAATTTCGTCGAGCTCAAGGTTGCGCTTTTTGAGCGAGCGTATCTTGTCTCTTATGACTTTTGCCATGTCGTCGAAAGTTTTGGCGAGCGTCTGGACCTCGGCTATGTCGTACGAAGGAATCGCGACCTCAAAATTTTCCTTCGCCAATTTCGAGGCAATGTCGGTAAGCTGGCGTATGGGAGAGGATATTTTTCGCGCAAGCATATACGAGAGCGCAAACGCGAATACCAGCGCTATTGCCATAAACACGGCGATTTCCCCGAGTATGACGTTTTCGACGTCGTTGATGTTTGAAATCGGTATGGATTGCCTTACGCAATACCTGTATTGGCCGTCCACTTTTTCTCCTGCGGGTATTGCGATATACATCATCTGCTTGTTGAGAGTGCCCGAGTATCGGGTTGTAAATTTGCGCTCTCCGAAAAACGCCGAGGAAATTTCCCTGCGGGCGGAGTGGTTTGACATGTTTGCCTCGTCGAAATCCGTATCGAGAAGGACCTCCCCATTGGAGCCGACTATCGTTGTCCTTATGCCGGCGTTTTTAGAGTACGACTGGCATATTCTATGGAGCTCCTCTTTCGGCATATTTTCCGACAGGAGCTTTGAGACGAAGTCTGCCGAGTCAGAAAGCGTCCTCTGGACGTTTTTGATATACGCCTTGTCGATTATGGAGTACGACACAAATGCGCACGCCGATATTATTGCGATTCCAAGCACAACTGTGCCCGAAAACAGCTTGTAAAACAACCCTTTTGCGGACGATGTTATTATCATATTTTTTTTATAACTTGCCCAAAAGTGGGATTTTAATTTGCGGAGGTCAACAAAGATTTTCACCCTAACAAACTTCTAACGGGGGCTTTGCAATGGGCTAACAAAAATCGGATATAAATGCGGACAAAACTATTCCAAACCAAACGGAGAGCTAATCGAAATAAAATATTTTTATGTGAAGATACGCGGCGTCGATTGGGAAAAAAATCGGCATAGAACCATAAACAATAATATGAAATATAAATCCACATTGGCACTAATCGCCGCGATTCTCGGAATATCTTCCGCAGTATCTTACGGCCAAGACAAGGCAACGCTGGACCTGTTGGTATCAAAGGGCGTCATTACGAGGCAGGAGGCCGACGCGGTCTCCAAGAAATCGGTGATGGTATCCCCGAAGGAAAAGACGACTAAATCAGTCAAGCTAATCGGCAGAGTCCAAACGCAATACGAAAACATAACAACCGACGAAACTGTGGGCGGAGTAAAGAACGAGCTCGGCACAAAGAGCGATTTCCTCATGCGCAGAATATTTCTCGGAATGAACGCAGATCTCGGCTCTGGCTGGTCCGCAACCGTAATCGCCGACTTTTGCAGGTCTGACGCAAACTATCTGGAATACGCGTACATCTCCAAGGAGTACGACGGTGAATTTCTAAGCGGAACCGCCGACATTGGCTATAAAAAAATAAAGTTCAATCTTGAGGAATACACGTCGGCATCGAAGCTTCTGAGCATAGAGCGCTCGCTTGCCTCCCGCTATTTTTCCGAAGGCAACAACGGAAGAAGGCTCGGACTTGGAGGGCGCCACACGGGGCTTTACTGGGAGGGCGAAACGCCGGTTGACGGCCTTCAATACGGTCTGTCTATCACAAACTCCTACAGCAACAATCCCTCCTCGATTCCCGACGGCGCGCAGGACGGCCTGCTCTACGCGGCAAACGTCTCCTATTCCGGAAAGATTGCGGACGCAGTGTCGTTCCAGGCTGGCGTAAACGCCGCATACACAAACGACACAAACGTCGCGGGAACGGCGGGCGAGCACGGAGGCTATATAATAGGGCTCAACCCCTACGTAAAACTCTCCGCCTACGGATTCAGCCTTTGGAGCGAATTCTTGATGGCCAACATGGAGGACGCCAAGAACAATTACACGCAGGACGCGACCCCAATGGGAGTAAACGTCGGCATAGAATATAAATTCGACATCGGCGAATTCGGCGCCATCGCCCCGACAGTTAGGTACAGCTGGATAGACACAGACGGCAGAGGAATAAAAGTTAGCGACGGAGTCCGCAACGCCTATGCCGATACGAGTTTCGACCGCGGCCAAAGCATTTACGCGGGCCTAAACTGGTACATAAACGGCAACGCCCTCAAATTCCAAATAGGCTACGAATACGCCAAGCTCGAAGGCTCCCCGACGGACTCCTCGGCTGTGCAAAGCGCGGTCGCAAACGCGGTGAGAGCCCAAATGCAAGTATTGTTTTAAAAGCAAAACATAAGGAAAAAAAATGAAAAATATCGCACTGAAAATAGCGGCTACAATATTTGCCGCCCTAATGCTCGGCCCGGCGCAAAGCGCCCTCGCCGGAGAAAACATAATTATAGACGGCTCGACGACAGTCGGCCCAATAGCAAAGGCATTTGCCGAATTTTACAAGGAAAGCCACCCGGACGTAAACATAACAATCAGCGAATCCGGCAGCGGGAACGGCGTCAAGAGCCTCATAAACAAGGCGTGCAACATCGCGAACCTCTCGCGATTCATGAAGGACTCGGAGTTTAAAAGCTGCGTGGCAAACGGAGTTCTTCCCGTTGCGCACGTCGTGGCATTCGACGGGCTTGCCGTAATCGTAAACCCGAAAAATAAAATCCGCTCCCTCACAATGTCCGACATAGCCGCCATATACACGGGTAAAATCACAAACTGGAAACAGCTTGGCGGCGACGACGCAAAGATTGTCGTCGTATCGCGCGACACAAACAGCGGAACTTACGAGACGTTCAACGAGCTCGTCCTCAAAAAGGCGAAGATTGTCAAGGACGCCGAATACGTAGGCTCCAACGGCCAAGCGAGAACCCGCGTGAACACGACAAAAGACGCCATCGCGTACGTCGGCCTCGGATTTGTCGACGACACCGTAAAGCCGCTTTCCATCGAGGGCATACTGCCAAACCCAAAGAGCATCACAAGCGGCAAATACCCAATTGCAAGGCCGCTTTTTATGTTCACAAACGGATACCCGAAAATGGGGGGCGACATATTTAATTTCGTCACACTTCATTTGAGCGGCGAGGGGCGCGAGATAATATCGGACCTCGGATACATACCCGTCTGCGAATAATAAAGTTTGCGCAAAAAGAAAGGCCCGCTTAGCGGGCTTTTTTTTTGCGCCTGAGCGCCGCCTGATTTCTCGGGAATTGTTATCTGAGGCTGTAAAGAGGGCGCGAGTACATAAAAGCGGAGCGCGAGTTGCGGCGCAAATCTAACAAAATTCTAACAGCCAAACGATATTCGCCTAACAATGCTTTATTAATATGCGGGCGAATTTTAAATCAAAAACAAGCCGGGCGGAATATCCCCACGCGGCAAATAGAAAACATAAGATGAGTCCGAAAAAAAACTCCCTTATTCTCGACAGGCGCAATAGCGCGCTGAAAGCGTTTCTGGACAAATTTGGGCGGAGCCTGCTCTTTTGCATAACCGCGATTCCGACTATAGCGGTAGTCTTCATAATATTTTTTATAACGGTTGAGGCGCTTCCGTTCTTCTCTGATCTCGGCAGAACCTGCGAATTTTTCACAAGCACGGATTGGAGCCCGTCGCAGGCCGACCCGCACTTCGGGGCGCTCGCAATATTTTTTGGAACCGCGATGGTGACAATAGGCTCGTGCGCGGTTGCAATTCCGCTTGGCATCACAACTGCAATATGCCTAAACGAGATTGTAGGCGCAAGCGTATCCAAGATTTTTAAGCCGATTGTAGAGCTGCTTGCGGCAATCCCGTCTGTGGCATACGGTTTTTTTGCGATTGTAGTCTTTGCCCCGGTGCTTCAAAACCACGGCGGCGCCTTAATTGCAGCCACAATAGCCGTCATAGGCATCCCCATGGCGATTATAGCGGCATTCCCGGTCGGAGAGCTTTTGCACGAAAAAATATTCATGGGGAAAGGCCCGAAATTCGTGCCGTTGGCGATAGCGATTGTACTTTTTGCGGGCGCCGTGTGCATAGCGGCAAAGAGCGCGCTCGGTATTGAGGTTTCAAGCGGCACAAACGCCCTAAACGCCTCGATAGTCCTTGCGATAATGGCGCTTCCCACAATCATAAGCATATCCCAAGACGCGCTCGCGGCCGTTGGGAGGGATATGCGCGAAGGCTCGCTCGCGCTCGGAGCCACGCGCTTTGAGACTATTTTTAAAGTTGTGCTGCCGTGCGCAAAAAGCGGAATAGCGGTGGCTGTGATACTCGGACTTATGAGGGTAGTCGGGGAAACAATGGTTGTTTGGATGGCGAGCGGCAATGCGCTAAAAATCCCCGAGCCCTTTTACAATTTTCTCGAGCCGGTCAGAACCCTCACCGCGACAATCGCGGGAGAAATGGGCGAAGCCGACCAAAGCACAGGGTCGCAGCGCTACCATGTGCTGTTTGCAATGAGCCTCTGCCTGCTGATAGGCGGGCTTCTGCTGAATGCTTGCAGCCAATGGATTGGCTCCGGCTTGCATGTGAAACGGAAATGAAAACTGCATACAGAAAAATATTGGACAAATCGTTCACGTACGTCGCGTACGCCTCCCTCGCGGTGATTGCGCTTGCGATATTGACGTTTCTTGCGCCGATAGTGTACCGCGGCGTCGGGGCGGTCATTTTCAACGCGACTGTGGAGCATGAAAAATTTCTCATAGAAAATCTCGGAAGGTCCCCGACAAAATCCGACGAGGAGCGCATAAAGCTCTCGAACGAGGCCCGGGCGCCGCTCTATGAAATGATGGGCAATTACGAAAGCCCCTCAAACACGGCGTTTGAGACAAAAATAAACACGGCGTTCGACGCGGCCTTTGAGAGCATGAAAAAACATTCCCAGGAACTGCTTTCAAGCCTTGAACTCAAAGGAAGCGAACGCGGAAAGCGCATAGCGCAAATATCCGAAAAGATATGGGCGGAGTATATCGGCGAAGTCGACAAAGCCTCCTCCGACGCAAAGAAAGACGGAACATCCTTTGCGCTTATAAAGGTTTTGAAAGGGCAAGACGAGAGGCTGTCAGACGCAGTACGCCGCGAGGTTGCCTATTTAAATTCAATAAAGAAACTGAATTTCATGCAAAAAAGCCTGATAAGAAGAAATGTCAACGCCGGGGTAAAAAAGCATATAGACGAAGTCGTTTCGGAGCTCGACGAACAGAATGCAGCGTACAAAACCTTCAAAGAGGGCGTAGTGGAGCTTCTTGGGCAGCCGGACATAAAGTCGAAGGACGCCGTCAATCTGCTGAGGCAAAAATACGGACAGACTCGAATGGATATGGCAAGGGCCGCGCTGGAAGACAGCGTCCTTACAATAAGCGTAAAGGCGAAAGACGGCGGCGGCGCGGAATACATCAAGCGCGTAAAGACTGAGGAATTTTTTAAAGGGACGAAAGTCGGGGAAATGGCCAAATATATAGAAGAAAATTTCGACGCGATGTTGCAGCCGCACATGACCGCATACTGGGGATTTTTCTTCGACGAGCCTTTCGACTCAAACATATTCGGAGGAATATGGCCGATGATATTGGGCACTTTTTACCTAACGCTCGGTTCAATGATAATAGCCGCGCCGCTCGGCATAGCCGCCTCCATATATTTTTCGGAATACTCGAAGGGAGGGAAGTCGGTGGAGTTTTTAAGAATATGCGTTGGAACGCTCGCGGGTGTTCCGTCGATAGTATTCGGGCTTTTCGGATTGGCGTTTTTGATAAACACCGTAAAAATTTCCGAAGGCAAAAGCGTGTTGGCTGGCTGCATAACATTGGCGCTTTTGATACTCCCCACAATCATAAGAAGCTGCGAGGAATCTCTAAAAGCGGTTCCAAATTCTTACAGGGAAGCCGCGCTCAGCCTCGGCGCCAACAAGTGGAAGGCAATACGGACAGTGATTCTTCCGGCGGCGCTGCCCTCGATGCTCACCGGAATAATAATTTCCATGGGCAGAGCCGCCGGAGAAACCGCCCCGATAATATTTACCGCCGCGACAAGCACCGGAGCCGCCCTCGCGATTTCGGAAATTTTTACGCAGCCGACCCCCGCCCTGCCGTGGAACATCTATAATATTTGTTCCGAGCACGAAATGGCGGAGAGGGTTTCGCACGTGCAATACGGAATGGTATTAACCCTTATAGGCATAGTCCTTTTGCTAAACGCAATCGCGATAGTAATAAGGGCGAGACTCCAAAACAGAGCAAAACACTAATATGACAACTCTAACATATCCTGAGACGGCAATCTCCGAAGCTAAGAAATCCAACATTGTGGAGGAAGACATTGTTGTGGCAAAAGATTTCTCGGTTTACTACGGGAATTTTCACGCCGTAAAAAGCGTAAGCATGGGCTTCGTGCGCAAAAAAGTGACTGCGATAATCGGGCCGAGCGGCTGCGGCAAGAGCACTTTCTTGCGCTGTCTAAACAGAATGAACGACCTCGTAGATGGGTGCCGCACAGAGGGGCTGCTAGCGCTCGACGGCATAGACATATACCGAAAGAACCTCGACATAGTTGAGCTTAGGCGCAGAGTAGGCATGGTTTTTCAGCGCCCCAATCCATTTCCGAAAAGCATATACGACAATGTCGCGTACGGAGTGAGGGTAAAGGGAAGATGCCCAAAAAACGAGCTGGACGAAATTGTGGAATCGTCTTTGAGAAAGGCGGCGCTGTGGGACGAAGTAAAAGACAGGCTCCAGCAAAACGCCATGGGAATGTCAGGCGGGCAACAGCAGCGCCTGTGCATTGCAAGGGCGCTTGCAATAAAGCCGGAAGTTTTGCTTATGGACGAGCCGTGCAGCGCGCTCGACCCGAAATCGACATCGAGGATAGAAGACTTGATAGGCGAGCTTTCGGGAGAATACACGATAGCGATAGTCACCCACAATATGCAGCAGGCATCGCGCGTGTCCGACTACACCGCGTTCTTTTACGAGGGCAATCTTATAGAATTTGGGGCTACGAAAGACATATTTACGCACCCCAAACAAAAATCTACAAACGACTACATAACCGGGAGATTTGGCTAATATGAACCTGCATTTGAGAAAAGATCTGGAAAACCTGAAATCGCGCATTTTGCGCGTGGCGGTCGCCGTCGAGGAAAACGTCGCAAGGAGCGTCAACGCGATAGGGGAATTGTCGGAAGACGGCGCGAACAAGGTTGTGGGAGAAGACGCGCACATTGATAAAATGGAGGTTGATACAGAGGAGGAGTGCCTAAAAATTCTCGCCCTGCACCAGCCTGTCGCGAGCGACCTTCGATTTGTAATCACAGTTTTAAAAATAAACAACGAGCTTGAACATATAGGCGACATGGCCTGCAACATAGTAAAGCGCATACGCTTTATAAAGGAACGCCCGATAGGGCAAATACCGTTCAATCTCGACATGATATCGCGGCAGACAATAAAGATGCTAAAAGACAGCCTCGACGCTTTCATACGGGAGGACGAATTTCTCGCGTTGCAAGTGTGCGAGGACGACAAGATAATAGACGACGAAAATCGGGATTGCTATCTAAACGTAGGCAAGGCGATAAGCGAAGATATAAATTCAGCCATGACCGAGATAAATTATCTGCTAATCTCAAAAGCCTTTGAGCGGATAGCGGACCTGTGCACAAATATCGCCGAAGACGTAATCTATATGAAATACAGCATCATCGTCCGGCACAATATGAAAGACAGCCAAAATATACGCAGATATTTTGAGACGCAAAATATAGATAAATTGGAGGAGCTTGGGGAAATCGGCGGACCCGAAGAATAATGTGCCCGCTTGCAAAATACTGCGAAAAAATCCTCCTATATAACGCCCCTTTCCGGGGCGTTTTTTTTATCTTTCAGGAAACGGAAAGATATATTTTAATGCGGCAAATTTTAAAGAATTTGCGTTTTTCCCCAAAAAAATTTGAGCTCAAAATGCATATGGGAAAGCCGGAGAATTAAAGGAAGTCCTCAAAAAGCCACAATAATATTTGATGTTGCCTCCTTCCAACGAGCCCGCAAAATATATTTTCGCCTAATAAAAAAATGACTTCTAACTCTGTAGTATCACATTATTTTAACATGCCTCTCAGAGAGGTCAAATACAACTGGAAAGAAGAAGCCATTTATTTTTTTGAAAGGCAAGGATACAAGATTGCCTACAAGGGCGATACGGAATATGTATTTAAGGCCGGTTCACAACTCGGCAATATCATATCTTTCAATCCGGCGAAAGTAGAAAGAGAAGCGGTAATTAGGGAGGAAAATAATACACTTTATTGCGAGTTAAGAGTCTCCTTAGATTTTAGAATATGCACCCAACTGGAAATAGAATACGCGCGCTGGGAATTGGCATCTTTTAAAGTTTTCCTAAGCAAGTCAGGCAATATCCCGCAGAAACCAAACGCTCCAGAACTTATATTGCTATCGCTCTTGGGGTTTGCGAAGCAAATCCTTAAATACGCGTTTGCATTTATTATTCTTGGGGCTGTCCTAATATTGGTTCGCATTTATATAATGCCAAAAATCAACAGCGCAATAGTCGGAGGCCCAAGAATAAATCTGAATGAAAATCTAAGCTCCACGCAGCGCGCCCCTGAAGGCGTAGCCGATATTTATATCTTTCCATTCTACGGCTTTCCAGAATCCTTGGCAGGGGCGATTGCCGTTAAATTGTCGGAAGATTTGAAAATAAATGTGCGCGCAACCCCATCCCTGCCAATCCCTAAAAACGCATTCGACGCAAACCGCAAACAGTACGACGCAACCGCCTTTTACAAGCCAGAGATTGATATTGCCTGCACTTTGCAGGATATTGGCAGCCGGATAGCCTTTATTGGACTCGTGCGCGGTAGCATATTTATACAAGACGCCCCGGCCAGATTTGTTTTTGCATGCCAATACGATCCCAAGTTTTGCTTAATTGGCGACCATGAAATGCTTTCGGGCGCAGACGAAAGTTTATATTATACCCGCCTGTACAAGATGATAAAGCGGCAAATTGGCAAAGCCTATTATAAAAAGCAGCCAAATTCCGAAAGCGATAGCCTCATGAAATCTCCTGTTATGAGTACTGCAGACTTGGACGCGCTCCCTCTTGAATATTAAGTTTTTTATTGTTTAAAAATTTTCCGTAAAAAATCTCGCCTTGTAACCCGCATATGGCGCAATTCTATTTTGCCACATAAATACATAAGTCCGCACTACAAAGCGTGCAGATATTTTCATCATAGAACTTCTCAAAAATCTATTCGCAAACAAAAGCGGATCTATCTAATACCCCTGACACATTTAGCAAATAATTACGCTCTATATAAAAGGCGGCGAAACAGGAATATTAACAAAACGCCTGGCTTACGACTCTAAATCTTTGCAAATCATAGATTGATAGTCCAATTAGAATGCGGGGTGAAACTATGAAAGACAAATCTAAAAAATCAACCTATTCCAAACATTTGGTGTTGCCCCGTCAAAGCCTGAGAATGCTTTATTTATGGGACAAAGAAGCCCGCCAAGCGTTTACTTAAGCGGGCTTGAAAGTGGTGCTCAAGGAGGGACTCGAACCCTCATGCCGTGAAGCATACGAACCTGAATCGTACGTGTCTACCAATTTCACCACTTGAGCTTTTTAAAGTTTTAAATCTTGGTTTTGCGCGCCGCGATGTCAAGCAATTCCGTATTCTTTTTGACTTGCCCGCATTCAATAGTTAATTTATCTGTTTGTTATGTATATTAAATTGCCACTTTTCTTTGTAGCGTTTTTAGTTTCTACATTTTCCGCATTCGCAGCCGAATTTGTAAAATCAAAACCTCTTGCTGGTAAATCTATCGTATGCGTACTCAGAACTCAATATCCCGTAGACCACCACAATACCGCCAATATTTTCCAAAGGGGGGAAATTAACCAAAATTCCTGGCATAAACTCGCAAAAAGCGGCTCGCGGCTTCTTAAAATCGATTTCGACGCAAAAGGGAATCCGTCGCAAACTATGCTGCTCGAACTTCCCAAAGGCATAATACGCGATGTCGAAGCCTCGTACGACGCCTCGCGCATTCTATTTTCCATGCGCAAATCCTTTGAAGACTCCTACCACATCTATGAGATGGACTTGCAGTCACGCAAAATAAGGCAGCTAACCCGCCTTGCGGAAGTCTCGGACATCGACCCAATTTATCTTCCCGACGGCGATATCGCATTTGCGTCCACGCGCGCCGCAAAATATTGCGGATGCAACAGGCATATAATGTGCAATCTCTATAAAATGTCGCCGGACGGCGCCAATATAACACAAATAGGCAATTCGATAGAGTTTGAGGGAACCCCGTCCATAACACGCGACGGGAAAATCCTATACACGCGTTGGGAATACGTTGACCGCAATTTTTCCGGAGCCCAAGGGCTCTGGACTTGCAATCCAGACGGAACCCGCCACGCCCTATACTGGGGCCAAGAGACAAAAAACCCCGCACTCAACGGCATCCAGATTCCAAATTCAAGCAAAGTTGCCGCAATACTGTCATCATGCCACGATATCGCATGGGGAGCGCTGGCTATTATCGACAAAAATATCGGCGTGGAAGGCGAAAAATCCGTAGTTAAAATTTTTCCGGAGAGCGCGAGAAAGCTTATCGACAAGCCCGGCGATAAATACGCAGACTCAATGAAGGCGGTTAAAATCAAATACGAGGACCCTGAACCAATTTCTGAGAAATTTATATTGTCATCAAGGCAGGTGTCGGAGAAATCGCAAACAATGAACCTGTATCTTACAGACATTGAAAGCGGCACGGACGTTCTCGTAGGGAAATCCACGGAAGGAATGGGGCTGTTCGACGCAAAGCTTCTCGAAAGGCGCACACCCCCTATGACCGCCGCCCCGCAACGCTCATACGACACATCGGAAAAGGCTCTCGCGTATGTGAGCGACGTTTACGAAGGAACGCACTTAAAGGGCGTAAAAAGGGGAGATATAAAATATCTGCGCATAGTAGAGAATCCTCCAAAACTCTATTGGAGCGGCGGATACTGGGAAAACGAAGGCTCGCAAGCACCTGCGATGAATTACGACGATTACGACGATAAAATAATACTCGGGACAGTCCCGGTCGAGAGCGACGGCTCGGCGTACTTTGAAGTTCCGGCAGAGAAATTCATATATTTGCAGGCGCTCGACGCCAACGGCGACATGCTCCAAACAATGAGAAGCGGAATGTCCATCCTGCCCGGTGAAATTGCGTCTTGCGCAGGTTGCCACGAATCACGCGCCGCCCCTCCGCCGGCGTCACTGAGGCATTCGCTTGCGCTGAAGAGACAGCCGAGCAAAATAAAGCCGGCACCGGCAGGCGCAACTGGCTCGGAATTTTCATACATAAAAAACATACAGCCTATACTCGACAAACATTGCGTGAAATGCCACGACTTTGGCGGAAAAGGCTCGGCGAAAATCGTCCTTTGCGGCGACAGGGGGCTTGTATTCAACCAGTCGTATTTGCAGCTGCACTCTAAGAAGGCAATATCCGCAATCGGCGCGGGGCCCGACGCCGTTGTGGAGGCGAACACATGGGGCGCAAAACACAGCAAAATAGTCCGCATGATAAGAAACGGCCATAGCGGCGTAAAAATGCCCGAAAGCGAATTTGCCATTCTACGCGCATGGATAGATCTCAACGCGCCGTACTATTCCACAGAAGACAGCGCATATCCGCAAAATCCCTCTGGACGCTCTCCGCTCGCATTCTCGGAAATACAGAGGATTTTCGAGCTTGCGGCGCCCGAAGCTGAGAAGATCGGATACTCAAAGAAGGAAATTTTAGAGCAAAAGGCGCCGTTTGGCGTATGGAAAAACAACGTGATAAAAAACAGAATAGCCGCCCGCCTTTACCGCTTTGAAATAGTATCTTTTGACCGCCCGGAAATGTCGCCCATTTTCAAAGCTATTCCTAAGGGAACTCCCGCCTACGGCGAAGCGCTCGAAATTATACGTCAAGGCGCACGGAGGCTCGAAAGCAAAGCTCGCGCAGACATGGAGTGCTTTGCAGCTTCCGAAGACGCGAAAACTAAAAACAAGCGGGCAGCCGCCCTTCGACGCCTTGAAGAATCCGCAAGAAAGGCCATCGAAAACGGCGAAAAATTTTTTGACCCCCAAAGCTTGAAAGACATCTCAAAATATCTTTCCGAAAACTAATCCTCCGCCCTGCCCGCCCCATTTTTAATCAGCCGCACTGCATAAAAAATTTTTAAAGATCTTTTTGCTCTTACGCATAAAGTAGTATTGACTTGTCGTGCGTATTTTTGCGGTCTATATCAAAAATTATATAGTTTTTCATCTGCCATATATGTCCGATTTTTATTGATTTAATAAACTTTTGTGCGATATTTTTTTATAGAAAGAGAATAAAATGAACGAAGAACCGACAGTTTTGATGAATATATTGAATATTATATTGATGATTGTCGTATATTTTGTCGTCATGGGCGGCTTCATATTCTTTTTGTGTATTCTGAATTATATTTTCAAGCATGCTAAATGCACTGTCTTTAATGTTTTTGTTCCTCCATCTGAATAGAAACTTCTCTTTTACTTCTGTGCGTCCCTCAATTCGCGGTTAAGCCGGTTGAGGGATTTTTCGTCTATGAGGGCAGCTTGCGCATCGAAGATAATGATTTTGTTAAGCACACATTTGCGTCGAACCGATATTCCGGAAGAAGAGCCTTACAACCGACTATACGAGCCTCCAGACTTTAAGACGTTACCATACGTAAATATACAAATATACTCCTCCCGCATGGGTATTGCAAGGTTGCGCGCCTTCTTTGGGCGCACCGTTCCGCCGTAGTATTGCAGCGCAACCCCAGGCTTGTTTACCACTACCGAAGCTTTTGTGTCGGTGTTCGACTTGAATATGCTGCTTGCCGCGTCCTGCCAAAAGCTCCTGCCGCCGTTTGACAAAAACTTGTTGCGCAAGTCCACTTCCATACGCTTGGCTATCTTGCCCATCAACACGCCGCGCTTATTCGGGAGCCCGCCAAGGAAGCGGAAATGCGTACGCAAAGTCTTTTCAAGACTTCTCCCGACGGCGGCATTTACCCTCCATTGTCTCCGAAAGCTTTTTCTGTAAAGTTTAAATCTGCTTTACAGAAGCGCCTTTTGGCGATTTGGCTGTAAATTCTAAAAGCATCTTTTCCTCTTGATTTTTAAAATGTTTTGGCCGATAGTATTTGTGTCAGGCGGATTGAGTGCGGCGCGGTCGCGATACTCGTTCGCCCAGTACGGTACGGAGCCGCGAACGTCACCGTACACCATTTTTAGCGTTTTAATA
The DNA here is from genome assembly GCA_900545715.1 of uncultured Opitutales bacterium. Taxonomy (GTDB): domain Bacteria; phylum Verrucomicrobiota; class Verrucomicrobiia; order Opitutales; family Intestinicryptomonadaceae; genus Merdousia; species Merdousia gallistercoris. The sequence goes on from URAJ01000003.1 coordinate 61,173, forward strand.
TCAGTTCCCCTTTCTGCATTTGTCCAACTCCTCTACCTTGTTGATGTACCATGTACAGAGACTACTGTGCCATTCGATACGGCGACTGCTATTCCATTTGCTTTCCCTCCGAGAGGTTCAAATATATCCCCTACTCCATCTTAATGCAAACTTCGCAAAATTCTAAAACTTCAAATAAAAGCCCCTGCCGGCAACAAATTTTTTGCGCAGTATTCTTATTATTAGCCGACTTGTTTTCACGTTACTCTTAGGTATCATTAGCCGCAGTTTTTGAGCCCGGAAAATTTTTGCATGCGGGAAAACTGTGCGCACAAAAAAAGCGCCCCTTTATATGGGGCGCCAAATTTTGCCCTGCCTATTCGTTGGGCGCGCTTCGCAGTTTTTGTCCGCAAGGCATAACCTGCCCGCCGGTCAAAACTTCAGAGAGATAAAAGCCTATTCTTCGCCGAGCGGCTTTGGCTTGTCTTTCGACAATTCGTACGGATCGAGCAAGTCAGGCCTCAACTCCTCGTCTTGCTTTTGCACGTCGGCGACCCAGCCTCCGCCGAGCGCCGATATAAGGTTTACGTACGCCTTAAACCTGTCGCCCCTAAGCGATATTTGCGCGCGCTCGTTGGACAGCGCGAGCCTCTGGGCGTCGCTTACGGAGAAGTAGTCTATGTAGCCGTGGTCGTACTGCGTCTGCGTCAGATCCTGAACCTTCAACGACGCCTTTACGACATCAGTGCGTTTATCGTATTCGCGCTTCAAATAATTTATCTGCGCAAGCGCGTTTTCAACCTCTCCTATTGCGCTTAAAACAATGCTCTTGTAGTTTTCGACTGCCTCTTTGTGGGCGGCGAGCGCAACTTGCTTTTGCGCGTATATCCTGCCCGCCTGGAAAATAGGTATATATATTTGCGGGCTTATACCCCACGCAAAGCTCGAAGAATTTATGAGCTTGTCAATCTTTTCAGCGGAAAGGCTCGTGTCTGCCGAAAACGATATCGTCGGGAAGTACGCCGCATGAGCTGCGCCGATTCGCGCGTTGGCGGCATAGACTTTGCGTTCGGCCTGGGCGACGTCCGGCCTGCGCTCCAACAGTTCTGACGGTATTGCGGCCGGCAACTGCGGAAGCGTTTCCGGAAGCGGAGACGGCTTAATGTTGAGCTGCGACGGAACGGTCCCCACCAGTATTGCGATATCGTTGCGCGCTATGGCCATCTGCCTTTCGACAGATGCGAGCTGCGCGGAGGCGTCGTACTCTTCCTGCAAGGCTCTTTGCATATCTACATCGTTCGCTTCGCCGTACTTCAAGCGGCGGGCGACGTACTGGGTCTGGTCTTTGCGGACCTTTACTGTGCGTTCAAGCAGCTCTATTTCAGACGAATACTGCCTTATGGTAAAATAGAGCGTGGCAACTTGCGCCTGCATCAAAAGCATCAAGTTTTCGTATTCGTCGAGCGACGCCTGCGCTTCGGCTACGTCGGATTCTATTATGCTGCGGATTCTTCCGAAGAGGTCGAGGTCCCAAGTGATTCCAAAGCCTGCCGCCCAGTTGTCGTAAGTGCCAGAATAGCTCCTGGCATTTCTTGAAGTGCCAGTGCGCGAGTATGAGGCGTTTCCGTTAAGCTGCGGATACAGGTCGCTCTGGTCCATGAGAGCTGTTTCGCGGGCTTGTTCCACGCGCCAGAAGGCAGCCTTCAAGTCGGGGCTGTTCTCGCGGCACTGTTTTAATAGAGAATCGAGAGTCTTGTCGTTGAATACTTTCCACCAGTCGCCCTTGGGCAAAGAATCTGCGGGAAGCGCCGTCTTCCACAGGCCTTCGTCGCGGGAGAAGTGTTCTTTCATCAGCTCTTCTTCCGCAATTTTAAAGCTCGGCTCAACGTAGTCGGGGCCCACCATGCACCCCGCAAGAGCAAGCGCGGACACCGTGAAAACGGCATTTGCGATTTTTCCTTGTTTCATATGTATATTATTGCTGCACTTTGTAATTTTTCCGAATCAGATAAAAGAATACCGGCGTAAAGAGTAGCCCGAGAAGCGTGACACCTATCATTCCGAAGAATACCGACGTTCCCAGTGCCTGGCGCAATTCCGACGCCGAACCCGTTGCAAACGCCAGCGGAACCACGCCCAAGATGAACGCGAAAGACGTCATCAATATCGGACGCAAACGGTTCTTCGCCGCATTGCTTACGCTCGACACGATTTCCTCGCCCTTTTCCTGTCTTTGTTTTGCGAATTCTACTATAAGTATTGCGTTCTTACAGGCAAGCCCAATCAGCACGATAAATCCGATTTGCGTCATAATATTGTTGTCCATGCCCCTCAACAATACGCCGGCAATCGCGAACAGAAGCACCAGAGGCACTACGAGTATGACGGAAAGCGGCAGCCTCCAGCTTTCGTACAGCGCCGCGAGCACGAGGTACACAAAGAGCACGCACATCGCAAAAATTATCGTCGCTGTATTTCCTACGCGCTTTTCTTGGAAAGCCAAGTCGGTCCATTCTATGCCCATGCCGGAAGGCAAAACCTCGGCCGCGATTTTTTCAATCGCCTCCATTGCCTGCCCCGTGCTGTATCCTGGCGCGAGGTTTCCGGTGACTTCGGCCGCCGGATACAGATTGTATCTCGCGACGCTTTCCGGTCCGATCGTGCGGCGGATGTTGGCGACAGATCCGAGCGGAACATTTACCCCGCGCACATTCGGAACTTTTAGGTTGTAAATGTCGGAAACATCGCCGCGCTGCGTGTCCTCAGCCTGGGCGACAACCCTGTAAACGCGGTTTAGAATGTTGAAGTCGTTGACATAGACAGAGCCGAGGTTGTACTGCATTGTCTCGAAAATCGAGCTTATCGGAACGCTCAACTTTTGCGCCCTTTCGCGGTCGATATCCACATACAGCTGCGGAGACGATATGCGGTACGTGGTGAACGCGAGTATGCTCTCCGGAGACTCCGTCGCCTTTGCCGCTATCAACTTTGTGTATTTTTCGACAGCCTTTATGCCGTGTGAGGTTCTATCCTGCACCATCAGCTTGTAGTCGCCGCCCATGCCGATACCGTTTACTGCGGGAGGCGTCATGACAAAGCAAGAGGCTTCGGGAACTTCTTTTTGGAGCATTCCGTAAATCCCGCCTATGATGCTGTCGAGAGTTATGCCCTTCTCTTCGCGCTCGGCCTTGGATTTAAGCTTCATAAAGTTCGCGCCCGCGTTTGAGGTTTTCGCCATAGTCGCGCCGTTTAGCCCGACGATGGACATTACGTCCTCAATGCCGTCCATTTTTGATAAAAGTTTTTGGATTTTCAGCTGCACTGCGTTGGTGTGCGCAAATGTCAAGCCGTCGGGCAGCTGCAGCGTCACGAAAATATAGCCCGTATCCTGTTTTGGAATAAAGCCTTTTGGAGTGATTTCAAACAGGTACACCGTAAGCGCCAGAAGCCCGGCGTACAAAATTAAGACAACCGGCCAAAGCTTCACCGCGATTTTCACAAAGCCGCGGTATTTTTCCGACACCCACGCGAAAGTTGCGTTGAACCCCTTAAAGAACCACCCAAACAGGAAATTCCATATTTTTGTAAAGAAGTCGGGGTTTTCGTGGTGGCGGAGCATAATCGCGCAAAGCGCCGGCGAAAGTGTGAGCGAAACTATGCCGGAGAAAATGGTTGAAACTGCAATGGTAAGCGCGAACTGGCGGTAGAATTGCCCGGATATGCCCTCGATAAACGCAGTCGGAACAAACACGCTAGAAAGCACGAGCACGATTGCAATCAACGCGCCCTGCACCTGCGTCATCGCCTTTTTTGTTGCCTCCTTTGCGTCCAAGCCGTCGCGCATGTTTCGCTCTACGTTTTCGACGACGACAATCGCGTCGTCAACGACAATGCCTATCGCGAGCACCAAGCCGAATAGCGACAAATTGTTGATGGAAAATCCAAAAAACGACATCATCGCAAACGTGCCTATGAGCGACACTGGTATTGCAAACAGCGGTATTACGGCAGCCCGCCAATTTTGCAAAAATACCATCATGACTATGACAACCAGTATGATTGCCTCGTATATCGTATGGTAAACCGCATTGACGGAGTCCCTAATATATGTCGTGTTGTCGAGACCGATGTGGTAGTCGACTCCCGGGGGGAAATTCTTGCGCATTTCTTCGAGAGTTGCGTGTATGCGGTTTGCGGTGTCGAGCGCGTTGGAGCCCGGCAGCTGGTACATTGCAATCGAGACAGAAGACTTGCCGTTTAGGTAGGATTCGTCCGAGTATGTGTATGCCCCAAGCTCGACGCGGGCGACGTCTTTTAACTGCACTATTTTGCCGTCGTCGGTGTATTTTATTATGATGTTTTCAAATTCCTCGGGGCTTTTCAGGCGGCCCTGGGTATTTATCATAAGCTCGTAGGCGGCGTTGGGATTGGTGAAGGGGGGCTGGTTCAGCTTTCCGGCGGCCACCTGCTTGTTTTGCTCGCGCAGAGAGGCTACGACTTGCGAAGCCGTCATATTGAAGTGCGAAAGCCTGTCGGGGTTTAGCCAAACTCTCATGCTGTACTCGCGCGCGCCGAAGATGTTGATGTCGCTAACGCCGAATACGCGCGCGAGCCTGTCTTTCATCTGGGTGATTGCGTAGTTGGTCAGATACAGCTTGTCGCGGCTGCCGTCCGGCGAGTACAAGTTGGCAACCACGAGCATATCGGGCGAGCGCTTTTTGACGGTGACGCCTATGCTGCGGACTTCCTCGGGGAGTCGCGGCTCTGCGATTGCGATTCTATTCTGTACGAGAACCTGCGCCGTGTCGATGTTTGTTCCGACTTCAAATGTCACTGTGATTGTCGCGGAGCCGTCGGCGTTGCACTGGCTGGACATGTACATCATATTTTCGACGCCGTTAATTTCCTGTTCGAGCGGCGCGATGGCTGTGTCCATAAGTATTTCCGGAGACGCCCCCGGATAGTTTACGGTCACGGTAATGGACGGCGGGACGACGTCCGGGTACTGGGTTACGGGCAAACGCACGTAGCCGACTATGCCCACGAGGGTGATTACAATTGAAATCACCGCCGCAAAAATGGGCCTGTCTATAAAAAAGTGCGAAAATTTCATCTTATGCGAAAAGTTTTGCGTTATTTAGATTGCGCCAAGGGCAGCGGAGTGACTTTCGCCCCGGGTGCGGCGCGTTGCAGCCCGACAAATATTACGTCGTCGTTTTCGGTGACGCCCTCCTCTATCGCGCGGTATTTCCCGAAAAGCCTTCCGATTTTTACCGGGCGGTATTCGACAATCCCGTCTTTATTTACAACCAAAACATAGCGGTTTATGAGGTCGGTGCCTATGATTTCTTCGGGAAGGACTAAAAATTCCTGGGCCTTTCCGCCGCGCACTTTTATTTTGCCGAACATGCCTGCCGCGAGGTAGTGGTCGGGATTTTTAATGTCGGCGCGCATTGTGAGGCTCGCGGTCTGTGAGCCGATGCGGTTGTCGAAATAAGTAAGTTCGCCTTTGAAGGGCTTGTGTTCTTCGCCCCAGAGGGTCATCTCTACGGGCGGGCCTTTGCGGTTTATTACGTCTATTTCTTTAAACAATCCGCTGTTTTGATAACGGAGCATGTCGCGCTCGCTAATTTCAAAATATGCCTGCACGATGCTGCTGTTGACTATTGTCGTAAGCACTGTGGTATTGGCGGTGATAAGGTTCCCCGGGTCAACCAAGCGCTGGGAAACTTTGCCCGATATCGGCGCGCGGATATGTGTGTATTCGAGGTTTAGTTCAGCCTCTTTCAAGAGGGCCTGCGCGTTTAAAAGGCTCGCTTCGGTGCTGAGGACGTCCGATTCGCGCGTATCGTATATTTCTTTGGAAATGGCGTTTGATTTCAACAAATCCTTCGCTCTTTCGAGATTGGTCTTGGCCAACAGAAGTCGCGCCTCTACCTCTTTGACGGAGGCTTTTGCGGCGGCGAGCGACGCTTCGTACGGGCGGGGATCGATTACAAACAGAAGGTCGCCTGCCTTTACAATCTGGCCCTCTTTAAAGAATATTTTTTCGAGGTAGCCGCTCACGCGCGAGCGCAATTCAACAAATTCGAGAGGCTCGACCCTCGCGGTATATTCGTCCCAAACCTCAAAGGTCTTTTTAATGGGCTTGGAAACCTGCACTTCCGGGGCGGAATGGGCCATCTGCGGGGCTTTTTTGCCGCAGCCTGAAACCGCGATAAAAGCGGCGCCCGCGAGCGCGAAGGCCGATAATTTTGCCAATACATTCCATGTCTTGATATTTTTCATATATTTTAGCTATAAAGTTGGGTTGCGTTTTATTAGTTCGTCGAATATTTCGCCTATAATCTCTATTACTTCGCCGGTTTTGTCCGGCCCGAGGTGTTCCCAGCCCGCGACTTTTTGGAATCCCGCGCGGGAACAGTTAAATATGTGGACTTGCCCTACGAGCATGTGGGCCGCGATTCTTGCCTTGTCTCCTTTTATCGCCCCGCAAGATGCAATCGACATCAAGTGGGCGAGCATTTCAAGCTCCGCGCGGAATACGTCTATAAATATCTCGAAAACCTGCGTTTGGTACAATTCCTCGCGCGTTATTATGAGAATTATGGAGCGCAAAATGTAGTCCGGAACTTTTTTTGAGGAGAGTTTTGTGCGCAAAAAATCGAGCGTGAGCTTCCGCGCCTCAAACGGGTCCTCCGATTTCAGGACATCGGCAAACCTATTGAAGTACGGCTCGTTCATATATTTTATGAAGTCCCGTATTTGGCGTGCGAGCTCCATATATAGTTCATTTTTCCCGCCGAAATAGTAGCTTATCGCCGCGTGGTTGACATTTGCCTTGGCGGCGATTTCCCGCGTTCTGGCACCGGCAAGAGAGCGCAGACCGAACTCTTCGAGGGCGGCTTTAAATATGCGCGCTTTTGGGTCGTCGCACCTGCCTTCGGAAAGTTCGAGTATGTAATTCTTTTCGGACATCTGAAAAAAAATAATTTTTTAACCAAATGGTTTAATCATTTGGTTTGTCAAGAATTTTCAGTTATTTTTTTATTTTTTTGTGCTTGCGGATTTTTGCCCCCAGGGAAACGCCCAGGGAATACACACATATAACTCGTTTATATTTAATATATTAAAATAAATAGGCAAAAAAAATGGATAATTATTCAAATTAGGGGAAACCCTTTCGGAAACTTAAAATAAAAATTTTGAAAGCTGCATTAGAAAAATACTGCAAAAAAAAATTGCCTTTTAAATGCAATAAATACCTGCGCGGACAGCACAAAATTTTTTCTTCAACACATAGTACATAGAAGAAAGTAGGTAAAATAAAATAGCCCGCGCAGATTTATGGAGGGGGCTTTTTCTTGACTTTTCTTTTCCTCGGCATTTTTTTTAACCTACACACAAACGCATATGAAATTAAGACTTCTACAATTGGCGGCGATTTTTATCGCAACTCCTTTCTTAACACTCGCAAAAGACCCGTTTGCAGGCTTTTACGAAGGAAAAATAACCGGGGCGAAATCCTATCCCCTGCAAGACTCCCCGGAAGTCTACGGCAGGGTTGTTAAAAACGCGGACGGAACGTATAAATTCGACCTTCTCTCGGGCATTTTTGTGCGCTCGGAATCGCATTGCAGCGCCACAAATCTCTCCGCAAAAGACGGGAAAATCGAGCTTAAAAACACGAGCGGCGCAAACTTGACGGGCGAAATAACCCCGCAAACCGTCACGGCAAAGGGCACTATCGGCGGGAATCAAAAAGTCGAGCTGTCTTTGAAGCGCATGAACGTAAAATCCCCGACGCTCGGACTGGAAGCCCCCGAAGGGGCAGTTGTGCTTTTTGACGGCAAAGATATGTCAAAATGGGTGCAGGCACATAACGGCTCCGAATGCGCATGGGAACTAAAAGACGGCGAAATGATTTCAAAGCCGCTAATGGTTGACGGCAAAAGGCGCGACGGCACAATACGCTCGAAAGGCAAGTTCGGGGCGTTCAGAATGCACCTTGAATTTAAAATCCCCCCGACCGGCCCCGGAAATTCGGGCGTGTACGTCGGCCCGTACGAAATTCAGGTACTCAACTCATTCGGGCGCGAGGGCTCTTGGTACGATTGCGGCTCGATTTACCGCCAGCACCCGCCGAAAGTAAACGCCTCCATCGAGCCCGAAGCGTGGCAGACCTACGACATCGAGTTCCACCCCGCAAAATTTGACGGAGACCGCCTCATAAGCCACCCGACCTTTACCGTTTACCACAACGGCGTGAGAATCCACAACGACGACCCCGTATATTACGATACCCGCCTGCACCCGGCCCACGGCGCGAAATACCGCCACAAGCTCGCAAATTGGCCGATAGAGCTGCAAGACCACGGCAATCCCGTTTCGTACAGGAATATATGGATTCAAAATCTGTAAAAATAAAATCTTTTGCGGCGGCAACTTTTGCCGCCGCGCTCATTTCTGCGCAAGGCTCCGATATAGTCGCGCACCGCGGCGAAAATTCACAGGCGCCCGAAAATTCTATTCCCGCATTTGAGGCCGCATTTGCAAACGGCGCAAAATTTATCGAGGGCGACTTCTACCTTCTCGAATGCGGAGAGATGATATGCCTGCACGGCCAGGGAGAACTCGAAAAGCTTGCGGGCATCAAGAAGCCGCTAATGAAGCTTAACAAGGACGATTTGCGTTCGATAGACTTGGCGTCAGTTAAATTTAGGCATCTATCGCCGGTTAGGATACCGACTATAGCTGAAGTTTTCGCGGCAATTCCCGAGGGGAAATCGATTTTTTTTGAAATAAAAAACTATCCGAAAGGTTTTTTTGAGAAGCTCGAAGCTGAAAGGAAGGCTGCGGGCATTAGCGAAGAGCAAATATCGCTTATAGCATTCGATTTCAACGCCCTCAAAGACGCAAAAGCCCGAAACCCGCGCTACAAATGCTACTTTTTGTACAATACAAAAAAGGTCGGAGAAAAAATCCCCCCGTCCGCCGATGAAATCGCGGCCCGCGTTAAATCTGCAAACCTCGACGGAGTCGATGTTGCATGCTGGGGTATCGACAAAGACTATATTAGCGCGCTTAAATCCCGCGGGCTGTACGTCGCTGTCTGGACCGTAAACAACCCGAAGGATATGGAGAAATTCGTGGAATGGGGGGTTGATTCAATAACGACTGACAAGTGCGGCGATTTTATAAAAATTCTATCTTCAAAACACTCCAAACCTTAATCGGCACTGCACTTTTATCGGAGAGAACCCCGTTTTAAGGATTTATTTTTTTGTGGGAAATAGAATCTTTAAAGTCCGCAAAAAGCTTCCCGCCATTTAAATTTTGCCCGAAAGTTTTTATAAAAATTTGCAGACGGCCCGTCTCCCAACTTGCGGGAAATTTTTAAATTATTTAGAATACCGAGCAAAAAAGTTGCGTACAACGCTAATAAACGGGAAACTAAATCACACAATATATTCTACAATAATCACTAAGAGAACTAAACTAAAAACTATCCCCATCACTCCATAAAAAAAAATTTGACAACCCCTCAAATTGAGTCTAACCCACGTAGGGGAAAATCCACCGATTATGAACAATAGCATTGACGAAACATTCTTTCTTAACGCCGACGCGTTTTTCGCCCAAAACGCGGCATTCGGTTTAACTTACGACGACGTGTCGCTCGCGACGCAATACTCCGATATTCTACCGCGCCAGACGCGCCTGGACACTTCTATTTCAGATAAAGTATCGCTGGCGCTTCCCATAATTTCCTCGGACATGGATACCGTCACAGAGTCGCAGATGGCGATAGGAATGGCGCTCAATGGCGGCCTTGGGCTGATACATTGCAATATGTCGCAAAAGGAGCAGCAAGTCGAGGTCGCTCGCGTAAAAAATTACATACACGGGCTGATACAGGAGCCGATAAAAGTATCGCCTGAAATGCATATCGGCGATGTCCTAAAACTTGTAGCAGATAAGAATTTTAGGTTCAGAACCTTCCCCGTTGTTGACTCATCAAACAAGCTCGTGGGACTTCTGCCCGGAAGCATTGTAAAGGACCGCTACGCCGCCCTTCCCGTTTCGCGCGCTATGACCCCCCGCAAAGACGTCTTCACTGTCGACCAGAAGGACCTCGGCTCCGATCCCATAGCAGTAGCCGACGCATTTTTCGACAAGCACTTCGGCGTGCATAAGCTCCTTGTGGTGGATTCCGACGATAAGCTTCGCGGGCTCTTTACTTTAAGCGATATCGAGCGCATCTCCGACGAGCGCTCCTCACCCCAGAAAAACGCCCGCGACTCAAAGTTCCGCCTCTTGTGCGGAGCCTCTATTGCGCTAATGCGCAAGCCCGACGGCTCGCTCGACCTCGAAAGCATAATATCGCACGTCGGCAAGCTCGTGGACGAGGGGCTCGACGTCGCCGCCGTTTCCACAGCCCACGGCTTTACGCTCGGCGTTGGAACAGCCGTAAAGGAAATCCGCAAGGCATTCCCGGAAATTACGATAATCGGAGGGAATGTGACGAACGCCGCAGGGGTAGAATACCTCGCAGAATGCGGCGCGGACGCAATAAAAATCGGACAGGGGCCGGGCTCGATTTGCACAACGCGCATGGTGGCGGGCGTTGGCATTCCGCAGCTTACTGCGCTCTACGTTTGCTCCAAGCAGGCGAGAAAGCTCGGTGTGCGCACGATTGCCGACGGCGGCATAACCAAGAGCGGCGACATGGTAAAGGCGCTCACCCTCGCCGACGCCATGATATGCGGCGGGCTGTTGGCAGGCTGCCCAGAGGCGCCCGGACAGGTCATGGAAATAAACGGCAAGATGTACAAGCAGTACCGCGGCATGGGAAGCCTTTCCGCAATGAAGGCAGGCAGCGCCGCGAGATACGGGCACGATTTCAAGGTAAAAAGCGACAAAATTACCGCCGAAGGCGTCGAGGCACTCAAAGAGGTCTCTATGTCGCTCGACAGTGTTTTGATGCAGTTTGTAGGCGGAATACAAAGCGGCATGGGGTATCTCGGCGCGGCGGATCTGCCGGCATTGAGGGCGAACGCAAGGTACATACGCGTGACAGGCGCGGGCCAGCGCGAATCCGCCCCGCACGACGTTATTGAAATCAAGCAGCCAAAAAAATAAAAGTATTCTGCAAAAAAGCCCGAAGTTTTCAGCTTCGGGCTTTTTTTTGGACTGCGGAAAATCCGTATTGGTTTTGCGCTTTTATTAAGTCTATTACAGGCGAGAGATTGCCACATAAGCGGCGCGCTGAAATGCCGTTTTACGCGGGCGCTGTACAAAGTACAGCGTGCTAAATAAATTTATCCCGATAAAATTTTGCGGGGCCCTGAAATTTTTAACATCCGCACAATTCGGGAATTTTCAAATAAAGCAAGCCGCAAAAAAAACGGAGGCGACCATGCGCCTCCGCTATAAGAAAAAAATTTCAGTTTAAAAATCAGAGCGGCTGAACCCAGATGTTTCTGTAAGCAACCTTGTTGGAGTGGTCTTGCAGGTTGAGCTTTATTCCGTTTCTGGGGTGCTTAAAGTTTGCGAAGCTGCGCGGGCCGATGCTCGTGCAAGAATATACCGGCGTATCCTTTTGAACGAGAACTCCGTTGAGGTAAACCGTGAATTTCGGGTATTCAACAAGATTGTCGCCGTCGAATTTTGCGGGATGGTATTCGATATCGTAGGTCTGCCAAGCTTCGGGTTCGAGAGAGGCGTTTACATACGGAGGATGCATGCGGTATATGGAGCCACATTCGTCCCAATAACCCTCGGCTCCGAAGGAGTCGAGAACTTGCACTTCATAGGGCCCGAAAATTACGCCGGAATTTCCCCTGCCCTGTGTGCGCGCCACACCGTACTCTGCCGGAGTTTTAAATTCGAGATGCAGGCGTATAGCGTCAAACGACTGCTTCGTGCGGATAGTTCCGCCCAAGTGCTTTCCGTTTTTATCCTTTCCGCCGCCCGTGACAATCATTGCGCCGTCCTTTATCTGCCAGTGCGCGGGGCCTTCGCCGGCAGTGCGCTCAAATGCGGACAAGTCTTTTCCGTCAAAGAGAACTATCGCACCCATCGGCGGCTTTTTGCCGAGAGTCGGGGGGACGATATTCATCCTTTTCAGGGAAATTTTTGCGGGCTTGCCGTTGTAAGTCACATCGGCGTCGATTTTCTGGGGGGTTATCTTGCCGTTGAGTTTTAGATTTCCCGCGTCTTTTAAAATTATCTCGTTGTTTTCCGCGGAGAGAGAATCGACAATCGTGTGCGGTTCGGCGCGCGCCATAATCTGCGAAAGCAGTTTCAGCCTATACCCGTTGGGGCCCCTGTAAACTTCAGAGAACAAGTCCGGGAAGTTGCCGAGCGGATAGCCCTTGGCGCCGATAATCTCGCCCTGATAAAACCCTACAAAAGGATCTTTTTGGGCGAATCCGGTTAAAGTTAAAAGTGAAGCAAGCAAGCAAAATAAAAACTTTTTCATAAGCGAAAAAGCTTATGTTAATTCGCGCTTTCGTCAATATTTTCTTTGACGATTTGCTAAAAACGCGCCGGACATTTTAAGCCGATAATCCGCAAAATGAGCGCATTATTCTACTGTTATTGGGAAAATAAAAAACGAATTTTGGACGTTTGATAAACTTTTTCGCGCTTTACAAAGCCTATGGGAAAGTGGAAATTTTAGCCAAAAAGCAGAAAGCCTATTTTTTGGGGATAAATTGCGGGCGCTTAAAATCCGCCAAAAAGCCCACGCAAAAATTAGCCGCGCAATTTCACCTAAAACAATGCAGCTTGCAAATACGCCCCCCCAAAAAAGCATCACAAACTTTTAAAAATTTCCGCGTTCGCAATAAGTATTATAAGAAAAAATCCGTCGGGAAGCACGCGCTTGCGGGCGTCCTCCAATATCAGCGCCTCAGCCCCGTCCGCGCTTTTTGCTCCCTCAAACTCTTTGCGTATTCTGCTTCTCACAGACACCGCTCCCGCCGACTATCCGCGCCGCGAAAGCGCGCATATTTAACACTTGCAATACACTTTTTAAAACGCCCAAGAAAATACAAAAAAATGCCGCAGCCCGAAAAACATTCCAAGCCGCGGCATATTCAATAAAAACAGGGCGCGCAAAACTATTCGCCAAATCCGTCGGGAAGTACGCGCTTGCGGGCGTCCTCCAATATCAGCGCCTCAGCCTCGTCCGCGCTTCTTACTCCCTCGAACTCTTTGCGTATTCTGCTTCTCACAGACACCGCTCCCGCCTCAGCCTCTTTGCGGCCGACCACAAACATATGCGGAACCCTCTCGGTTTCTGCCTTGCGGATTTTTGCGCCGAGTTTTTCGTTGGAAGCGTCTATGCCTACGCGCACTCCGTCGTCGCGCAATTTTGCGTACAGCTTGTCCGCATAATCCATAACGTCCGCGCCGAGCGGAATTATCCTGACCTGCTCCGGAGCCAGCCACGTCGGGAAGTTGCCCGCGAAATGCTCTATCAATACTCCCGTAAAGCGTTCGAGAGAGCCGAACGGCGCGCGGTGTATCATTATCGGGCGGTGCGGCTTGTTGTCCTGCCCGATGTACGACAAGTCAAAGCGCTCCGGAAGGTTGTAGTCAACTTGCACAGTGCCAAGCTGCCACTCGCGGCCGATAACGTCTTTTACGACAAAGTCGATTTTCGGCCCGTAGAAAGCCGCCTCACCTATCTCCTCAGTAAACGGAACACCGAGCCCGCGCGCGGCCTTGCGGATTGCGGCCTCGCTCTTTTCCCAATTCTCCTCGTCGCCGACGTATTTGTCGCTTGCGGGATCGCGCAGGGAAATTCTCACGCGGTATTCGTTCATGCCTATCGTCTTGAACACCGCCTTTACCAAGTCCAGGCAGCCCTGTATCTCGGAGTCGAGCTGTTCGGGGGTGCAGAAGATATGGGCGTCGTCCTGGGTAAAGCCGCGCACGCGCGTCATGCCGTTGAGCTCGCCGGACTGTTCCCATCTGTAAACATTGCCAAATTCTGCGAGCCTTACAGGAAGATCGCGGTATGAATGCGGGTCGCTCTTAAATATCTCCACATGGAACGGGCAGTTCATGGGTTTGAGCAAAAATCCCTCAACGTCGCCCGACTCGATTTTCTTTTCAAATTCCGCAACGTCGAGGTGCTCCTCCGCCATTTTCGCCAAATCCTCCCTCTCTACAATAGGCACGAACTGTGAGTCTTTGTAATACGGGAAGTGGCCGCTCGTGCGGAAGAGACCGAGCTTTCCGATGTGGGGAGTGAAAACCTGCTGGTAACCCTGCTTGCGCAAAAGTTCGAGAATAAAGTCCTGCAAGCTCTGGCGGAGTATCGCGCCCTTCGGTTTCCACAAGATAAGCCCCTGCCCGACTCTGTCAACTATCGTGAAAAGCCCGAGCTCCTTGCCGAGCTTGCGGTGGTCGCGCAGTTTCGCCTCCTCCATTTGCTTTAAGTAGTTTTCGAGCTCCTCTTTGGAGGCGAAAGCCGTTCCGTATATGCGCTGGAGCTGCTTGTTTTTTTCGTCTCCGCGGTGGTATGCCCCCGCAACTGAAAGAAGTTTAAACGCCTTTATGCGGCCGGTGCAGTCGACGTGCGGGCCTGCGCAAAGGTCGCAAAATTCGCCGTTGCGGTACATCGTAATCTTTTCGCCCTCGGGAATGTCCGCGAGCCTTCCGAGTTTAAATTCCTCCTGCCCCGAATCTCTTATGGCTTTTTCGGCGGCGGCGCGGTCGAGCTCTATTCTCTCAAATTTTTGGTTCTCGGAGATGATTTTTTTCATCTCGGCCTCGATTTTTGCGAGGTCTTCGCTTGTGAACTTGTGCTCCAAATCAAAATCGTAGTAGAAGCCGTTTTCGGTCGCAGGACCGATATCGAGCTTTGCGTCGGGGAAAAGGCGCAATACGGCCGTCGCCAAAACGTGCGAGGCGCTGTGTCTTATTTTCAGTAGGTCTTCATTCATGATTGTTTTCCTTTCGGCGGATATTTTATTTTTGTAAGAAAAATCCGCCCTAAAAGTCAGATAATACTGGATTTCGTCCGCTAAATGTAAAGTTTTTTTAAATCAAAATGGGTCCGCAAGGGAAAATTCCCGCTATCCGACAGCTTCAATTACCGTTTCCGCAACCATTGAAAGGCCGACAGCCGCAAACACGAAAACGCGCGCGTATTTCATAAAGACCCAAAATTTCTTCGATCTCAACAGCTCCGCGAACTTTGCTGCGAGTACCGCAACCAACGACAAAAGCGGAAGTGCCGTAAGCATAAAAAGCGCCCCCAACACGGCGGTCTGAATCCACACCGGCAGCCCCCCGGGGGTTATAAACTGCGGAATAAACGAAAGAAAAAATATTATCACTTTTGGATTGGACACATTCATTATGAATCCGCGCGCAAAAATGCGCCTTCCAGCGAGCCCGCTACCGCCGCACTTGAAGTCGGCGTCAATCGTCTCGCTCGATATTTTTTCAAGCCACGCCCCGCGCGCGAGCCAAAGCAAATACGCCGCCCCCGCAAGCCTCACCGCCGAGAACGCCGCTGGGCTCGCCGCAATGGCAATCGCCACTCCGCTTACGCACAGACATGTGTGCACTATGACCCCAGAACATAAACCGCACGCGAGCGTAATGCCGGTGCGCGTTCCTTTTGCAAGGCTTTCGGTTATCACAAAAAGTATGTCCGGGCCCGGCATAAATACGAGAGCCGCGCAGGCTAAGATATATGCAACTATTATTGAAATATCCATATCCTCACGCGAATATGTCGGGTCTTATGGCGCGGATTCTTCCGGCGGATTCGCATAGTCCGCCAACCGCCGCGCGCTCAAGCCATATATTTTCGTACCTCGACACTATTATCTTTAAATCTCTCTGCTGGGAATCCGTCTCGGTAGAAAAGTCTCCGCGGGCTTTGCGCATTGCCCATTTTATCATCTCAACCCCCAACGAAAGCTCGGTTTTGCAAAGCTCGCCGTCGCGGCACGCGGGCGACGAACTCTCGGATAGCGCCAAGGCGAAGTCCGCAGCTCCCTCTATCGCGGAGAAATCGTAGCCGCATTCAGCCGAAAGTTTTTTTGCGTCTTCGGGCGCCGCAAAAAATATTTTGTGGTAAAAGCAAAAAAGCTTCATCACGGGATCCGCCCGCCCGAGCATGCACAGCGCCCTCGAAAAATTGCCTGTGCCGTCGATAAACACAAATCTGTCGAGCGCCTCGCATACAGTCTCCGCCGACGGACAGCTTCCCCAAGATGCCGCGCCTCCGAGCACCAATGCGGGGTACATCGCGCACCACGGCTGGTGGTTTCCGCCGTCGCCCCACTGGGTGAGAATCATTCCCTCGGCGCCGTGCCTCTTGGCGCAATCGCACGCGGTTTTTATGTTTTCATAAGCGCAGTCCCACCGCGAGCCGAAGGAGTTCCATGTGCTCGTTCCGGGGGCGACGAGATATTTTCGCCCCAAGCTCTCCATGTATGAGCACTGCTGCCCGTAAGGGTGGTCGAGGTAATACCCCCATAGGATTGGCGTCATATCCTCGGGAAGCTGTTCTGAATATTTCGGGCTTTGCATGAGCACGTCCGCCCAAAAGCAGACCTTTTTGCCGTACTTTGCAGCCCTCTCCCTGAGCCCGAGAATATGGCGTATGTAAATGCCGTATTTTCCGCCTTCGGCTTCGCACTGCGCCTTGCTGCGCCCCATGCCAAGCTCCCACGGTTCGTCTCCGCCAATATTAAAGTTTTCGCTCTCAAAATTTGGCAAAAACTGGGCGTAGAGAGAATCCATAAAGTCGAGCGCATTTACGTCCGGATAGAGTGTCGTGGGATATTTGCGGACAGTGCCGAGCGGATCCACAAACGGCGCCTTGCTCTCCGCAAGATGCGCGTATTTCGGATACCTAAGCCACCTTTCCATGTGTCCGAGCCCGTTCATGTTCGGGACGAGCTCTATACCCGCGCTTGCGCATATTTCGCCGAGCTTGCGCACAGCCGCCGCCGTCAGCGGGGACGCGTCTGCCCATACGAGCTCGTGCCCCTCAAACGCGAAAGTGTGCTCCGTATAAAGTTCGAGCCTGTTGTATTTAAATAGCGCGAGCATATCCACAAGCTTTGCAAGCTCGCCAAGCTTTGGCACTTTGCACCTACTTATGTCTAGCATAAACCCGCGCACTTCCAAGTCCGGAGCATCGGATATCTCCACAAACCTAAACCCTCTTTTGTCGGACTGCATTCCGATTTGCCTGAGGGTTTGAAGCGCGAGCCTCGCGCCTTTTTCGGAGCCTGCCCTTACGCTTATTCCGCTTTCAGAGACCGATATTTCATAGTTCTGCGCGGGCATTCCGCCGGGGTATTCTATGGTTAGGAAGTCTCCAACAGGCAGTCCCGCGGAGTCTATCCTAAACTCAGCCTTTTCCCACGGCAAAAAGCCGCCGCCCCATTTGACAGACTTTGGGGCAGGCAGCAAAATCGGAACGCTTTCGGAGAAGTCCGGCATCTGAGTTAGAAGGTGTGCACGAACAGCCCAGAGCGCAGTTTCGGCTCAAACCAAGTGCTTTTTGGGGGCATTATTTCGCCCGCATCGGCAATGTCCATGAGCTGCGCAACCGTCGTTGGATACATCGAAAACGCCACGGCGAACTTTCCGGAGTCCACGAGTTTTTCAAGCTCGCCGGTTCCCCTTATGCCGCCGACAAAATCTATCCTTTCGTCCGTGCGCGGATCGCCTATTTTTAGAATCGGCGACAGCACCCTGTCCTGCAAAAGCGACACGTCGAGTCCTTCGACAGCGCCGAGTGACGACGTATTTTCAAATTTCAGCGTGTACCATTTTTTGCCGAGGTACATATCCACAAAATTTGGGGCCGGCGGGGATTTCTCGCTGCTCTGGGTGACGGTGCACACCTTGGAGAGTTTCTCGAGGAACTCGGATTCGTCCATTCCTGCCAAATCGCGCACTACGCGGTTGTAGGGCAGAATTTTCAGCTGGCCGGCGGGGAATACAACGGACAAAAACCAGTTGTAGTCCTCGTCTCCGGTATGGTTTGGGTTTTCGGCCTTTAAATCGCGCGCGCAGCGGGCATTGCTCGCGCTGCGGTGGTGCCCGTCGGCGACGTATGCGCACGGGATTTTATCGAAGATCTCCTTTATTTTTGCGAGCTTTTCGGGGTCGGATATTTTCCAGCCCGTATGGCGGATGCCGTCGCTTGCGACAAAGTCGAATATGGCGTCGGCGTCGTCCTTTTCGGCGATTATCTTGTCGAGGGCAGTGCCGTCCTTAACTGTCAAAAATACAGGGCCCGTATTGGCGCGCAGGGTTTTGGTCAGGCGGTAGCGGTCGTTCTCCTTGGCGGCGCGGGTTTTTTCGTGCTTTTTTATAACGTCGGAATCGTAGTCCTCGGCGGAGAAGGTCGCGACGAGCCCCGTCTGGGAGTGCCCGCCCATTTCCTGCCTGTAAAGATACATGCAGTTTTCCGGTTCGCGGACGAGGTCGCCATTTGCTATCAAGCGCTCGAAGTTTTCTTTTGCATGTGCATAGACGGCGTCGGAGTACGGATCCGTGCCCTCGGGCAGCTCTATTTCAGAGCGAACAACCCTCATAAAGCTGAGCGGCCGTCCCTCGGCCTGCTCGCATGCCTGTTGATAGTTCACCACATCGTAGGGAAGGCTTGCTATGGCTTCCGCTTTGCCTTTGGCCGGGGTGAGTCCCTTGAAACTTCTTATTTTCATACGGAGGATATTAAATTCACATTTGCGGAGCTTTTTCAAGTTTTGCTTTAAAAATCTTGAAAAGATAATCTAAAACCGCGATACTGTATGATTATGAATGGAGAAAAAATTTCTGGAATGTCGGCATGCCGCCGCGGCGGTTGTATATTTTCGCTCGTAAAACTTGCCGTGCTTGCGCTAATCATAGTTGCGGTAATAGGCTATTTCGGCATAAGCTATATTGCCGACTACGCGCTAAAAACAATAACTAACGGAACCGGAATAGACGCCGGCGTAAGCTCCGTATCCATTAGCGTCACAGATCAAAAGTTCGACGTAAAGAACTTCTATATAACCAATCCCCCGGAATATCCGAAGGGAAACGCAATAGAATTTAAGAACGCGTTTGTTGACGCCGACATTGGCTTAGGCGACGTCCTCTCTAAAAAGCTCATAAAAGTGGAGGAAGTAAAAATTGAGGGGCTTAAAATATCATACGATATGAAAACCCAAAGTGGTCTTGCAAAATTTGTATCGTCGCCCGACAACAACCTAAACGACATCGTAAATCTCCTTGTCGGGACCCAGGAAAAGCAGGAGCAGGAAAAACAGCAGGCAGTTGAGGAAACTCCGTCTGAGCCCTATAAAATTATCCTCGGCAAACTCGTGTTTTTGGACGGAGACGTCAAGGTCAGCGTAAACGGCAAAATAATAAACATAAAGCTGCCAAGCTTCACAGTGGAAAACCTCGACAACAACGGCGAGGGCTTGACCCCGACCCAGCTTACGGTTGAAATAATGGGCAAACTCGCAAAGCAAGTGACAGTTGAAGTCGCCGCCGAGCTCGCAAAGGAAGGTTTGCAATTAGGCAAAGACGTTGGCAACGACGCCGCCAACGCCACGGAAGGAGCCGCAAAAGACCTGAAAAAATCAGTCGAAAGCGCCCTCAAAGATCTCTTTAACTAAGAGCATATCCGCGATTTGACGGACCACTTTATGTTAAGGCAAAAAAACTGCCACCTTTGGCGGTTTTTTTTTGATGACAATTAAGGGAATCTTCAAAATAATTTGAAATATGAGCACGAGTATAGCCCGCTTGAGTAAAGCCCGCAAGTCCGCCGCGCACACGCCCAAATACGCGGAGCTGTACAACTGGATAACCGGCCTTATAGAGTCGGGGAAACTGTCGGCGGGCGATAGGATTCCCTCCGAAAACGAGCTCATAGCAAAGTTCGGCGTAAGCAATACGACAGCCCGCCGCACGCTTTTAGAGCTCAAAAACAGCGGCTGGGTCAGGAAAGTTAGGGGTAGCGGAACTTTCGTCTCCGAAACGCCCCCCGGCAAGAGGCTCGTCAGGGAGCTCGGCTCTTTCGAGGCAATCCTCGGGAACTTCTCCGAAAATCTCGAGCGCGACGGGTACCGTCCGAAAATAAAGGTCGTCGAGAAAAAAATCGTCCGCGGCGGAGTGCATGCAAACATAGGCCATAAAACCTACTCAATAGATTCCGACGCCCTAAAAATAAGGTGCCTGCGCTATGCCGACGATATCCTGTTAAAAGACGAGACAAAATATTTTTCCCTGTCTGCATTCCCGGAAGCAGTGGAAATAAAACCCGCTGAGATTTCCGCGCGCCTGTACTCCAAAAAATCAAAAAATAAAATCGCCGAAGTAGTCCGCGACATTTCCGCCGTAGTCTCCGATTCCGCCGACGGCGGGGAACTTTTCGGGCCGGGAGCCATCGCGCTAATCACGCTCGCTGGGGCGGCTCTCTGCAAAAGCGGGGAAGTCGCGGAAATAGAATTCTCAAATTACAGGGCCGACAAATACAGATTCTTTGTCGGCGCACAAAATATTTAATATATAAAATGACTAATAAAATACGCTCAATTATCCTGCTGTCTGCAACCGCAGTCTTGCAATATGCAGCCTCAGCAGACGGGAATTTTTATAAATACACGAACCACTATCCGGACCGTCCGGAATATTCCCCGACGCCGGAGCTTTTTAAGACTCCCCCGCCGTCCGCCCGCCCGCAAATTTGGTGGCACTGGGTTAACGGCAACGTCACGCGAGAGGGAATCGACGCCGACTTGAAGGAAATGGCAGACAAGGGATATGGAGCCGCGATAATATTTTCGCTCGGCGGGGGAAAAGAGGGGCAAATAAAGTTCAATTCCCCCGAATGGTTCGAGACATTCTCGTACGTAGTTTCAAAAGCTAAGGAATATGGAATTGAAATAGGCATACACAACTGCGACGGCTGGTCGGAATGCGGAGGGCCGTGGGTTGGAATCGAGGATTCGATGAAGGCGATGACCTGGGTTCTGAAGCGCTCCGACGGCGGGGAAATCGAGATTGAACAGCCGCCGTCCAAATACAACTTTTACCGCGACATTGCCGTTATCGCCTATCCTGCGCGCCGCCCCGCCAAGCCCGAGGCCGCCGACAAGATTGCAAAGATAACGCCCGCAAACGACAATTCTTCAGTTGCTCCGGAAAGCGAAATCCCCGCAATGTTCGACGCAAACCGCGATACCATTTTTAAGATATCCGCAAAAAAACGCGGCTTGGGGTATGGCGCCGTACTGGAATTTTCCGAGCCTTTCCGCGCCGGAAGCATTTATGTCGAGACAAAAATGGCGTACAGATTCCCGCCCAATATTATAATAGAAACCTCGAACGACGGGAAAAATTTTGAAAAGGCGGGAGAATTGAAATTTGGAATGTCGCCCGTTGGCAGCGCGAAATTTAAAGAGCGCAGCGCAAAATACTGGAGGCTTTCAAGAGACGACAAAAGCTCCAACGCCGAACCGAATATGGGAATCATAGAAATGGAGTTAATTCCCGACGGGTCGGTGCCCGCTAACGCCAGCCAAATTCCGCAGCATGCGGTAAAGGCGGCGCTTATCGAGCATTCAAGAACAGATATACCGCCTACGGGAAAATTTGACGTCAAGAAGGAGTCGATAGTTAAACTCTCGGAAGTAAAAGTAATGGCGACGCCGAAACCCGACGCAAACGGCTCTATAAAAATATCGCTGCCCGTGGGGAAATGGGAAGTCGCGCGGCTTGGATACACGACTACCGGTATGAGAGTCCACCCGTGCACAAAATACGGCGCCGGCTTTGAAATCGACAAGATGAGCAGCCGCGCCGCCGATATGCACTTCGACTCCTACATCAAAAAAATGCTCGAAGCCTCAGGCGCCGAAAAGGGCAAGACTTTCAAGTACGTCGAAACCGACTCTTGGGAATGCAAACAGCAGACGTGGACAGAGGGCTTTGAAAAAATGTTTGAAGATACAACAGGTTACGACATTTTAAAGTGGTCGCCTGTTTTCTTTGGCGTGTGCGTTGAAGGTGCGGAGAGCTCCGACAACTTTTTGTCGGATTTCAGAAGGGCCGTATCCGTAGCCATAATGAAAAACTTTTTCGGCAGGCTCGGCGAGCGCATACGCTCCGAATCCATGTCGTACGAGCTCGAGCCCGTGACAAATACGGCTATATGCGACCCTCTAAACAATTTCAGGCTCGCCGACATTCCCCAGCATGAACAATGGAATCCGATGCGCGACCCCAATGCAGTCGCGCGCGACGGCGCCGGATATGTCGGCTTTAACGGAGTGGGCGACGAAGCGGTCTCTGCCGGGAGATTTTACGGCAAGAGGCTCGTGACGTGCGAATCTCTAACCGCGTACGTTGGCAACTGGTCCGACACCCCGCTTTCGATAAAAGGCACTCTCGAAAGGATACTGCGCGGCGGATACAACACGGTAGTATTCCACTCGTACACCCACCAACCCGACGAAAGCGTGCCCGGCTGGCAGATAAGCCCTTGGGGCACGCCGATAAACCGCAAGATAACATGGTGGCCGCTGTCAAAACCGTTTTTTAAATATATTTCGCGCGTGCAATATATGAACCAAAGCGGGCGAAGCGGAGCCAAAATATTAAATCTATATTCCGACACTATTCCGGCATTTAAAAGGAGCCTATACCTTCCCGAAAATGTGGAGTACGACATTATAAACGGCGACGGCGCGCGCGAATTTTTAAAGGTGGAAAACGGAAAGCTGCTGAGCCCCGGCTCCATGCGCTACGATATGCTCGTGCTGACTCCGGGAAGGTTCATGAAGCTCGAAACCCTCCGCGCAGTAAAGCGACTTGTCGAAGAGGGCGCCTCAGTATGCGGAAGCTCGATAGGTAAGTACGAAACACTCACAGGCGGCGACTCCGCCAAAGCCGAGTGGGAAAAGCTAAACACAGAGCTTTTTGCTGGAGGAGAAAAGAAAATTGTGAAAATCGGCAAGGGCAAAATCTACGCGAACTATTCCGCGTTTGAAGCCTGCAAGGAGGAAGGCATAGAGTCTCCCGCGCTTTTCTACGACGCCGCGGGCTCCGTTAAAAAGATTCTTTCGACAAAAAGGCTCCACGCCGACGGAAGCGTATGGTACTGGGTTTTAAACGCCTCCGGGGAAGACAAAACCTTCGAGTGCTCTTTCGACACCACAGGGAAGTCGGTACGGATATGGAATCCGTACGACGGGACGGAATCTCTCGCGGCGGCGGCCGTTCAAAACGGTTCGCGCACGCTCGTGCCTCTCAGCCTTCCGAAGCATTCTACTGTATTCGTCGTTTTCAGAAATGATCCGGACGCGCCAAAGCCGTTTGCGGAAGTCAAGATAAACGGTGAAAAAGTATTTCCGATTGCCTCCAAGAACGCCGGGACAAGCAATTTTTCAATATTGCTGGAAGCCACACCCTCGCGCAACAGGCCGATAACGGCGCAAAAGCCAGACGGATACCTGCGGACCGACAACGAAAACTTCGCCGTAGCCCCGCGCGGAGAACACCATGCAAGGGGGGCGGAATACGTCGGGACAGGCGTGAGCGTGGGCAAGAACTCGATAGCAGTATTCGAGCACGGCGACCACCTGATAAATTCAGTGCTCGTTTACAACGGCAATGTCCCCGAGAAATCGAAAATATGCGTATCATATAAAGACGGGACTCCCACGTTATATCTCAACGGGCGCAAAGTTGCCGAAGGCAAAAAGTCAAAGAGAATTCCCGTGATGCCGAACAGCGCATCTGAAAAATTCGACGGAACGATAAGTTTTTATAAAACTTGCAATAGGCCTCTGGACGCGGAATCCGCGGAAAAATATTTTATTGAAGGCGAAAGCCAAAAACGCGCGCCAAACATAATGCTGTCGCGCGACGGAAGAGCCTCCGCGGAATTCTTCGGCGCAGGCGAAATAGAGGCGATTGGAGCCGACGGCAAAAAGAGCGTTTTCTCCGCAAACGGAAGCTGGAAATCAATAGACGTAAAGCCGCCGTACAAAGTGAAGTTCCAGAGCGGGCGCGGCGCGCCGGAACAGGCAATTTTCAAAAAGCTTGAATCGTGGACAAAGTCCGGCGACAAGGGGATTGCGAATTTTTCAGGCATCGCCGAATACTCGGCCGAATTTGAAATCCCCGAAAAAACGCCAGGAGAAAAACTCGCGCTAAAATTCGACGACATCAAAGATGTTGCAAGAGTTCTTGTAAACGGAGTTGAAGTCGGCACATTGTGGAAGCCTCCATACGAGCTCGACATAACCTCCGCCGCCAAAGAGGGAAAAAATACACTGGCAGTTCAGGTTGCCAACACATGGGTCAACAGATGCCTGTACGACTCTTCTCTGAAAAAGCAGGAGCGCATAACATCTTCCAACGCGATGCAAACCCACTATCCCGATATTTCAAGCGGCAAGAAAAGCACATGGCCCTACCCCGCGCCCGAATCGGGAATCATCGGGAAGATTAGGATTGAATCGTCAAAAGTAGCCGAGGCGCGGTAATCCGCGCCAAAGCAAGGCGCGCAGAAAGTGTCCGCCACTTGATTTGCCCATTTTTCCTATGCGGAAAACTGGTGCAATATATCGCGCGCGCTTTTTCGCAAAACCGAATATTTATAAAAGCAAGGGCATATCTACAACTGTCAATACGCGAGAAAATAATCGGGGAAACATTCATAAGTTGCGCAAGTGCGTCACTTAAAGATTTAATCCACTTACGAAAAAACTTGCTGTGCTTCTACGAATTACTAAACATAAAAAAATATGATGAAATTTGGCATATCTCAGAATGGCAAAAAATTCAGAAGCATTGCAGTAATTGCAATTGCATTTTCTATATTATCAAACTCCGCAACGGCTCAGGATCTATATTTTAAAGACGTAAATTCGCAATCCGGGAAACTCGATTTAAGCGCAAGCTCAAATTGGTTTACCGACGCATCAAAAACCGAGCAGTTTGTCGGAAACCTAAGCACAAGCAACAACGGCATAGTCGACTGCGACGGGACATCAGCAACAGCATATATCGGATCCGATCTGACATTGGGAAATCTCGAATGGAAAATTTCAGGCATCGATACAAGCGCCGACCTATCCTCTATCGCCGAATCCGCAACAATGAATATTTCCGGCAATCTCAATATGAGCCTACTCGTGTCTCAGGGAAGCGCAGAATTGTTCACCTACATGCGAATGGGAAAGGATTCCGCGATAAACGTCGGAGGAAATGTAGTAATAGACTACACAAAAAACGGGAATTGGCTGTCATTTAATATGGCCTCCGAAAGCGGCGCATCGTTTACGGTTGGCGGAGACTTTACAATAAATTCGCTAAACAGTGGCTATCTAAATTTTTCCACCGGCATGACCGACTTCTCAGTGAAGGGCGTAATGCGCATTGACGGCGCGAGATGGTCGCTCACGGGAGAGAGGGAATCGGGCACATATACAAGGACAATCGGCGGGATAAGCGGAACTGACACCAGGCTTAACATAACAAAAAGCGGGCTTACAGTAAACCTCGTGCTTGCCAATGAGTCAAAGCAGGACGCCCTCGTAATGTATGGGCAGAGCTACGGCGGAAACTCTAAGTTCAATATAATAATGGACGCCGCCACCGACAACGGCGCACAGATAATCAGATTCAGTAAAATCACTCCAACATACAGCCAGAACCACACCGACATTGGAGACTCCGACATAAACGATATAACGGTTTCAAACGGCAGGCTCGACATCGGAATGTACGGCGAAATGAAGGGCGGCAAACTGTCGATTTCCGGAGAAAACGCGGTATTTAGCGCAATTTCCAATGATGCGGGCGGATCAGATGTGGGCAATGTTTTATTCGCAGATGGAGAGTGGAGCAATGGAAAGATTGTCATAGATATCGAAAATGAATCGTCCTACGATAAAATAGCCTTTGACGGGACTCTTTCAAAAACGGGCAAAAATATTTCAATGGAATTTATATTTGACGCAAATTCGATGTCCGAACTAATACAGTCCTCCGAGACCGGCAGTTTTATCCTCAGCGACGCTATTACATACGCGGAGGGAAGCTCCATAGAGGGAACTGTTCTTAACGGAATTTATGATGGGATTAAATGGGAGGCCATGTTCGGGAATACTTCAATGAATGTCTCTTTTGCGAACGTCCCAGAACCGTCGTTAATATCGGCAATATTCGCTTTGGCGGCAA
The DNA here is from genome assembly GCA_900545715.1 of uncultured Opitutales bacterium. GTDB lineage: Bacteria > Verrucomicrobiota > Verrucomicrobiia > Opitutales > Intestinicryptomonadaceae > Merdousia > Merdousia gallistercoris. Next base: position 87,390 of record URAJ01000003.1, read on the forward strand.
TTCCGCTGCTCTTTGCAAAGCGAAGAAGGCTGTTTTGATATTTTTTGAAAACTCCGGGCTACTTCAGCCGGAGTTTTTTTATTGTCCGTCTATGCCGGTCGGGTGCGCGCAAAATAAAAATATGCATTATTGACAAGCAAAATATAAAAAAGATAATAGATTTATGAAAAAGTTTTCCATTTTGTTCTCCATTATTCTAAGTGTTAACGCATTTTGCGACGAAAGTAAAATTCCCCAAAAAATGCGCGATCTTTGGGAAAATCCAATTACAGACGCGCGCATTGAAAACGGCATTCGCGCAAACCGCATGGGCGAGTTCTATCTGGACTTTGATAAGCCCGTCGAAAACCTGAACATAAAACTTTCAAGGCACGAATTTCTTTTCGGCGTGTACGCATCGCGCTCAGTATCAGAAGGCCAGCCTGTAAAATATACGGACGAACAAATAAGCAAATACGCCGATCTTTACACGCGCATATTTAACTACGGAACTGTTGCAGTCGTATGGCGCAGGGTCGAACCGCAGGAAGGCAAGTACCGCTGGGATTACTCAAACGACAAAAATTTAGACCTTTCCTATACGAGCAACCCGACTGTAATGCAGTCCGACACCGCCCTCGCCTTCTGCGAAAAAAATTCGATAATCCCCAAAGGCCACACTTTTTCTTGGCCGATAAGCGTAACCCACTTCATGCCGGCGTGGGCTCTCGACCTTAAAAATCCCGACCTTATAGAAGCCGCCACTAACCGCAATATACGCAACATAGCCGACCGCTACCGCGACAGGATTAAAATATGGGACGTAGTAAACGAAGCCGCGGATTACAGGGATAAAGGCTCAATCCTATACGACGACTATGTTTACAAGGCCTTTAAAGAAGCCGAACGCTGCCTCCCTTCGGACGACAAATTCCTGATAAACGAAACTACCTCCGCATGGTATCAATATATAAAAGACGAGCAAACCGGCCGCTTTTTCCTCCTCGTAAAAAATCTTATAGACCGCGGCGCAAAAGTCGACGGAATCGGACTGCAATTCCACTTCTTCTCCGACAAGGCATTTGGTGACGTTTTGGACGGCAAAACTTTCACTCCGCGCGATATGACAAAGGCGCTCGACGGCTACGCAAAACTTGGCAGGCCGCTGCACATCACGGAGATCACAATCCCCACAAGCCGCGGCGAGGAAGCGCAGGCATATTTTGCTAAGCAAGCGTACAGGCTGTTTTTCAGCCATCCGTCGGTTGAAGCCATCACATGGTGGAATATGCGCGACGGCCAGGCGGCCTCTAACGAGGCCCACCTTAACGGCGGGCTAATACGCGACGACCTCACTCCGAAAGCCTCGTACCGCGCCCTCGAACAGTTGATAGCAAAAGACTGGCAGACAAATGTCACTTTTGACAAACCCGTAAAAAATGCGCATTTCGAAGGTTTTTATGGAATGTACGACGTCTCGTACAAATACAAAGGCAAAGAATATAAACAAAAAGTCTGGTTCGGCAAAAAATCCGACAAATCACAGTCTATAACCGCCGTTCCGACCGATTGGCGCAACCGCTTTAGATAATATTCAATAGATTTTGAAAGCGCAAGCGTACGCACGCAAAGCATAGGTTTGCGCAACTGATTTTAACAATATTCAGCACTCAACGCACTTGGCGGGCAAAATATTTTGCCCGCCTTTTTTTTACCCATGCGGCGTTTTTTCTATCTTATAATCTTATCTAAAAAATCCATTTTTGGAGTGCACGCAGGGAATGAATTTGCCGTTTTCGCCGATAATGTCGAACACCTTGGGCGAAACGCGCGCCAAACATAAAAAACATAAAAATTGCATTGCGTAAAAAAATGGGGGCTGCAAAACGCCCCCAAAATTTTTCATAAAAAGCGTAAAAATAAACGATGAAATAAATCAGATATAGATCTCTCGCTGTGTGCCTGGGCCGTTGTCCGGGCCTATCATTCCGCGGTCTTCCATTTCGTCGATAATCCTCGCGGCGCGGCCGTACCCTATCCCGAGCTTGCGCTGCAATAGAGATGTGCTCGCCTTTTTATTTGCCTTAACAACCGCGACCGCCTTTGAGAACATAGCATCTCCGGAATCGTCGCCCCCTCCGGAATCCTCCTCCTCTTCGCCTGCGCTGTCTATCTCCTGCTGGACTTCTTCGGCGTACTCGGGCTCACCGTTTACTTTCAGCGCATCGACAACCCTCGCTATTTCCTCGTCCGACATAAACGCGCCCTGCGCCCTGACCATATCCGCCGAGCCGTTGTTTATGTAGAGCATGTCTCCATACCCTATCAGCGTTTCAGCCCCCTTGTGGTCGAGAATCGTCCGGCTGTCTATTTGCGAAGTCACCTTAAAGGCAATTCGCGTGGGAAGGTTGTTTTTTATAAGGCCGGTTATGACGTCGCGCGAAGGCCTCTGGGTTGCCACAATCAGATGTATGCCCGCAGCTCGCGCGAGCTGCGTAAGCCGCGCTATCGAGCCTTCTACCTCCTTGCCCGCAACCATCATTAGATCTGCAAGCTCGTCGATTATGCATACGATGTACGGCAATTTTTTCTTGGGAATTTCCACGTCTGAATCTCCGCCGTTCGCGGCTATTTCCTCCTCGGAATCCACAAGAGCCGTGCGCTCCTCGGGTGTCATTGCGGCGTCGGACGCCTCCGCGATTTGCTCAGACTGCGCGTCTTTTAAAACCTTCGCGTTGAACCCCGCTATGTTGCGCACTCCGGATTCCTTGAAAATTCTGTATCTGCGCATCATCTCCGAAGTCAGCCATTTGAGCGCCGCCGGCACTTTCTTAGGATCGGTAACGACGGGAATTAGCATGTGCGGCAGCGAATTGTATATCTGCATTTCTACAACCTTCGGGTCAACCATTATGAACCTGAGGTCGTCGGGCGTCATTTTGTACAGAAGTGAAAGTATTATGGAGTTTATGCATACGCTCTTGCCGCTGCCCGTGGAGCCCGCTATCAGCGCGTGCGGCATTTTTGCGAGGTCGAGCACAATGGGAACTCCCGTTATATCCTTGCCGAGCGCGACAGGTATCTCGGCGCGGCTCTCGTTCCATTCGCGCGATTCAATGATGTCCCTTACGCGCACGATGCTCCGTACTTTGTTTGGAATTTCTATGCCCACAGTGCCGTGGCCTGGTATCGGCGCAATTATTCTGACCTTTTCGGCGCGGATACCCAGTGCGATGTCGTCTTCAAGGCTCGCAATTCTGTTTAGCCGAACCCCCGTGTCGGGGCGCACTTCGTAGCGCGTTATAACCGGCCCGGACGACGCCTTTACGGGGTTTACGGCAATGCCAAAATCCGCAATTTTGGCCACTATTTCGGCCATCCGCTCCTCGTAATTTTCGCGCTCTACATTCTGTTCTTCCTTAGGCTTATCGAGCAAATCCACCGACGGGAATACGTATCCGTCGCGAGTTTTTGTGGGAAGCTTTGCAACATATTTTTCAGCCTTGAACTCCTCTACTTTCAACGACTCGTGCTTCGACGTTTTTTTAGGCTCAAGCGGCTTTACTTTGCTCAGGTCGATATCGCCACTGCGCGGCTCGTCTGCGGCAACGGGCTCTTCAGGTTCGGGCGATTGGGTTTCAGAAGGTTCTTCAAACGAGGGCTCCTCCGCAACGTTGCCGGAATCCTGCTGGCGGCTCGGTATAAAATCCATATCCTCTTCGTCGGAGTCGAAGCGCGATGTAAAATCGCTGATTGGAAAGCTTACCGCCTTTTTGCCGCCTTGGATTTTAGATGTATCGGATTTCTCCGTTTCCAAGCCCGTCCCCTCCAAAACCGCGTCGGCTACGCCTGCGGCCGCGGCGGCTTCTGCCCTTGTAGCTTTCGGAATGTCAGGGCGCGAAAATGCGTTTTTAACCGTCTGAGGGGGAGCTGCAATCTCCTCGGGCTCAACCCTCTGTGCGGGAGCAGGCGCGCGCGAAACTTCCGCAGCGCTTCTGCGCGCAGCCATACTTTGCGATAAAATCTTTTCCTCGGATTCGCCCGAAGACTCTTTCCGGCGCCAAAATAGAACGGACGGCAGAAACGCTGCCGCCTTGAAAATTATCTTTGCCACGCGAAAGAAAACCGACGGCGATTTTTTGGCCGCCCCCGCGAGCTCCTTTGCCGCCTCGACAGGGCTGTCCACAAACACAACTATTACGCAAAATAAAAATAGAATTCCAACGAGCGCAAAGCTCCCGAATATGTCGAGAAAGGGCTTCAACGCATTGTCGAAAACTACCGTCCCGAATTTTCCGCCCCACCCCAAGGGCCAAAAGGCGCTCTGTTCACCGGAAGTTTCAACCCCGCCCTGAAGTATCGCGCACAATATGGAAAATAGCAGTATTCCGCCTACCGCGCAGACAAATTCAAGCTTTGAAATTCCCTTCGCCCTTCTCTGCCATAATAAGACCCCAAGCCAGAAAATGTACACCGGTATTGTGTACGCCGCCGCCCCGAGGGATATTATTGCAAGCAGCGTGAATGTCGCCCCGAATGCCCCGCAAAGATTTTCGCCGTATATTTCAGTTGTGGGCAAAAACGACTCCAAGTAGGCTCTAAAAAAAATGTTTTGGCTCGGCGCGTATGAAAACGCCGATACCATAAGTATAAACGCAACAAAAATAAATACGCTGCCTATTATTGGGCGGCGGCGTCCCACCATCTCACCCAATTTTTCTCCGCGTTTTTTAGGTTCTTTTGCCATTTCTTATAAAATTTTTCTCCGTATGTTTTGGCGCCCGCGCAATGTAGCAAATGAAATGCGGGCGCCGATTGTTAATGTTAAAATTTTCCCGATGGGGGTAAATGTCAAAATTTTTTGTCGAGCAGTTTTTGCGCGTGAGCCACCGCTGACTCCGAGTTTCTGTCGCCGAGCATTCTTGCGAGCTCGCTTACCCTGCGCTTCTTATCGCCGTCGATTCTCGCAATGGAAACGCTCGTGGAAGTTTTTGTCTGAAATTTCTCAACGAGAAAATGCCCGTTTGCACACGCCGCAACTTGAGGCAGGTGCGTCACGCAAAAAACCTGGTGACCTTTCGACAATTCCGCAAGCCTCTTTCCGACCTCCGCGCCTATTTCCCCGCCGACATTGGCGTCCACTTCGTCGAACACCAGAAGCGGAGTTGCGTCGGCGTCGGCAAGCGTCGTTTTTAGCGCAAGCATCACCCGCGCGAGCTCTCCGCTCGAAGCTATTTTTGCAAGCGGCAAAAGCGGCTGCCCGGGGTTTGCCATAAACATAAATTCGCATGAGCTTCCGCAATCGGGCGAGGGCTCTGACTCGGCGGATATAGATATGTCGAATCTAGCGTTTTTAAAGCCGAGCCCCAGAAGTGTCTTGGACGCGCGCTCGGCAAGTTTCTTTGCGGCTTTTTCGCGTGCTTTCAATATTTTTTCCGCGATTGGCACGAGAGACTCGAGAAGTTCGTCGGCGCGCCTGCGCAATTTTTCCATAGTTGCCCTGACGTCGGACTGGTTTTCGATTTTTGCCGCCATTTCGCGCCGGGCAGACAGCACGGACTCGACCGAGTTGCCGAATTTTCTACAAAGGCCAAGCCAGTCGGTCATCTTTCGGCGGACAGTCTCAATCTGAGCCTCATCCATATTCGAGGACCGCGCGAGATTCCCGTATTCGGAGGAAATGTCCGCAAGCTCTAATCCCACCCCCCTTAGACGCTCCGACAGCGACTCCGCCGCCGCCGAAAAGCGCGATATTTCCGACGCAAATTTTGACGCCGCCGCAAGTTTTTCGAGTATTCCGCCGTCGCCGTCTATCGCCTCCGCAACTGCCGAGGATTTTTCTACTATGTCGCTCGCGGCCTCCGCGAGCTTCGATTTTTCCTCAAGCTCCGCAATGCTTTCCTCGGTTGGGTTCACTGCGTCTATCGCAGCTATGCGCGAGCGCAAAAATTCGATTTCGTCCTCCCCGAGGCTCTTTGTTTGCGAGAGCGACTCTATATTTGAAAGCATCTGCCTGCGCTCAGAATAAATGCGCATGTATTCTTCGAGAAGCTGCGAGTCTCCCGCAAAAGTGTCGAGCATTTCGAGTTGGTTTTTGCGCGAAAACAATTTCTGCGGCTCCCCCGGCCCGTGGAAGTCTATCCAATACCCTCCGAGCTTTGAAAGGAACGAGAGCGGCGCGGGAGACGAGTTCACAAAAGCCCTCGACGGCTTCGAGATTCCGACTACCCGCGATATCAGAAGTGTTCCGTCCTCGCACGGCGGCAACCCTGACGATTCCAACAGTCTGTCGATTTTAGAGGTGTCTTTAAAACGCAAGACCGCTTCTACCCTGCAAGTGTCGGAATGGCCGCCCACGGCCTCCTTTCCGCACCTTGCGCCCGAAAGCATAGCGAGCGCCCCAAGCAGCACGCTCTTTCCCGCGCCAGTCTCGCCGGTGACTGCCGTAAAGCCCTCGGTAAAGTCAATTTCGGCGCGCTCCAGTAGCGCGAGATTTTCTATCCTCAAATACTCGATCATTCTCGGTTATTTTTGCCATATCCGGGCGAATTTTCCAAGCCGGTTTTTCACGTTTTTAGTATATTTTAGCAAAACTTTTATTTTGCCGCCTCAAAGAAGGCACTTTTGAGGAAAAATTTTTGCCCCAAAATAAAAGCTTTTTAAAAAAAAGCTCGCGGCGGAAATTTTTATTGCGGGAGAAATCCTATGCGGACGGCATTGCAAAACCGCGATACATTTGCACAAGCACCAAAGACTCAAAAACTTTTTTGAATCTACCCCAGCGTGTAAAAGTTTTAACATTCCTATTGCCTTTTTATCGCAAAAGTATTTTTCTCTAATTTGAGAGATGAGACAAAAAAGCCTTTCCAATTCTCGCGACCGCGTAAGCATGAAAGATATCGCCAACGCCCTTGGGATATCAAAAGTATGCGTTAGCCTCGCCCTAAGGGGCGCAAAAAACATATCGGAAGAGACAAAAAAGCGCGTTTTTGAAACTGCCTATAAAATGGGGTATAAAAAAGACGCGCTTCTTTCCAATGTGATGGCCAACATACGCTCGCGCAAAAAAAAGGACGATTTCTGCGGGACAATCGCGCTTATCAACGCAAATAAAGATAAAGACGCCACAATAAAATACCCAATTTTTGAAAAATATATAAGCGGCATAAGGGCGGAATCAAAAGAGATAGGATACTCACTCTACGAGGTTTGGCTGCACGACAAAACATTAACCCCGCACAAACTAAGCGGCATAATGAAGGCGCGCGGCATTCGCGGCGGAATTATCCTCGGGCACGTATCGGCGGACAGCCTCCCGATTGGCTTTTCGGAAATATGGAGGAATTTTAAATTTGTCTCCGCCGGCATAAAGACAAACAACCCTATGGTTGACTTTGTTTCCGCCGACAAATTCCTGATAGCCCGCCGCGCGGCGGAAAAAGCCATCGAAAAGGGCTGCAAACGGCTTGGGCTAGTCCTCGAAAAGTCGGTGGACGACATTGTTGACGGGCGTTTTAGCGGAGGGTTTTTAAGGGCCCAGCTCGCCCTGCCAGAGAAAGAAAGGATACCTCCGTTTCTCGAAGTTGCCGAAGCTAAGGAAAACCCAAAAATCTTTTACGCATGGATGAAAAAATACAAGCCCGATTCGATTCTTTCGATTTCAAACCAGACGCGCGAATGGCTTGAAAGCGACAGCGTGACTCTTCCGGAAGACATAGGTATTATCTGCATTGACACTCCAAATTACGGGCATGAATGGGTAGGTTTAGACCAAAACTACGAACTCGTAGGCAAAATGGCGGTAAGGCGGCTGTCAGACTTGCTCAACCGTTCGGCTTTGTCGGGGAGTTTCGGGGTCACAACGGCTACCGTCATCGCGCCTAAGTGGACAGACGTAATATCCATACGCCATAAGACTTACAGCAACAAGCCTTCGCATTGATTTTTATATAAGCCACTGCGCTTTACATCATATTTAAATTTGAATCCCACGCTTCGCTTTTGTTGGCAGAAGCAATCCATGCTTTAAAACACGCAAAAATTCATAAAATTTTTACAGGCTTTGTAGTATTTTATGCGAAGAAAATTTTCCTGAATAAAAAATTGCAAATAAGGCGCAAAGACTTGCCAAAATATTTTTACTCGCACGGCAAACACAATAAAACCGCAAGCACAATAGAAAATCTATCCTCTCTTGCGGTTTGGGAATAATCCGTAAATAGCGCAGACAATCTGCGGCAAACAGAATTTAAAAACCGTCGGCGCTACGAATATGCCGGCATTTGGGGCGGCGGCCTGCGCCGCCCCGCCGGTTTTACAAAATCCCGCTACTTGTCAGTAGGCACAATCCTGAAGTTTTCGACGTGGTACGACGGGTCTGCGCGGAATGTGAGCTTTACGTTGTATTGCTTTTCGAGATTCAGCAAGTACACGTAGTCCTCGTTTTGAAGGCGCTGCAAATTCTCTGGGTGCAGCATTATCAGCATTCCGATTTCCTTTTCGGGTCCGACCGTATCGCGCAAATTCCGGCAAGTCGCTACAATCTTGCGCTGAATCTCGCCGCTCATTGTGCGCGCGCTCTTTACAATGCCCTTGCCTCCGCAGTACGGGCAGGCTACATATATGCCGCTTGAATTGCTCTGGGCGTGGCGCTGGCGCGTCATCTGCATTATGCCGAGTTGCGAGATGGGCAGAACTTGGCTCTTAGCCTTGTCTTTTTCCATCTCCTCTTTTAGCCGCTTATAGACAGTCTGCCTGTCCTTACGGCTCTTCATGTCGATTGTGTCTATAATAATTAGACCGCCGAGATTTCTCAGCCTCACTTGGCGCGCGGCCTCCGTGACAGCCTCCAAGTTTGCCTGCAAAATAAAGTCTTTCCCGTCGGCGTCCTTGCCCTTGTGTGAACCCGTATTTACGTCTATTGCAACCAAAGCCTCGGTCTCGTCTATGACGATTTCGCCGCCCGAGGGAAGCGGAACGCGGCGCTGGAAAGTTTGGGCTATTTGGCGCTCTATATTGTAGCGTTCAAATATCGGTATATTTTCCTTAAAAAGCTGGATTTTGCTTCTGGCGCGCCGCGATATTTCGGATACGGAGCCCAATATGCGCTCGTATTCGGGGCGGCTGTCTATCAAAATTCTATCGGTCTGCTCGGTTAGGAAGTCGCGCACAGTGCGCTCGATGAGATCGGGCTCCTTGTATATAAGCGCGGGCGCAGGAGTCGATTCTATACGCTGCTGTATCTGTTTCCAGATGTTCAGCAAAATGTGCAAGTCGCGCACAAAGTATGTCCAGCGCTTGCCCTGCCCGGCCGTGCGGACTATTACACCCATTCCTTCCGGAATCTTCATCGACCTCAAAATTTTCTTTATCCTGTCGCGCTCTTTTCTGTCCTCTATTTTGCGGGATATTCCGCATTGCCCGGCGTAGGGCATCAGAACGAGATAGCGGCCTGGGATTGCTATATTCGTAGTTATCCTCGGGCCTTTCGTGCCGATTTGAGTCTTTGTTATTTGTACGATTATCTCGGTTCCGATTGGGAATTTTTCGGGAATATCCTTGGCGGAAAATTTTTGGGCGTTTTTCTTTTGCTCCTTGCTGCGGTTTTCGCGCACTATTTCGTAGGTCGTGTTGTCGGTGGTGGAGGGGAATATGTCCCAATAATGCAAAAATGCGTTCTTGGGCTGGCCGATATCCACAAACGCCGCCTTTAACCCCGGTTCGAGATTTTGTATTTTGCCCTTAAAAATCGCGCCGACCATGCTTTCGTCGCCGGGGCGCTCTATTTCAAACTTTTGCATGACACCGTCGGCGAGCAGCGCAACGCGCTTCTCAAACGGCTCCACATTTATGACAATTTCGCGGTACGGTTCGTCGTCGCGCTTTAGCAGCTTTATTATTTTTTCGAGAAGCGGGCGCTTTTTAGCGCGCATTTTGGCTTCAAGGTTCAGCTGCTCTTCGGGTATTGGTTCAACAATTTCCTCCGGAGGTTTCTTTGTCAAATCGTCAATTTTATAATCGGTATTTTCTTGTTTCATTGTTTCGCTTTAATTTTTCGGCGAAACTTTCGGAAATTACGAGTACGCCCTTCTGTGCCTGTAAACGCTTTGAACGAGACCGAGAAGTATGCAACACGTCAGTACGAAAGTTCCGCCATAACTCATCATTGGCAGCGGCAGACCGGTTATCGGCATTACGCCGATAGTCATGCCGACATTTATGAAAGCATGCGTCATCAAAATTGCCGCAATTCCGATGCATAGGAATTGCCCGAATTTGTCCCTCGACACCTGCGCCGAAAGCAGGCAACCGAATATGACAATTACGGACATCAAAAGAATTGCGGCCGCGGCTCCGACGAAGCCGGACTCTTCGGCTACAACCGAAAAGATAAAGTCGTTATACGCCACGCTCGAAGGCAGGTATCCAAGCTTTGCCTGTGTGCCTTGCGCGTGCCCCTTGCCGAGGATTCCGCCTGACCCCACTGAGATCAGACTCTGGCGCTGGTTCCAACTCACGCCAAGCCCCCGCGGATCGACTACATCGGGCGCCACAAATGCCAATATTCTGTTGCGCTGGTAGTCTTTCATCGGCAGACAAAACGGCGCGCTCGACCCGTACGCATTGCGAGAAGAAGCCTCGCTCGCCGTCATCTTATTGTCTTTCAAGAAATTGCTATATCCCCATATATCGACGGCAACAAGCCCTACCGTTGCCGCGCACAGCAGCATCAGTATTGCGAAAAACCGCTTTGGCAATGTGGATATATACAGCATCGCAAACAGCATTGGTATAAAGACAAGAGTAGAACCTAAGTCAGGCTGCAAAAAAATCAACAAAATTGGAATAAAAAATACAATGCCAAGCTTTATCCAAAACTTGTAGGTGTCCTTAAATTTTCCGATTTTTGTCTTTGCAAAGAGGGCCGCCGCCATGACGCATGTACCTATCTTGGCTATCTCGGAGGGCTGTACGGAAATTACCCCAAAGTCTATCCACCGCGTTGCGTTGTACCTGCTTTCGACAAACGGCACGGGAATGCCAAGGCACTCTTTCAGCGCGAGCGGTATTAGCAGAATTATCGACAATCCGTACACGGCGGGGGCAAAAGTGTAAAATATCCGGTAATCTATGCGCGAAAGCACAAAATAGACCGGCAGCCCCGCAAACACGAAAAATATTATCTGCTTGAACCAAAACTGTCTTGATAACGGAATTTCATCTATATTATAGCTTTGCGTAGAATATATGAACGCGACTCCCATGGCGAAGAGCAAAAACATTCCCACATAAATTGCGGGATTGCTTCTCGCCTTTTTTATATGGGGAACTTCCCCGTATATTTCCTTTTGGGAGTCCGTCATGCTGGTTTTACAGACAGATATTTTAATATTGAATCCGGCGTTGAACCTTTTCTGCGCGCGTACGCTTCAAGCTGGTCGCGGCCTATCTCGGCTGAAAAGTATTTTGCGTGCGGATTGGGAATCCACACTGCGCAAACGCTCGAAACAGGCGTCATCATAAAGTTCTCGGTAAAATCGACACCTATCGAATTTACGGAATCGAGAAGTTTTTTAAATTTAGCCTTTTCCGAGTGGTCCGGATATGACGGATAGCCGACAGCCGGGCGCACCGCCGAAAGCTTTACATGCCCTTGCGTTTTGCATGCATGGCAGTCGCAATCAGCAGAATGCCTTTTAAACGCAGCCTCCGCCAACGGCGCAAAAATACGGTGTCCTGCGTATTCCGACAGGGCTTCGGCCGCCATATCGCAAATTGTGCGGGCAGTCATATATGAATACTCGTCTCCAGATGCTTTCAGCTTAGAGCAAAATTCTTCGGCTTCGCGCCCGACTGTTGCGATATACATGCCTATGAACGAGCCGGACGGCGATATATAGTCCGAGAAACACAGACATTTGCCGGCGGAATCGGGCCTTTGCGAGCGCAAAAAGCACAGTTTTTCAACAAAGCCCGAGTCGTCGTACAACTCGACGTCGTCTCCTGACGGCCTCGCCCCGTAAACCGCATATCTGATTTTCGGTCGAGCAATCCCCGACAATTTTTCGAGCATTTTGAAAGTGTCTTTAAAAAACCCGTCCAAACCGTTCGACTTTCCAAAATCCTCGGGGATTTTCGCCCCGCCAACTTTCCATGCCCTAAGATACATATACCATGGCATTTCCAGTTTGGAAAAATCCACATCGGCAGTCTTTACCTCGAATTTTGGCATATTTTCCAATTCGGGAAATTCGCACTCGAATTTCTTTGTCACTGCTTCCGAATATGGGATAAGCTTGGCCTTCTTTGAGTCTGCGGACTTTTCCTCGAACTCCGCGCGGATCTTTCCGTACCTTGCCGAAACCTCCGCCTCAAAGAGCTTTTTAGTCGATGCGGACGTAAGGGACGCGCAAACGCCGGCCGACAGCCCGGCGTCCTCGACCCTGACCACAGTCCCCGAGTACAGCGGCGCGAGCTTTACCGCGGCGTGCAGATCGCTCGTTGTAGCCCCGCCAACCATGACCGGAACTTTTAAGCCTTCGCGTTCGAGCATCTGGACAACTCTCGCCATTTCGTCCAAAGACGGCGTTATCAACCCGCTCAGCCCGACGATGTCGGCGCCGCGCGCGGCCTCCACAATCCTCTCAGGCTCAACCATCACACCCAGATCCTCGACCCTAAATCCGTTGCATGAAAGCACGACAGACACTATGTTCTTGCCTATGTCGTGGACGTCGCCCTTTACGGTTGCAACCACCACTTTCGGCCCCGACGCCGCCGCGCCTTTGGGCATGTATGGCTCGAGCACGGCGACAGCGCGCTTCATGACGCGCGCGCTCTTTACGACCTGCGGAAGGAACATTTTGCCTTCGCCGAAAAGTTCCCCCACTTTGCGCATGGCCGACATCAGCGGCTTTTCAATGACTTCGAGCGGATTGCCAAGCTCCCCGTAGAAGTGCATCGCGACTTCCTCCGCTTTGTCCTCCTCGCCCTTAATAAAAATTCGCATGAGCCTTTCGTTCCACGGCAACGAATCCCAATCCGAATGTTCGCGGTGCTTTGTCGAGTCGCCCTTGTACTCGCCCGCTATTTCAAGCAATCTTTCCGACGCCTCCGGGTCCGTATTGAGTACGACGTCCTCCACAGCTTTTCGCAATTTCGGGTCGATTTCATCGTAAGGGGCGAGCATTCCCGCGTTTACTATTCCCATGTCGAGCCCCGCATTGCGCGCGTGGTATAAAAACACGCTGTGCATAGCTTCCCTTACAGGATTGTTTCCCCTGAACGCGAAACTTATATTGCTAACCCCTGCGCTCGTGCGCGCATACGGGCATTTGGCTTTTATTCTGCGCACAGCTTCTATAAAGTCCGCCCCGTATGAGTCGTGCTCAGCCATTCCGGTCGCGACAGTCAAAACATTTGCGTCGAAAATTATGTCCTCGGGGTTAAACCCTGCCTTTTCGACCAAAATCCCGTACGCCCTGACGCATATCTCGACGCGCCTGTCGAGCGTCGTCGCCTGCCCCTGTTCGTCAAACGCCATTACTACTGCGGCGGCCCCAAATTTCTTGATTTCGCCTGCGCATTTCAAAAATTCGCCCTCGCCGTTTTTTAGGCTTATCGAATTTACAATAGGCTTGCCCTGCACGCATTTGAGTCCTGCTACAATAGTATTCCAGTCGGACGAATCTATCATTATCGGAACCCGCGATATTTCAGGCTCCGACCCTACGAGATTCAAAAAGCGCTTCATGCAGGCGGGGGAATCGAACATTCCCTCGTCAAAATTCACGTCGATTATATTTGCCCCGTTTTCTACCTGCCCCCGCGCGACAGACAGCGCGTCGGAAAAGCGCCCCTCCTTTATCATTTTTCGGAATGCTGCCGAGCCCATTACATTGGTGCGCTCTCCGACAAATGCAAACGGGGCGTTTTTCTCGGGGAGAACAAACGGTTCAAGCCCCGAAAGCGCGAGCGCATGCGATCTTTCGCGCGGCTTTCTCGGCGCGAACCCTGAGCATGCGCGCACTATCGCCTCTATGTGCTTTGGGGTTGTTCCGCAGCAGCCGCCGAATATGTTTACGAGCCCCTCGCGGGCGTATTCGGAAAGCTTTGAAGCGGTCATTTCCGGAGTCTCGTCGTATCCGGACTCCGAAAATGGATTGGGCATTCCGGCGTTTGGATAGCAATGCGTGTAGCACTCCGCGATTCTGTCGAACACCTCCACATACGGGCGCATTTTATCCGCCCCAAGCGCGCAGTTTAAGCCCACAAAAAGAGGCTCGGCATGGCGTATCGAAGCGTAAAACGCCTCTATCGTCTGCCCGCTCAAAATTCTTCCGGAAGCGTCCGAAACAGTCATGCTTATGCCAATAGGCGGGCGCTCGCCCCACTTTTGGCACAGGCTGAGATACGCATACAGCGCAGCCTTGACATTGAGCGTGTCGAACGCCGTCTCAACGAGAAATACGTCAACCCCCGCAGAATACAAAGACTCCATTTGCGGAGTGTACGCCGCAACAAGCTCGTCGAAATCGACTGCGCGCGCCGCGGGATCCTCCACATCGGCCGATATGCTCGCCGACTTGTTCATAGGTCCTATCGAGCCCGCAACAAAAAGCTCCTTTCCACCAAGCCGCGCGGACGCCTCCGCCGCCTCCGCTTTCGCAATCTCGACGGCGCGCGCGTTCATGCGGCGCACCAAATCCTCCCCGTTGCCGTATTCGGACTGCACCAGAAGATTCGCCCCGAAAGTTCCGGTCGTCACTATGTCGGAGCCGGCATCGTAATAGGCGCGATTGATTTTCGCGATTATGTCTGGGCGGGTGAGATTTAGTATGTCGTTGTTTCCAAGCTGGGAGATAGCGTTTGATTCGAGCTCCGGCAATCCGCGGCGAAAGTCCGCCTCGGAAAGTTTTTCGCGCTGGACGAGCGTGCCCATGGCACCGTCGAGAAATACGGCGCGCGTTTGAAGAAGTTTTTTTAATTTTCGTCCGCTTTCGGACAACGGAATGTTAGACATTTCAAGAAATTATTTTTCCATTTCTGATTTCATATGCGCAATAAGCCTTTCATTAAAGGCCTTTGCGCCGTCGTGGCCCATGCGGCGCAGAGCCTGCACCATAGCTGCCACCTCAACGAGCCTCGCCATGTCGCGGCCGGGCCGGACAGGTATTATAAAATGCGGTATCTGAACCCCGAGCACGTCGAAATAGTTTTTATCGAGCCCCGTTCTGTCTTCCACAATCCCGGGCTGCCACTCGACAAACGTCACTATCATGTCAATCGACTTTTCAAGCCGCACGCAGCGTATTCCGAACAGCTCGGCTACATTTATAATTCCGATTCCCCTGCACTCCATATACCCGCGGTTTAGCTCGTTTCCCTTGCCCAAAATGGTGTCGTCGCCGATTTTTTGGCAATAGACGAGATCGTCCGCAACAAGGGGGTGCCCGTGGTCTATAAGCGCGAGCGCACATTCGCTCTTGCCGATGCCGCTGTCGCCGCGAATGAGAGTCCCGATGCCTTTTATGTCAAGCAGCGTTCCGTGCAGAGACATTCTGGGGGCAAACATTCTGTCGAGCCTGACGAGAACCTCCGCGGAAAATTCCTTTGATTTCATCCTTGTGCGCATCAGGGGAATGTGATGCTTTTGCACGGCGTCGATCATCGGCTTTGTCGGCGCGAGGTTCCTGGAAATTACTATGCACGGAATTTCATGCGCAATCATTTCCTCCATAACCTCGAACTGCCTTTGGTCGGGGAGGTCGCGCATATACGCCATTTCTCCCGCCCCAAAAAGCTGTATGCGGCTCGACGCAAAATTTTTATAGTAGCCAGTTATTGCGAGCGCCGGGCGGTTTATCGTGGGTTCGAGTATCATCCTGTCGAAGCCGTCCTCGCCGCATATTAGCTGCAAATCTATCGTGTCTTTAAAATAGTCGAAGAATTTTCTTACGGATATCTCTTCGGGAACTTTGATTTTATTGCTTCGCAGGGACATTATTGCCTTCCTTTCGCGCGGATAGATATGCGGGCTACATAGAGAAATTTTCGCCGAGATAGAATTTTCGGCTTTGTTCGTCGTTGACGAGGAATTCGCTCGTACCCTCGCATAAAACGGTTCCGTCGTGTATCAGATATGCGCGGTCAACTATGCTTAGGGTTTCACGCACATTGTGGTCGGTTATCAGCACGCCTATGTTTTTAGCTTTTAACCCCCTGATTATATCCTGAACCTCCGCGACGCTTATGGGGTCAACGCCGCTGAAAGGCTCGTCCATCAGGAGGAATTTTGGGCGCGCAGTCAGCGCGCGCGTTATTTCAAGCCGCCTGCGCTCGCCCCCGGACAGGGTGAACGCCGGCTGGTCCGCAAGGTGCGACAAATTCAATTCTTCAAGCATCGACTGCACAAAATCTTTAAGCTCCCCTTTCGGAATCGGGAGGTTTTCCGCGACCGCCAATATATTTTGCCTTACAGTCAGCTTTCTGAAAACGGAGGGCTCTTGCGGCAAGTACCCGATCCCCATTCTGGCGCGCTTGTACATCGGGACTTCCGTTATGTCCGCGCCGTCGAGAAACACTTCGCCCTCGGTTGCAGGAACAAGCCCGACAATCATATAAAAACTGGTCGTCTTTCCCGCGCCGTTTGGGCCGAGGAGCCCGACTATTTCCCCCGCGCGCAAGTCTATGTTTACGCCTTTTACAACGCGGCGCTTGCCGTATTGCTTTACGAGATTGCGGGTTTTTATGTACGAATTGCCGTCTTGAAATTCCATATAAAAAAACAATATCAATTATGGGCGTCCTGCAACAAAAAAGAAATTCTTAACCTCGCGAAACAGCAAAGCAGGCGGCGCAAAGTCTCAATTATATTTTCCGTTCACAGGACTCTGCGACAAGTCCATTCGCAATGTATAATATATTCCACAAAGCCATAGAACGTATGTGGCAACAGGCATTATCAGAAATGCGAGCACAGTCGAAAAAAAGAATGCGGCAGATTCCCTCCATCTCTTTTGCAGGAACAGTCCAAAGCCGGGAATTATGAACGATGCCAAAACGTCCACTACAATTCCCGCGTTTTTTTCAAATTTTCCCATATGTTTGCATTCCGCGCAATCTATGCCATTTGGCACTCAACCCGCGCATTTAATACCTCACGGCACGTTAAAAAATTTAAAATAGCTTTGCGCATTTAACGGGCGCGCTCCGCCTTTAATTACTTGGAAACACCATTCCGGCAATGCGAAAAGTTTTAAAGTTGGCATTTTTGCGTAAAAATTCGGCATTTAGCCACCCGTTCAATGCGTCCAACGCAAAACCATTTGCCCGCCAGTATCAAAAAAGCCCCGCTTTCAAGCGCCCGCTTGTCTGCATGCAAGCCACCAAAATCAAGCAGGCGATAAAGCTCTAAAAAAATTCTTTCGCGCAAAAGTTGCCGCGCAAAAGAACTTTTTACTGACTCAAAATCTTCACAATCCCCAAAAAAAGGAGATTGCCAAAAACAAATCGCCGCCGCATTTGCGGCGGAGATTCGATGGAGATTATTTTGCGGCAGGCGCGTTGGCGTTGACAGCCTTTATTACGTCTTGCGTAATGTCGGCTTCGGGCTTTGAAAAATGGCAGACAGTCTTTTCAATTATATAGTCCGCATTTTTCTCCTTTGCGACAGTCTTAATTATCTCCGATATTTCCTGCATGTGGATTTTACGGATGCCTGCCGCGTTTTCCTGAAGCTTTTGGGCGGTTGTGCGGCGCATATTTTCCATATTCTGCTCTATCTGGCGGATTTGGACAATTATCGGCTGCGCCTCGGTTTCGAGAATCTTGCGCTTGGCATCCTCTGCGAGCGCCGGATTCTGCGCCTTCGTCTGGATTTCCTGAATTTTCTTCATCAAATCCTGGCGCTGCTTATTCATCTTTTCAAGCTCTGCGTTTGTGGCGTCGACAGAAGTCTTTATCTGGGCCGCGGCTTCCTTGGCCTTGTAATAGTTGGAATATACCTCCGCCATGTTCACAACATATATGTTGGTCGCGGCATGGAGCATTGTCGCGGCGAAAACGCCGGCTAATATAAGCGATATCTTTTTCATAATTTCTTTCTTGTTTAGTCTTAATTTTAAAGAAAATGTTCAGACAAATTTTATTTTTTTAAAATACGGTGCCGAACGAGAAGTTAAACTGCATGCCGTCGTCGTTGTACTCGTCGGATTTCAATGGGAAGCCGAGGTCTATTCTCATTGGGGCGCCCATTAGCAGCACGCGGAACCCGAAGCCGAAGTCTGAGCAATAGTCGGAGGGATTCCAGTCCCACGAGTCGCTGTTTACAAAGCCGATGTCGTAGAATACGGCAAAACGCACGGGATTGAACAACTCTATCGAATATTCAGCCGACACAAACGCAAAAGTGTTTCCGCCCAAAGGCTCTTCGGTAGTCGGGTCGAGCTTGCCAACTTTCCTGTATTTGAAGCCGCGCATATTGTACCCGCCGCCGAGGAAGAACCTTTCAAAGTACGGAACGTCCTTTCCGCCGTAGCCCTGCACTGTGCCCGTTCTGCCGACTATCGAGAACACCTGTTTGCCAAAATCAAACGTCGGGATCCACCAGCCTGCGCGCGCCTCTATGCGGTATAAATTGGTTTGCCCCATGAGGGGGCCGCCGGCCAAGTCCTGTATCAATTCAAGTCTCGTTCCGCGCGTCGGGGTCATATAGCTGTCGCGCGTATCTCTCAAGAAAGACAGGCTTATTTGCGACAGCGAACGGCTACCTATATCCTGTTCTGGTATTACATTTCCCCGAATTTTGTCGTCAACATTGTAAATATCGACGAGCTCAAGCTTGTACGCTAGGCGCGCTTCTATATCCCCGTATATGCGCTTGCGCAGGTAGTTTGTCACGCCAAGGCGCATTTCTGAATAGTAGTCGGAATAGTAGTCGGAGTCTGTGCGATACAAGTCTATGCCGTAGGCGAGTTCGCGGTTAAACACCCACGGTTCTTCAAAGCTTATTATAATTTGGTTAGACTCCAAACCTATAGTGCCGCGAACCCTGAATTTCTGCCCGGCGCCCTGAAAATAATTGTTGTAGTTGGAATAGTCAAAATTGCTCTGTGTCACTTCAACGGTCGCGACAAGGCTTTCAACCGTGCTGAATCCAGCTCCAAAAGTAAGGTTGCCCGTTCTTCCCTCCTTTACCGCTATTCTCAGATTTTTGCGCTGCGGAATATTTGTATCTTCTGGAGAAAGCGTCACTTCGTCAAAGAAGCGCGTTTCCTTTAAGCGGTTTTCGGAAATTTTCATTCTGCGCAAATCGAATATCGCCCCGGGCTCCATCGCAATTTCGCGGATTATTACTTCGCTTTTCGTCTTGTCGTTGCCCTGAATGTTTATGGATTCAAGGTAAAACATCTTGCTCTCGATAATGTCTATTATCAGGTCGATGTTGTCTGTGTTTACATTCGGGCGGCGCAATACCCTTACTATCGTATCTATATATCCGTACTGTCCGTAATATTCGCGTATCTGCTCTATCAGCTTGTCAACCTTCGACGGTGAAAACACATTGCCCTCGGTCAAATCAAAGTAGTCCACAAACTTCATCAGCTCGCTGTCGGAAAAGCCCTCAAGGGTGTTTCCTTTAAACGACACTTTCCCGACTTTGTATTGATGGTTGGGAACTATGTTTATGACAATATCCATATCCCCGGGCGCATCTTCGTCTGGAAATTCAAACTTTATTTTTGAATCGTCGATTTCAACGTCGAGATAGCCGTGGTCGCGGTAAAATTTGCGGAGCTTTTCTATGTCCGCCTGAAAGTCCTCCTCCTTAAACCTACCGTTGTCCGTAAGGTGGGATATTAGCGGAATCCAAGTGTCGGTCTTCATCTCCGAAAGCAAATCGACCGAGTCAAAATCCTTGTCCTTCTCTCCGAACATAAAACGGCCTATTTTGCTCCAAAAGCCGTACTGCTTCTCGACGCGCGGGTCTCCGGTAAAGCGTATGTTTTGAATTTCAATGTCGCCGCCCTCGTCTATGTCAAAGACAACCGCCCCGACGCCCGTGTCGTCGTTACGCTCTATCGAATAATTTACCTTTGCGAGCGAGTATCCCTTCTTTTGGTAATAGGCTTTAATCTTGTCGGCGTCGCGCTTTACCGCGACTTCGCTTAGCGGCGCCCCGGCGTACGTGTCGATTTCCTTCTGCAGCCTCGCCCCCGAAAACGTTTTGTTGCCGCTAAACGCTATTTGCGAAACCCTGTACTTGGGGATAATCGTAAAATCAATGTCGAGATTCCCGTTTGAATCCACGCTTCTTTTGGCATCGACAAAGTCGTAAAATCCGGTGGAGTAAATCGAGCGTATGGACTGGTCGAGGGCGCGCTGGTCGAACTTCATTCCCTTTCTAAGGCGTATGTGCGCGTACACTGCCTCTTTTGAGACATTCTGCTTGCCCTCTATATTTACGTTAACATTGTTTATAGTGCGCTGCTCGTCGGGGATCTGTTTCGCTGTCCCGAAGCCAGGCATTACAGGAACTTGCTGGGCATATATCCCGACGCCGCAAAGCGAAAACGCAACCCCCGCAGCAATTCCCGCCGCGATTCTCCGCAGCTCAAACGCGCGCGGACAAAAAATTCTATGCTTGTTAAATATCGACATCGTCTCTGAGGGAATAATTTTCGTAGCGGGTATAGTTTCTGTTGAAAAGCAAAGTCACAACGCCAGTCGGGCCGTTGCGCTGTTTGGCAAGTTCCGCGCGTATCAGCCACTGCGAATTTGAAGTTGCATCGTCATCAGTGGCAGATTTTCGCTGTCTGCTCAAGAGTAAAATGGCGTCGGCGTCCTGCTCTATTGAACCCGATTCGCGCAAGTCGCTCGCGCGGGGCGGCCGGGTCTCTTTTTCGGACTCGCGGTTTAACTGCGCGAGAACTATAACCGGCGCCCTAAGCTCCTTGGACATCGCCTTCATTCCGCGCGAGATTTCGGCGACTTCCTGCTCTCGCGGAAGGTTCGGGTCGCTGCCGCGCAAAAGCTGAAGATAGTCCACTATCACAAGCCCAAGATTTCCGCCGAGCTGCTGGTTCAGCCGCCGCGCCTTGGCGCGCATCTCGAGTATTGAAATGCCTGCCGTGTCGTCAATCCAGAGCGGGGCGTTTTTCAATTCTTTGGCGGTCGCGGATATGTCGGCAAGCGCCTCCTTCTTTATCATGCCCCTTCCGAGAGCATGCTGGTCGATTCGCGCGCGGGAGGCTATGATTCGCTGGTGCAGCTGCTCCGCGAGCATCTCGAGCGAAAATATCAAAGTAGGTACTGGCTCTTTGCCAAACAGGGCTTTTTCGGCAATGTTTAAAGCGATAGAAGTTTTGCCAGTGCCCGGGCGGCCGGCGATTACAATCATCTCGTTCGGGTGCAGCCCGCCCATGAGCTCGTCGAGGCGCGTAAATCCGGTCGGGACGCCTATCATTTCCCCCTTATTTTTTATTAGGGCCCTTATCCGCTCGACAGCCGCGTCAACCTGGTCGGGAGCGTCGGCTTTTTTGACGGTGTCGCCTACCCTGTCCTGGGAGATTCCGAGAATTTTTTCCTCAACCGACTCTATAAAATAGTCTATGCTACCTGTATTTTTATACGCGCCCTCTATCGCATTGTAGCACGCGTGTATTAGCGTGCGCAAAAAATATTTTTCGCGTATTATTGAAAGCCACTCCTGAAAATGCGCGGGAGTCTCTATTCGGCCTGCTATGCGGTTTATTTCGACAATCCCTCCCGCGTCTTCAAGCAGGTTTCGCGAATTTAGATATTCGGCAAGCACTATTTCGTCTATCTCGCGCTTTTGGTTGTAGAGCGCGAGCATTGCCGAATATATAATTTTGTGCGAAGGCTTAAAAAAGTAATCCTCGCGGATTTTAGAGGAAATGCACGTAGTTATTACGTCGGAGGAAGTGTCGCGCATGATGCTCGCAAGCACACCCTCCTCCGCATCCACATTATGCGGGAGATCTCGATCAAAAATAGATGACGCCCCTTCAGACTTAAAAGCCGCGAAGCCACTTTTTCGTCGCCCCGCGGTTTTTTTTTGTGGAAAACTTTCCTCCATCGGAATTTGACTCCGAAAGGATTATTTCTTGCTTTCTTCGGCGGCAGCCGGTTCTTCTATCGGATTTTCCGAAACTACCTCAAAGCTGAAATCGACCTTTACGTCGTGATGGAGCTTTATCTGGGCGGTATGCTTGCCAAGCTCCTTGACGGGAGCTGCAAGATGTATCGCCTTCTTGGGCAGTTCTACGCCGCCTTCGGCAATCTTGGCGAGCAAATCGGCCGCTGTGACTGAGCCGAACAGCTTGCCGCCCTCGCCGGTCTTTACGGCGAACGCTATCGACATATCGGCCAGCACCTTGGCAAGCGCCTGCGCGTTTTCAAGCTCTTTGGCTTCGCGCAGCTCGCGCGCTTTTATAAGGGCTTCAATCTGCTTTTTATTGGCTTTGTTTACGGGAATCGCAACCTTCTTGGGGAAAAGGAAATTGCGGGCGTATCCCGCTTTTACGGTGACTTGTTCGCCTTCTCCGCCCAGGTTTTCGACGGGCTTTAATATTAATACTTTGGTTGTAGCCATATTTGTTTACTTTTTTTAATTGAAATTAATCGCAATAGACCGGCGCATATCAGAATGGGACATCGTCGTCTTCGAGATCTTCGTTGCGCGGCGCGGGCGCATGCTGGCGCTGTTGGCGCGGAGCCGGGGAGGACGAAGAATAGTCTCCACCGTCATATCCGCCGTTCTGCTGGTCGCGGGAAGATCCCACAAACTCGAATCTTTCGAGAACGACAAGCAGCTTCGTGCGCTTTTGCCCGGTCTGTTTGTCTTCCCATGAATCCTGCCTAAGCCTTCCCTCTATCAGTATCGGACGCCCCTTCGAGAAAAACTTGGCGATGTTTTCCGCAGTTCTGCCGAAGGAATCCACTTCAACAAAACAAGTCTCGTCGCGGGTGGAACCGTCTTGAGAATTGTACGAGCGGTTCACGGCGATGGAAAAACGGCAAACGCTCGTCCCGCTCTGAGTCTGCCTCAACTCGGGGTCGCGCGTGAAATTGCCCATCAAAATTACTTTGTTGAACGAGGACATCGTTTTACGGAGTTTAGAGTTACTTCGAGAGCACGAGTATGCGGTTTACCGTCTTGTCGAGGCGGAATTTTTCCTTTATAAGCGCGTTCGACGACGATTCACCCTCATAGTTTACGTCCACATAAATTCCCACGGGAAAGTTGCGGTCGGTCGTGCGGGCAAAACTCTTCTGTCCGAGATTTTCCACAGACTCTATCTTGCAGCCGCAAGATTCGACTACGGACTTTATCTTCTCTATGAGCGTTTCGACAGGCTCTGTATAACCTCTCGTGTCGAGGATAAACGTTGCTTTATACTTCTTGGTATTCATATGTTGTGTTTGTTTAAATTGTCTTTGTTTTTTATGTTTGTCAAAAATTATATGGCATCTCGGAAATTTAGTGCGTAAAAGCCGTTGCCCCGAGAGTCCCGGCAGAATTTTAATCCGCCAAAGATATGCCCGTTTTAATGCTCTTTGCAAACCTCAACGAAAAGTTCGCAGGTTCGCGGCGTCCGTCCATGGATTCTTTGGGATTTAGCATCGAGCGATATTGATACCTCTACAACTCTTAAATCCGATTCTATTGGGTTTTGTAAGAATTTCACGCAGGTTTCAGAAGCAGATTTTGACGTTTACCCCGAGAGTAAAACATGTTGCATTCTCACCGACTCCCAAGATTGAACACAACTTTGGAGCGCCAGTTTAAAAATTCTGCATTTTCAAGTCCCAAACCAAAGCGCATTCAAAAGCTCGCAGACCCTTAAATCCGACCGCATTAAATTGGAAGTGCCATCGCGCGCAATTAGCTTAAAATGCCTTTTTGAATTTCTCGGTCGTCTTCTTGAGAGCAGGAATACAATCTGAAAACTCTACCATTGCCGATAGACTCAGCTAAAATCTCGGATCTGGAATACAACCTATTACCTCCAATCAAGCGGCCTTTTCTCAACTCTGCGTTTTTTCAAAACAGCCGAATTCTTGTACGCCTCTATCCTTAAAACCAAAAGAAATTTTTCAGCCTCAAAGAAAAGAAACCCGCTTCGCAAAGGAAAAATCCATACACGGAATTTTCAAGCCATAGAAACCGCGCCAGCCAAAAGAGAAATCTCTACGGGACTTGCAAGGATACAATCGAGCAGTACCGCTCGCCTATCAAATCACCCCTCAATGGTTTTGGGCTATTCCTCCGCAAGAAAAAAATTCCCTTCGCAAAATCAAACCGCAAATTATTAAAAATTTCAAGCTCGCATGCGTTGCGTGGAAAATTCGCTTTGGGGATAATCCTAAGAACCTTTGAAGTATCCGGCCGCGGACTCATCTCAAGCGATTCCCAACTTTCCAAGGAAATCAACCGGAGATTTTCTATCGGCTACAAGCCGCTGTTTTTCAAGAAACCAGCCTGCACCCCAAGTGATTTTCGGAGCGTGCCGGCCGCCCAAACCCACAACTTGCGTCTGAGAGCGCGAATATTTCCGAAGAGATCTAAGATTTCCGATTTATCACGTTTTGAAGCGCCATCTGCTCCCACAACTTGCGTCTAGGAGCGCGGAGACTTCCGAGAAGATCTATGATTTCCGATTTATCACGTTTTGGGCAGCCTCAATTCCTTTAGAAACGAGCAGCTCAAAGCATAATTTAACCGGGAGATTCCCGATTGCCGCCAGATCAGGTTCGGAAAGCTTTCCGAGCACATGGTCTGCCAAATCCATTCGCTTATCAGCCTTTGCCCCAACCCCTATGCGGATTCTCGCAAAGGAATTTCCGCAGCACTCCATAATATCAGCTACGCCGTTGTGGCCGCCGGAAGACCCTCCGACAGTAAGCTTCATTCTCCCGACTTCGAGAGTGATGTCGTCGTAGATTACGGCTACTGAGGATATGTCGGCTTTCAGGTATTTTAGAATTTTTGCGAGAGATTTCCCGCTTTCGTTCATATACCCTTCCGCAAACGCGAATGTTAAATCGCAAGATCCAATCGAGCCTTTCGCCAAATAAGCGTTTGCGTATTTGTTGAAGCGCATAAACGGCACTCCGCAAGACTTCGCCAGACCTTCGAGAACGATGGCCCCGGCATTGTGCCTTGTGAGCGCGTAGCGGGCTTCGGAATTTCCGAGGCCGACTGCGATATTGACGGACATATTTGCCTTTTAAAGAACATTGGCGCCGAAGCGCCGAAATTTTTACTTCTTAGCGGGAGCAGCGCCCTTCGCGGGGGCCGCATCCTTAGCGGGCGCCGCGGCGTCCTTAGCCGCGTCGGCAGCCGGAGCTTCGCCCTCGGCGGGGGCAGGCGCAGGTTCCTCAACCTCTTCTTCTACGAGGTTGCAAGTGCAAAGAACGTCTTCGAGGTCGGACTCGAATTCAACGCCTTCCGGAGCCTTGACGTCTTTGAGGTGGATTGCTTCGCCGACTTTCAAGTTGGTGACGTCAATTTCGATCATTTCCGGCAGGTCGCGGGGACGGCATTTTACGCGGACTTCGTGTTCGTGTATTTCTATGACGCCGTTCTCGTTCTTAACGCCGTAAGATTCGCCAAAGAAATGTAGCGGAAGAGTGGCATGCATGGGTTTGCCCCTTACGACTTCAATAAAGTCGACATGCTCAACTGCCGAAGTCAATGGATTGCGCGCCACATCTTTAAGCATTGCATAGCGCGATTCCGTTCCGTCGGAGAACGCCAATTCTATAAGGACAGCCTTACCTGCAACCTGTTTCAAGGCCGCAACGAGGCTCTTTTCATCTATCAGGAGGTTCTTTTCGCCGCTTTCGCCGTATATAACTGCGGGAATTTGGCCGCTCTTGCGATAGCGTTTCGCCGAGTTGCCGCCTATTTGAGTCCTGATGGTAGAGTTTAAGTTTATCTGCTTCATTTTGCTATGGTTATGTAAAATGCCTATATGATGATGCCCCGCCAAACCTAACGATTCGACAAGATATCATTGAATTAAAAGGCTATTACTTTATTTGTGTTCAGATTAAAATCAATAAAATTTTTCAATCCCAATAAAATATTCACTTTGCGCCCCTAAAATTCAGGCTATTGAAGGCATTCTAAGCCGAGCATTGGCTTAGATGTACGGCCTCCTGCGGAAGATTTTTTATTTTACGCCTTATTTCGCATTTGAAAAATTTAAACCGCAACGTTGAAAAATTTTGCGGCGGGCATAAAAAAAGGGCGAAGCCAAAAAGCTTCGCCCAATCGAAAATCGAGCTTAGATCCTCCTTTTGGAGGGGAGGAACTCCTTGTTGTAGGCGTACAGAGACTTTACGTACTTGTCGGCCTCGGGGCAATTTGAAAAGCTGAGTGTCGAGGGTACGTAGTTCAGTTCCCTTTCGGGGAAGATTATGCCTATCATGCCGAGCAGCGCCATTTCCGTAAACGGAGCAGCGTAGTTGAAGTTGCCCATGGGCTGCTTGCCGGCAAGGCACGCCATTGCCCATTCCATATGCGGATTTCCGGGATTGGTAGAGCGCGCAATGGTCTTCTTGGGGAGAGCGCCGCTCTTGGCGATCTCCTTCATTCTCGGGCGCGGATAGATGTAGGTTTCGCTTCCGTATTCGTTTGTATATACGGTTTCCTTCGTGCCGACTATGAAAGTGCAGTTCGCGCGATTCCAAGGATTCTTCGGATCCGGCTTTAAAAATTCGGGATCGACGCGCTTTATTTCTTTCGGCCTGCGCCCTCCGTCGTACCAATGCAGGCGTATGCGGTTGTTGACGCCGCGCTTGTTGAGGAACGTCATTACGCTCGAAGCCTGATTCGGCCAGCTGTAATCGTTGAACGGAGTCGAGTTTGCGACTATGCTCATCGGATAGCCGAGGTCGAACGCCGAATAGGGAACGTCGAGGAAGTGGCAGGCCATGTCGCCGGCAGCACCCGTTCCGTAGTTGCGCAGACCGCGCCAATTAAACGGAAGTATTTCTTTCGAGTAGGGCTGATAGGGCGCGACGCCGAGCCAAAGTTTGTAGTCGAGAGTCGAGGGAACAGGCTGTCCTTTCGGCATTTTTAGCTGTCCCTGGGGCCAAATCGGGCGGTTTGTCCAGATATAAATGTCTTCAATCTGTCCAATAATGCCAGCGTCGTACCATTCCTTGATTACGCGCCAACCCTCGTTTGTGTGTCCCTGGTTGCCCATTTGGGTAATTACGCCAGCCTTGTCGGCGAGCCTTTTGAGTTCGTTGGCCTCCCAAATTGTGCGGGTGAGGGGCTTTTCGCAATAGACGTGCTTGCCCTTGGCTATCGCCCATGCAGCTATTGGATAGTGCATGTGGTCGGGGGTTGCAACAGTCACAGCGTCTATCTGCTTATCCATTTTATCGAGCATTACGCGGAAGTCGCGGAAGCGCGGTACGGTGGGAAATTCTTTGTATGTTTTTGCCGCCATGGTATCGGCAACATCGCAAAATGCTGCGAACTCAACATGCGGGGAATTTCTGAAGGCGGAAATTACCGCGTCGCCTCTGCCGCCGACGCCAACCACCGCAACTCTAAGCTTGGAATTCGGTCCGGGGGTTTTAGCAATGCTCCAAGACGGAAGAACCATAAGACCGCCGGCTACTGCGGCGCCCTTTAAGAAGTTTCTGCGATTTAACATATTTTTTCCTTTTATATATTGTATTGTTTTTGTAAAAATCAAAGCCGGCTTACCTCCCAGGCAAAGGTATAAAAAAAAAGATGCCCCACCCCGAAGCGTAATTTATGAGTACCGTCCCCTTTGGTTTGACATAAATGTTTGAGTTAAAATCCGAAATAGTCAATAAAAAATTAAACAACGCAAATAGGCAATAATATGGAAAATAAAGTAGCTGTAATAGAGACTACCTGCGCCGGTGCGGAGTCCGCAAAGCTGATAGCCGAAACGCTGGTATTTGAAAGGTTTGCGGCATGCGCGCAAATCGGATCTCCGATAACGTCGATATACGAGTGGAAGGGCAAAGCGGAAAATTCCGAAGAATTCCCTATATATATAAAGACGTCGCCCGAAAGGCTCGAAGAAGCAATCGCGAGGCTCGCCGAAATACACCCGTACGAGTGCCCGCAAATATTGTTTCGGGAGGAAAGTTCTTCAAAAAGCTATGCACAATGGTGCGCCCAATCGACAATCCGCAAAGATTAAATGCCGTTTTTAAAGGCTTTAAAGCGGAAAACGGAAATAAAAGAATTGAAATCCGCGCGGAAAAAATTTCTAATAGGCCAAAATGATATATTTGGTTATAATAGTGATTCTGACCCTCGGAGTGTCGGCATTTTGCTCGACGCTCGAAGCGATGGTGCTGAGCACGACCCCCGTAGAAATAGAGGCGCTTAAAAGGAAATACGGCAAAAGGGGCGAGCTGCTCGAAAAGTTTGTGGAAAACATAGACGAAACAACCTCCGCAATACTCACAGCAAACACAATCGCCAACACATTCGGGGCGACGCTCGCCGGGGCGCAATTCGCGATGATAATGGGAACGGGCCCGGCCACAAGATATGTATTTCCGGCGGCAATGACCGTATCAATTCTATTTTTTTCGGAGATACTGCCTAAAAATTTCGGAATATTTTACAGGCCGGCAATACAGCCGTGGCTGGTGTATCCCCTGCACTGGCTCAGAATAATAATGAAGCCCGCCTCAAAGTTTTCGTCCTGGATGATAGGAAAGGTAACTCGTAAGAAGCGCCATATGCGCGACCTAAGCGACGACGAAATAATAATGCTCGCCGAAAAGGGCCAAAAAGACGGGCTCATATCGCCGCAGGAGCGCGACCTCATAGCGAACTCGCTGTCGCTCGACGACGTCACAATATCGGAAATAATGACGCCGCGCACCGTAGTTATGGCACTCGACAAGGATATGACGGTCGAAAAAGTTTTTAAGGAAAACCCGAACCTGAACTTTTCGAGAATACCGGTGTACTCGGACACTATCGACAATATAGTCGGGATAGTGCGCAGGCGCGACATACTAACCGCGGTTGCAAGCGACCGCAACAACGCAAAAATATCCGATTTCATGCAGCCGCCGATATTCGTCCCCGAGAACGGATCCGCGCTGTCTGTGATGAGGCAGCTGATAAAGAAACACCAGCAAATGGGGATAGTTGTGGACGAGTTTGCGTCACTGACAGGGGTTGTGACGCTTGAAGACATATTTGAACACCTGCTCGGCTCCGAGATTTTTGAGGCCGACGACATAGCCGTTGACATGCGCGAGCTTGCCCGCAACCGCAAGTCGAGGAAATAGCAAACAAGCAAAACTCGAAAAAATATGAAAACTGCAATACTTACGCTTGCCTGCGCCGCCATTTTGGCGTTTGCAGCCTGCAACACCGCAGAAAACGTGCGGGAAGACGCCAAGAGAACCCCGATAGGATCAGTGCTAACAGGCGAAACCAGAAGCGCCGATTCCTACCTGAAACGGGTGAGCGACGAGAACAGGTCTCTCGACAGGGACACATGGCGGCCGATTTCCAACGAGAATCTATAATCTGTGCGCGGGCGAGAGTTGGCATGCCGGTTCAGAAGATACCGTTTTACACACTGTCTTTGCGCGAGCTTGCGGAGACATTGGTAAACGACGGCTTTGAGAAATTCAGGGCGCGGCAGATATTCGACGGCGTTTACGCTAAAAAAATCTTCAATCCGCGCGAATTTCCTTCGATACCGTCGAAGCTGGCGGAATATCTGTCCGAGAGATTCGATTTTGAGCCGGCCGAGATAGTGGGCGGCAGAAAGTCCGACGACAGCACGAAAAAATATCTGTTCAAACTCTCCGACGGCAATTTTGTGGAGTGCGTTCTGCTTGAAGCCCCGTCCGCCGACGACGGCAAGATACGCAAGACACTGTGCATAAGCACGCAGGTCGGATGCGCATGCGGGTGCAGATTTTGCGCGTCGGCGATGCGCGGATTTGTGCGCAATCTAAGCGCATGCGAGATAGTTGCGCAAGCCTTGCCGTTCGTAAAAAGGACTGTGGAAAACGGCAAAAAGGAGGCCAAGTTCGAGTTCGAGAACATAGTCGTGATGGGAATGGGAGAGCCGCTTGCAAACTTTGACAATCTGATGGCGGCCCTTGCCGTGTTCAACGCCCCGGACAAATTCGGGTTTGGCGCGCGGCGGATAACGGTTTCGACCTGCGGGATAGCCGACAGGATAGAGAAGCTCGCGGAAATCGGCTTTCCGTACAGGCTGGCGATAAGCCTGCACGGGGCAACGGACGAAGTTAGGTCGCGGATAATGCCGATAAACAAAAAATATCCGCTATCGGCCCTGATAGGGGCGGCAAAAAAATTCTCGGCGGTATGCGGGCGCATGATAACGCTCGAATACATAATGATAGAAAAGGTAAACGACACATTTTTGCAGGCCAGAGAACTTGCAAAAATAGCCCGCGAACTTCATGCGCACGTAAACCTCATACCGTACAACCGCGTCGAGGGGCTCGAATGGAAGAGGAGCCCGGCGGGGAGGCGCGCGGCGTTTGCGAAGGTACTCGACGAAGCGGGGGTGTCGTACACTCTGCGGCGCGAAAAGGGCTCCGGGATAGAGGCGGCGTGCGGGCAGCTTGCCCTGAAGAGGAAGCTGGAAGATGCCGGCGCTGCCGGGGGTTGTGCGAATAAAAATGTTGGGTAAGACATTTTTTAATTGCGAAAAAATCTATTGCGGGCAAAGTTTGATACGGTGAATAATTATAAACACAATTCCAATCCGTTCGACAAAGTATCCATGCAAATGGGCGGGCTTTTTCGGGCGTTTGAAGGTTTTTTGGCGTCGCAGGTAAAAACCTTCGAGAAGGAAGTAAGGGCGGCGGCGAAAGAGTCGATATCGCCAAAAGGTAAATTTATACGGCCAACGCTCGTATTTGCGGCGGCAAACGCCGGCGATGAATGGGACGAATCGCTAATAAGGAGAGCCGCGATAGTCGAGCTTACACATTTGTCAACGCTGATACACGATGACGTAATAGACGGCGCGAATATGAGGCGCAATGCCGAGACTCCCAACAGCAAGTACGGCGCAAAAACGGCGATACTGTTAGGCGACGCGATATTTGCGCACACGATGGGGCTCGCTGTCGAGGAGAATGATTTGGATACGTCGAGGCGTGTTGCGGCGTGCGTAAAGACGATATGCGAAGGGGAGATACGCCAGACGCTTGCGGACAAGACCGTCAGGGTGACGCGCCAAAAGTACTACGACATAGCGTACGGAAAGACAGCGGCGCTGTTTTCGTTGGCATGCGTGCTTGGGGCAAAGAGCGTGAAAGGGGTGCCTGGTTGGACGGACGCCGCCGAGGAAGCCGGCAAACAGCTCGGGATAGCCTACCAGATATACGACGATTTGTGCGACTGGTTCATGAGCGAAAAGGACGCCGGGAAGACGCTTGGGACAGATTTGTTGTCGGGCAAGCAGACATTTCCGCTGATAGCGCTGACAGAGACGATGGGCAACGCCGAGGCGGAGGAATTTACATCAAATTTGAGCATTCGCAAGCCGGACGAGATAATAGAGCGCATGAAAGCCTGCGGGATAGAAGACATCTGCGCGGCTGAGATAGGCAGGCGAATAAAGGGAGCCGAAAAGGCGGTAAAGGGTTATCCTGAATTATCCGGCAAGTTGCTGGACTTTTGCGCCGCGATGAGGGAGCTTGCGCTGGGATAGCTTGAGAGATGTCGGCGGCAGGTAAAATGATATACGCGGCGGGGATATCGCACGAGACCGTTGAGTCGGCGGCATTGGGGAAGTACGGGCTCGCCGGAGACAAGTGCAGCGAAGCTGAGAGCGGCGTATTGTCTGCCGGCATAGCGGATGAAATGCTGTTGCTGAGCACATGCAACAGGGTGGAAATGTATTTGGTGTCGGCGGATGCCGAGGCTGCCGCGAAGGCGGCCAAGGCGGTGTACGGCACATGCGGCGGAGAATTTGTGTCATTGGGGAAGGTAGCGGAAGGGGAAGATGCGATAGAGCATATTTTTTCCGTTGCGTCCGGATTAAAGTCGCAGATGACGGGCGAGACGGAGATACTGGGGCAAGTAAAGGCTGCGTACGAGAGGGCGCGCGGGGCCGGACATTGCGGGCCAGTATTGAATACGGTGTTTCAGAAGGCTATACACTGCGCGAAGTGGGTGAGGACGAACACGGAGATAGGGCGCGGCAAGATAAGCGTCGGGAGCGTGTGCGCCGAGCTTGCGTTGAGGATATTTGAAGACATAGCGAAAGCAAAGATATTGTTGATAGGGTCGGGAGAAGTAGGAAAGCTTGTCTCCGACGCACTGTACGTTAGGGGAGGATTGGACATCTCGGTATGCAGCCGCACGAGGGCGAACGCTGACGCGCTTGCGGCGAAGATAGGCTGCGCGTCTGCAGACATGGAAGAGGCGCTTGGCGGGCTTTGGAGGTACGACATAGTTCTGTGCGCAAGCTTGTCGAAGGAGCCGATAATAAGGCGCGGTATGGTTGAATCGGCGGTTTCGAGAAGGGGAGGAAGGCCGATATTTTTGATAGACCTTGCGGTTCCGCGGAATATAGAGGAAAGTTGCGCCGAGATTGAAGACGCATACATGTACAATTTGAAGGATTTGTCCGACATAGCCAATGAGAATATAGAAGCGAGGCGCGCGCAAATAGAGAGGGCTGGCGATGCGGTGAAGTCGCGCGCCTCGGCGCTATGGGACAGGCTTAGAAACAAGGCATAGGTATTTTATAGAGTCTGCGTGATTATTTTTGGCAAGAGAGCCAAAAAGTTATAATCTGCATACGTAAATCCCATCTAAAAATAGTTCCGCTATTGTAGCTTATGCGGCATAGTTAAGGCGACTTAAAAACAGCAGCCATCTTCCGCAGTGAAGGATTATTCTTAGGTTTTGACGTCCCGCAGGGCGGGCTTCCATTGAGGGGTCCCGCAGGGCGGGCATCCATTGAGGGGCTTCGCCCCTACGGCGGTTTGCTTCGCAAACTCCCGCCTACCCCGCAGTGCGGGTTCCCATTGAGGGGCTTCGCTCCTTCGGCGGTTTGCTTCGCAAATTTCCGCCTACCCCGCAGGGCGAAACTAAAAAAACCTTTTATTGTGGGAACGTGCGGGCGACTTGCGCAATGTCCGCCAATGGAAAAATTTTTGAAGATTTTTTCCAAGCTTTGTATAAAAAATTGCGTATGGAGCGGAAATTTTATCCGCGCTCATAAAGATATTTGTAGAGCAAACTTTTTTATCTTGTAAAAAAACTTTTAAATATTAAAAAAAGAGAATAAACATAAAAAAATATGGACTACGATGATTATCTAAAACAGAATCCGGAATTTGCACGTCGCCTTGCAAAAGGCGATTTTAAAGAATCAATACCTGTTAAATCATATTCGGGGCTAACGATATTGAAGTTTGCGCTGCTTGCTATCTTTGCCGGGCTATTTGCATTGATAATAAATAGCATAATATTTTTTGGGTCAGGGGAATTAAGCTTTGCGACTTTTCTAATTGCAGAATCTGTCGCTTTGATATCATCGGTATTTGCGATAGGGTATATAATTGCACTCGGGGTATATATGGGCGTTAATTCTAAATAATGAAATAATATGAGTAAGTACCATGCTCTACTTACCGAGGCTCACTATGCTTTCATCTAAAAAATAACATATACCTACAATATTAAAAAAGTATTTAATTTTTAATAAAAGATAAACTTTACAACAAATTGTTCTTTCTAAAAATTGTCGTCGTAGAGACGCGTACGCAATTTTTGTTTTGACTTTACAACAAATTGTTCTTTCTAAAAATCCGAACTTTCCATAAGTTCAGAGAGCCTTTGTTTTGACTTTACAACAAATTGTTCTTTCTAAAAATAAAATATTGCGACGACGTTTTGGCGGCAGTGTTTTGACTTTACAACAAATTGTTCTTTCTAAAAATTGGATCCGGACGTTTAAATGCGGACGCTCGGTTTTGACTTTACAACAAATTGTTCTTTCTAAAAATTAAGCGTTATGAGTTCTTTAAAAGCTTAGGGTTTTGACTTTACAACAAATTGTTCTTTCTAAAAATTAGCATGAGTTATCAGAGGAATACATCAAATGTTTTGACTTTACAACAAATTGTTCTTTCTAAAAATCAAGTCCTTTATTGAGTCCTTCGTCGCAAAGTTTTGACTTTACAACAAATTGTTCTTTCTAAAAATTGGCGTCAAAAAAGCTTTGATACAATATAAGTTTTGACTTTACAACAAATTGTTCTTTCTAAAAATACGTTCCCTTACTTCGCGTTTTGACAAGCTGTTTTGACTTTACAACAAATTGTTCTTTCTAAAAATCCGGCAAAATATATATATGGCGGAAAATTTGTTTTGACTTTACAACAAATTGTTCTTTCTAAAAATTCTATGTAGGTGTCGTGTGCAGGAATGACCGGTTTTGACTTTACAACAAATTGTTCTTTCTAAAAATAAAAAATTGGAATTTTAAGCACTTAAAAATGTTTTGACTTTACAACAAATTGTTCTTTCTAAAAATGTAAACGATTTTGTATAGCAGTTATCTGAGTTTTGACTTTACAACAAATTGTTCTTTCTAAAAATAGGTCCTAATCGGCGGAGAATGTTTTGTGAGTTTTGACTTTACAACAAATTGTTCTTTCTAAAAATGCCTTCGAGGTTCTTTAACATAATCCATAAAGTTTTGACTTTACAACAAATTGTTCTTTCTAAAAATGCCTCTTATGGGTACCATTTTTTAGGGGCAGTTTTGACTTTACAACAAATTGTTCTTTCTAAAAATTATCCGTTTAAATTTATCGCAGCGCGCAAAGTTTTGACTTTACAACAAATTGTTCTTTCTAAAAATAACAGGTCTCAACACTGCATTAAAGACAGGGTTTTGACTTTACAACAAATTGTTCTTTCTAAAAATAGTATTGACGTAGGTCTATTTTATACTTTTATTTAAGTAAATTTTTTGTTGTAAAGTCTTAACTGATTTTGCCGAATTTCAAGCTCTGCATTGCACCTTGGCATTCGGCATATTTTTTTTAAAACAATAAAAAATTGCCTTTTTCGTCCACGGACAAAGCCGCGCCGTTGCCTTTCAACTCCTCAAAAAACTCTATCTGCTCCGGTATCTTTTCGAGCTCTTTTGGGCGGCGGCATATCAGTTCGCTCTTCGTCAAACTCAGTGGGATGAGGAAGAAAGAGGGGATAAGAGAAGAAGG
>URAJ01000004.1 GCA_900545715.1 uncultured Opitutales bacterium
CTGAATTCGCAATCCACTTCATTTGTAAATATCAATTTTACCGTGCTCGATTCCAAAGTGCGCGAGTTGTTCGTAAAAACGCCCCGGCCGTCGAGACCGCCTATCTTTATAAAAGTGTTGGTGGCGCCCGGGGCGGGTTTTGCTGAATGCCAGCTTACTGTCCCGACCCTGTTGAGAAGGTTTAGGGTAGGGAGGTTTCCGTCGGACGACGGCGTCATTCTGACGACACCGTCGATAGCAACGTCGGGCGTATTTTCGGAGTGGGCGACGGATGTGTCTTCGTTCCACACATTGAAGCTCACTACGGAATTCCCGTATATGTTGAAATCTCCCGTGACAGTGAGGTACTTCATGCAGGCAGATTCGAGCATGGTTGTGTCTTGGCCGATATTGTCGCCGGCGGTCATTTTGCATACGCCCGCCGCGTCGCCGCCGAACTGGATTTCGGCGCGCGCGTCTTCGCTGCCGATATTGACGGTTCCTAAATTCACTTCCGGCTGGTTTGAGTTAACCCTTGCCGAACCGAACGCAAGCACCCTGTTGGAAGAACCGCCCGTAAACGTGAATTCGCCTATGCTCCAATAGGCGCCTTCGGTGTTTGAGAGAAACAGGGTTTTTGCGTCTCCACCGGCGACGGCGGAACCGCCCGAAATGTAGTCCGTGGCATTATAATTGTAGTTTAAGACGGAAAGCGACGCTATGTTTATGAAAGGTTGGTCTATGATATTGAAATAAATGCCCTCACTTCTGTGGGCGACGGGCAGATGGGCGTCGTAGTCGAACACCCAGTTGGCGTCGGGGGAATTTACGTTTGTGTCCTCGGGAATCGCGGCATATTCGGAAGCGGACGAGCTCCACGCGGAAGCGCCGAATACCGGCATGCTTCCGTTGGCAGCGTCCCCCTAATAGTAATATGTCTCCGCCGAGGCGGAAAGCGAAATGAAAAGTGACGCCAAAAACGGCAGGGAGATATGAGGAATATATTTCATAATAATGCCGCTATATACTATAATTAAGATAAGACAGTCAAGCAATTTTTAAATTTGAAATCATTTTTCCCCGCGCTCCGCCTCCGCTTTATTTTCGCCCGCTTAATGCCGGTTTCTGCGACTAAAAATTCCCCGCCTCGCTCGACGCGGCGGAGCGCCTGACCTCCGGACGCGTCGCCGCATGGAACTACTATTATTCGCGCCTGTCGATTTTTTCCTCGAACTCTGCGCGACGAGCAGTAGATTTTCGGCGTGCGCCGCTGGATTTTGCGTTTCGTTTGGGGGCGTGCACTTCGCGCGTAGTCCGAAGTTATGCGAAATATCGAAATCGGAAAGTCGCAATTTTTTCCATTATTGCGATTTTTCGATAAACACTGCAATTATACCGGCTCCCAGACGCCCTTATTTTTGCGGGATTGCAATTCTATGCGGGTTTGCCGATTGGGAAGATGCCAGCTTCCAAATAAATAGTTTATTTGCAACGTCCGTACTTTTTATCTGTCCATATTTATTTACGCCAAGATTTTTTATTATTGCCGCGCAGAAAATTCATCTAATCGAAACGTAAATGTTCCGCAAAAAATTTTATTTTCTTTTAGATAGGAAGCCTTGTCTGAATTTCTTGGGGAAATCGTTCGATAGGAATCAAAAAACTATAAAAAAACCGCCGTTTGCGCGGCGGTTCTTTTTTTACTTTCCCATCAACTTCGATAGGGCTTCCGAATAGCATTTTATAGTGTTTTGAACCACCTCCGGCGGAAGCACGGGCCCGGGAGCCTGCTTGTTCCAATCGAGAGTTTCAAGCCAATCCCTTACGTATTGCTTGTCGTAGGAGGGCTGGGAGCGGCCAACCTCGTACTTATCTGCCGGCCAGTAGCGCGAGGAGTCGGGCGTTAGGACTTCGTCTATTAAGTAAACTTTCCCTTCAGCGTCCGTCCCAAATTCAAACTTTGTGTCGGCGAGGATTATGCCGCAGCTTTGCGCCTTTTTTAGACCCATGTCGTAGAGAGCAAGGCTTGCGTCCCTGATTTTCCCGAATATTTCATCTCCCAAGAGTTTTTGGCATTCGGCATTTGTAATGGGCATATCGTGGCCTTCGGCGGCTTTTGTCGTAGGCGTAAACAAAGGCTCGGGAAGCTTCTGGCTTTCCTTCATTCCCGCCGGAAGCTCAAACTCGAAGAGCTTTCCTGTTTTTGAGTATTCTTTCCAGCCGCTACCTGCGAGGTATCCGCGCACTATCGCTTCTATCGGCATCGGCTTTAATTTTTTCACTATCATCGAGCGCCTTATAAGCTGCGGGAAGTCTTTCAAAACTTCGCGCACGCGCTCGTCGTGGTTTTCCACCAAGTGAGTCGGCATAATTTTAGCTGCCTGCTCAAACCACCAAAGGCTTATCATCGTAAGCAGTATTCCTTTTCCGGGAACGCCGTTTGGCATTATGACGTCGAACGCCGAAAGGCGGTCGGTGGCGACAATCAAAAGTTCGTCGCCGAGGTCGAAATTTTCGCGCACTTTGCCTTTGGACACCCTTTTGTATGGAAGCCCTTCGACTGTCATGAGCGGTTCTTTTGGAAGATTAAAATTCATAGTCCAAGATAAAATTCAATAGCGGTGCAAAATGCAAGCAAAAGAGAATTTTTAAGTTTTTACCGTTTTTGCGCAATAATGCTGTATGACTTTAGTTTACTCAAAAGCTTTTTTCTGGCTTGTAGGTTGCGATTGCTGCGTTTTGAGCCGACAGCTTTTTTTATGGCAATGTACTGTTTCTGATTTTACCGCAAAAAGTATGCAAAGGCAGTGCCGTAAACAATAAAAAAGCCCCATGCTTGCAGCATGGAGCCATTGTGACTGTAAAAAATTTTTACCCCGCGTAAGCAAGAAAGCTCGTGAAACGCTTAGCGCGCCTTTTGACAAATGCGGTTATTTTTTAGGATTTAGTTTTAGCTTTACCGTTTTCGTCGGGAGCCCATCTGCCTCTATTGTAAGCGCAACTTCTCCGGGGGTGCGTCCGGCTCTCAATATAGCTAAGGCTTTTCCGCAGTATAGGGAACGCGTATTGCCGGTATGCAGTTCGTTGCTATTCATATCTCCGTTGTCGAGCCCTATCAACTTCGCTGGGCCCTCGACTTTAAACGTAAGCTTGTTGTTGGCGAGCGGGTGCACACGGCCGTTTTTGTCAACGGCTTTTATCGCCAAGTGTTGCAAGTCCATTCCGTCGGCTTTCCAGTTCGGATTCTCGGCAGTTACCACTATTTCGGCAGGTTCCCCTGCGGTTTCCATCTTGTATTCGCCGACAACTTTCCCGCCGGTTCTTGCAACCGCTTTAAGTTCCCCGGGTTCGTAGGCTACACTCAGCCATACTATCCTATTTCTGGCATGCGGATTTTTTCTATCGTTCTTTTTTACTCCGAGAGATTTTCCGTTTAGGAACAACTCGACTTCGTCCGCGTTTGTGTAAATCGCGACCGGCACTTTTGAGCCTTTTTCGCGGTTCCAGTTCTCGTTTTCCGGCGTCAGCCCTACATTCACCCCGTTGTGGAATACAAATCTATCCTTAGCGTCTCTCGATTCTATT
Source organism: uncultured Opitutales bacterium (assembly GCA_900545715.1). Classification (GTDB taxonomy): domain Bacteria; phylum Verrucomicrobiota; class Verrucomicrobiia; order Opitutales; family Intestinicryptomonadaceae; genus Merdousia; species Merdousia gallistercoris. Next base: position 3,565 of record URAJ01000004.1, read on the forward strand.
ACCCCGAGATGCACAGAGGGCTTGTCTTCCATAAAATTCGCCTTGACCCAATAGCATTGAGGCAGCGGGTTGAGCGCCATATCTATAAAGGCTTTATCGCCCCAGCCTTTCGACGGCCAACCGAAGGATTCCCCAAAATATGCTATGGCCCCCCAGTACGCGAGTCCTACAACCTTGTCGAGATTCATTCCAAAGTAATTTCCGCCGATATTCCAAGTCCCGGCCTCGCTCTGGTAGAAAATCATATTGGGGAACTTCTTTGCGTCCTTCTCAAAAAAAGACCATGTGTAGTTTTGCGCGGATATGTCGGTTGCAAACGCGAGCTCTGCCGGTTCTGACTCCTTCCAATTCGGATCTTTTTCACCTATCCCCTTGGCTCGGGCTGGAAATTGTGCGACGGTGTAGGGGCGGGTTGCGTCGTACTTCTTGCAGAGGTCGCGCATTTTTTTGTACATTGTCACGCCGTAGTCGCCGTATTTGTCATTGCGGGTTTGTATATCTAGCTCGTTGCCGAGGCTCCATATCACGACGCTCGGGTGGTTTCTGTCGCGCTTTATAAATTCTTCCAAAACGTAGGGCCAAACTTCGTCAGCGCTGTTCTTTCGGCCGGCGACAAACCATTTGCTCCATTTGTCGAAAGCTTCGTCCGTTATCAGAATCCCGTATTTGTCCGCCAAGTCGAGCAACGATTTTGAGTATGGATTGTGGGCGGTACGAATATGGTTTACCCCCATCGACTTTAAAAACTTTATTCTGCGTTCCAACGCCGAATCGTAAACGGCGGCGCCAAGTGCGCCCAAGTCGTGGTGCAAATTAACGCCTTTAAGCAGGACTTTCTTGCCGTTTAGTACAAAGCCATTTTCAGGGTTGAACTCAATTTTTCTGATACCAAAAGTTTCCTTTTGCAAATCTACCGCGCCGTTGCCGGAATCGACCTCGACTTCGGCGGAATACAGTGCAGGGGTTTCGGGCGACCAGAGCGACGGATTTTTTATATCGAATTTTAAGTCGGCCTTCGCGGACGAATTTGCGGGTATCTCAATATTCTTTGAAGCCTCTGAGATTTCCTTTCCGTCGGGGGAAAAGATTTTTGCCTTTACGGATACTTGGCGCGGAGCTGCGAGAGTGTTTTCAACTTCGACAGACACGTTTGCCGAGGCGGAGTCGCGGTTTATTTCAGGAGTCGTTATATATACGCCGTGGCGCGCTACGGCTACAGGATTTTTTACGACGATATTGACGTTTCTGAAAATTCCGCCGCCCGTGTACCAGCGCGACGCCCCCATTACGCGCGAATAAACCGCCACAACATTTGGCTTATCGTAGTCGAGATACTTTGAGATGTCTGCCTCAAAGCCTATGTATCCGTATTCGTTGGAGGCTACTTTTTCGCCGTTTATGTAAACGTCGGAGACGCTCATTACGCCTTCAAAATCGAGAATAACCCTCTTGCCTTTCCATTCTGGGGAGGCGTTAAACGTCTTTCTGTACCAGCCTTCGCCGTAGGGCTTGAACCCGCGCCCTTTGAGGTCGCCGCCGTTCTTTTTTATCTCCTCCTCCGACGGAACTACCCACGGCTGCTCTATCTGGTAGTCGTGAGGAAGGTCGAGAACCCTCCATGAGGAGTCGTCAAAATCCCTATTTTGGGCGTTCGGATTTTTCCCGTAAAAAAACTTCCAGTCGAAGTTCCAGTTTGCGACTTCGGCTGCGTTTGAGGCGCATATAAAAATTGCCAGAGCCGATAATATTTTTGCCGTGTTTGATATTTTTTTCATTGTTAAGTTTTACCTGCCGAGTACAGCGATTTTATGCGTTTATTTTGAATTGTTTTCCTTAGTGTTTTTTTCGGAATTTTCCATTGAGAGGTCGAGCCTAAGCTTGTCAGCCGCCTTGCGCGACTCTTCGTCGCCGAGCTGTGCCGCTCTTGAAAAGCATTGGAAGGCTGCGTTTTTATCCTTGTTTATGCCGCTTCCCGATGCGTAGGCTATGCCCAGATAGCGCAGCGATTCGACGCTTCCGTGCTCCGCGGCGCTCGTCCATATCGCAACTGCCTTCCTTTGGTCAATTTTCGTTCCGTCGCCGGTAAAGTAGCAGAGCCCGAGATAGGTTTGGGCTACGAGATTGCCTTTCTCGGCGGAAGATTTCCATAATTCAAAAGCCTTTTTTAAGTCGCGCTCGACGCCTTCGCCGCGAGCGTAGGCGAAAGCCAGATTGTTTTGGGCGCGGTGGTTGCCTTGCTTTGCGGAGCGCTCCCACCAGAATGCCGCCGTTTGATAGTCTCTCAAAACTCCCTTGCCATTGCAGTATGCCGTCCCGAGAAAAAATTGGGCGTCGGGGTCGCCGCGCTTGGCGGCTTCGTTCCAGATTTTTATTGCGCGCGGGACGTCCGCCAAAACGCCGTTGCCTCCAAACAGCGCCGCGCCGAGGTTTGTGAGAGCCCTGACGTCGCCGTTTTTGGCCGCAGCCTCCCACCACATTATCGCCAATTCGTAGTTGGGGGCGAATTCCCCGCCACCGCCGTCGGCGTAGTATTCGCCTATTTCATTCATGGCTTTTGCGTCGCCTTTTTTTGCGTCTTCCATTTTTTTCTGGAGGTCAAATTTTTCCGCGCCCGATAAAAGCGCCGCGGCAACCGCGAAAAGTAGTATAAGAAACTTCTTCATATGGAGAGTATTTTTTTAGAATTCTGCGCCCATTGCAAGCGCAAAACCGCGCATAAAATATTGCTGTTTCTTTTCCCGCCAGTAGCCCGATGTCGCCGCGTAAAACAGCGGTGCATCGTGCGCTTTTATAAAAAAGGCGCCCGCCGTTTCCCGCAGCGCCGAATGTGGAGTGCTTTCACTTCCGCTTTATCTAAAATCTTTTACTGCGAGCCCGCCACCTCGGCGCGCAAAAAATACAAATTTCCGCGGAGAAAATTTTGGAATAGCCAATATATTCGGGGCGTGGCTACTTTTTGGAGCGCAAAAATTTTATCTGGTCGCGGAGAAGGGCGGCGCGCTCAAATTCAAGCCAGTCGGCGGCGTCGAGCATTTCCTCGTTCAGGCGGCTTATTATTTTTTCTATTTCACCCTTTGACTTTTTAGATACGTCGATTTTCGCCTCCGAGCGCTTTACAAGCGACGGCTGAATCGGCTTGGTGACAGTGTGCGGGGTGATTTTATGCAGAATGTTGTAATCGCTCTGTATTTGCCTTCTGCGGCGGCAAGTTTCAACTGCCGATTTCAGCGAACCCGTCATGTTGTCGGCGTATAGGATTACCCGCCCGTTCTCATGCCTCGCCGCGCGCCCCGCTGTTTGTATAAGGCTTGTCGCAGAGCGCAAAAAGCCCTCCTTGTCCGCGTCGAGTATGCATACGAGCGAAACTTCCGGAATGTCTAGCCCCTCTCTCAGCAAGTTTACCCCGACGAGCGCGTCGAAATCTCCAGACCTCAGCCGCCTCAATATCTCAACGCGCTCTATCGCGTCTATGTCTGAGTGCAGATATTCTATGCGCACGCCGCTTTCGCGGAGAAATTCCGATATTTCCTCGCTCATTCTTTTGGTAAGAGTCGTCACAAAGACTCTCTCGCCCTTTTCGGCGGCGGCCTTTATCTCGGCGGCGCAGTCCTCGACCTGTCCGGCTATCGGGCGTATTATCATCTCCGGGTCGAGCAGGCCGGTAGGGCGTATGATCTGTTCGGCGACTGTGTCGCTTACGGAAAGCTCAAACGGCGCGGGAGTCGCCGACACGAAAATCGTCTGGCCTGTCAGCGAATCGAATTCCGCCGGGCGCAAAGGGCGGTTGTCGAGCGCGCTCGGAAGCCTAAATCCGTACTCTATGAGCCTTTCCTTGCGCGCCCTGTCGCCGTTGTACATTCCCCTTATCTGCGGGTATGTCACATGGCTTTCGTCGATAAACAGTATTGTGTCTTTCGGAAAGAAGTCGAGAAGGCACCACGGCCGCGAGCCCGCTGGCCTGCCGGCAAGATGCCTCGAATAGTTTTCTATGCCTGTGCAAAAGCCCGTCTCTGCGAGCATGTCTAAATCCTGCTCAGTCCGCATCTTTATGCGCTGCGCCTCGACCAGCTTGTTTTGCGATTCAAGCTCCGCAACGCGCGCGTCAAGCTCGGCGCGTATGTTGGGTATTGCCGCGCTTATGCTGTCTTTGGGGGTGACGAAGCCTGTTGCGGGGTATAGGTCGAACCTGTCGAGCTTTCCGAGGGGCGAGCCCGTGACGGGATCTATCTTTTTTAGACAGTCTATTTCGTCGCCGAAAAATTCTATTCTCAGCGCGCAGTCAAGATACGCCGGAAATACATCTACAACATCGCCCCTGACCCGGAAAAGCCCCCTTTCAAAGGCGGTGTTGTTGCGCTCGTAGTGTATATCGGTTAGCTTTTCGACAAGCTCGCCCCTCTTCATCGCGATTCCCGGGCGCAATGGAATCATCATTTTTCGGAAGTCTTCGGGGGAGCCGAGGCCGTATATGCACGAAACTGTTGCAACAACGATTACGTCGCGGCGCGAAACAAGGGCGCTGGCGGCGGATATGCGGAGCTTTTCAATCTCGTCGTTTATGGACGAGTCTTTTTCTATATAAGTGTCGGTTTGGGGAATGTAGGCTTCAGGCTGGTAGTAGTCGTAGTAGCTTACAAAGTATTCCACGGCGTTCTCCGGGAAAAACTCTTTAAACTCTGCGTAAAGCTGTGCGGAAAGCGTCTTATTGTGCGATATTATAAGCGCGGGGCGGTTCATTTCCGCTATGACGTTTGCCATTGTGAAAGTTTTGCCGGAACCCGTGACGCCCACGAGAGTCGAATATTTTGAGCCTCTTTTTAGAGAGCCGCACAAGTCCTCTATCGCCTTCGGCTGGTCGCCCGAGGGTTTGTATTTGCTCGAAAGTTTAAAAAGTTTTTCCTCCATTGCTGTCAGCTTATGAAAAGCGCGCGGAGAGCGCCTGTCGAGAATTCGGAAAAATCGCCTATGATTGCATTCGGGCGCTCTTCGGGCAGTTTGCGGTCAAGCCAGAAAGATTTTGGATTTGTTGTTGCCAGTGCGACTTTAACCGCCCCTGCGCGCGCCGCGGCGACTATCCCCGCGAGGGAGTCTTCAAAAACTGCGCAATCGCAAGCCTCCAACCCGAGCCTTTGGGCGGCCTTTTGGTATACGTCGGGCGCGGGCTTGCCGTGTTCGACGTCTTCGGAAGTGACGAAAGCTGCAAAGTCTTTTCTCATTCCGAGAGTGTCGAGCGCCTGCTCGAGATTCTCGCGCGGAGTTGACGAGCCCACTGCGCACGGTATGCCTTCTTTGTTCAAGGCGCGTATGAAATCGACTGCGCCCTTTATTGTGGGGAGGCCGTTTCGCGCAATTCCGTCCCTATAAATGGTCTCTTTCTCGTCGGAGAGCCTTTGCGCCTCTTTGATGTCCGGCGTCCATTTCAAGATATCTACTATGATTTCCAAATTGCGCTTGCCAAATGTGGATTTAAAAAATCCTTCGGGCAGGAACAAGTTCTCGCGGCGCGCGAGTTCCTTCCAGCTTGCCTCGTGCGCGGCGCCGGAATCGACCACCACGCCGTCCCAATCGAAAAGCGCTCCCAATTTTTTTTCCATTCTTTCGATAATCGGCGCATTTTTGGGGATTTCAAATTTTTTATTACGGATATTCGGATTCATTGCAGATTTTTAATCCCAAATATTTACTAGGGTTGTGCAAAACTTTTTTCGCCGTTTATTTCCAAAATTGGACGAAGTTTTTTAACAAGCTTTGCGAACTTGCGCGGTTCCTTGAAAAATCAATACTGATAAAGTGGGGTATTACCGTATTATAGTTGTACCGCAAATAGTTCTGAATTTTATGTCTTGCACTTTTCTAATTTTATATTAAATGCCTAAAACATAATGATGAAGATATATTAACTTTTTTTTAAGCTTATTACGGCGATTGCCGCATTGCTTTTGGCGCCGGCAGTGTTGCAAGCGGCGCTCCCATCCACTCCTTTAAACGATGAATTTACTACGTCATCCAACGAAACTGTTCCCGCAAGCTGGTGGTGGAAATTAGATATAGGAGCGACCGGCACGTGGAATATAGTTGGAGATCTCGCGCAAGTCAATTGGGGGTACAGCGGCGGACAAAGTAAGATTCTCACAGGCAGCGGAACAATAAATATAGGGTCAGAAACCGAGTCAGGGTCTTTGTATATAATGGGCTCAAACCCTCCATCTGTCGATAATTGGGTATCGATTGTTAGCTTTAACGGAACTGTGAATGTAGGTAAAATGGGGTCGTTTACTTTTGGAGGGTCGTATGTATCCCGGTGGGGAAAAGTATCGCATATTGACAACTTAAATATTAACGGCGGGTTAGTTTCGGTTATGGCTGATAGCGGCAATACCTCGTATTTTTGCGTAAAAAATCTCGATATCCGCGACGGCGGCCTGTTGGAATCGGCATTGTCTTTGCAAAGCTCCAATGGCGGAGTTTGGAATTTGTATACTGACGGTGTAAAGTCAAATCTCTTGAGGGTTGGAAGCGGAAATACCACTCTCAACCTCTACGGCCAAGATGTATTGCGCAATTTACCCTGCATTTCCTTCGACGAAAATACGGGAAGCGTACTCAGAATGAATGTTTCTGCCGACAATTCATTCTCAACGTTCGAGTTTAATTCAAAAGGGGTAATAGAGCTCGCAATAGCCGAAGGCGCCTCGCTTAAAATAGAAAAGCTTACAACAAAAAATGGAGTAAAATCAATAAGCAATGCGGAGATCGTATTTTACGACTATAACGCCGACGCATTTTTATTGGAGGATTCCACTCTCACCGCAGAAGACGACAGACTTTATATCCCGTCAGTGGATAGTTATATAAAACTTACCGCCTACGACGAAGCCGGAAATCTGTTGGTGGGTGATTGGGTTTACGATTGGAGCGAGGAATTGGGCGTTGGGAAACTTGTCCTAAATGCCGTTCCGGAACCTGAGGCGGCGGCGGTGCTGTTAGGCGTATTGGCGTTGGCGCTTGCCGCGCGGCGTAAAAAAAAGTAATTTTTTGTATTAGGAAAATCGTGTACTTGTAAAAAGCTCCATTTGAGTGGAGCTTTTTTATTTTTTTAACAATGGCAGAGCCCGCGGGCGTTTTTATGCAAAAATACCGAAATATATGAAAAGCTTTACTGATTTTCATTGCTTGTATTTTCAAAAGTAGCGATTTTTTAATGTATGATAGGCTTAGGCTATCAGATATGTTTTATGCTTATTAAGTTTATGATATTAAATGTAGTTAAGATTTTTAATTGGGTACGGTTAAAATTCAAAGTGTCGGCAGGTGTTAAATTTAATCTTTTTGTGGCTTTTAATAATGTGGTGATATTTTCTCAATGCGGCTATATATTTTTGAGTTTTTTGAAATTTTATGTTGAATGCGGCTTGCTGCGGCGTAAAAATGACTTTCCATAAATGAACGAGGAACCTCAAAATAAAAAAGTGGTGCTTACGGCCGCGCAACCTACCGGAAGGTTGCACTTGGGCAATTATCTCGGAGCCGTAAAAAACTGGGTCGAAATGACCGAAGAATACGAATGCTACTTTGGTATAGCCGATATGCATGCGATGACTATCCCGTACGTCCCCGCGGATTTGCGCAAGAATGTCGTGGACTGCGCCGCCCAATATATGGCGTGCGGGCTCGATCCGCAAAAATGCAGCCTATTTTTGCAAAGCGGCGTTTACGGGCATGCGGATCTGGCGTGGATACTGGGCTGCATATGCCCGATTGGCGCGCTCGAACGCATGACCCAATACAAAGACAAAGCCCGCAAACACCAAGACGCATTAAATACGGGGCTGCTTTTCTACCCTGTGCTTATGGCAAGCGATATTCTCATATACAATGCCGACCTCGTCCCAGTTGGCGAAGACCAAAAACAGCACATAGAGCTCACCCGCGACCTCGCCCAGAAGTTTAACAATACATTTTCCGAAACATTCACTTTGCCGGAACCATTTATCCCGAAGGCGGGAGCCCGCGTAATGTCGCTGCAATCGCCCGACTCTAAAATGTCGAAGTCCGACCCGAACCAGAACGGAACTTTGTATATAACCGACTCTCCCGACGTATTGCGCAAAAAGATAATGTCGGCAGTCACAGATTCCGAAAGCAGCGTGCGCTATTCCAAAGAAAAACCGGGGATATCGAACCTTATGCAGATTATGGGCGCAATGCTCGGGCGCACTGTGGAATCGATAGAGGCCGAATTCGCCGGGAAAGGCTACGGAGACTTCAAAAAAGCGGTTGCCGACGCCGTAATCGCCGGATTGGAGCCCGTGCGCAATCGCTACGCCGAAATATGCGCCGATAAGTCGTATGTGGAGGATGTTCTTAGAGCCGGCACAGAATGCGCCCAAAGAAGGGTGAACCGCACTATGTCGAAAGTCCGCAGGAAAGTCGGGTACTTGGATTTGCGCAAAAAATAAAGGATAGTATATGAAAAATTCGCCGAACAAAATCCCCGTCTGGCCTGTATATGCGGCGGACGTCCTTATGTTTGCGGCGGTATTTGCCGTCGCGCTTCCAAACATGTACACGGGGGAGCCACTGTCGGCGACATCCGTATTTTTTTGCAGCCTGATGGTCCTCGGCGGACTGCTCCTTTGCCTGGCCCCATACTACGCCGGCTTAAAGGGCGCCGAGCGCGAGGAAAAGGCCGCTGCAGACGCGAAAATCCGCGACGACCTCACGATAATATTCGACGAACTCGCCGCCCTTCGCATGATGATTGCAGACATTGAGGAGCGGATTGAAACATATCCCGAGCGCATAGCTTCTCTTGAATCGGCGGCGTCAAAACCCGCGGAGTGGGCTTCGCGCGCGGAAGTCGCAAAACTTGCAACGGATATAAGGGACGCCGTAAAGGAGAAGCTCGCGCAAGTGTCGGAGTCGCTCGACTCAATCGCCGGGCAAACGGAGGCTTGCAGGGTCTCGCAAAAAGAGTCGGACAAGATTGTGGCTGAACTTTGCTCGGATATTACAATATTAAAGGATTTGCTCCCGGCTTCCTCCGAATCGCTTTCGGACGAAGTTTACGGATTGAAACAGCGGATTGAGTCGCTCGAAGACGGCCTTGCTTCGTATTCGTCAAATATCGACGAGCACGACGAGCCCGCCGATTCAGAGGACGACGACATTTTTGACGGAGAGGAATTTTCCCCCTCCCAGAATCGCCCCGAGGGAATGCTCGGAAGGGCTCTTGCTTCCGCGGAAAATTCTAAAATATCAGTGGAGAAATTTTTCCCAAAGCCGAAAGATGCCTCTTTGCCGGACGGAGGCGAATTGGCGAGCGGACCGCGTGAAGATGAATCCGAAGCTGCGGATTTAACAAATGTGGCGGACGCAGGGGCGGATGTGCGGCAGACGGAAGGCGGCGCTTCGGAAAAACTGGAATCTGAGGATACGCCTACGGTGGAATCCGTAAAGTCTGAGTTTGAGAGAATCGCGTCGGAAATAGTTTCGGCGGATATGGCGGGCGGAGATGATATAGGAGCTTCCGAAATATCTGCAAACGTGGGGCATGAGGACGGAACTGCGCCGACTGCTGAAAAGCCCGTTGAAGCTGAGAGCGCGCATCAAGCCGCGGCGGTGGAACAGCCCAACGCGGCGGTTGACCCGCAAAGCGCATTGGTGAAGCAACCCAGCGCGGCGGTGGAGCAACCCAACGCGGGAGTGGAGCAACCCAACGCGTTGGTTGAGCAGCTTAGTGCGGGAGTTGAGCAGCCCAGCGCAGCAGTTAATCAGTCCGGCGCGGCAGTAGAAAATTCAAATTCCGAGGTTGCTTCCAACAGTTTGGCTGAAGACGGGCAGACCGGTTCTTCAGGCGCGGTTTCTTCAGATAGCGCGCCCGCCTTAAAGGAGAATGAAAAGGGCGCGGATTTTTTTGAATCTTCGGATTCGCTTTTGGGCTTGGGCGAATCCGATAATAAAAAGCCGGACTTCCCCACGCTATTTGCGCTTCCGGAGTCTTCGGGAAAGGCCCGCAAAACATCTAAGGCCGATACTTGCGTAATAGTAAATTCGCTAATCGGCATAGGCAATAAGCCGTATCTGCGCGGCGCTGGCGGCGGGTTATCCGCCGACAAAGGGGTCCCGATGGAATATCTCGAAATAGGAAAGTGGAGATATGTTTTCCCTCCCGACTCGCAATTTCCGATAGAATTTTCGGTGTACAAAAATGACGAGACTCGCAGCGACGGCGGAGAAGTTTTTAAAATCCTTCCGAACGAAAAACTCGAACTCAATCTGAGATTTACAATTTAGAAATGTTAAGCGTAAGAATAATACCGTGCCTCGACGTGCGCGACGGTCGGGTCGTAAAGGGCGTAAACTTCGTGAACCTTGTTGACGCGGGAGACCCCGTGGAGCAGGCAAAAGCGTATGAAAACCAGGGCGCCGACGAACTGGTGTTTCTGGATATAACGGCTTCGAGCGACAACCGCGCGATTATGCGCGACGTCGTGGAGCGCACCGCCGGCGAATGCTTTATGCCCCTTACGGTAGGCGGAGGGCTCAGGACGCTTGAAGACATTAGGCTCATGTTGAACGCGGGCGCTGACAAGGTTTCTCTGAACACTTCCGCAATAACGAATCCGAACCTCGTATCGGAGGCTTCCGCGAAATTTGGGAATCAGTGCATAGTAGTTGCAATAGACGCGAAGCGCGAAGGCGAGGGAAGGTGGAATGTCTATACGCACGGCGGAAGAAATAGAACCGAGCTCGACGCCGTTGAATGGGCGAAAGAAGTGGAGCGCAGGGGAGCGGGCGAGATACTTTTGACTTCAATGGATTGCGACGGCACGAAAGACGGCTACGACATTGCCCTGACGAGGGCCGTGAGCGACGCCGTAAAAATTCCCGTAATTGCATCGGGCGGCGCTGGAAATTTAAAGCATTTGGTTGACGCCGTTAAACTCGGCGGAGCGAGCGCGGTTTTGGCCGCTTCCATTTTCCACTTTGGAACATATACCATAGAGCAGGCAAAGCGCGAAATGCGCGCGGCCGGGCTGCCTGTGCGCTTGCAGGACTAATGAAAAAATTGCCAAGCCCCAAACCGCGCCCTTACTTGGTGCAAGATTTGCGCCTTTTAAGCAAATAATCGGAAGTCGAAAAAATATCACATCAGGGAATCTATTTGACGAAGATTTGCGTTTTTTAAGCAAATAAGAAGGTTATCAGCAGCCGGCGTTTTTTTATTGAGCCAGATTAAAATATGCGTACCCGCAGGCAAATCCTACAAGTTTGGCTTCGCTGTCTGAGGAGTAAATATTATAGTTTTTTTAGCCGAAATATTTGCAGTACAAATTGGGCAGCATTCCATTTTATCAAGCGCGCACCCCGCGGCGGCGCGGAATAAAATTGTGATATATACGCTCTCAAAGAGATTCTATGGCGGCAGAATCGCCCTATCTTTATTTGCATACAAAATTGTAAGCAGGGCTTGGCCCCTCCGAAAGAAAATCGTCTAAATTTTAATGCCCGTCGGCGGTAGAGCCGACAGTGAGGTCAGCGTATTTCACCCTCGCGAACTTTTCAACCACGCTTGCCGGCGCTTTTATTTGCAATCCGATTCTCCCCGCGCTAAAAAGGATTTTCTCAAAATTTTTTGCGGAGGAATCTATCGTCGTGCGGAAAGATTTTTTCATTCCTATCGGGGAACACCCTCCATGAACGTATCCGGTTGTAGGCAAAAGCTCTTTGGACTTTATCATAGCTACAGACTTTTCGCCCACGGCGGCGGCGGCCTTTTTAAGGTCGAGCTCCCTGTCCACGGGAATCATAAATACAAAATGTTCGCCGGATTTCCCTACGGTCACGAGCGTTTTGAACACGCAATCCGGATTTTCGCCTATTATGCCCGCCATTTCCGTGCCGCTCACGGCCTCGGTTATGCCGCAGTCGATGACTTCGTGCGGTATTTTCTTTTGATCGAGCATTCTCAATGCGTTTGTTTTGTGCTCCATTTTTGCTTCGTTTTAAATTTGCGGCTTAATTTTATGCGGAATTTTTGTTTCTGTGCCGCACTGCATTAAATTGAATTTAATTGTTGAGCAATGTGCCTGAAAACTTTGAACCGCCCGGATAAAGCTCTGGCGGCTATCCCGCATAGGAAATTTTGCTCCTATTGAAGGCTACCATAAAATATTTCTTCTTTTTTGAAATATATTATTTCAGCTAAAAAAGAATCGTAATTCTTTTTTTGAGATAAAATAAATGCTATTGCCTTTTCAAAATTTTTTCTATTACCGAAGTGAACTTGTCGGCCATATTCATCATGCCAATGTCGCCCGGGTGGCAGTTGTCGGGAGAGGTTTCGCCGTGCTCGCCAAACAGCCATTCTCCGTCTATATAGTATAGCTCCTTAAAACCGCTTTCCTGGAGTTTGCGGACTATTGCGCGCTGGGCCTGACATTTCTCGGCCACGTATGGTTTGCCGCCTGTCTTTTGCCAATACCAAGCAGTTGCGCTCGTCGCCTCCTCGGCTACTACAATCGGAGTGTCGGGGCGAAGTTCCCTCAGGCGCTTCAAAAATTTTTTACACCGCTCTTCTATGAGCTTTTTGTTCATGTTTTGTGTTGCGTCTATGAAATACAATTCGGCGTCGATTGTTGCGAGCATTTCCGCCATTCCGATTTCCATTTGAGCCGACCCCGAAAATCCGAGATTGATTATCGGCTTGTTAAGCCGCCTGCCGATTAGGGAAGGGTGGGATATGCCAGAGTGAAATGCCCATGCCCCGTGCACTATGGAAGTGCCGTAAAAAACTATCGGCTTTTGCATGGAAACTATCCGCTTAAATGTCGCCCCTTTCTGTACTCCTATTTTTGCGCTCTTTATAATGTTTCTAAGCGGAAGATATACGCGGTATGTGTTTTCCTTTCCGTTCAAGTCGCTAAGCTTGTATATTTTTTCCCCGCTTTTTATTTTTGAAATCGGAGTCGTTGCAAGCCACCTGAATTTTCCGCCGTCGGAGGCGTACAGGTCGAAGCCGCTATTGGCGAACCAGAATTTTGCAGGGTTGTCTTCGCGGAATTCGCAGTCTATCCATATCTGGTTTGAATTTGTTTCAAACGTAACGCTAAGCCCTGTGGGCGTAAGGGAATTATTCCAGACATTTTTTGTAACTTGGCCCTTGAATTTTAGCGGTATTCTCGCGTAGGGGAACGGGTATTCTTCGCCGCTCCAAGCTTGCCCGTCGAATCCTATGTCGGATATTTCCCGCCATTCGAGATCCGGGATTATTTCCTTGTCGACGGCGAGTGCGCCTAGAGAGCACGCCACGGTCAGCAGTATAATTTTTAGAATTTTTTTCATTTCTATATGGGTTCGCGCAGTTGTTGCTTATAAAAGTTTCCGCTTCAAAATCCGAAAAATATTTGTAGATTTCCTCTGCCGCTGCGGCAACATAAAACTTGCGTTGCCGCCATAAAAAATTGCGCCTTTTTTATTTATATTTATATCCGCAAACCTTAGCCTTTAGCTTACCTTTTCCCGAAAAATAGGCCGCAATTTTTCCCGTCAAAACTTGTATTTATTTTCAAAAAATCTTTTAGTCTCCCGGCGCGTTTTTTATATTTACGCGATGGGGATTGAACGGGTAGGGAGCGGCACAGATAGTGTGTATATCTTGCGCTGTATTTTCAATAAATCCTGCATACGCTAAATGCGCGTTTTTTTTGCGGGCATTTGAAACGCAATGCTTTAGCGCGCCTGCGCTTGCATATTGAGTCGAATAGATACAAAAAGTTTTTTTATAAGAATTTTTTGCCGTACACAGCAGAGCCTCAATATGCGCAATTTTTTTTTGAGGAGCTTCCGATAAAAAACGCCGTTTGGAAAATAGGGATAAATATGCGCCGTTTTGTGCGTTAATCGGAGCTATTTATCTTTTGTGGAATTTCTGATTTTTTCCGCCTCTTTTTTTAGATATTGCGAGGCTACCCATGTCGGCGGAATGAGGGTTGTGGAATTTTGGTTGTGCGGGGACGATATGTTCAGCAGGGTTGCGAGGCGCCTTACGGACAGGTGCCCGGCTATGTGGTTGTTTTGCTCCATTCCGCTCCAGACGTTTTTGGGGATTGTGCAGTCGTTTCGGCGCTCGAGCTGAACTATCGGATAGCGCTTGCCGTTCTTTCTCCTTACATGGTTGTAGAGGAAATCGCCCGTTTTGCCAAGCATGTATATTATGACGTCCGGCTGGACGTCGTCTATGTATTTTTTTAAATTCTCAAAATATGTGGGGCTGTCGAGGTTTTCGGTAAACGGATCAATTCTCGACGATGCGGGCATATTGAATTGAGCGCGGAAAAATCCTCCGTAAAATCTGCCGTCAACCATGCCGTCTATGCGCTCGTCCACGACAAATGCGGGGCGGCGGAATCCCATTTTATATAAGTTTTCTACTGTCGCCCTTGCCACTTCAAACTGGTTTGATGAGACGAGTTCGTACGCGGGGTTGTGAACGCTTATGCCTACCGAAACAATTTTAAAGTCGTCCCATATTTTTGAGTATGGTTCGAAAACTCCCTCCTCGGTGTGCCCCATTATTATGCAGCCGCGTATGCCGCGGGCATGGAGAATAGCGGAGAGTTTCTTGCGCGTAAGCTGGGGGTCGAGAAGCCAAAATTCGTCGATTTTAAAACCGAGCTCCGCGGCTTCTTCGTCTATGCCAAGCTTATAGTGCGGAAGGGTGGGGTGGTTTTTAAATGCGTCTTTGTCTTTATTGCCGTTTAGCAGCGCGATGACCTCCCTAAAACCTCCAATAGTAGATTTTCTCATCGACGACATCATAGTGGAGACCATTGTATTTCGCTGGTATCCGGCGGCCTTTGCAGCCGCTTTTACTTTTTTTAAAGTGGAAGCCTTGACTCTCGGCGAATCGTTGAGCGCAAGCGATACCGTTCCTTTTGACAATCCAAGCCTTTGGGCGAGTTCTCTTATGGAAACATATACGGAGGGTTTTGTTTCAAAGGTAGCCATTTGCGTAAAAAATGATAAGAATTCTGAATAGTGTCAATAAAAAATATGTATAAAAATGCCCGCAGAGTGTTTGTACGAAAGGGATTAAACTGTTCAGCAATATTTTCAATCAAGATACTTGCTTTGAGGGGATTTCAGTGCTTAAATCGCCCCAGTTAATCGAGATTCACAGCTAAAAAAAATACATATGGAAAATTCTTTTGATTTCGTAGGATTGGGATTTTGCAGCAACGACTACCTCTGCATTCTGCCCTACATTCCCCTCGATAATAAGGTCAAGATAATAAAGCGTATCATTCAGGGCGGCGGCCCCGCTGGCAATTCGACCGTCGCAGCTTCCAAACTCGGCTTGAATGCCGCCTTCGTAAGCGCGATAGGCGACGACGCCGACGGCAAGAAAATGATTGAGGACTTCGAGGCCGAAAAAGTCTGCACAAAGGGCATAAAAGTCCGCAAGGGCTGCGAGTCTCCGCTTGCATATTGCTGGATTGACGAGCCCACGGGCGCGCGCAGCGTCGCTTGGACCCGCGGCAATACGCCCGAGCTCGAAGCCGACGAAGTGGATTTGTCGCTTTTGGACGGCGCTAAAATTCTACATATCGACGGGCACAACCCAAAAGGCGCCCTCGCCGCGGTTAAGCGCGCGAAGGAACTGGGAGTGCTCGTAAACTTCGACGCCGGCACTGTCAGGGACGGCATTGCCGAGCTTCTTCCGTACGCGGACATTCTCATAACATCCGAGGCATTCGCCCGCGCTTGGACGAAAGAGGAGGATCTTGAAAAGGCCCTTCCGAAGCTCGCCGAATACGGAGCAAAGGTGACGGGGTGCACAATGGGCGCCCACGGCTCGATGATGTACGACAACGGCAAAATAATAAAGTGCCCGGCATTTGAAGGCGTGAAAGTCGTCGACACGACTGGCGCGGGAGACTTGTTCCACACGGGTTTTGCCGTAAGGTATTTGGAGACGCAGGACCTCATGGAATGCCAGCGCTTCGGCGCGGCGTGCGCGGCTCTCAAATGCGCGGGGCTCGGCGGACGCATGACGGCTCCGTCGCGCGCGCAAGTTGACGAATTCCTCTCAAAAAGATAATTTTTTATAAAAACAAAAAAAGGAACAAAATATGAGCAAAAAAATAAGAATAGGTTTTCTACCGCTGACAAAAGTAAATTGGACGAACGAGGCAATGCAAAAGCAGCGCCGCGACGCCATTGAAATGCTCAGCAAAATTCCCAACGTCGAGATAGTCGGCGGCGAAGACATGATCGAGACCGAAGAGCAGTCGCTCAAAATTCTCGAACGCTTTGAAAAAGACCGCCCCGATATGCTTGTCGCCCTTTTCACGACATTTGCGCTTGGCACAATCGTGTCGCTTTTTGCAAAGCGCCTCAAAGTGCCTGTCGTGCTGTGGTCGATTAAAGAACCCGATCCTGCGGGCGGCCGCCTTCAGGCGAATTCCTTCTGCGCGGCGAATATGAATTCGCACTTCCTCTATCGCTTCCACATTCCGTACTTCCATGTGCACGGCAATATCGGCGACGAAAAAACTTTGCAGGACTTTGACAAGACAGTGCGTGTCGTCCGCGCCATGGACGCCGTCAGCAAGATGCGCATAGGCCTCATCGGCGGTCGCGTTCCCGGCTTCTACACTTCCAGCTGCGACGAAATGATGCTCCGCTCCAAGCTCGGACCGGAACTCAAATACATCATGATGCTCGAAGTCATGAACGACGCCAAGACCATCTCCAAGGAAGACCTCGACGAAGCCCTTAAAATTGTCAAGGCCGACGCGACCGGCGCGGAAGCCTCTGAAGGCGACCTCAAAAAGTCTGCGGCCCTCTACGCGGCGGTTTGCGGCATGAGAAAGAAGTTCGGCGTGGATACCTTTGCCTTCCGCTGCTGGCCGGAAGTTATAAATTCCGACCTCTACGGCATAACCGCGTGCTCGACCATCGGACATCTCACCAACCACGGTGTAATCACCGCCTGCGAAGGCGACGTGTACGGCGCGGTCCTCATGCGCCTGCAATACGAGCTCACCGGTGAGCTTCCGTTCTTCTGCGACCTCATCATGTGCGAACCCGACAAAGAATACGGGGTTGTATGGCACTGCGGCGCGGCTCCCTGCAAACTCTGCAAGAAGGGCTTCAAAAACTCCCTGCGCAACAGCTCCACTGTCGTCACCAAGGGCGTCGTCAACGAATTCCCGCTCAAGCCCGGCAGAGTCACGCTCGCGCGCCTCGGCGAAAAGCGCGACGGCGACGGCTTCAGAATGCTCATCGCCCCCGGCGAAGGCATCGACACCGACTTGTTTGTCCGCGGCAATCCGCTCAAGGTCAAGTTCGACGCCGGCTGCGAACGCGTCCGCGACACCGTCATCACACAGGGCTTTGAACACCACTTCTCCATGGCGTACGGCGACATCACCAAGGAGCTTCTCGACTACTGCCGCATAATGGACATCGAGCCGATAGTCCTGAAATAACCCCTAAAAGTTTAGAATTATGTCAAGCGACAAATTCCTAATCAAGCTATCGCCGAAAGACGGGTACAATCCCGTCTTCGAGCGCGGGCAGTACAATATGAAATTGACGTCGTTCGCGGTGCTGAAGCTGGCGAAGGGCGAGGTATATAAAAGCGCCACAGCCGACACGGAAGTGGCGTTTGTCCTCCTCGGCGGAAAGTGCGCTATGAAGGGCGACGGGTTTGATTTCCCGGAAGTTGGCGGGCGCAAAAACCCGTTTGACGGCGCCCCGCACACGGTTTATCTGCCGCGCGGTATTTCCTATGAAATAACGGCTTTGACCGACGTCGAGATCGCGGTCAACATAGCTCCCGCCTCGCGCGATACCGCGCGCCCGACTCTCATCACTCCCGAGATGACGCGCTCCTTCGAGCTTGGAAGGGACAACTTCACCCGCCGCGCCACCGTAATGCTCGACGAAAAATTCGATTCCGAGCATTTCTATATAGGGGAGGGCATGATTCCCTCCGGCAACTGGTCCGGCTATCCGCCGCACCGCCACGACATCGACAACCTGCCGGATGAAATAGATATGGAGGAAACATACTTCTACCTTTTCAATCCCCCGCAGGGTTTCGGTATCCAGAAAATATACACGCCCGACGGCCGCATCGACGAAACCTACACGGTGAAAAATTACGACACCGTCGCAATCGCCGAAGGCTACCACCCGCTATGCGGGGCTCCCGGATACGACATGTATTACCTCTGGACAATGTGCGGACAGACCAACAGAGGGTTGATATCCTCGATGGATCCCGCGCATAAATGGGTTGTGGGCAAATAATGCAAGACTTGTTTTTAGGAATAGATTTCGGGACGGGCGGCTGCAAAGTGACGGCCGTCTCCGAATCGGGCGGAGTGGTCGCCGACGCGTCTGTCGAGTACCCAACAGAGTACCCGCATAGTGGCTGGTCGGAGCAGAATCCGTCGGACTGGTACGCCGCGATGTGCAAGGCGATAGCCGAGGTCGAAAAGAAGGGCGCGGACTTGTCGAAAGTAGCCGCCATATCCTTTGACGGCTCGACCCACAACGCGGTGCTGCTCGACGCAAATATGCGCCCTGTCCGCAAGACCATAATGTGGACCGACCAGCGCAGCGTCAAGGAGTGCGAGGAGCTCAAGCGCGGAATGTGCGACGAGATTTTCTCTACGGCCTATCAAATGCCGACTCCAACTTGGACGCTCCCGCAAATGATGTGGCTGAAAAATAACGAGCCCGACATCCTCGAAAAAACAGAGCACGTCCTTTTTGTAAAGGACTATGTGAGGTACTTGGTCACGGGAGTGGCCGTCACCGACTATATCGAGGCGCAGGGCACGCTATTTTTCGACATGAAATCGATGGCGTGGAGCGAAAAATTGGTCGGAATTTCCGGTCTGAAAATGGGCGCTCTTCCCGAGCTTGTGAAGCCTACGGACATAGTCGGTAAAGTATCCGCTTCCGCCGCGCGCGACATGGGAATCCCGGAGGGAACGCCCGTCGTATGCGGCACGAGCGATTCAGCGGCCGAGGATTACGGCGCCGGGGCGATAAAGCCCGACGACTGCATCTTAAAGCTCGCCACTGCCGGCAATGTGAATGTAATGACATCCGCTCCGCACCCCTTCAAAACAACGCTTACATATTCGCATGTAATAGAGGGAATGTGGTACACGGTGTCGGCGACCAACGCGGCTGCGCTTTGCCAAAGGTGGTTTAGGGACGCGTTTTGCTCCGAGGAAAAAGCGGTGGCTGCAGCCGAGGGCAAGAGGGCGTTTGCGCTGATGGACGAACTCGCGGAGAAGTCTCCCGTGGGGGCGCGCGGAGTGATGTTCCACCCGTACCTGCAAGGGGAGCGCTCCCCGTATTGGGACGCCGACTTGCGCGCGAGCTTTACCGGCATTTCCATATCCTCCACCAAGGGGGACTTTATGAGGGCTCTCTTGGAGGGCGTTGCGTTCTCCCTGAAAGACTGCTACGGCGCGATAGAGGAAATAGGCCTTGATGTAAAGCGCATATTCCTGATAGGCGGCGGAGCAAAAAGCAAGTTGTGGAGCTCTATAATAGCAAATGTTTTCGACAAATCCGTGGCAGTCCCTATTCCCGGCGACGCATCTTACGGAACGGCGCTCATCGCTGGCGTCGGCGCGGGCGCTTTTAAGACCCCCGCTGAGGCCGTCGAAAAATGCCTGAAAATCGACAGGTTTGTCAAGCCCGACCCGCAGGTCGTACCGCGGTACGCCGAGCTTTTCAAAAAATACAAGGCGGCGCACGACGCACTCGCGCCCGTCTATAAAATGAAGTAATTTCCAAAACCAAACACTAAGGAGAAATAAAATGTTTGTCCCAAAAGGCAACTACATGTTTGAAATGATCCGCACGGAATTGGCAGACGCCGTGGGATCCGAATACGTAAACACGGGGGACTCCGATAAATTCGGACATTCCATCGACTATTATTGGATTCCCGAAATGTGGCACGACCGCGGCAAGGAAACCAAGAAGCCGGATTTTGTCGTGCACCCCGGAAGCGCTGAAGAAGTCGCGCGGGTCATAAAAATCGCAAACCAATACAAAATTCCCGTCGTCACATGGGGCGGCGGTTCAGGTTCGCAGGGCGGGGCGCTCCCGGCGTTCGGAGGAATTGTCCTCGACACCAAGCGCATGAACAAAGTTCTTAAAATAGACGAAAAATCCCTCACCGTGACGGCTGAAACGGGCATCATCGCCCGCCACCTCGAATGGACTGTCAATAAGAGCGGATACTCGACAATGCATTTGCCCGCGTCCATAGCTTGCGCTACGATAGGCGGATTCCTCGCCCACCGCGGTACGGGTGTGCTCTCGACAAAATGGGGCAAAATCGAGGACATGGTAATGAGCCTCGAAGTCGTCACCCCCACCGGCGAGATAATCAATACTTTGCCGATACCGCGCCACGCTTCCGGCCCCGATATGACAATGATGTTCCTTGGAAGCGAAGGCACGCTTGGCGTGATTACGAAAGTGACCCTCAAAATTCACCCGATTCCCGAAGCCCGCAAGTTCCGCGCGTACCTGTTCAAGGACTTCCACACGGCAATGAGCGCCGGCGCCGACTTGATGCGCAGCAGGCTGCGCCCGTGCGCCGTAAGGCTCTACGATGAAACCGAAACCCGCACGCACGTCCAGAAAGTGTTCGGCATAGACATCGATTCCGGCGCGTATTTGGTATTCGGCTTTGACGGCAGGGAAAAGATAGTCGATCTCGAGATGGAATACGCCCGCGAAATAATGGAGAAAAAATACAAGGGGCGCGATCTCGGCAGCAAGGGCGGCGACCTCTGGTGGAACAACAAGTACAAGTTCTTCTACCCCGGCTATATGTTCCATATACCGCAGGCGTTCGGAACTCTCGACACAGTCGCCGACTTCTCCCACATCGAGGACGTATATTGGGCGATGAAAAAAGCCGTAAACAAGAACTTCCCGCAGGCGAGGTTTATTGGGCACTTCTCGCACTGGTACGAATGGGGCTGCATGCTCTACGCCCGCTTCATATTTGAAGGCAAGGACGTCCCGGAAGACGCCGACGAAGCGGCCGCCCTCTACAACAGGGTTTGGGACATCGCCATTCGCGAGGCGATTGCAAACGGCGGAGTTATAAACGAACACCACGGTGTCGGACTAAAGCTCGGCCGCTATATGAAGGATCTGTACAAAAACAGCTTCTACATCTTGCAGGACCTCAAAAAGGTGCTCGACCCCAACAATATTATGAACCCCGGTAAAATGGGTCTGTAAAGGAGATTTGCAATGAATATAGACAACTTTCAGGAAGACATCAAAAAGTGCCGCTTCTGCTTTATGTGCCGCCACTTGTCGGGAGTGTCCAACGTGACATTCCGCGAGGCCGACACGCCCAGAATACGCACTGCTATGGTTTACGGCATAACCCTCGACAAGTCGAAGCTCTCGAATGCCGACTTTATCGAAACGATATACTCCGCCGACTTGTCGGCAGCGTGCCGCTTCCATTGCGTCAACCATTTTGACGAAACCGGCATAGTCTTGGCAGCGCGCCGCGACATAGTGGAAAACGACCTTGCCCCGGAAGACGTAAACGCCATCGCAAAGAAGCTTGTGGCGGAAAATCCGGCTCCGAAAATTTCGGGCACAGGAGACGTCCTATACTATGTTGATTCCGACACGGCGGCTCTCGCTTCCGAGGCGAAGGCATTCGACAAGATAGCCAAGAAAGCGGGCGTAAAATACCGTGTCGCAAAGGGCGGCAGCACCGGCAAAGCTCTCTATGTGCTCGGTTTTGCGGAAGCTGCAAAATTGGCGGCAGAGGCGTTCGCGGAAGCCGTTAACAAGACGGGTGTAAAGACGGTAGTAGTATCTTCCCCGGCGGCATACGACGCGCTCGTAAACGACTTCAAGGCATGGGGCGTAAAGCTCGACGCTAAAGTAATGCACGTCAGCGAATTTATAGTTTCTCTGAAGCTGAAATTCTCAAAGAAGGCCGGCAAGCTCTGCTATCTCGAAAGCGACTTCCTTAAAAACTACAACGGCAATCTGAAATTCCCGAGGGCGTTGCTCGCGCAGGTAAAAGCCGAAAGCGGCGAGGGCTTTACGACGGATTTGACGAATGAAAAGACACCGTTTATGTTCGGAACAAACAATGAAGAGTCCTACACTTGCGGCGAGGGGGCTGTCGTATTTGCCCAGCTGCGCCCGGAAATAGTCAAAAAGATGGCTAAGTATGTAGAGGCTCGCGCCGACAAAGACGTGTTATTGGCTGTTGCGTCCCCGTACACGAAAACCCAACTCTCGAAAAACGCGAAGTTAAAGGTTTCGACTCTTACGGAAATCGCCGCAGAGTGCCTGTAAGGAGGAATAGAGAATGCCTCTTGTGACACTTAAAGAAATACTCCCCGAAGCGCGCCGCCAAAAGCGCGCGGTAGGGGCGTTTAACGTTGCGAACGTGGAGGCGGCGATGGGGGTAATCCGCGCCGCTGAGGGGGAAAAACTCCCCGCGATAATCCAGATATTCCAAAGGCTATTTCTCACGGAAAAAGGTTCCGATTTGGCGGGCGCGCTGTTGCGTATGGCGCACAGGTGCAGCCAGCCGATTGTAGTGCACCTCGACCACGGGGGATCGCCAGAAATAGTGAGGGCGGCTCTCGCCGCAGGAACGACTTCGGTAATGTTCGACGGCTCTACGCTTACTTTCGAAAAAAATGTGGAGCTTACAAGGTATGCCGCCGACTACGCCCATACTTTGGGCGCGAGCTGCGAAGGCGAAATCGGGCACGTCTCAATGGGCGACGAAAACGCAATCACAACAGTTGAGGATGCCGTCGCCTTCCATAAGGCAACCGGCGTTGACGCCCTTGCCGTCTCTATTGGGACTGTTCACGGATTCTACAAGGCCAAGCCGAAAATCGAGGCAGAGCGCTGCGCGGAAATCGCCGAGGCTCTCCCCGGAGTTCCGCTCGTACTGCACGGCGGCACGGGAACGCCCCCGGAAGATCTTCAAAAGGTCATAAAAAACGGCATATCCAAAATAAATATTGCCACTGAATTTATGGACACCTTCTTGAAGTCCACCCGCAGGGAACTGGACAAGCTCGACGGGAAATTCTTGCCCATCGACAAGTTCATGGATCCGATAATTGACGATTGCGCCGCGCATGCCGCGCGCCTGTTAAAATTCTTTGCGGGCAAATAGCCCGTACCCGGCGGGGCGCAAACATACTTTGGTTTGCGCCCCTTTTGTATGCCGAACTGCCTACTTTTAACTATAACTATATTATACTATGAAATTAAGAAGATTGGAAAGTCACGAAGAAATATACAAATGGATGCTGCTGGTTTTATTGTGGGTGGCATACTTTATTCACCAGGGGTCGAGGCAAATATACCCGTCGATTCTACCGCAAATAAAAGAATATTTTGGCGAGGGCAGTTCGGCAAAGATGGGGGCGGTGATGACGGCGTTCGCGTTTACATACGGAATAACTGTATTGTTCGCTGGCTTGGCAAGCGATTTTCTCCGCAGAAAATGGATGATAGTATTTGGAGTGCTCACTTTTTGCACGGGCATTTTCCTGTCGGGATTTGTCGCGAGCGTTGGGCTTATGATTTTTACATACGGCGTGCTAAACGGGCTGGGACAGGGGTGCTACTATCCGCCGGCGTCCTCACTGCTCGGCCAGCATTTTGAAAAAAACCGCTCAACGGCTTTCTCAATTTTGCAGACAGCGCAATATTTGGGGATTATAGCATGCAGCTTTTTTGCGGGATATATCGGCAACCTCCCGAGCGTTAACGGCGTCGAAGGGTGGAGAATGGCGTTTTTCTCGGTCGGCGGCTTGGGCATAATATGGGCAGGTGTGCTGGCATTCCTAATGCGCTATTCGCGCGAGCTTATGCAAAAGCGGAATCCAGACGAAAAATCGACCCTAAAAGACGCGCTGCTCGTAATGGTTAGGAAGCCCTCAGCAATTATACTCGGGCTGGTGTTTGGTATGAATGTCTGCATAGATATAGGATACAAAACATGGATGCCTGACTTCTTGCAGGAGGTTCACGGGCTTGAACCCGCTTCGGCGGCTTTCAACGCCGTAATTTGGTCTTATATAGGGGCGATTATAGGCATTATGATAGGCTGCCGCATAACCGACAGGCTCGCCGCCCGCGGCAGAAAAGTTATAAGGTTTGAAACGACCTCCGTGGGCTTTCTAATGACAGCTCCGTTTGCGGTGCTGATGGCTTTTATTGGGAACGACACTTTGTGCTATGTGGCGCTTTTCTTCTTCGGTTTTTCGAGGGGCGTGTACGATTCTAGCCTGTTTGCGTCGCTCTTCGACGTGGTGCAGCCCAGATACAGGGCTACCGGAATGGGCATAATGCTGTGTTTCGGGTTTATAATAGGCTCGGTATCGCCGACGCTCTTGGGTTGGATACGCGATATGCTAAACCCGCAGTACGCCATTGCAAGCCTTGCGGTATGCTGCCTCTCCGCAGTAGCACTGCTTATGATTGCAAAATTCTTCTTCTTTAACAAGGACTACGAGCCGGGGCAATAAAGCCTGCACTCCGGCGTGTGTTAGTTTTGCCTGTCAGCGGAGCAAAAATCCGCTTTCCCGAAAAAAATTTTTTTGAAAAAATCGGCGCCCGCTTAGGGCGCTTTTTTTATCGGTATTTAAGAATTTTTTAGGCAATGAAGGGCTTTGCCTTTACCCTGTTTGGGCTAATTTCCTCCGACAAATAAAGGCTTTTTAAACTTGGTAAAAACTTTGCACTTTCTCCATTCTATTTTTTTGCGGGAAAGGTTGGCATATTTTTTGCCACACAAATAAAAATCTTGTTATAGGAACTTAGACTGTTTAAAATTGTCTTTAACTGATTATGAAACACTCGGCAATAATATCCTCACTTGCAATATTAATAGCGTCGCTGCCTCTCGCGGGCTGCCTAAGCTACGATGATACGCCAACTACAAATTGGAACGCTCACTCCCAGGCAGGCATTCCCGTAAAAACGCGCCTCAAAGGCCAAGATGAGGGGTTTAGATTTTTCTTTATAGGCACGAGCCCCTCAGAGCAGACGGCAATCGACAGATTGTACGCCGCCGCCGAAAAGGAGGGCTACAAGCTCGAAGGTTCGCCGTACTCATTCCAAAATATGTATTCCGAAACGAGCGGATTTTTGTATCCGTTCATAGGATACGGATATTTGACCGTATGGGCCGATTTGTATAAGTACGACTACAAAGGCACCGATTACAGCGTCCGCGAATTGGGCAATCCCGCGGCGGCGGAAAAAACAACTTTTTCGATATTCAACAGCCTATTTAAATAAGGCTGCCAAAATACGCTGCGGCAAGCTTGAGCTTGTCAGTCTTTAAGGCATAGAGTGTAGAATACGGTCCTGCCCGATTCTACCCTGCGCTCTATTCCCATTATTTCCGTTTCATATCCGGGGAAGGCGTTTTCTATATCTTCCAATATTGAAAGATAAGCGCGCACAGGCTCGTCGTTTTTATCCCAAACTTCCCCTCCGAAAATAAGCGGTATTCCGGGGGGATATGGAATGACCGCCGCCGCGGACGTCTTCCCCGCAACGCTCCGTACGGGCAACATTTCCGTCTGAGAGTGCACAACCCTCTTAAACGCCTCAGAGGGAGAGATGCGCATATCGGGCAACGACAAAAACGAGCGGTACATCTTTTCAAGTATGCGCGATTCCGTCATTAAATTGTGCATTTTGAAGCAATGCTCCCTCAGCCTTTCATTGGCGTACGCTTCGGGATAGCGGTCGACGAGCTCGGGAATCGCGATTTTAAGGGGAGCGTTGGCGTCGTACATTCTCTTGAACTCGTCGAGGGCGGCCAAAAGCCTAGTGTGCTGGGCTTCTTCTATCCCGAATGTATGCAGAAATAGAATCGAATAAAAGTCGGACTTCTCGCATATTATTCCGCGTGAAGCCAAGAAACGGGCAAGTATTTTTGCGGGGATTCCAAATTTGTTCGGGCGCGCATTTGTGGCGTCGAATCCCGGAGTTGTTATGGTAATTTTTAGCGGGTCGAGCATTGCCCCGCAAGCAACCCCTCTGAACCCGTGCCAGTTTTCGCCTTCCGGCGTTATAGCCCACGCAGATTGGTTTTGGGCGAGGTACTCCGATGGAACATCTTGGAAAGATATATTTTTATTGCCTATTTTTACAAACTCGGGTTGCCATGCTCCAAAATACCAGTCACCCCTCGACTCTGCGTACGACTTTCTTCCGGCTATCGTCTTGCGCAAATCTGCGGCGAGCGACAATGTCTGAAATGCGAGCTGCCGCCCGTGCTTTCCCA
The DNA here is from genome assembly GCA_900545715.1 of uncultured Opitutales bacterium. GTDB lineage: Bacteria > Verrucomicrobiota > Verrucomicrobiia > Opitutales > Intestinicryptomonadaceae > Merdousia > Merdousia gallistercoris. The sequence goes on from URAJ01000004.1 coordinate 29,930, forward strand.
TTATTGCCGCAGACACGTCGAGCGAAGCGATTATCGCGTATTGCGGAGACGTTGAGGTATGCATTGCGTAAGTTTCCTCTATCGCGCCGTATGGAATTTTTGATAAGAGACCGTCTCTTGCGTGGAACATAGACCCCTGCGACAAAGCCGAAAGCATCTTGTGCGTGGACTGCGATACGAACACCGGCACAGAAGCCCTTTTGCCGCTTAGCGCAAAGAAACCGTCGTATATCGGCGAAAATTTTGCGTGCGCAAACCACGCCTCGTCAAAATGCAGGTTTGCGGCGGGAGGATTTTGTTCGAAGGGCAAAACGCTTGTACACACGCCGTCGTAATTTGAATTTGTAATTGTTAAAATCCTCGGAAGCGCGCCTGTGGAGGCCCTTGCACTAAGCACCCGCGCTATGGATTCGGGCGGAATGGGCCCCGCCATTCCCATTTTATTTCTGAGGGGCGATATATATAATGGATTCGCCCCGGAGGAAATGAGTGCATGGTAGATTGATTTGTGGCAGTTTCTGTCGATTACAACGTCGTCGCCGCGCCCAGCGCATGCGCCGAATATTATCTGGTTTGCCGCCGATGTCCCGCCGAGGACGAAGTATGTTTTGTCGGCATCAAAAACGCGCGCCGCGTTTTTTTCGGCTTCGCCCATTTTCCCGCTGTGGTTTAAAAGCGTGCCAAGCTCTTCTACCGATATGGATAGGTCCGCCTTGCAGATGTTGTCGCCTACAAAATCCCTAAACTCGCGCCCTGTTGGCGTGCGTAAAAAAAAAGCCCCTCCGTTGTGTCCGGGGGTATGCCATGCGCTGTTGTTTTTTTCGACGTAGTTTTTTAGCGCCTCGAAAAACACGGCTTTAATGTTTATGGAATCGCCCGATTTGAGCTTATCCGTCTGCGGTTGCGAAATTGTCGCGTCTGAATTTTTCATTTCCCGTATTGGGCCTCCGCGGCTTTTTTTTGGCTGCGCGGAATCTCATAAATTTTTTGATTGTTTTGTTAATGGTAAAATTCGTTTGAAAGTCAACTATTCATAGAAGATTTTTTTATTTTAGACAACCTTGCCTAAAAAAAGTTGCCATTAGCCCACAGAAGTTGCTTAATTGCGGAATGAAGCGTTTTTTTCTTTCCCTGTTTGTATGCCTTCCGTTTGTGGGAGGGTGCTCGTATTTTAATCCAAAGGGCGGAGCCGTCGAAAAAACCGGAGGGCTTGTGGCATTCTGGGACTTTTCCGACACTTTCAAGTCGAGGGTCGGCGGCTTTGATATGGAGAAAAGGGGAAACGTCAAAATATCCGAAGGCGGACCTATTTCCGGCAAGTGCGCCGAGTTTGACGGCAAGAGTTATTTGACTTTGCCTTACGCAAAAACAGGAACTTTGAACGTAAAGACTAATGAAGTCACAGTGGTTGCTTGGGTCAACTGGTCTGGCGAGGGCATAGGATTTGTCGGGGGAATGTGGAACGAATACCAAGACGGCGGAAAGCGCCAGTACGGGCTTTTTGTGTCGCTTCCATACTATAATGGCGCAGATCAAGTGTGCGGGCACATATCAAAGACGGGCAAGCCTACGCCTCCGTTCCCGTTCTCGATAGATTATTCAGCGAGCCCCCAAAAGGTCCCGCACGGCAAATGGGCATGCGTGGCGTTTACCTACGACGGCAAATACATTCGCTCATATTTCGACGGCAAGTTTAAAACGCGCCCCAAGGAGCTTATAGACCATACAAAAGGCTTCCCCGGGTATCCCGACGGAGTTGTCCAGTCAAAAAACCCCTACTATTTCCCCGACGGTATAGGCGACAACGGTTCGGATTTTACGATAGGAGCCGTTCTTTTAAAGAGCGGAATGGGCAATTTCTTCAAGGGAAAAATAGGGGGGCTTGCCGTTTACAACCGCGCTTTGAACGATGCTGAAATTGCGGCGATTGCAGCCGAGTATCCTTTAATGTAGTTTTGCGCATTTCATCGCTTGGCGGACTTGGTTTTTCAATTAGCGATATCGGGCGGCGCGCCTTGCGCCGCAAGTTGTAATATCCCAAAATTGCAATCCGCAAGCGAATTTCATTTTAAAACGTGCGCGGAAAAATCGCGTGCCTTCGTTTGCGTGCGGCACCTGTATGAGCCGCTACGCATTTATGAGCAGCGGCATCTGTATGCGCGGCTATACCTGTATGAGCGGCGGCATGCGTATGAGCTGCGGCATCTGTATGCGCGTATCGCCTATATGCTTGGCGGTTTTTTTTAGGCAAAGTGCGCTGAAAGTTCGGCTTATAAATTTTGCGCCAATGATAAAATGCGATGAAAGAAATTTTTTTGCCTTCCCACCGCATACTGCAAGGCGCGCGAAATCCTCCGCCTTAAAATACAGCGAGTAAAAAATTTGCAAATTAGACTATTTCTTTGATGGGGACAATTCCCCTTAGAACTTTTTTAAAGTTTTCGACAGTTTCACGTGGAGTTGGCTCGACTCCCTCCAGCTTGTATTCAAGCCCGAGCTTCTTCCATTTGCCGACGCCGAGCCTGTGGTAGGGAAGTAGCTCTATGCGCTCGATTTTATCGCCGTACGGTTTTAGATAATTCCCGAGTGTTTTTGCATATTCCGGCCCAGCCGTAATGCCGTTTATTAACACGCATCTAATCCACAGCCTTTTATTTTTTTCGCATAAAAATTCGAGAAATCTTCTGGGCTTTTCAGGCGGGCGCCCCGTAAGCATAATATGCCCGCTTTCGTCTGCGTGCTTTACGTCGAGAAGAAACATGTCGGCGAGATCCGCGACTCCTTTTATTTTTGCGTCAATATCCACGTATCCGCACGTGTCTATTGCAGAATGCACGGAGTTCTCCCTCAAAATCTCTAAAAATTCCATTAAAAAATCGGCTTGAAGTAGGGGTTCGCCGCCCGATATTGTGACGCCGCCCCCAGATGCCTTAAAAAACGGGGTATATTCCTTTATCTCCGAAAATATTTCTTCCGCCGAAAGCGTCTTTGCTTTTGTGTCAGCCCATGTGTCTGGATTGTGGCAAAAAAGGCATCTTAGCGGACAGCCTTTCAGAAACAGCACAAACCGTATTCCCGGCCCGTCGAGCGTGCCGGCAGTTTCGAAAGAATGTACCGCCGCCTTTGCCATTTGCGCAAGTGGAGCGGGCGCCAAAAGGCGCCGCGCCATTTAGAGCTTTGAGTGGAACGTCCTGGATATGACGTCAAGCTGCTGCGGGCGCGTCAGCTTTATGAAGTTTACGGCGTATCCTGAAACGCGGATTGTAAGCTGCGGGTATTTGTCTGGGTGGTCCATGGCGTCTTCGAGAACTTCGCGCATCAGCACATTGACATTGAGATGCTGGCCGCTCTTTGCCATGTACCCGTCGATGAGGCCGCAGAGATTGCCTATTTTTTCGGCGTCCGACTTGCCGAGAGAGTCTGGCAAAATCGTAAACGTGTTCGATATGCCGTCCTTCGCGTCCTTAAACGGCAGCTTTGCAACGGAGCATAGGGAAGCGAGCGCTCCGTTGGTGTCGCGCCCGTGGAACGGATTCGCTCCCGGCGCAAACGGGACTCCCGCCATTCTGCCGTCCGGCGTATTGCCGGTCTTCTTTCCGTAAACGACGTTTGAAGTAATCGTCAGAATCGACTGCGTGTGTATCGCCTGCCTGTAAGTCGGCAGACGGCGGATTTTCTCCATAAAGCGCTTTACGAGATCCACTGCTATTGAATCTACGCGGTCGTCGTTGTTTCCGTATTTCGGAAAATCGCCTTCTATATCGAAATCTATGGCTATGCCTTTTTCGTTTCGGATAGGCTTTACTTTTGCGTATTTTATCGCCGAGAGCGAGTCTGTGACTACCGAGAACCCAGCTATGCCGCAGCCGAGCTTGCGCACGACGTCCTTGTCCATAAAAGCCATTTGGGCTTTTTCGTAATAATATTTGTCGTGCATGTAGTGGATTATGTTGAGGGCGTTTACGTATGTGCGGCTCAGCCAATCCATCATTTTGTCGAATTTTTCCATTACCTTGTCGAAGTCCAGGACTTCGTCGGAAATAGGCTCAAATCCTTTCGCGACAAGCGCCCCCGTGCGCTCGTCCACGCCGCCGTTTATCGCGTACAGCAACGCTTTCGCAAGGTTCGCGCGCGCCCCGAAAAATTGCATTTCCTTTCCTATGATGAGGGGGGATACGCAGCATGCAATGCCGTAGTCGTCGCCAAACAGCGGACGCATTAGGTCGTCGTTCTCGTATTGTATGGAGGACGAAGCTATCGAGGTTTTTGCGCAGAATTCTTTAAATCCCCTCGGAAGCTTTTCAGACCACAGCACTGTGATGTTGGGCTCGGGCGCGGGGCCGAGGTTGGAAAGCGTATGAAGGAGCCTGAACGAGTTTTTGGTGACCATCGTGCGGCCGTCCGCGCACATTCCGCCGACAGATTCGGTCACCCAAACTGGGTCGCCGCTAAACAAGTCGTTGTATTCGGGCGTGCGGAGGAATCTTACCATTCTGAGCTTTATTATGAAATCGTCCATAATTTCCTGAGCCTGGGACTCGGTAATCAGGCCGTTTTCAAGATCGCGCTGGGCGTAAATGTCGAGGAAGGTCGTCACGCGCCCGAGCGACATCGCCGCTCCGTTTTGGTCTTTGATTGCCGCAAGGTACGCAAAATAAGTCCACTGGACCGCCTCTTTAAAATTCGCCGCCGGCCGCGATACATCTATGCCGTAAGAGAGCGTCATTCTCTTGAGCGCTTCAAGGGCGTATATTTGCTCGGAAAGTTCCTCGCGTTCGCGGATTACCGTCTCGGTCATATCGAGATTGTCGCTGGAGGCCTTTTGCGCTTTCTTGTCGGCGATTAGATAGTCGGCTCCGTAGAGCGCGAGGCGCCGGTAGTCGCCTATTATTCTTCCGCGCCCGTAGGCGTCGGGCAGGCCAGTTATTATCGCGCTCTTGCGCGCGGCGAGGATTTCCGGCGTGTAGGCGTCGTAGACGCCCGCGTTGTGGGTCTTGCGATATTTTGTAAAAATCTTTTTTACGGTTTCGTCCTCCTTCAATCCGTAGGCTTCGCAGGACGAATGCACCATTCTGTCCCCGCCGTAGGGCATTATGGCGCGGCGCAAGGGGGCGTCGGTTTGGAGCCCAACGATAATCTCGTTGTCCTTGTCTATGTATCCGGCCCCGTGGGAGTCAACTTCCGACGGAGTGGAAACGTCCGCCGAAAGCAAGCCGTTATTTTTGCGCTCTTGCTTCATTAGCTCGAGCACTTCCGCCCATATTTTCTTTGTTCTTTCCGTCGCGGGTTCGAGAAACGAATCGTCGCCTTCGTATGGGACATAGTTCAGGCGTATGAAGTCCGACACGTCTGTGCCGTCGCTCCATGCGCCGCGTTTAAAGGAGTTCCATTCCTGTCTGTCTTCTTGGGTCATTTTATTTTCTTGGCGCCGTGCGCCGGTATGTTTTTTTTGCGCGATTGCTAAAAGTTTTAAGTTTTATGCGCTGAAGTAAAATATCAGCGCGGCTAATGTTGTTGGGGCTATTGTTCCATAAAATAGATATTTTGGGGACACTCCCTCCTTAAAGTGCGATTTCATAATGGATAGCCCCGCGAGATTCGGCGCGTTTGCTATCACTGTTAGGCCGCCTCCCGTCACAGCTCCGGCGACTATCATATACTTCATGGCTTCAGTAAAGCCCGGCACCAAAGACGCAAGATACGTAATCGCCGCATTGTCGTTGAACGCCGAAAGCGCCATGCCCCCGATAAACAGCTCTCTGTTGCCTAAGCTCATCAGAACGGGCTCTATCCACCAGCCTTGTAGGCTCCCGTGGACTACGAGTGCCGAGAGAAATATCCCCACGAGTATCGGGGATTTGAATTGAAGCTTTTTTTGGTAAATAGAAGTGACATCGCAGAACGCTATAAAAGTCATCAGGGAAAAAATGAGCAACACGGGGCTGTGCATTGAAAATATTGAAAAAGCCAGAAATATCATATGAATTGCCCTCAGCCACGCGGGCGACGGGATTTCGTATACCCTTATTGAAGTGTCCGACTTCCTCCTTTGTTCGAGCCGCGCGAATTCCTTCCGGAAAATTAGATAGTATAGGGCGGTTGAAGCGCAAATGGCAGCGACGGCTTTTAGGCCGAATGTCGATATCATATACATGGTGTCCCACCCCCAAGTTCTCGCCACCATAAGCACCGGCGGAGCCGCGAAATGCGTGAGTGTTCCGCCAATAGATACGGACAGAAACAGCAGCCCCAAAGTTGCGTATTTTAACTTGTTTGAGGGTGAAAATTCAAAGAACTTTGACATTAGCAGCGACGCCGAAATCGTAATTGCGGCGGGTTCCGTTATGAACGAGCCGAGCACCGAGCCTATGCAGATTGTAGAAACCCACCAAGCCCCCACTGTTCCGCCTCCGATTCCCGCGATTTTCTTTATCGCCCACGAAGCCGAATCCACAATCGGTTTGCTCGCCGATATGAGCATTATCGTCATAACGAATAGGGGTTCTCCAAACTTGTGTTCGTCGTAGGTCATTGCGTCGATATACGCCGACATATTGTCCCAACCGTAAACGTACCAAAAGCCCGCGAGTAACGGTATCAGCCACATCGCGAATATGACTTCAACTTCGCCGAGAAGATGGAAGATTTTTGAAAACAAGTCGCGCGTTTCGTCGCTTGCGTCGCTCAAATAGAATACGCCCGAGCCCTTCGATTCGTTTTTTATGAAGTGGGCGATATCCACAAAATATCTGTGCGAAAAGGTATGGATTACCGCGCACAAGAAAATTGCCGTAGCGTAGAGATTGAATGGGGCAATTTTTACTCTTTCGCAGAGCGTTGCCCAGAGCGATGCGGACTCCGGATAACTTTCCAAGGGCAGGGGGTAGGGCAGCTCCGCTACGTCGGCGAAAGCAATTTTCACTGACGCTACAATTATCGAAAAAATGAGGATATGCTTTTTCATTGCCCCTTTTGTTCCGAGGATTGCCGGTAAAGTTCCGCATCGGAACCCTATCTATTCAATCCGTACGACACTCTTATAATTTAAACTGCAGGTCAACTAAATCCGCTCGCATTTTTAATATTTTTTAATTTGTTGTAAATCAAATTATTGCAAATTCAAAAACCGTTGGTTCAAGGCTGGTAAAGGGCTGCTTTGAGCGACTCGAAAAAATGGAGGGGAAATTTAGATTTTCCGACGCTAAAAATCGCTTTTTTAATTTTATTTCGGCTATTGTCGGCGGACTTTTTTAATGTGGCACTCAAATTATCCTTAAAAATTTTAGCCTTGTTGGTAAATTTACAGTTAATGCAAAAACATCTTTCAAAATTGCCCACGCGAAAAATTTTGTATTGAGATAGATAAAAATGCGATGGATTCAATCGTAAGAGTTTTGCTATATGCGCAGGACTTTGCAGAAAAATTTATCTTCTTCCCGCGGGCGGGGCTATTGGCGGAGCAATGCAATATGCAAAAAGTTTTATCGAATTTTTTTACAGGCATTACGCATTGGAATTTAATCAACAAAACTAGTCTGGAATGAACTTCCAGGCCAAAGCCAAAAATTTATCCTCACAATTTTTAAATGGGAGTGCTCAAAACTTTTTATTCCCACACGCAAAAATCAGCTATTGCGCTAAACGGCGTTTCGCCCATGAAAAACCATAAAATTTTTAGCGCGCTATAAGCCCGCCGGCCTTTTGGAGATAAAATTTCGATTTTCTTCAAAATCTTTCCGCGCCTCAATTCCAACAGGCAAATTTACAACTAATAAAACAGATTTTAAATGCAGTTTTTGCGGTTGAAATTTTCACAAAGTCTATTGAAAGACCCTTTGGAGGGTAAATTTTTGCCTCGCAAAATTGCAGTTAATTGAAGAAACTTTCCCAACACTTTCGGCGGGGTGGATAGGAAAATGAATTTCAATGAAAAACCATTTCCGAGCCACCCGCCGAAATGCAGGTTGCGGGACGATTAGAAGTATCCGCCCTTTTCTGTGATTTGCTGTATGGATTGCCCTTCTTTTACCCACCCAAAGATTTTTTTCTCGTTGCTCTTAATTTCTTCGGCGCGGATTAGCACGTCGTAGGCAACATCGCGGGGGACAACGAGAACTCCGTCAATGTCTCCGAGAATCACATCTCCGGGGCGTATGAGAGCCTTGCCTATTAAAATCGGAACTTGATAGTGCGTTATGAGGCAGCGGCCGAGGCTCCCGTTGGATATTCTGTATTTGTAGAATATCGGGAAGTCGGCTTCAAGAATTTGGTGGGTGTCGCGTATGCCGCCGTCGATGCAGGCTGCTTTTACTTTTTTGCCCTTTGCGGTTGCGGTCATTACGCCTCCCCAAAGAGTCGCTTCTTCGTCGCGGCTCGTGTCCCACAATACAAAGTGGTCTTCGCCGAGTTCGTCGAGCATTTGCGTCCTAAATTCCATTTCGCCGCGTATCATTACATTTGGCGAGCTCTTGACTGTAAACGCGAACCCGGCGACAGTCCTGTATTCGCGCAAAGGCTTTATGTATCCGGGCAGAGCCTGGTTCAACAGGCAAAATTCCCTCATCACATCGTTTACCGCTCCCGTGTAGAGTTTTTCAAATCTCGCCAAAAGCTCTTTTGCGGGTATCGGGAAATCGCATGTTGGCTTGTATTCCCGCGTCTCGATTAGCTTTTCGAGATTCATCATTCCGACTTCTTTTTTATATTGGTCTACGCTCATTTTTTTGTGTGTTAAATGTTGGTGTTTGGGTTTGTTAAAAAGTTAGAAACGAAGGCTCAATCCGCCGTCAACAAAGAAATCCGCGCCTGTTATGTACCTTCCGGCGTCGGAGCAGAGCAAGAGCGCGGTTGCCGCGCAATCTTCGGCTGTGCCAACGTACCCGAGGGGAATATTGCTTTCGACGGCTTTCTTATAGTCGGCGTCCGCGAGGGCGTCAACGTTGCGGGCTGTGGCAATCGCGCCCGGGGCGAGGTTGTTTATCGTAATTCCCATCGGCGCAAGGCGCGGCGCGAGATTTTTTACGAGGTTCACCAACCCCGCTTTTGATGCCGCATATACGCACATATCTTTGTGCGGCCTCGCCTGCTGGACTGAACCGATGTTCAGAATTCTCCCCCAGTGGTTCTTGGACATGTGCGGAACTACCTCCTTAATAAGGCGCAGTGTCGAGCGCAAGTTGACGTTTATTTGGGCTTCAAAATCTTCGTCTGTCACTTGGTCGTACGGCGCGCGAACTTGCATTGAGGCGTTTGCCACAAGTATGTCGGCAGGGACTCCATTTGCTTCGGAAAATTCCTCCCACGCTTTTCCGACGTCGGCGCGGACGAGGTCGAATTGCCACAGGTGCGCTTTCACCCCGAATTTTTCAGCGTCTGCCGCAGTCTGTTCGGCGAGCTTGGAGTGGCTCCTGTAATTTATGACTACGTCCGCTCCGTACTCTGCCAGCGCGAGCGTTATCGCCCTTCCGATGCCTTGCCCGCCGCCTGTGACGAGGGCCGTCTTGCCTTTTAAATTAAACAGTTCTTTTATCATTTTCGTTTTGTTTAAAGTTATTCGGATTCCTCGCAATAGTTTTTATTGAAGAAGAAGAGCATAGAAACCGCAACAAACGCAGAGCCCAACAGGAATGCCGCCGAGAGCGACATTATTCCGGCGCTGAAACCCGCGATTTCCTTAATATAGGCCATCAACTTTGGTGCCACCGAACCCATCACGAATGCGAACGACAGGTAAAGCCCTGAGGCAGTCGCCCGATAGCGGGGCTCTATTACGTCAAACAGCGCGGCAAAGAGGTTGGAGTCGTAAACACCGCGGAAGAAGCCGAACCCAGCCATAGCCGCGCAGCATACCCAGAAGTTGTCAGTATAGCCGCACAGGAATATGAACGGAACCGCGAGAAACAGTCCCAAAAATTCCGCCCACATTCTCGATTGCTTGAATTTTTCCGAGAATGCGTCGGACAGTTTTCCGCCTATCATAACTCCGAAGAATGCGAATGCAAAGTGCCAGAGCATAGAGTTTAGGCCCGCCATCGAAAGCGACATCTCGTACTTTTCGTGCAGGTACGAGGGCATCCAAGTATTGTAGCCGACGTTTACAAAGCACTGGCAGGCAAAGGCGAGCGCGAGGCAATAAAAAGTCTGCTTTTTTAGAATCGCGCCGAGCATTTTTGAAAAGCTCGTCTTTTCGACTTTCTTATCGCTACTTTCCGAAGGCGCAGGCATCGGGGTATTCTGCATTGCAAATATGCACAAGACAGCCCATATAACGCCTATCGAGCCAAATACGTAGAAAGCCGCCCGCCATCCGTAATGTTCCCCGATATACCCGGATATGAATCCGCTCGCTATTATTCCGACGTACAAAGAGGTCTGGTGTATGGAAAGAGCCGTCGCGCGGGTGTGGGAGTGCAGCTGGCTTAATAGAGAGGTCGCCGCGGGAAAGTAGAACGCTTCGCCGCCGCCGGTCGCAACGCTCCTGAATACTATCAACATCACTATTCCCCCGCTGAGGCCGGTGCAGAGCGTGCCGCCGCTAAATATTAGCAATGACCATATCACTATCCATTTCCTGGATATTAAGTCGCCGAGAAATCCGGATATCGGAACCAAAATCCCATAGACGGCTGTGAAAATCATGACAACGTCGCCTATATCGTAGTCGGTCAAACCGAGGTCTGCCTTGATAAGGGGAATTACGGTATTGAAAATCTGTCGGTCGCCTTGGTTTAGGAAATATGCGACCCACAGCAACCCAACAAGGAACCATTTATACTGAAATAGGGAGTTTTTATTCATACGTTTTTCGCTGTCCTGAAATTTTTAAAGCCGATTCGCCGCGCCTGAATGCGGCGCGGCGGCATATCGAGATTTGCTTGAATTACGACCAGCGGCGGTCGTTCGCCCATTCTTTGTCCCATTGGGAGGTGTCAGACCAGGCTTCAGGGAAGTCCTCATGTAGCTTTTCTTTGATGAGTTCTTCGTTGAGAGATTCTATGCCGAGGCCGGGAGCGTTTGGAACGTCGATATAGCCCTTATTTATGAGTGGCTTGGGCAGGCCGTTTACGAGGCTGTCCCACCACGGCACGTCAACCGAGTGGACTTCGAGAGCCGTAAAGTTGCGCGTAGCCGCCGCCACATGGACTGCCGCCATGCAAGCAATCGGGCTTTCCGCCATATGTATGGCCATCGCCGTGTGGTGTTCCTCAGCAAGATCGCCTATTTTCTTAGTTTCGAGAATGCCGCCTGCCGTCAAGATGTCAGGATGTATCACCGCGAGTGCCCCTGATTCGAGCAACGGCTTGAATCCCTCTTTCAGATATATGTCTTCGCCAGTTGCGAGGGGGGTTGTCGTGGAGTTTGCCATGCGCACGTATTGGTCTGTGTACTGCCACGGCACGGGGTCTTCCATCCAAGATATATTGTATTTCTCGAGCCGCTTTGCCAGCTTGATGCAGTCTTCTACGGGAATATGCCCGAGGTGGTCTATTGCAAGCGGTATTTCATATCCGATTTCGGCGCGCACGTCAGCCATGTATTTTTCGAGGTAGTCGAGGCCCTTTTCCGTGATGTGTATTCCCGTGAACGGGTGCGCCGTGTTGAATAGGTCGTACGCTTCGCCCCTCATAGCGCGCGGGTCTATCGAGCCGTGGGGGGTTGAAAATACTGTCTTTTTATATTCGCGCATTTTTTCGAGGAATCCGAGCGGCGCGCAAAGCGCCCCATCGATATCCGTCAGAAGCTCTATTCCCAAGTCCATTTTTAGGAAAGTGTAGCCTTGCGCCATGCGGTCTTTCAGAGCCTTGCCCATATCGCGGCCGCCGCCTTCGCTGTCGGTGTCGCAGTATATGCGGATTTTGTCGCGGTACTTGCCGCCGAGAAGCTGCCATACGGGCACTCCCCACGCCTTGCCGGCGATGTCCCACAGGGCGACTTCTATTCCGCAGACTCCGCCTGCTTGGCGCGAGTCTCCGCCAAACTGCTTTATTCTATTAAAAATCTTTTCTACGTTGCAGGGGTTTTCGCCGAGTATGCGGCTTTTGAGCATTGCTGCGTACGTCCTGCTCGACGCATCGCGGACTTCGCCGTACCCGACGATTCCCTGGTTTGTGTATATTTTTATGAGAGTGCAGCGTTTGGGCGCGCCGTCTATGTCGGCAAAACGCATGTCTGTTATTTTTAGCGTAGAGGGATCTATTTTCATAAATATTGTTTTTAGGCGATTTTCTCCCAAAAGAATTTTGCGTCAAGCAATGCCTTCTTTTAAAATAGTTAACTGTTAATTTGCCCGCAAATATAAAGTGCGAAATGCCTGCAAACATAGAGCACGAAAAAACCGCCGACTTTCAAGGGCGGTTTTTAGCGGAAGGCGCGGACAATTTCACGGCCGCGCCGCCTTGCAAATGCGCAAATGCGCTACTTGCAAAGCACGGAATTTTTAAAGAATTTCAGGTTGTGGGAGAGAAGTTCGTCCAATGTGTGGACTTTTCTCTTTACACCCTGCTCGAGAACGAGCCAGCCTTTGTATCCGCTATCGACAATCGCTTGGAAGCACTTGTTGAAATCCTCCGGCTGCTTGGCTTCGTCGAAGAACTCGGCGTTTGCTTTTAGGTGGATTTGGGCTATGCGGTCTTTGCCGAGCTTTTTTATGGCGACGTCTGGCTGGTCTCCGGTCCACACTATATTGAGCGTGTCGAAGTACACTTTGACGTTCGGTTCGCCTATCATATCCAGCAGCTTGATGTTGTCCTCCGCCGTGATTGTGTTTTCAAGCGCGAGCACTACATTCTTTTTAGCCGCGTATTGCGCAATTTCTTTTAAACGCTTTACGAGCGGTTCGAGGCGCTCTTTGCGGAATACCTGCTTGTCCTTCTCGTAGAGGCTCGATTTCCCGAAGAAGGGTATCAAGATGTTTTCAGCGCCGAGCTCCGCAGCGTTGTCGATGATATTTTTCATGTATTCGACGCAGTTCTTGTCTTCCTCAAACAGGAATTTGTGGTAGCAGGGGACGCATATAGAGCAGACCTGCATGTCGAGCTCCTTCATTTTGCTCTTCATGTCGTCGATTTCCTTGCGGGAGTATCCGTTTTTGTCGTCCTGAGTGCCGCGTTTGTAGTGGTCGAGCTGGACCCCTTCGTATCCGGCTTTTTTTGCAGTCTCAAAAGAGCCTCCAAAGTTTGCGAATTTAAAGTTTTGCGCGGCGAATGCGGAGGAGACCGCCATTGCAGCGACAAGTATCAATAAGTGTAATTTTTTTATCATATGCGTTTGGTTTGTAGTTTATCAAACACTCAAAAGGGCGCATAGTCAAAGTTTTTTTTTATTTTGTGCGCCCTTGTGCCGCCCGAAATTTGCCGGGTTTTGGGATAGGAGGCTCGGTGATTTTTTATAAAATAGTCCGCCGAGCCCCGCGCCGAAAGCCGGATTTCTTGCGGATTTTTTAATGCATTTTTATTCCTAAAATATTGCAATTTACGTTGGATTGCGCGAGAGCTCGCGCGGTTTGCGCGGCCGCTTTTGCAAGCCGTTAAAACTCGTGCGCCCTAATATTGATGAAAGTTCGGCAAAAGGCGCGCGGCTTTTCTGCTTTAATGAAACACGAGCGTTTTAAACGGCCTTGAGAAGCCTGCGCTGAAAGTAAAATCTCCCCGTAGTGCAGGGGAGTGAGGTGTGCTATTGCCTAAAATATTTTTCGAGCGCTTTTGCGAAGTCCGCGCCAAGACCCAAGAGGTTTTCGCGCGTTATCATTGCCCCCTCGTTTTCGGAGTAGGGCGTTTCAAACGACGACGTAAATTCCGCCTTCGGGTGTTTGCCTGTCCACACGGAAAAAGTCCTGCTCTTGATTGCGTTTCCCTTGTTCCAAAGTGTTCCGTATTTTACGTTCCAACCGCTCTTATGGACAATGCGGTCTTCGCCCTTCATGGTTTCAGACTCCAACAAGCCACTGAATCTGCGCAGATTTTCAAGCTTGGCGCCCAAGGGTTCGACAAAATACGCGCGGTTGTTTGTATCGCTCTTGCCGCCCCTGAACATCCAAGGCGAATGAAGGTCGAGAGCTACGACCTTTTCCGCAGATTCCGAAGCCTTATTGTACAAAGACTTGAAAGCTGCCACCGATGGATAGATTGGCGATTCAGAGTAGTCGCGGTTATGGTCGTGAGGTTTTCTGTATTTGCCTTGGTCGCCGTCGACGACGCCGTCGAGGTCCATAAACGGGACTGCTATAATCTCCGCGTCTTTAAGCAGACTGGATTCTCCGCTTCCATTTTTTGCAAGTTCCCTTAAAATTCCCTCCATAACGTATGTGCCTGTGGATTCGCAAGCGTGGTGGCGGGAAGTTAGAAAGATTTTTAGTTTTCCGTCGGGATTGCCGAGGGTGTAGTAGTAATTTTCCCTGCCTTTGCGTGTCTTGCAGAGCGGGTGTTTTTTTAGAGACGGAATCTCCTTTGCGAGCGCGTCAAAGTCCGCGGGCATATATGGTATGCAGAAGGCGAAGCGGGCTGACTGTGCGTTTTGCGGTATCGACACTTTAAAGGAGGACGTATCCTTGCCGCGCTTGACGCATCCGGCGCCGAGCCATTCCCAAGTTTTGCCGCCGTCGTAGCTTGCGGCGGGGCCGAACGAGCCTATCGGATCGCCGTTTGCAAATTTGAATTCGAGCGTCTTGCCTGCGGCGCCGCTTACTTCAAAATTCCAGTAGAACCACCATTCGGACGTGCCGCGGATTTGCTGCGCAACTTTTGCGCCGTTATTGCTTTTTTCCAGAACCTCTATGTTTCCCCCGGGGAAGTCGGTGCTGATTTCAAATGCTGAAACCATGCAGCATAGGCTTAGAACAGGTATTAGTGCTATTTTCTTAAACATTGCAGTCTATATTTTTGTTGTTTTTAATTTAAAAGATGCCGCCTTTCAAGCGTCTCCGCAAGCTTAGGGAGGCGCCGGGCCGAGGTTTTTTTATTTTATAATCCGCATGGAGGCTGGATAAAAATTGCTTCATTCCTATCGTTGCTTATTCAATTTGCCGGTTGTTTATCCAATATTGCAAAAATTGCGAATTACTGCCCAAAATATTCGGCAAGCGCCCTCGCGATGTCGGCTCCGAGCCCGCGCAGATTTTCGGGAGTGACTTCGACGCCCTGATTGTCGGTGTATGGAATTTCTATCGACGCCGAAAATACGGACTTTGGGTGCTTTGACGACCATGTTGTGACCGTCCTGTCTTTCTTGTCGCCGGCATTGTTGTTTGAGGCCCCGAATTTGTAGTCCCATTTTTGCAGGTGTGTGAGCGAGCTTTTACCGGAGGCCAGAGTTTTTTTCTCCAATATGCCGCTGAATTTTCGCAGGTTGGATAGGTTATCTTTAAACTGGGGCTCGACGACATATGTGCGGTTGTCTTTGTCGCCTACGACACCCTTATATATAAAAGGCGCGTGGAGGTCTATGAGAACTGTCTTTTGGGATTCTCCGGCTTTTTTGTTGTAAAGCTTCTGAAAAGCGGCTACCGAGGGGTAAATGGGCGAGTCTGAGTAGTCGCGGTTATGGTCGTGGGGCTTTCTGTATTTACCTTGGTCGCCGTCGAGAACTCCGTCGAGGTCCATAAACGGGACTGCTATAATCTCCGCGTCTTTTAGCAGGGCGCAGGCAGGGGTTGAATTTTGTAAAAATTCTTCGAGTATCCCCTGCATTGCATATGTGCCTGTGGATTCACAAGCGTGGTGGCGCGAAGTAAGAAAGATTTTCAGTTTTCCGTCGGGATTGCCGAGAGTGTAGTAATAGTTTTCTCTGCCTTTTTTCGTCTTGCCAAGAAAATGCTTTTTTATCGCTGGGGCTTTTTTTATAAAGGCGTCGAAGTCTGCTGGCATATACGGAATGCAGAAGGCAAAGCGCACGTCTTTTGCGTCTTTGGGGAAGGAAAATTCAAAAGACGAGGCGCTTTTTCTCCGCTTCACGCCGTCCGAGCCGAGCCACTTCCAAGTCTTGCCGCCGTCGAAGCTCGCGGCGGGGCCGCGGAAGCCTATGATGTCGCCGGAATTTACAAAGTTAAAAATTATTGTTTTGCCTTCTGCGCCACGCACCCCGAAGTTCCAGTAAAACCACCAGTCGGAATCGCGGTAGTCCTGGGTGACGGTGGCTTTATTGCCGGTTTTTTCCACGACTTTTATATTTCCTCCGGGAAAGTCGGAATAGATTTCGTAAGATAGCAATTCTAACGCAAATGCGGCAAACAATGCAAAGACAAAAATACGTTTCATATTTTCTATAAAATATGCCAAATGGTAATGATTGCAATATATTTATCCGCCTTGACTTTGTCCGTCCGAAATTTTATATAAAATCTATTATGCATGGGCGTATTAAAAATGGACTTTGCGTTTTAATCTTGTCGGCGGTTTTGTCGCTCGAAGCGGTTGCAGCCGCTCAGAGTGGCGGTGCGCGATACACCCTCGACGATTACAGAAACTACTACGGCTCCTGGGCGGGAACTTCCCCCAGAGAATCTTTGATATTTGCCAAAAATATGGGATACCGCTATGTATTGTACATTCCCGGAATGGAAAATTTTAAGGAGTCCGACGGCTTGATGTTTGTGTTGGAGACGCCCGAGTATATGACTTACAGCCGCACGATAGACACAAAGAAAAAATATTCTAAAAAACAAATAGAGGAGTGGGAGTCGATTTGCGCGATGAAAGACGCTTCAAAGCCGTTCCCGGAAAATATGGCAAGCGGCTGGTTTTGGGACTGGTGGACGGCGGACATCACAGGCGACAACAACCAACATTACTCGTCTTTCAGCCTTCAACTGAACTTCCAGAAGAAATCGGTGATAGACAGGACAGTCCGTAGAATATTCGAGCGCGCAAAAAACATAATGGCAAAAAACCCGAAGTTCAGGCTCGGCGGCTGCTCTTGGGACGTGCCCGACCCTACGGGAGACTTTTATGGAAAATCTCCGCAGTGGAAACGCCCGCGCCAGGTGAGCCTCGAATTTTGGACGGGCTCCGACAGCGTCTCTGTTCCCAAAGGCGAAAAGCTCGACTACCCGACCTATTCCGAGGGGACAATGCGCTACCGCTGCGCCCTCAGAAACGAGCTTCGCAAGCTAAATCCCGACGTAAAATTTATAATGGACCCGTGGCTTGTCTATCGCGATTGCGTAAAGCGCATTTTGGACGGCGGATTCAATAAGCCGGAGTTCGCAGGCGCGATGCCGGACCTTGCAATGTCGGAATCGCCGTCAGAGGACTTTGCCTCAGACAGCCGCAATTTCGAAGGCGGGATACTCGACGCCTCCACAATCGCGACTTCAAGCGATCTTTCGGCGTACGACTTTGCCCGCGAAATCCGCAATATAGGGCTCGCCGCGTCTGTCGGATCATGGAGCGCATGGTTTGGGAATCCGTGCCCGACCGCAAAGAGCATAAGGGATATTCCGCCGCGCCTAAAAATAACGCGGGCTCTCGCGACTTGGGAGAATTTGAACAATACGCCACTTTCGGAGCGCAAATGGGACGCCGACGAAAACAAATATTCCTCCCCGACAGCCCACATGGATAAAGATTGCGTGTGGGCGGTGCACCCCGAAACCAAGCGTCTGTTTTTTTGCATGACCACCCCCGATGGGGAGGTCGAAATACCCGAGGGCTTCGAGGTGGAAAAGATATATGTTCTCGATTCTGTCTTTGGAGAGTATCGATGGCCCAAACTCGATAAAATTTTCGATTTGTCGGACGGAAAAATAAGCCTGAAAAAAGGCTCGGAATATGTTTGCGGCGAGGGATTTTCCGCAATCCTAAAAAAGTCTGAAAAATAGCGCCGGTATTTTGGCATTGATATGTTGACAGCCGTTTGCGCAGGGTGTTTATTCCCGCACATGCAAGAAATTTTTCCGGACGCAGAAAAAGTTGCGGGCATTTTAAGGAAGCGCCTGAGCGCGCGCGGCATTGAATGCGCCGCAATCGTCGAGGAGTCGCTCGGAAGCACAAATTCCGAGGGAGTGAGAATCTTAAAGGCCGGGCGGCGCGCGCCGTTTGCCGTTATTGCGCTAAACCAGACTTCCGGCCGCGGGAGGTTAGCGAGAAAATGGTTTTCAAAAAGAGGTGCGTCCGTCGCATTGTCGGTGTGTGTCGAAATAGGCAGGACTGCCGAGGAAATGGAGTCGTTTACCGTGAGGGCGGGGCTTGGAGTATGTTTTGAACTTAAAAAACTTTGCGGGGCCGAATTGTTTCTGAAATGGCCGAACGACATTTATTCCCGCGAAGGGCGCAAGATTGCCGGAATGCTCGCTGAACTCGAAATATCGGAAAATTCGGCGTTTGCTGTTTTCGGAATCGGTATAAACGCGGACTTCTCCAAACTTGCGGACGGGGAGCTGCCCGAGGAAATCCGAGGTTCGGTGGGAGATCTTTTCAGTCTGTCGATTACGCGCCCTGAACTTGCGGACATTGCGGTTGCCGTGATAGGGGGCGTGTTGAAAGCGCCCGAATATCTGGGGAAAGTTGGGGAGTCTTTTGCGGAGGTTGACTGGCTGCTTGGCAGGAGTGTAGAGGTTTGTGTCGGCAACGAATCTTTTTGCGGGACGGCGCGCGGGGTGGATGCGCGGGGAAGGCTTAAGGTGGAGCTTGCAGGCGGCGGAGAGCGGCTTGTTTGCGGAGGCGAAGCAACCCTTAAAAAAAATTGGAGGGCGGGGCTTTGAATAAATTAGAAAGAAAGCCTGGGAAGCTTTTGGCATGGATATTGGCGGCGCGTCCAAAGACGCTTGCGGCGGCGGCAGTGCCTGTGACAATGGGCTCGTGCCTGGCATATTCGGACGGAGCATTCTCGGCGGGAGCGTCTGCGCTATGTTTTGGATTCGCGTTTTTAATGCAGATTTGCGCAAATTTTATTAACGACCTCATTGATTTTAAAAAGGGCTCTGACGGGGCTGAGCGCATAGGGCCGAGGCGCGCATGCGCGCAAGGCTGGATATCCCCGTCGTCGATGGTGCGCGGGATTGCGGTTTGCGCGGCTTGCGCGTGCGCGTGCGGTTGCGGGCTTTTATTTTACGGCGGAATTGAGCTTATAGCAGTCGGCGCGGCGTGCGTGCTGTTCGCGTACTTGTACACCGGGGGGCCATTTCCGCTTTCGGAGAGGGGGCTTGGGGACGTTGCGGTAATCGTCTTCTTCGGATTTGTTCCGGTTTGTTTTACGTATTATGTAATGGCGCATTCAGCGGGCGCAAAGGTTTTTGCGGCGTCTTTGGCATGCGGGCTCGTGGTGGATACCCTGCTTATACTGAATAATTACCGCGACAGAATCCAGGATTTCAAAAATGGGAAGATGACAACTGTGGTAATCTTTGGCCCGAAAGCTGGGGGCGCTATGTATCTTTTATTCGGAGTTGCCGCGTGCATGATATGCTCTTTATTTGCTGGCAACCTTTGGGGCGCGCTACTTCCGCAAGCGTATTTGCCGCTGCATGCTGCGGCATGGCTTAAAATGCTCTCGGCGAGAACCGCAGGAGAATACGGAAAAGCGCTTGCGATGACTTCCGCCAATATGGCGTTATTCGGTCTGCTTCTCGGAATCGGCGTAGCGTTGCCTTCGCCGTTTTGACATTAAAATTGTTTCTTTTTCGCGTTGCATAAATTTTTTGATTACCAGAAATCCGCATTTCGATGGGAGGCGCGGGGAGTGTTTGCATACAGCAAGAGTCGCCGACTATATCTTTTTAGGCGCGGGTTTTTCGCAATTCCGCTAAAGCGGGTACCCGCTCTGCTTCGGTAAAGCGAGCCGATTACGCAATTTCATTAAAATGCACCGATTGCGCGGCTTCGGAAAAGCGCGATGTTTTGCAATTCCGCCAAAGTGGACGGGTTCCGCGATTCAGCAAAAACGTGAGGTTTCGCAATTCCGTTAAAGCGGGCAGCCGCGCGGTTTTAGTAAGGTGTGCCGATGGCGCAATTACACTAAAATACACCGATTGAGCGGTTTCGGAAAAGCGCGCCGATTGACCCGCGCTTTTTAGGCGCGAGGTCGCGCGGCTTTAGTAGAGCGCGAGGTTTCTCTATCCCTCTAAATCGCTAAGCCGCGCGATTCTGGTAAAGCGCCCAACTACACAGAGAGGCCGCAGCTTTTTTTTATGATAACTCTTTGATTTTTCAATGTGCGGGCGGCAAATTTTTTATGGCAACCGCACTTGCAATGTGCGGGAGGCAGATTTTACGCGGTTTGCGCTTTCCCAAGATTTTTTTTCGTAAAAAAATTATGCCGCCGCGCGAATTCGACGCCAATTTACTTTTTTTCACCGCGCTCGGTGGAGAAGGGCGGGACGGGGTTGCCGTCAGAGTCGAACAGGCAGACGTCCGGCTTTGCCCACGGTTTCCACAAGTACCTTACGCCATCTATATTTGAGCCGTCGGGAGATTTTAGCATTACTTTTCTTCCCTCAAATTTTCCGTCCGCAGCAATCCATTTTCCGCCAGATAGAATTTCAAAGCCCCTGCAATTTCCGCGGCATTCGAGGCCTTTTTTGTATTTAAATTTGACTGTTGCGGAATCCCCGCGGTAGTCAACTCCGCGCAGCGACGGAAAGATTTTTCCGCTTTTTGCGAAGGCGGCTTTTGCGAGCCGTTTGCCTATCTCAACCTTGTCGTGCGGGTGGACGTCGTTTTCCTCCCCCGTATCTATGGAGCAAATCATAAATACGTTTGAACGTTTCTTTGCAATGCTTTCCTGCTCGGCGCGCGACAGCTCCCATTTCCAGCCTTTGTACGAGGGCAGCTGGACGAATAAAAACGGCATATGGGGAGCTATGAAAACGCTTCTCCACTCGTTTATGAGGCCCTCGAATTTTTCCGAAAAGCCGTCGTAGGAGTCCGATTCCCCTTGATACCATATGATTCCCCTCGCGGAATATCCGCGCAGAGGGTTTATTCTCAGGTTAAAGAGCATGGAAGGGGTTGACCATTTGTCGGGCGAGTCGGGCCACGGCGCGAGGAACGGCGCAACAGTCCAAGCTGGCGGGGGGGCTTTGCCTTCGGCCTTCGCCTTTTTTACGCGCTCGTCGTATGTGCGCACTTCCTCGTCGAATTTCGCCTTTTCTTTTTTGTAGTCGTATTTTTTTGAGCGCTCGGCAAATCCCTTTCTCTCCTTTTCAAAGAAGGGCGAAGTATTGTAGGTTTGCCTGCTTACCCATGCCGCCATTCTTGTGCCGGAGGTTCCGGTGTAAATTATCCCGACGGGCATTCTTATTTTTTTAGAGAGTTCCGCCGCAAATATGTATGGTATTCCTTGCAGCCTTCCTGCGTTCTTTGGACTTGGAATTATCCACGAGCTGCCTTCCGGAAATTCGGTTTCGGGGTTTTTGCCGATGCCTTCGGCGCTAAACATTTTGTTGCTTGAACCCCCCTCTAAAAAGTATCTTACGTTTGAGCCAGACGCCGATTTTATATATTCTTCCGCGCCATCGACTCCTTTGAGAGAAAAGTCCATGTTGGATTGGCCTCCCGCAATCCATATTTCCCCAAACAGCACGTTGGAAAAGGTTTTTGCCAATTTGGAATTTTCATATATTTTGACTTCATGAGGCTCGAAAGAGCCATTCGGCGTTCCAATAGGAATCATCCATTTGCCTTTTTTGTCGGCTACTACCGAGGATTTGTTCCCGCATATTTCGATTTCTACTTTTGCGTTCGGTTCTGATGTCCCCCATAATCTCGCGTAGTTTTGCTGAAGCATCATGCCGTCCGAAAAAATGGCGGGGGTTTTTATTTCGGCATGCGCGCAAAGGGCTGCGAAAGCGGATATTAACGTAGTAAAATACAAAAGTTTCATTCTTAAATTATTTGGGAAATTTGGGAAAATTTCGAGAATAAAAACGAATAAAATTTTTATTGAAGCCACATGAAAAAATGACATTATATTCTGCCTAATATGCGCTGTGAATTATCCGCGGCGCGGAGTTAATTACAAATATATTGCTGTATGAAAAATAAGTTGTTGATTTTTGCATTATCCGCTCTGAGGACAGTGTTCTGCGGTTGCTTTACGCTCATTCTGATTTTTGCATTGCCCGCTCTGACGGCAGTGTTCTACGGTTGCTCTACGCTCATTCCGGACGAGTCGTACGACGTAGTCGTTTATGGCGGAACTTCGGCGGGGGTGACTTCCGCGGTCCAGGCGGCGAAGTCCGGTAAAAAGGTCGTATTGATTGCGCCCGAAGGAAGGCTTGGGGCGATGTCGAGCTCGGGGCTCGGAATGACGGACTCCGGCAAAACTGCCACAATCGGTGGGTTGTCACGCGAATTCTACCATAGAATATGGAAGGAATACCAGAAGCC
The DNA here is from genome assembly GCA_900545715.1 of uncultured Opitutales bacterium. GTDB lineage: Bacteria > Verrucomicrobiota > Verrucomicrobiia > Opitutales > Intestinicryptomonadaceae > Merdousia > Merdousia gallistercoris. The sequence continues at coordinate 52,249 of URAJ01000004.1, forward strand.
CGAAACTTGGAAATGGCAGAAGCGAGAAAACTTCAAGGCCAGAGGCCAGGGCACAAAGGCAATCGACGACGAACACAAAGTTATGTGGATATTCGAGCCTTCCGTCGCTGAAAGGGTATTTGAAAATTGGATAAAAGAACACAAAAACATAAAGCTCGTAAGAGGCGAATGGCTCGACAGGGAGTCGGGCGTAGAGAAGAACGGAAGCAGGATTGTCGCGATTTCCACGCTTGAAGGCAACAGGTATCCCGGCAAGATGTTTATAGACTGCACTTTTGAAGGCGACCTCATGGCGGCGGCTGGGGTAAAGTATTTTGTCGGCCGCGAAAGCAACGCGCAGTTCGGCGAGGACTACAACGGCTTCCGCGCCACAAACGAACATAACGGCCACCGCTTCCTCACTCGCGTGGATCCATACAAGATAAAGGGCGACAAATCAAGCGGGCTGCTAAAATATATAAGCCCTGAGCCCCCGTTGGCGGACGGCGTTGCCGATAAAAAAGTCCAGGCGTACTGCTTCAGAATGTGCCTGACGGATGTCCCCGAAAACAGGGTGAAAATCGAAAAGCCCGAAGGTTACAATCCCGAAGATTACGAGCTTGGCGCGCGCTACTTTGAGGCGGAGCCCAAAGCCTGGCCGCTCATAATATCGAGAATGCCCAACGGCAAGACGGACATAAACAACCGCGCCGCTTTCAGCACCGACTTTATCGGCGGCAACTACGAATGGCCCGAGGCCTCCTACGAAAGGCGCAAGGAGATTTTCGACGCCCATCTGAATTACCAAAAGGGCTTGATGTACTTCTTCCAAAACGACCCCCGCGTGCCCGAAAGCACCCGCAAGGCGATAGCCAAGTTCGGGCTTTCCAAAGACGAGTTCGAGTCCACCGGGCACTGGCCGTTTGCGCTGTACGTCCGCGAAGGGCGCCGCATGGACGGTGAATATATAATGACCCAGCACGACTGCCAAAACTCCCGCACGACTCCGCGCCCCGTCGGAATGGGCTCCTACACGCTCGATTCCCACAACACTTCTCGCTACGTCACCAAGGAGGGATACGTGCAAAACGAGGGCGACGTGCAGGTCGGCCTGAAAGGTCCGTATAAGATTGCGTACGGCGCTATAATCCCCAAAAAGGGGCAGGTTGACAACCTGTTTGTGCCGGTGGCGTGCTCTGCCACGCACATCGCGTACGGCTCGATACGCATGGAGCCTGTGTTCATGATACTCGGGCAGAGCGCCGCGACGGCCGCCGTTCAGGCTATCGACGACAAATGCGCCGTTCAGGACGTAGATTACGCAAAGCTTTCCAAGACTCTTGAGAAAGACGGACAGATATTGAATATGTCTTTGCAGACGTCCAATAAAAATTAATTATGCTGCGCTTAATATGCATATTTTCCGCCGCGCTGACTGCTTTATGTGTCGGCGCGCGCGAAAAATGGACTGAGGCCGAAGCAAACGCATGGTATGAAAACAAGCCCTTTATGGCCGGCTGCAATTTCGTTCCGTCCGACGCATCAAACCAAATAGAGATGTGGAGCTCTTCGACCTTCAATCCGAAGCTTATAGACGCCGAGCTTGCTATGGCGCAAAAGCTCGGCTTCAATACAATGCGCGTGTTTTTAAGCGACGTTGTGTGGAGGCACGAAGGGCAGAAGTTCTTCGAAAATGTGGATAAATATCTGCAAATAGCCGACTCGCACGGCATAAAAACCCTGTTTGTGTTTTTCGACAGTTGCTGGAATTCCGTTTCAAAATACGGTAAACAGCCGGAGCCGAAAGGTACGCACAACTCAAATTGGCTGAAATCCCCGCCATTCAAAGTTCTCGCTGACGACTCGGCGTGGGGCTCGTTGGAAAAATACGTGAAGCAGACAGTTTCGAGGTATGCCGACGACCAGAGGGTAATAGGCTGGGACGTCTTCAACGAACCGGGCAATATCGGTATTTCGGTAGATCAGAACGGTGCTTTGAAAGGCGATTTGAAGATGTTCGAGAGAACCGAAAGGCTCTTAAAATTGTCATTCGAGTGGGCGCGGTCAGCCAATCCGTCGCAGCCGATTACGGCGGGAGTGTACACTTCCGACAATTCTCCGGTTGGCAAAGTTATGAATCCAATTCAGCTTGAAGAATCGGATATTATAAGCTTTCACTGCTATGGGGGAAAAGGATCTCTTATGGCGCTCATAAAAAAGCTTGGGAAGTTGAACCGCCCAATGTTTTGCACCGAATATATGGCGCGCCCGTACAGCACTTTCGACCCGTGCCTCGGCGTTATGAAAGACCATAAGGTTGCTGCCTACAACTGGGGTTTTGTAAATGGACGGACGCATACAGACAGGCCGTGGAGCATGTTGGAGGGCAAATACCCGAAGGGAATGTGGTTCCACGACGTGTTGAAGCCCGACGGCTCGCCGTACGACCAAAAGGAGGCGGAGTACATAAAGAAAATAATGGGAGTGTCGAAAAACTAACCGCGGGATTCCCAAAAAACTTTTCTGCTTTTGCTCTCCGTACGCGTAATCAACGGGCCCGGTTTTGCGGGAAGATAAAAAAATACCGCCAAAATTTAAGCCTAAAAAACGCCGAAATAAATTTCGGCGTTTTTTTTGTTATTTTGCACGTTTTGATATTCAAGCCGCAGAGTGCGGCTTAACGGGAAAACGCCGCAAAAAATTAAAATTTTTGCATCAGTTCTATTGGCACTCCGCCGTCTTCTATTATAAAGGCGGCTTTTAAGCTCGGGAACGGCTCAAACGGAGGAATCAATACCTCCGCCCCTTTGAGTTCGGCTTCGATATCGTCCACCATATATGCTATGTGGGTGGCATTTTTCAAAAGCTCGGGCATCGGGCTGCCTTCCTCAAAGTATAGAAACTCTATGTTGTTTTTTGTGTCCGCCGGATCGGTGACGAAAAGCTTTGCGCCTTCAAGGTACGCGGCTTTTTCGGGTTTTTTGTCCGTCGGGATTCCAATATGCGCCAGTTTTCTCATAGTGGACCAGATTTTTTATTTTTTTTGAAAATCGGGCAAGCAAATTCTGTGCGTAGCTTTTTAGTGTTGTAATAATGAATGCGTGCAGTAAGTTGTCCGAATATGAAAAAACTTTTTTGTGTGAGTTTGCTTTCTTTGGCGCCGTTTTTAGCGGCTGCGGAAATCTCCGATTCGGGCTCGGCGGACGCTGTGGCGTGCGTCGGAAGAATTGTGCCCGGTGCGAGAATTTCTAAGCTCGCCGCCCCGTCGCTCGGGGGCGCACAGGCTATTGTCGAAACGCTTAATATACGCAAGGGCGGATATGTTGAAAAAGGGCAGATAGTCGCAGTTCTGCGGGGCGCCGCCAAAGCGAAGGCAGCATTAGAGCGCGCCGAGAAATCTCTCGCCGCCGCAAAGGCAAATTCGGATATGAAAACTTTGCAGCAGGAGAATTTTATAGCGGATCTCGAAGGGTCGTTCGACCAAAACCGCAGGGTTCTCGACGAAAAGGATCCGCCGCGCCGCGAGCGCGAGCAGATTGAATACGAACAGGAGTCTCTCGCGAGAAAAATAGCCCAGGCAAAGTCGATGCTTCCGCACGTCAAGAAAACCCAAGAGCTCGCAGTAGCCGAGGCTGAGGCGGCTCTTGCGGAAGCGAAGGCGGCGTACGCCGAATACGAAGTTGTCGCCCCGATTTCCGGCGAGGTTGTCGAGTGCAATGTGGTGGAAGGCGAAGCCGTCGGAATGGAGGGCATTTGCGAAATTGCAGATACTAAGACAATGTATGCTGAAGCCGAGGTTTATATTTCGGACATATCGAAAGTGGCAGTAGGGGACAGCGCGGAAATATCTTCCGACGCCCTCGGAGATCAAAAATTTTCAGGAAAAGTTGTTCAAATTTCCGCTTATGTAAAGTCGAACAGGCTTTTTAGCAGCGACCCGAGCGATTATTCAAACCTTAGGGTCGTAGTCGTTAAAATTAAAATAGACGCCCCGGAAAAATTCCGAAACTTAATAGGCTCGCAAGTCAATATCCGCATAATTGTGAAGAAATAATCGGCGCGTCAAAAAGTGCATAAAAATCGCAAAAGTTTTTTAGAAAGGCTGTTTCCGCTCGGCATTCCAATCGCGTGGGAGCAGCTGTCGGGCGACAAAAAGCGCTTTTTTGTCGCTCTTTTGGGGATAACGTTTGCAGTGGCAATGATGCTGTTTCAAATGGGCCTTAGAAACGCCCTGTACAAACAGGTCGTTGGCCCCCTTGAACTCCTCGACGGGGAAGTCGTAATTGTCGGGGCGAACTACGAATACTTCGGCGTCGGGAAGGGTTTCGCGCAGATACGCATGTTTCAGGCGCTCGCAGACGAAGATGTCGAGTCGGCTACCGGCATAAAACTCGGGTGCATGTCGTTTAAAAATGTGGACGACGGCCGCGAGCGCGATATTTTCGTCATAGCCTTCGACCCCTCAAAAAACGTATTTTTGTCCGACGACATAAAAGAATCGCAGGATTATCTAAAACGCGACGGCGCGGTTTTGTTCGACCGACTCTCGCGCTCGCAGTACGGCAAGGTTGCCGAAAAATTTGAGAGAGAGGGCTCTGTGAGAACGGAGGTCGCGGGGAAGCGGGCTATGATTCGAGGACTCGTAAAAATAGGCGCGACTTTTGCGGCCGACGGAAATGTGCTGATGAGCCTGCGGACTTTCTCCGATATATGGAATGAACCGGAAGGCGTTTACAGCGTCGGCGTGCTGAAGCTACGCGATGGCGCGGACCCCGAGAAAGTCGCGAAAAGCCTCGAAAAAATACTTCCTTCCGACGTGCGCGTAATGACGAAGGAGAAATTTATACAGAACGAAAAAAACTATTGGGCGGAGCGCACTCCGATTGGATTTGTCATCGGGGCGTCTATGGCGGTCGCAATTTTTGTCGGGGCTGTAATCGTCTATCAAATACTCTACACAGACGTCACGGACCATTTGTCGGAGTATGCGACTCTTAAGGCAATCGGCTTTGGAGATTCCTTCTTTGTGTGGATAATAGTGCAGGAGTCTTTCATACTTTCGGTTATGGGATTTGTCCCCGGAACTGTGCTTGCGGAAATTCTATACGTTCTAACGCGGACTGTTGCGGGAATGCAAACTTACATGGCCCCGTCGAGCCTTGCGATTGTATTTGGACTGTCGCTTTCGATGTGCCTCATAGCCGGTTTGTTCGCCACGCGCAAACTGCGCAAGGCAAACCCTGCCGATATTTTTTAAACGCCAAACGGCGAAACGATAATGGATACGAGAAAACTTTTTTTAGACAACCCTTCGCGCAGAAGAATCTACGCGGAAAAAAACGGAATTAAAGTCGGGCTCACGGAGATTGCGCTGACCCCGACGCGCTGCGGGGGCTCTTGCAGGCCCAATCCCCCTGTGCGAATTTACGATACGGCGGGCGCGTGGGCCGACGAAAATTTCCACTTCGACCCCTCGAAGGGCCTTCCCAAAATCCGCGAAAAGTGGATTGAACAGCGCGCCGACACGGAGGTCGTCGGGGCTCTTGGCAATTCGGATAAAAATCCCTTCGGCGGCAGGCCAATCCGCAAGGCGAAGGCCGGCTGCCGGCCTACGCAAATGCACTATGCAAAAAAGGGCATCGTCACGCCCGAAATGGAGTACGTTGCAATCCGCGAAAATATCGCCGCCTTAAACGGGCTCGAAAATTCCCTTTCAGCGGACGCCCCGCGCTCGTCGCTTCGCATTCAGCACCCGGGAACTTGGTTTAAAAAAGATTTCTGCATAACGCCGGAATTTGTCAGAGACGAAGTCGCGCGCGGACGGGCGATAATACCCGCCAACATAAACCATGCGGAGCTCGAGCCTATGGCTATCGGGCGCAATTTTCTCGTCAAAATAAACACAAATATCGGCAACAGCTCGATGGCCTCTTCCATAGAGCAGGAAGTAGAAAAAATGCTCTGGGCAATAAAATGGGGCTCGGACACTATGATGGACTTGTCAACTGGCGCCGACATATTCGACACCCGCGAATGGCTGATACGCAACTGTCCCACTCCCCTCGGCACCGTTCCCTTGTACGAGGCTCTCGAACGGGTGGGGGGAGTTGCCGAAGACCTCACTTGGGAGATATACCGCGACGTGCTCATCGAGCAGGCCGAGCAGGGGGTTGACTACTTTACCATACATGCGGGCGTTCTCAAAAAGTTTCTGCCTGCGGCCGCCGACAGAATGGCCGGAATAGCTTCCCGCGGGGGTTCTATAATGGCCAAGTGGATTATCTCGCACAATAAGGAGAATTTTTTGTACGAGCATTGGCGCGAGATATGCGAAATAATGGCCGCCTACGACGTCTCATTTTCAATCGGCGACGGCCTCCGCCCCGGCGCCATTGCCGACGCGAACGATTCCGCGCAGCTTGGAGAGCTAAAAGTGCAGGGCGAACTCGCAAAAATCGCCTGGGAAAACGATGTGCAGGTGATGTGCGAAGGCCCCGGGCATGTGCCGTTCCAGCTTATCGACGAAAATATGAAAAGCCAGCTCGACTGGTGCGCGGAGGCTCCGTTTTACACTCTCGGGCCCCTCGTTTCCGACATTGGAGCTGGGTACGACCATATCACTGCGGCTCTCGGTGCGTCGGCGATAGGCCTGGGAGGAACTGCCATGTTGTGCTACGTGACTCCAAAAGAACATCTCGGGCTTCCCGAAAGAGAGGATGTGCGGGAGGGCGTTGTTGTTTTCAAGCTTGCCGCGCATGCAATCGACATTGCAAAGGGGCACCCCGCCGCCCAGTACAGGGATAACGCAATGAGCCTTGCCCGCGCCGAGTTCAGGTGGGAGGACCAGATAAACCTATCGCTCGACCCCGAGAAGGCGAGGGCATTCCGCTCGAAAAACGACGCCGATTTTGCGCGCGACAATTCCCAAACCCACCATTGCTCCATGTGCGGCCCAAAATTCTGCTCTATGCGAGCGTCCATGGAGATAAAAGAGGCTTTTGGCAAAAAATCCGGAGAATAGATATGGACGAAAATGCAAATTCCGAAAACAATGGGGCGTGCTCCGAATACTTGTTTATGCGCGGATACAACTGCGCGCAAGCGGTTTTCGCGGCGCATGCAACGAAGCTTGGAATGGATTTCGACACTGCCTTGAAAGTGTCAGCTCCGCTCGGTGGCGGCGTTGGCAGAATGAGGGAGGTATGCGGGGCTTTCAGCGCCTGCGCCATGCTCGACGGGCTTAAAAACTGCACTTCCGACCCTTCCGCCGCGGAAAAGGAAAAGACCTACGCAAGAGTTCAAAAACTCGCTGAGATTTTTAAAAAGCGCAACGGCTCAATAATTTGCCGCGAGCTTTTGAAAATCAAAGAAGGCTCTCCAATATCCCCTGCGCCAGACGCCCGCGATGCGAATTATTACGCTACTCGCCCATGCGCGAAAATAGTCGAAAACGCCTCGGAGATTGTAGAAAAATACATACTAAAATAATTTTTTTGCGCGCACTAAACGCAAGCTTGTCGGTTGAGTGGGAATTTGCCGGATTTTATTATCAAAAAGATTTTTGCGCGCAAACAGAACAGTCTGAAAATATTACCGCGGCTTTGGAGCGGAAAATGCGCCGCTTTTTATGCTTTTAATGAAAAAGGCAAGGCGGCGAAGGTTTTTTTATGCGTACAGATTTCGCGCGGAACTTAACTGCGCGCATTTTCTGTGCGCCTTTATCGCCAGTGAAATTCGTTCGGAAGTGGCGGCAATTTCTGAATGCAAAAAAAACGGCTTCCGATGGAAGCCGTTAAAAATTCTGCGCGAAAAACTTATTCGCCGTCGTCGCCTATCGCCTGAACAGGGCAGGATTCCATAGCCTCCGTGCAAAGGGTGGTTTCGTCCGCATTCGAAGGCTGTTTAGCAACAAACGCGCAACCCGCGTCGCTGATTTCAAAAAAGCCTTCGGCCGTAGACGCGCACAAGGCGCAGCCAATGCACTGGGAGTCGACATAGAATTTGCCGGCTACGTTAAATTCGTTTTTTTCGTTTTTGTCTGCCATAATACTGAAAAAGTTAGGATTTAAACCCGCTTCGTCAAGCGTTTTTTCCCCTATTAAACGCCTATCGAACTTGAAAAAACAGTTTCCTTTTCGCTGCCCCGACCTCATAGCGCCCTTTAATATCAAAGGATACTATGATTTGCCCGTTGCAAAACGTGGCGGAAATCTGTCAGAACCGCGCAATAGTGGGCGTGCAGGCAACAGCGGGCTTTTTTAAGAAAACACCTGTTCTCTCACCCGCTCTTTAAAAAAATGCGCGACAATTGCGGAAAACTCGTATCGGCGTATTAAAGCCCGTTTACAAGTTTGTAGAGCATCTCTCCAACGGCCTGTATTTCCCCCGCGTATTTGAGGCTTGAAATTAAATCCTGCGGAAGGTTGTCAAAGCCCGTCTGTGCGCCTGCCAACATGCCTATTATAACGCCCCTGCCTGTGGATTCGCCGCCGATATTTGCGTTTGAAAATATCGCGCACTTGAAATCGTTGCCGTATTTCAAGCTAATATAAAGGCTAAGCGGCAGCCCTTCGTCTATCGAGGCGAAAATGCCGGTGGAATTTATGGCCTGTTCATCGTCGCGGTTTTTTATCCATCTGCGGTATGGAAAAGCGAGCGAAAAGTGGCGGTCGGGCGTCATCTTATCGTACATTGCGCTTTCTATGGTCGCGCCTTTTATTATGTACGAAAGCAATTCAGCCACAAAAAATGCGGCGGAATATGCGGACTCCCCGCTCGAAAATTTTTTAAGCGCATGGAAAAGCCCCATCTGAGTTTTTTCAGGATTGCGCATTATAAAAAGCATAAGCGGTATGAATGTGGCAATGTCGCTCATATGCGCCTCTGGGCAACCGTTCGCCTCGGGATCTTTGCCGCTTGCGAGATTCTCAAAATATTTGCGGTGTATGCTCGGTATGAAAGTGTCGCGGTGGCCGTCGGGCGTGACCATCACGAGCCTGTACCGCTCCATCCAGTCGTCGGCGTCAAATCCGCCCTTTTCGCACATTGATACTGCCAGGTGAAGGGCAAGATACATAGGCAGGGTATTTTCGCCGGCGTCCATTCCGCAGTGCGGGTGGGCGTCGCGCTCGCGCCAAAGATGGCGGCGCTTGGGGCCTATATAGTCGTATTCAGGCGGAAGAATCGGCGCGGGTATCGCGTGCAATACGCTTTCGGGATGTGTCGGCTTTGGCGCGGCAAACGAATTTACTTCGCCGTAGTCAGCCTTCAATAATTTGGAGCTCGAAAACCCGTGTGTAGGCATTGCGGCAGCGTCCCCCAAAAACGCTCCCCACCATGCACCGTAAAACCTGTTTGTTGCCTCGCTTAACATATCGTCCTTTCTGTTGCGAATCAAGAATATGCAAAATTATTTTTAATGTCAATCTTAATACTTGCGTTTTTTTTCGGATTTTTTTCAAAAATATGCAGATGCGCGAAATTTTTTCTTTGAATACGGCGCGGACTTGTGTGATATTCCGCAAAATTTTGTACTATGAAAATCCCGTTCAATAAAATATTTTTAGAAGGCTCGGAAATGGCGAATATAAAGGAAGCGATAGATTCCGGGCACTTGCAGGGCGACGGCAAATTCATGAAAATTTGCGAGGAAAAAATAAGGCGGCTGACAGGGGCGAAAGACGCCTTGCTGACAAACTCCTGCACGGCGTCGCTCGATATGGCGGCGCTGCTTTGCGACATTGAGGACGGCGACGAAGTGATAGTCCCGACCTACACTTTTGTGTCGAGCATAAACGCGTTTGTTCTGCGCGGAGCAAAGCCGGTATTCTGCGACATCACAGCCGACACTTTAAATATCGACGCCTCAAAAATAGAGGAACTTATTACGCCTAAGACGCGCGCAATAGTTCCCGTCCACTACGCCGGGGTCGGTTGCGATATGGACGAAATAAATGCTCTTGCCCAAAAGCGCTCGATAAAGGTTGTCGAGGACGCCGCGCAGGGGTTCTGCGCGTCGTACAAAGGCAAGATGCTTGGCACAATTGGCGACTTCGGCTCGATAAGTTTTCACGGGACGAAAAACGTCGTTTGCGGCGAGGGCGGCGCGCTGCTCGTAAACGATATGAAATATCGTGACAGAGCCTGCTTTATACGCGAAAAGGGCACAAACAGAATAAAATTTGTGGAGGGAAAGATAGACAAATATACATGGGTCGATTACGGCGACAGCTACATACCGTCTGAAATACTCGCCGCATTTCTCGCCGCCCAGCTCAATGCCGCCGAAAAAATCACCGCCGCGCGCGTGGAGGCATGGAACTACTATTACGGCAGACTTTCTGAGCTTGAGACTCGCGGGGATTTGAAGCTTGCGAAAGTCCCCGGGTATTGCGCGCACAACGCCCACATATTTTTTGTGCTTACGGATTCTCCCGATACCGAAAAACGCCTTGAAAAATTAATGAAGGAAAGCGGAGTTGGGGTTGTCCAGCACTATGCGCCTTTGCATCTATGCCCGATGGCGGAGCGTCTCGGCTGCGAACGCCGGCCGCTTCCCGTTGCGGAAACACTCGCTAAGACGATGCTGCGCCTGCCGATGTTTTCGGAAATTTCGCGCGAGCAGCAGGATTATGTCTGCGACCGCATTTTCGATTTTTATAAATAGCCGCTTTCTTCGGCGCAATTTTCAGAATGCTGATTGGCGGAAGCGGTGCGGGAATGCCGGATTTTTTTTTTCGGGCGCAATTTAAAAAAAATTGGATTGTACTACAAGTTTCTGAAAATTCTAAAAAGCACAGGAAGCTTGCGCGTCTCGCGGAACCAGTGGATGGGGAAACAGTGGACGGAACTTTCCGGCTTGATACCCGCTGAATCTGTGCGCGTATGGGTGTACGCATTTTTTTGCTACGGTATTGGCAGTAGTCTGATTGCGCTGAATCTGCACGCACGGCGCGTGCATAGTGCCATGCCAAGAAACCTCTTGCGCGGGGGAGGTGGAATTTTTTTGCGCGGGCGCATACAGCATTTGGCAGAGTTTGGATTTAGGGAGCAGGCAGTGTAGAGCATCCATGCGCTTGCGGACGAGCGGCAGAGGCTACTGGCGATAATATCCCTTTGGATTTGCGGTAACGTATCCGTGTGCGGAGGGTTGAAAAGATGTTCGTCCTGACAATCGCCGTCTTTGCCCGAAGCGTGTCTGGCGCGTGCAGGTGGGCGCGGGGCGGTTGAAGTTTAACTAATCAAACGGCGTATCCGTGCGTTTGCGGGCATGTACAGGGCGGGGTGCGGGGTTTTTTTTAGAATAGGTTACAAAAAGCGGCGGATTTGGAATTTTTTTTTAATGCAAGTGCTCGGCCTTCGGGCAAAAAATGCAACTCGTTTTTGTGAAAAATTTTCTTGCAAAATGTGCCGAAAGAGAGTTGCTTAATACAAATAAACATAAAGCAAACTTCGGATTTTATTTTCGCCTAAAACGGGTAGATTCAGATACAGGTGGTTATCCTTGGTTCCCGTCAAGTTCTCTCGGCGAAAAAGCGGCTTAAAAAAATTCGCAATTTGCCAGTGTTAAAAAACTAAAATAAAAAAATAACAATAAAACAATATGGCACTTAAAATCAGACTACAACGCAACGGCGCGGCCCATAAACCGATTTACCGCATAGTCGTCGCCGAAAGCGCGTCGCGCCGCGACGGCAAGTTTGTCGAAACTATCGGCACATACAATCCCAGCCCCAGAGGCCAGGAAGTATTGTCGAAAATAAACATTGAGCGGGCCGACTACTGGGTAAGCGTCGGGGCTAAGCCCACGGATACCGTAAAGGCTCTCATAAAGAAGGCTAAGGCCGAATCGGCAAACGCTTAATATATTTAAAATCCACCTACGACCCGCCGCCGTTGCGGCGGGTCTTTGTATTGATATGTTTTTCCATCAATGCCGGCGTCGCTAAAAATAGATTTTCTGACACTTTTCCCAAATATGCTTTCGGGCTTTTTGGGCGAAAGTATGCTCGCGCGGGCGCAGGCGGCGGGAATATTAGACCTTAAAGTCCACAATATCCGCGACTGGGCGGAGGGTGCCCACAAAGTGACCGACGACCGACCGTTCGGCGGCGGCCCCGGTATGGTGATGAAACCCGAGCCGATTTTTGCCGCGATTGAAGCTTTGCAGACCCCCGGGTGCACGCGCATTTACATGTGCCCCGACGGCGAAAAGCTGTCTCCGAAAATTGCGTCGGAACTGTCGCGGGCGGGGCACTTGATAATACTCAGCGGACACTACGAAGGCATCGACCAACGCATACGCGATTGCGTCATAGACAGGGAAATTTCAATAGGCGATTACGTCCTTACAAACGGCACTTTACCTGCGGCAGTTTTGGCGGATACAGTGGCCAGATACGTAAAAGGTGTGCTCGGCGAAGAAAATTCCTTGACCTTCGACTCATTTAACGGCAATCTTCTCGCTTTTCCACAATATACCAGACCGGCGGAATTCAGGGGAATGAAAGTTCCCGAGGTTTTAATGTCGGGCAACCATGCGGCAATAGAGCGTTGGCGCGTCGAACGGCAGGTGGAGAAAACGAAGAATCGCAGGCAAGACATATTTAAAGCAAAGGAATAAGGCAATGAACCAAGAGTTGTTGAAAGAAATCACCCAAGGGCAAATAAAAGCCGAGAAGGCCGCGTTTAAAGTCGGCGACGGCGTGCGCGTGCATACAAAAGTGCGCGAAGGCGACAAAGAGCGAATCCAGATTTTCGCGGGCATTGTCATCGCCAGAAAGGGAAGCGGAATACACGAAACGTTTACAGTTCGCCGCATATCTTACGGCGAAGGCGTAGAGCGCGTATTTCCGGTGAACTCGCCGAATGTCGAAAAAGTTGAAGTCGAACGCGAATCGGTTCCGATGCGCGCGCGTCTCTACTATTTGCGCGACCGCGTTGGCCGCGAAGCTTCCAAGGTTAAGGAAAAGAGAGTCTAAGCTGTTTAGGCACAAAGGCTTTCCCTTGCGGCGCGAAGTCTCCAAGATAATGGAAATCGCGCTAAAAGGCGGCTATCCTTTTATGGGTGCGGGTTTTATCCTGCGCCCTTTTTTTATGCGGTAAATTGCACTCGGGTTGGAGAATATGGCGGAAGGTTTTAGAATCTTATTTGGCTATAAAATTCAGATTATATTTTCTGTCTTTTTGTGTCTGTTTTAATTTTACCGCGAAGATTTTATTTTTTTACTAAAACTATGCTCGGTTGGATTTTTTTCAATCCACATTGGGGCGGAGTTTCCAAAACGAAGTGCTTGGGCGGAGGTTCAAAGTCTTCTATTGGCTATCGTGCACCTTTTGAATCTAAAAAAAACGGCGCAGACGCTATAAAAACCGAATCCACGGCTGACGGCATTTTTTTGCGGGTTGCCCCCGAAAAATTTCGGAGTTTTATAGCTCGTTCCCACTGGATAGACGGGAGGAGGTATAAAAAATTTTTAAATTCGGCACAAAACAAAAGTTTTGCCGATGCCATTTAGGGCGCGGATTCTCTCGCTTTATACGGAGTAGATTTTAGTGTGGCGCGAGAAATGAAAACGTTTCAGTGTTTCTCAAAATGGCGTAGAGTATGAATATTGCAAGCATTGCCGCCGGCACGATTGGCTTTCTAAAATATTTTGGAAAGAAGTATATTGCAGGCAATATCGGGATAAAAATTACGGCGAGGATATTTTGCGACAATGCCTCCTTCAGGTCGCCGTGGAGCAGCGCGTGCATTGCGCGCAGAGTCCCACAGCCGGGGCAATGGAGTTTTGTCAGGGCGTTTGTCGGGCAGGGCGGGAAAATGGCAGAGGTTGACGGATCAAAGAAACAAAGCAAGGCAAGCACAGCTATTGCGCCAATGCCCAAAAGTATATAAAAGAGCCTGTCGGGCAATTTCAGCATTTTTATTTAATCTTCGAGACGGCTTCGTACAAGTCTTTAAGGCCAAGCTTCCACAAGAGCAAAAAGCAGGCGTAGAGTAGGGCGATATTTATTATGGTGGACGGAACAAGCCCCCAAAGTCCCCAGCGTTTTGCGGATATTAGAAGCTTTTCGGAATTTTTATCCGAGTAATAGGCGGATTCCCTCAGAGCCTTGTCGGCGAGCATTATTCCGTAAAGCGCAAAATAATTTCCGAGCAGAAAGAAGGTTGCAAAGCATAGCGACCTTACTTTTGAGGCTTTTTTTGATAAAGCCTCACTGTCAAAGGAGGAAGAGTTCATTTTATTAATGGGACTTCGCCTACAACAATGCGCCGCCAATCCCGAATATGAACCATATTAGGTTTAGGGCGAGCCCTAGCCAAAGGGCTAGACTTCCCCAGTATTTAGCCTTTTGGGAGTTTATTTTTGCCAATTCGTAGTTGCGGGCGTTCAAGGCGGAATTTACCTGCACCGAATATACAATCGACACGATTCCAAAAGGCAGGCAGCAAAAAAGCGTCGTAAGAACGGCAAGCACGAGATGGTTTTCTATGGCGGGCATTTGCTCGCCAACATATGGGGGAGGGGTGTTGTTTGAATTTTCCATAATTTATAGGTTTATGTAATTATATAAACCGGATATCATGATTGGAAGCGCAAAAAATAAGAAGTATATGATGTACATTGCCGCGCCGCACCACAAGGCGATTCTGCCCCAATAAAGCGCTTTTGACGAATTGTATTCCGCCAGCTGCATGTTGCCCGAATTTTGCGACATAAAAGCCTGTATGGAATATACGAGAGAGATGAGACCGAATGGCAGGCAGCAAAAAAGTGTCGTAAGAATGGCGAGCACAAGATGCGTATCGGGCACATTCGCGTGCGGAATGCAGCTTTTAGGCTGGCTGAATGGCGGCGGGGGCGGCGTATTTTGCGAGGGCATAGATTGTTGCTTCAAGAAAGTTTTGCCGTTATTATTATTTTACTATGCAGTAGTATGCGGTATTTGTCAATAATATTGTCCTAAAAAAATAAAAAAAACGCTTGACAATTTTTCTAATGGGCAAAAACTGCGCCCTAATAAATTTTAAATGAGAAATTGGTGGCACAGTCCGAAGGTCGCGTAGAGTTTAAAACGGTTTTAAACTTTTGGCGGCCTTTTGTCTGGCCGCTTTTTTTTTGGCCTTCAAAATGACACCTACAAAAACAGAATTCACCGAGCTCGCGCAAAGCGCGAATGTAATTCCCGTTTATGCGGAATTGCTCGCCGACATGGAAACGCCCGTCTCAACTTTCGCAAAACTGGACGGCTTAGCCGAGTGCTTTCTACTTGAAAGCGCTGAAAACGTTGACAACTGGGGCAGATACTCGTTCATAGGCTGCAACCCGAGTGCCGTTTTTACGCTGAACGGGAAGAAATCGGTTTTAAGATTTTCGGACTCTGAGGAAAT
This sequence comes from uncultured Opitutales bacterium, assembly GCA_900545715.1. Lineage (GTDB taxonomy): Bacteria > Verrucomicrobiota > Verrucomicrobiia > Opitutales > Intestinicryptomonadaceae > Merdousia > Merdousia gallistercoris. Next base: position 67,622 of record URAJ01000004.1, read on the forward strand.
AAAGTCCGAGTCGGAGGTTGGAATGGGGCCGCTCGCGCCGCTGCGCGAATACATCGCCGGCCGCCGCCCAGCCGACGTCAAGGGGCTGCCGAGATTCTTCGGGGGGGCTGTCGGATACTTCGGCTACGAATGTGTTGGCCTCTTTGAAAAACTCCCCGAACCAAAAGGCGAGAAAATCTGGGACGACGCACGCTTTGCCCTGTACGACGACATCATCGTATTCGACAATCTCCGCCACACCGCAAAAATAGTCGCATGCGCACACACGGACAAGTTCGCCACGCCCGAGGCCGCATACGACGACGCGGTTGCAAGGGTTGAAAGGCTCTCAAAAATATTCAAGTCTGCGCGCCCCGTAAAGCCTGCGCGCGAAGCCTCCGCAAAGCGCATAAGGCTTTCGTCAAATATGCAGCGCGAGGATTTCATAGAGATGGTCGAAAAAGCCAAAGACTATATAAAGTATGGGGAAGCCATTCAAATAGTGCCATCGCAAAAGTTTTCGGCTGTTTCGGACATCGATCCGCTCTCGGCGTACAGGGCCCTGAGGCTCATAAACCCATCGCCGTACATGTTCTGCCTTAAAATGCCCGACGGCTGCCTCGTGGGCTCCTCGCCGGAGACTTTGCTTCGCTTCGGGGACGGCAAGGCGGAAGTGCGCCCAATAGCGGGCACGCGCCGCAGGGGCTCGGACGAGAACGAGGACATGCGGCTTGCGGACGAATTGCTCTCTAACCAAAAAGAACGCGCGGAGCATTTGATGCTCGTGGACTTGGGCAGAAACGATTTGTCGCGTTTCTGCCGCTCTGGAAGCGTACAGGTCGGGGATTTTATGAAGATAGAGCGGTATTCGCACGTAATGCACTTGGTCTCCGACATTTCTGGGATACCGCGCGAGGGCGCCGACGCTTTTGACGCGCTCGCAGCGGCTTTCCCCGCGGGAACACTATCGGGCGCCCCGAAAATACGCGCGATGGAAATAATCAACGAGCTCGAGCCCGAGCGCCGCGGCCCTTATGGTGGAGCCGTCGGGTACTTGGGCTACGGGGGCAATATGGACTTGGCTATAACAATCCGCACGCTCCAAATGCGCGGCGGCAAAGTTTCAGTCCAAGCGGGCGCCGGAATAGTTTTCGATTCGGACCCCGAATCCGAATACGAAGAGACGCGCATGAAGTCGCGCGCAGTTTCGCGCGCGCTGGAAATGGCGGACGGAATAGATACTTTGGACATCACCGGAGCGGGAAGGTAATATTATGGTACTTCTAATAGACAATTACGATTCATTCACATACAATCTCGTGCACTACTTCGAGACGCTCGGAGCGGACATGAAGATTGTGCGCAACGACGCCGCCACTGCGGAGGAGCTGTTTGCGATGTCCCCGAAGGCGGTAGTAATATCGCCCGGACCGAGCTCTCCGAAAAACGCAGGCGTGTGCGTTGACTTCATAAAAAAATATGCGGGGAAAGTTCCGATATTCGGAGTGTGCCTTGGAATGCAGTCGATAGGCTACGCGTTTGGCGCGGACATTGTGCTTGCGCGCAGGACGATGCACGGTAAGACGAGCATGGTGACCCACGATTCAACCGGAGTTTTCTGCGGAATGCCGAATCCGATAGAGGTCGTAAGGTACCATTCCCTCGCTGTGGCGGAGAACACCTTGCCGAAATGCCTTAGGGTGACGGCGCGCGCTGAGGACGGTGAAGTCATGGGGATAAGGCATACTGATTTCCTTGTGGAGGGCGTTCAATTCCATCCGGAGTCGATAATGACTTTCGGCGGCAAGAGAATGCTGGAAAACTTCCTTTTTGAGGCCAAAGCGCTATGAACGGCGAAAAGACAAAGCGCGCCCTTTCAAAAGTTGCCTCCAAAAAGAACTTGAGCGGCGCGGAGAGCGCGGAAGTGTTCGGAGAGATAATGTCCGGCGAGGTTGACGGGGCAATTATGGCGGCATTTCTGACTGCCCTTAAAATGAAGGGCGAGACAGTTGACGAAGTGGTCGGTGCGGCGTCCGCAATGCGGGCGAGGGCGACGTTTATAAACGCAGGTTCCGCCGCTCCGATAGACACGTGCGGGACGGGAGGCGACGGAATGAATACGTTCAACATATCGACGACTTCCGCCTTTATAGCGGCCGGCGCCGGAGTCCCCGTCGCGAAGCATGGGAACAGGGCCGCGACGAGCAAATGCGGCTCAGGCGACGTTCTTGGCGAGCTTGGATTCAATCTCGACGTGCATGCGTCTGTGATGGAGCACTGCCTGCAAGAGGAGGGAATAGCGTTTTTGTTCGCGCCAAAGATGCACCCTGCAATGCGCTTTGCGGCTCCCGTCAGAAAGGCTCTCGGGTTTAGGACAATATTCAATCTCCTCGGGCCTCTCGTGAATCCCGCCGGGGCAACCGGTCAGGTAGTTGGGGTTTTCGAGGCCGGGTACACGGAGTTTGTCGCCGAATGTCTGAATAGAATGGGAGTGCGCCGCGCGTTTGTAGTCCACGCGGCAGACGGCATGGACGAAATATCCGTCTGCACGCCAACCCGGGTGAGCGAATTGCGGGACTGCTCCATAAAGACGAGCGAATTTAATCCGCGAAAGTATTTCCCGGACGGCGCAAATTTTTCGGACTTGAAAGGCGGCGACGCGAAAGTAAACGCGCAGATACTATTGGACGTGCTTTCTGGAAAATTGCGCAACGGCGCGCGCGATATATGTCTTTTAAACGCCGCGGCTGCAATAGTTGTAGGTGGAAAAACCGACGATTTCGGTGCGGCGCTTGAGATGGCGCGCGACTCTCTCGATTCGGGAGCGGCTTTGAAAAAACTTAAAACGCTTGTGGAATTTTCGAGGCAAAACGTATGAAGACCGACTCAATACTCGACAAAATTTGCGCCCAAAAATTCGAGGAGCTTGAATCTGAAAAGAGAACTATTGGCTTTGGCGAGCTGTATTCAATGGCGATGGATTCCCCCGCTCGCGCCCCGTTCGCCGCGGCTTTAAAAAGGAGCGCAGACGGAACGCCGGCGGTGATTGCCGAGCTTAAAAAAGCCTCGCCGTCGGCTGGGCTAATCCGCGCGGATTTTCGGCCTGGCGAGCTTGCAAAGTCGCTCGCGGGGGCGGGGGCGGCGGCTCTTTCCGTCCTTACGGAAAAAAATTTTTTTATGGGGTCGGCGGAAAATCTTAAAATAGCCGCAGATGCTGTTTCGATACCGATTCTCCGAAAGGACTTCATTTTCGACAAATACCAGATATGCCAGGCGAAGGTCTGGGGAGCTTCGGCGGTTCTGCTGATTGCAGCGATGCTATCTCGCGCGGAGTTTGAGGAGCTGTTCGGGTTTGCGGAATCGCTAGGGCTCGACGCCCTGTGCGAGGCGCACACCGAAGACGAGATTTCAATGCTCGCTTCCGCGGGCGCAAAAATCATAGGCGTAAACTGCCGCAATCTAAAAAATTTTGAGACGGATTTTGAAAGGGTCGGAACTTTGATAAAACTTGTCCCGCAGGAATGCGTAAAAGTTTCAGAGAGCGCAATAGGCTCGCGCGAGACCCTTTTAAAAGCCGGCGAATACGGCGCAGATGCCGCGCTGATAGGCTCGGAATTGATGCGCGCTTCTTCTCCCGCGGACAGGCTTTCACAACTTCTCGGAAAAAAATAAAATGTCGCCCAAAATAAAAATATGCGGAGTTTGCGACCCGCTCGAAGCGCGCCGTATAGAAGAGCTCGGAGCGGATTACGTCGGCATGATTTTTTACAGTCGCAGCCCGCGCTTCGTCGATATCGGCAAAGCTAAAAAGATAGCGGGCGCGATGTCGGGGCGGGCAAAGAGAGTCGGGGTCTTCGTATCGGAAAGCCAGGATTTTATAAAAACTGCCGCGGCTGAATGCGGGCTTGCGGCAATCCAGCTCCACGGGGGGCAGTCGGCAGACTTTGCCGAGGAAATAGCAGAGACTGGCTGCGAGATTTGGCGCGCCGTATGGCTTGATTCCGAAGCCGCGCTCGCAGAGGCCGAGGCTTTCCCGTGCGCGGCGCTCATTGCGGACTCGCGCTCAAAGGTTGCGGTTGGAGGGACCGGCGAGCTTTCCGACTGGGCTCTGGCAAAAAAACTCGCCGCGAAAAGGCGGCTCGTTCTCGCGGGGGGAATTTCTCCTGAAAACGCGGAGGCGGCAATCCGAGCCGTTCAGCCGTGGGCGGTTGATTCAAACAGCGCAGTCGAGATTTCTCCGGGAAAAAAAGATTTGAAAAAAGTGCAAATTTTAATCGAAAAAGTAAGAAATATAATATGAATATGAAAACGCAAGGCAAGGGAAGATACGGAATTTACGGAGGGCAGTATGTCGCCGAAACGCTAATGCCTGCCCTTAAAGAATTGGAGAGGGTATATAAGGAGGCGATAAACGATCCCTCCTTCTGGAGCGAATACGACGCCATAATGCGGGACTATGTCGGAAGGCCGTCACCGCTCTACTACGCGAAGAGGCTGAGCGAATATTGCGGCGGGGCGCGCATATACTTGAAACGCGAGGATCTTAACCACACCGGCGCGCACAAGGTAAACAATACTGTTGGCCAGATTCTCCTCGCGCGCAGAATGGGCAAGCGCAGGCTCATCGCCGAGACCGGAGCCGGAATGCACGGGGTTGCAACCGCAACGATAGCCGCCCTATTCGGAATGCAGTGCGACGTATTCATGGGCGCGGAGGACGTCCGCAGACAGGCGCAAAACGCGGCGAGAATGAAAATGCTGGGAGCCAATTTGATTTCAGTAGAGCTAAAGCACGGAACGGCGACCCTCAAAGACGCTATGAACGAGGCGCTGCGCAACTGGGTGGCGACTGTCGAAGACACTTTTTATGTTATAGGTACGGCTGCCGGCCCGCACCCGTATCCGGAGATGGTGAAAACTTTCCAGTCGATAATAGGGAGGGAATCGCGCGCCCAGATACTCGAGAAGTGCGGCAGGCTTCCGACGCAAGTCGTGGCATGCGTGGGCGGCGGCAGCAACGCGATAGGCATATTTTCGGGATTTATGGACGATGAAGGCGTGGAGCTATACGGGGCGGAGGCCGCGGGCGACGGAATAGAAACCGGGCGCCATTCGGCGAGCCTGAACGGTGGGAGCGTAGGAGTCCTCCACGGCAACAAAACCTATCTCTTGCAGGACGAAAACGGACAGATACTCGACACCTACTCAGTGTCTGCCGGTCTCGACTATCCCGGAGTCGGCCCCGAACACGCATATTTGAGGGACACGGGCAGGGCTAAATACGTCCCGATAAACGACTCGCAGGCGGTGGACGCCTTTATGAAATTGTCGAGGTTGGAGGGCATTATACCCGCGCTCGAATCGTCCCACGCGGTTGCGCTTGCAATGCAAAACGCAAAGAAAATGTCTAAAGACGACATAATAATAGTGTCGCTTTCCGGGCGCGGAGACAAGGATATGGATTCGGTAATGAAATTCTTAAACAGGGCGTAAAAATGAAAAGCATCAAAGAAGTTTTAAAGAATAATTCGGAAAGCGGCCGCGCGACGCTCGTGACATTCATCAGCTGCGGAGATCCAGAAATATCGTTTACCGAAAAATTGGTCAAGGCGGCCTGCAAAGGGGGCGCCGACATCATAGAGCTGGGCGTTCCGTTCTCCGACCCGATGGCGGACGGCGCAACAATTCAGGCGGCGAGCCAGAGGGCGCTGTCAGCAGGTACAACTCTCCAAAAGGTTTTGGATATGGCAGGGCGCTTGCGCAAAGACGGCGTTGAAAATCCGTTTGTCCTATTTTCATACTACAATCCGATTTTCAAGCTGGGGCTTGAAAAAACGGCGGAACTCTCGAAAAAAAACGGAATAAATGCGTGGCTTGTCGTGGATGTTCCGCTCGAAGAATCCGGCGAAATATCGGGGGGGTTAAAAGAGTACGGCATAGGGCTAATTCCGCTCGCCGCGCCTACTTCCGGATTGGATAGGGTACGGGCGATTTCCGAAAGCGGCACGGATTTTCTATACTATGTGACTGTCGCGGGGGTGACTGGCGCGAGAAACGCCCTTCCGGAATCCTTCTCAAAGAGGCTCGCTGACGTGCGCAAGGCTTCTGTGCTTCCGGTCGCGGCGGGATTTGGCATATCGAATCCGAATATGGCGCATTTGGCGGCCGAATCCGCAGACGCGGTTGTCGTAGGGAGCAAGCTTGTGGACCTTACTTTTGAGGAGTTCTTGGAAAACGGCGAAAGCGCAGCGCTGAAAGCGGCGGAAGATTTTGTGGCGTCGCTCGCGGCGGCTATGAAGAGGTCGTAAAATTGCGGCGGGAGGGTGCGCTCTCCCCGCCGCGCTCCCGCGAAAATTTTGATCTCCCAAACTCCGCGAGTTCCCGCTTACAAAGTGTGAACTCGCCCGTTGCGGTCCGCGGAAATTTTGTTTCAGATTTTTTGTTATCCGGATTAAAGTCCCATAAAAAATATGGATTCAAAATCTTTTCGGCGATCGGTAATAGTTTTATCTTGTAAAAAACACTTCCGCGACTCATGGAGAAAATACTTTAAGCAGGCTAAAAATGGGCATAAAATTAGCCGTGCTTTAATCGATCTTTTGCGCTGCGCAATCTTTACTGATAGGCAAAGGCGCCAAAAGGTCGATTTTTTTTGCATTTTTGGTATGTTTGGATAAAGTTGCGTAAAATTTTTATGAAATATTTTCTTTCGATATTGGGGTGGCTGTTTGCAAACGCTCCAGAGTGCATTGTGGAAGGGTTGTGCAAAACGGTCGGTTGGCTGATATGCTATTTCCCCAATTCCCGCACGAGAGTCGCGTTCTCGAATGTGTACCATTGTTTCCCAAAAATGTCGCGCAGGGATAGAACTAAAATTGTGTACGAATCCTGCGCGAGAATGGTAGAAATGGCGCTTTTTGTAGTGGCAAGTCCCCACATGTCAGTACAAAGGCTCGCAAATCGCGTAAAAATAAGCGATACTGTAAGAAGCGAGCTTCAAAAGCTTTCGGACGATCCGTTCCCGCTCGTTTTGATGATTCCGCACTTCGCAATGATGGAAACAATAACAATGTTTCCGTTGCTTGTAAAAAACGTAAAAATTCCGAAAACAGGGGTTTTTTACAGGCCGTTTAATTCCTCGGGAATGGAGGAATGGATAAAAAAGAGCAGGCAGAGGTTCGGAATAGAAATGCTCTCGCGCCGCGACGGCATTCTCGACGCCGTAAAAATCCTCAGAAACAACGGTTGCGTCGCGGTGCTTTTCGACCAAAACGCGGGAGGGGCAGGGTGCGAGTCGCTGTTCTTCGACAGACTGTGCGATACGTCGGAGCTCGCCGGAATTTTAACCGAAAAAACGGGCGCGCGCTGCGCAGTTTTTTTCGCCAAGCGCACCGGATTTTGGCGCTCCGAGGTATGCGGAGAAATGCTGGAGGCCTCGACCATTGAAGATGTCACTTACTCGGGAAACGTGTGGCTCGAAGAAAAATTAAAGCAAAGCCAGACTGCCCGCTACGACTGGCTTTGGCTGCATAGGCGGTGGAGAACGCATCCAAACCAGCGCACGTCTTTGCATCTGCGCGGAGGCAAGAGCATTTTGGGCTATACTATGGAGCGCATGGGGCTTAAAGAGCTTCCGCGCAAAAATTCGATATTCATGACTCTCCCGAACTCTTTTGAAGATGCCGCTTCCATTGCCCCCGTTTTGAAGGCGCTCAGAAATTCGCGCCCAGATTCAAAAATAGGCGTGCTTTGCGGAAAAAAATGCGCGGCAGCCTTGTCGGGAGAGGAGGCTTGCGCCGACGAAATAATAGTTCTGCCCAAGCGCACCTTTGGAATATTGCCGCGCTTTAAGACGTTTAGGGAGCTGTATTACCGCTATCCGGACATAAATCTCGTATTGGAAGACTCTCTTGCGGCCGATATTGAGGCTTTTACAATGGGAGCTTTCCAGCGCAATGCGATAAGAAGTATTAGAAGGCGCTTTTTTATGACGGGCGTATGCAATCTTTCGGACGGCGGTGCGGAGAGCGACTCTTTGGCGTCTAAAAGCCTTCAAATGCTAAAATATTTCGGAATGAAAATTGAATCTTGCCAACAACCTCCAACTTCAACCAAATAAAAATTATGACAAACATAGGAACGGTATTTAAGAAAAATTCTACAAAGGCGATGCTGCTCGGGAGCGGAGAGCTTGGCCGCGAAGTCGCGATAGAATTAAAGCGCCTCGGACTCGAAGTAATAGCAGTGGACAAATACGCAAATGCGCCCGCCATGCAGATTGCGGATAGGTCGCATGTGATATCTATGCTCGATGCGGATGCCCTCGAAAAAATAATCGTGGAGGAAAACCCCGCATACATAATACCGGAAGTCGAGGCGATTGCCACAAGCAAGCTTGTGGAGTTGGAGTCGCGCGGGTTTAATGTGATACCCACGGCGCGGGCTGTGAATTTTACTATGAACCGCAAGGGAATCAGAACTCTCGCGGCCGAGACTCTCGGTATGAAAACTTCCCCGTACGCTTTTGCCAAGAATAAAGAGGAATTTGTAGAAGCCGTTAAGAAAATCGGCATTCCGTGCGTCGTTAAGCCGATAATGAGTTCGTCCGGGCATGGACAAAGCACGGTAAAAGACGAAAGCCAAATAGACGCCGCTTGGGAATGCTCGCAGACGGGTGGCCGTGCGGGAGGCGGGGAAGTTATTGTGGAAGGCTTTGTCGATTTCGACTATGAGATAACGCTTCTGACAGTGCGCCATTCCGGCGGAACTTCATTCTGCGCGCCGATAGGGCACGAGCAAATATCGGGCGATTACCGCAGGAGCTGGCAGCCCCACCCGATGTCTGAGGGGGCTCTCGAAAAGGCCAAGGAGTACGCGAAAAAAATTACCGACGCGCTTGGCGGTTATGGGATTTTCGGGGTAGAGATGTTCATAAAGGGAGACGAAGTGCTGTTTTCGGAAGTCTCCCCGCGCCCGCATGACACGGGCATGGTGACGATGATTTCCCAAAATCTGTCGGAATTTGCGCTGCATGCGCGCGCGATACTCGGGATACCGATTGCAAATATAGAGTTGTACGGGCCGTCGGCGAGCAGGGCGGTTGTCGTTGAGGGCGACACCCAGATGCTCGAATATTGCGGGCTCGACAAAGTTTTAAACAGGCCAAACACCGATATGCGGATTTTCTCAAAGCCGTGTGTGACGGGAGGGCACAGGAGAATGGCTGTGCTTCTCGCGCGGGGTGAAAGCATTGAAGAAGCCGACAAAACGACGGCGGATATGCTCGCCGATTTTGAGATAAAAACTTTTTAGCACGAGCGGAATTTCCGCCAAAGCGGGCTCCGCAAAAATTGCCGTCCGCCGAAAATTTAAAAGCGTCCGAAACTTTTCGGACGCTTTTTATTTTGCGGATTGGCCGCGCTAAAAATAAGACTTTTTTTATCCGACTACGATGTCCAGTGGCGCACTTTATCTTTTTGTTCAAATTGATAAATCCCGTACTTTTATTTGTGCGGTATGCCAGCATTATTTTCGGGCCAGTGCTAAAAAGGTCGTAGGAATTTTGAGGAATCAAAGGTTTATTTTTATATTTCTGCGCATAAAAGTCGGGACGTCGAGATCCTCGCCTTTGCGGATATTTACGGGCGTGTCCTCAAAAAATCCGCGCTGCTCCGACATCTCCATAAATTTAAATTCGGACTGCTCGGCTTTCGGTTCACTCACCTTTGGCTCCGGCTTGCGGCGGCCGAAACCGAAAAATCCGCGTGATTTTTTCGGCTTGTTTTCATGGTGGATTTCTGCGGGTTGGGCAGGTTGGGTATCCGCATGGTTGTCTGCCGGGATTGGCTCGGCGGGAATTGGCGCGCTGGGCCGTTCTTCGCGCGCAGGTTCGGGTGCGCCTGCTTCAAGCGGATTAATTTTTGCGCGCCATTCTTCTCGCGCGGGTGCAGGGGAGGGAACGGCGCTTGAAGCAACGTAAATTTGTTTGGGAGATTCGGCCTTTTTGGGAAGGGCTCTTGAAGCGTCGTACAGGCCCATTGCGCATATTTTTACTCCGCCGTTCATTGCTTTGTCTATTATCGCCCCAAAGCATATACGCTCGCTTACGCCGAAAGTTCCGGCTACGCTCTCTAGAAGCGCCTGCATTTTATTCATCTCGAAATCTTCACCGCACACGAGCGAAACCATAAGGCTTTCCGCGCAAGACGCCGAATTGCCAAATTCTATTAGCGGGGATGCTGCAAGTTCTGAGAGTGCGTTTTCTATTGCGTTGGCGCCGCTCCCGCTGCCTATCCCGAAAAATGTATGCTCGCCCTTTTTAAAGAAAACTTTTTTGAAGGAGGGTAGGTCTATGTTTACGATGCCGCGTTTTGCGAGCATTGCGCAAATCTCCCTCACAGCCGAGGCGACATGGGTGTTTGCGGATTCAAATGCCGCTTTTATCGGAAGGTTTGAGCGGGCGAGAATTATGTCGTTCGGGAGGGTTGCCGCAGCGTCGCATACAGTGCGCATATACCTTACAGACCTCTCTGCGAGAGACGATTTGTCGCTGCCTTCAACCGATAGCGGCATTATGGAGAATGATAGTACAAGCTTTGCGCCGCCCTCGGCTGCAAGCTTGCATAAAATAGGCGTCACAACGCTTCCCGTTCCTCCGCCAAGCCCTGCTACAAATATAAACACTTCCGCGCCCGACGCCACGGCCTTTAATAGCCCGAGATCCGCTATTGCAGCTTCCTTCGCGACTGCCGCATCAGAGCCTGACCCGGCGCCGGCTGTCACCGATTTGCCTATGCATACGGCGTTTTCAATCCCGCAGTCTGCGAGAGATAGCTCGTCCGTGTCAACGGCGGCGAGGTCGGAGAATTCGCATCCAGCGGACGATAGTAGCCCAACGATTTTCGCTCCTGCGTTTCCGACTCCGACAACGCGTATCCTAATTTTCTGTCTCAATTCGTCTGGCATCAGATTTTAAATATTTTCGCGATTTTCTCGGTTATTGACGAACCCTTTTCGCGCCCGCCATTCATTTCCTTCATCCTCGCGTATTCGAGGAGCCCGAGCGCTGTTGCGAATTCTTGGTGGCGCAGGTTTTCGGCTACGTTTGGCGCGAATTTCCCGAGGGAACACGGGCGCTCCAAAACCGCTTCCGCAAGCTCGCATATCCCGTTTAATTTCGACGTTCCGCCGGTCAGCACAATCTCTTTAACAGAGCCGTCTGAAAAATGCTCGATCATATCTTGGCGAAGCAGCAGAAACAGCTCTTCAAGGCGGGCCCTTATAACTTTATTTATGGCTTCAAGCGGTATTTTTCTGTCGCCTATCTGCTTGTCTCCCTGGCTCCAAAACTTTATGTCGCACTCGTCCTTTGTTATAATTGCCTTGCCGAAGCGCGTCTTTATTCTTTCGGAATTTTTTCTGCTGAGCCGTATCCCGAACGAAAGGTCGTTTGTAATGTGGTCGCCGCCTACGGGTATGACGCCCGCCTGGACGGGAAGACCGTTTTTATAGAATGCGTAGTCGCTCGTCCCGCAGCCGATGTCCACTACGAGCACGCCGTTTTCCTTTTGCGCAGGCGATGTGACTGTTATAGCCGATGCAAGCCCGGAAAATACGAGGTATTCAACTTCGAGCCCAAAACTTTGCACCACGTGCATTGCGGCTCTGATTTTTTCGCTGTCTCCGTGTATCATCCAGTATTCGGCTACTATCCTCGAGGCTTTTTCACCTATCGGGTCTGTCGTGAACCTTTCGTCGTCGAGGTAAAATCCGCAGCAAATTCTATGTATATAGCTTCTGCCCTCCGGCAGCGTTTTGCTTCTCGCGTCGTCCTTTGCCCTATCTACATCGCTTTTGCGGACAATCCCGTCCGAGCCCGCAACATTTGCCGAGCCTATGTTTCTAAAGCCCTGAATATGCGTGCCGCTTATGCCGAGACACACGGATTTTATATGCACCGAGCATGAGCTCTCCGCCATTACTATTGCTGCCTGCGCCTGTTCGGCGGCTTTCTTTACGTCTATTATATCGGCTTTTTTTACGCCGTCGGTGGCCGCCTGTCCGACTCCGACAAGATTGAGCATTTTATTGTCGACAATTTCCCCTATGAAAACCTGCATTTTGCCCGTGCCGATTTCAAGGGCTGCTATTGTTTTGCTGTCGCTCATTTTTTTGTCTCGATTTTAACGGGCGCCCAGCCTTTCATCGATAGGTCTATGCGCTTTATGACAGTTAAAGGATTTTCTTTCTGATAACGCAAGATATATTCGAGCCTATCAAATTGTTTTTTATATTCGCGCGGCGCAAAAATTATTTCTATGCCGGAGTCGGTGACAACTTTTAGAAGCGGCAGGGTTCTGCTTTCGAGGTTTGAGACGTCAATGAGCTTCCATGTTTGCGCCTCGGCTGGAATCTCGGAATATGCAAGCGCGAGAAATTTTGCGACTTTACCGGCGGAATCGTATTTTTTCGGCAGACTGCCGTCGAAATCGGGCTTGATTCCCTCGATTTTAGGCATTGCGTCTATCATTTCAGGCTGTATGCACGCCGGCTCGAAAAATCTGCCGTCGGGGGTCATTATAAACATGCGCGGCTTACCCGATATTTCCGTAAAAAACTTCATAAACGGTTTTAGCTCTGTGAGCGTTATTTTCAGGGCGTCTGGATACGATCTTTCCACCGCTGCGGATTCCACCTGCGATAGCGATTCAAGCTTTGCTTTGACCGCGAAAATACTTATGTCGCTCAGCTTCTGCCTCGCGGGAATTTTTAAGTATTCATTCAGCCATTTTGCCGTTATGTTTCCGTCAGTTTTAAACTCTATGCGTTTTATTTCCCCGCTTTTTACGCCGAATATTTCCTCAAAAAATATGTTTTCGTATGCGTAATACGCGCCGTATCCGAGCGCCAGAAGCGCTGCTATCCCCAATGTGGCTCGCAGCCAAATCCATGCCACGCGGAGTTTAGCGCGCAGGGACAGCGGTATCTTCCGGCGCTTGCGCCCGTCGGAAGAATTTAAGTCCCGCCACGTGGACGGCTTCTGGGCTTTTTTTCTGGGCATTTAGCGGTTTTTAAATCTTTTTATCGCGCCCTCGACGAGTTTTTCACAGAGCGCCTCAAATCCGTACCCAATGCACGAGGCGCTTTTGGGAAGAAGGCTCGTGGGGGTCATTCCCGGGAGGGTGTTTATTTCCAATACTGCGAACGACGGGGCTTCAGTATCGCGGACAATGAAGTCAACGCGGGCGAAGTCGCGGCAGCCGCAGGCGCTGAAAGATTTTTCCGCGGCAGAACGCATGGCGTCGGCGCAATGTTGCGGAATCTCTGCCGGGAATACGTATCGGGTCGCACCGGCAGTATATTTGCGCTTGTAGTCGTACACGCCGCCTTCTGGGATTATTTCTACCACTCCGGCCGCTTTCCCGTATATTACGCCCACTGAAAATTCCCGACCTTTAACGTATTCTTCCGCCATCCAAAGCCCTTCTTTTACGCTGTCGAGCGCACTGCGGGCGGATATGAGGTCGAGCGCAACGCTTAGGCCTACGCTGCTTCCCTTGTCGGCCGGCTTTATTACGCAGCCGCCGGGAAAAAGCTCAGCGATTGTTTCCGCCGAAGGCTTGGCTTTTGCGTCGAATTCCAACGAGCGCGCGACGGGAACTCCAGCGAATTTTAACAGCGCCTTCGCGGCGGGTTTTACCATGCAAACGCGGCTCGACAAGCTTCCGCACCCGGCGTATTCAAAGCCTGCCGAATCGAGCTGCGCTTGCAGCGTGCCGTCTTCGCCGTAGTCTCCGTGCATTGCGGGAAACACTATGTATTCGTCCGGGCTTATTCCGCCAGGAAGCTCGTTTTTATCAAGCCTTACCGGGAGAACTTCAAAGTTTTTGGAAAGGGCGTTTGCCACGTTTTCGCCGCTTACGATAGACACATCCCGCTCTGGGGATATGCCGCCGCTAAATACTGCAATTTTTGGATTCATTTTATTTTATCTAAAAATTTTTTTGCCTCGAAATGGAAATCTCCGGCCCCTACAAGCGCAATGCGCAGCTCCGATTTTTTATCTAGCGCGTTTTGCACGGCCTTGAAAAAGTCTTCCGGTCCAGCAAGCTCTATGCGCGCGCCACCGGGCGCGTTTTTTATTATTTGAGGGCTTTCGCCGAGCGGATCGCGAATCTCGCTTGCGGCATAGACCGGAAGCACGAACACTTTTGCCCCGCAGGCGGCCGCCCACGCGAGCGTTTCCGCAAAGTCTTTTGCAAACCTCCGCGTGCGGGTATATCTATGGGGCTGAAAATAGACGATTGTTTCGGCGCTTGATTGAGGAAGGAAACGTTCGAGAAACGATTTCACTTCGTTCGGGTGGTGGGCGTAGTCGGACACAACTCTCAGTTTCCCGTTGTCGAAAATAGTTTCGTTGCGCCGCTGCAATCCGCCGAACCCCTCGAAGGCCGCCTTTGTGAAGGAGCCGTTTGGAAATGTCGCGCGCAGGGCGGCGAGCGCCATTTCGAGGTTCCGTTCAAAATAGTCTCCGGAAAGATTTACTGGCAGTGACGGAGTTTGTACTTTCGCAGCGGCGCTTTCCAATATCGGGTCGCCCGACGGGTACACGATCAGCCTTCGGGTGCGCGAAAATAATCGCTCAAACATTGCTTCGAGCTTTGTGTTGTCCGGGTAAGTATCTGTATGGTCGAGATCGGCGTTTAGCGCTACTGTCACCTCCGGACTGAAAAGCTCGATTGTTGCGTCGCTTTCGTCTATTTCTGAAATTATCGGCTTGCCGGCGGGGCAGTATCTGTGCATTCCAAAATCGTTCGGGATTGCGCCAACGAGGTATCCGCAGTCGAGGGAAAGTTTGTTAGCGGCGTGCGCCAAGAGTGCGCTCACCGTGCTTTTACCGTGGCTGCCCGCGACTGCCGTCAATACGCGCGCAGAGCACAGTTCCGCCCAGCATTCACCGCGGCGGACTATATTGCGGGAATCGCAAAAGTCGGCGAATTCCCCGCGGCGCCTGTTGAGGGCGGAGCTTATGACGAGTTTGTCGTACTTGCCCGACGGCGGCGCAAATTTTACGCCGAGTTTTTCGAGCCTTTGCGCAAGGTCCGGATTTGGAACGTCGTCAAAACCCTCTATCCTGTTCCCTTCGTCTGCGAGAAACGCGGCAAGGGGAGCCATTCCCATTCCGCATATTCCGCCCATGTAATACCGTAAAGGCATTAGCCGACCTCCGTTTTGCGGGCGATCTCTTTTAGGTCGTCTATTATTTTAGATGTGTCGTTGAGCGCGTCAACCCGCGCGAGGTTTTCCTCCATAGTGCGCCTTAGCCCCTCGTTTTCCATGAGCCATATAACTTCGTCGAAGAGCCTGTTTAAATCGTCCTGCTCGATGACGGCGCATCCGCCCTGCTTTTCAAAGCATCTGGCGTTTTCTCGCTGGTGGTTGTCGGCGGCGAAGGGGTAGGGGACTATGACAGACGGAAGCCTGCACCGCGCGAGCTCCGCTATTGTGCCGGCGCCTGCGCGCGCGACGGCGACATCGGCAGCCGACATCGCGGACGCCATATCGTCGCAAAATTCGAGAAACGATATTTTTTTATCGCCAAATTCTTTCGTAGATACGGTTCTGTCTGAAAATATTTTTTTGCCTTGCCCGCACACGCACAACACATTTATGCCCTTTTCCGCGAGCCTATCAAAATTGTGGAATGCCCATTCGTTTAGGGCGAGTGCCCCCTGGCTTCCGCCGAGTACGAGAAGCAGTTTGCCTCCGTCGGGGAAGCCGAACTTTCTTCTGCATTCGCCCTTTGGCAGCTTTTTTATTTCGCTTCTTACCGGATAGCCGGAATATTTTACCTGCCCGCCCTTGCGCCGCGGAATCCTCACTCCGTACGGAACGTATATGCGCTCGGCAAATCTGCCAAGCAGCCTTGTTGCCTTGCCGGCGCGGCGGTTTGCTTCGTGGAGTATCAGCGGAACTCCGAGACTGCGGGCGGCAATCGAAAATCCGAGGGAGTTGAATCCGCCAAAGCTTATAACGGCGTCGTACTTGCCTTCGGAGATGACTTTTCTGCCGAAGCGCACGGACTTCGCAAGCTCTGAAAGAAACTTGCAAAATCTCGCGGGATTAAGCGAAAACGCCACTCCCGGCGCTTTAATGATATGGAGGTTTGAGTATTTTCTTACGAGCCTTGAATCGACCTCTTTTTGGCTGATTACAAAGCTCGCTTCGTCGCCCGCATCGATTAGCGCCTGCCCAACGGCAAGGCCCGGCGCGAGGTGCCCTCCGGTTCCGCCGCAAAGAATTATAAATTTGCTCATAGTTCTCCTATTTTAATTTGAGTCGGTTTGCTCCACCGTCTAAGGCAGTTTAAAATCAGCCCTGTGAATGCGAACATCGCCACGAGATTGGAGCCTCCGTAGCTTATAAAAGGCAGTGAAATGCCCTTCGTGGGCATAAGTCCCGTCACTACGCACATATTAAAGAGCGCTTGAAGAATTATCATCATAACCGCCCCCGTCGCGAGTGAGAATTCAAATAGATTGGGGGCTTTTCTAAGCGAAGCAATCGTTACGAAAAACAATATGGCAAATGCGAGCACAACTGAAAGGGTTGTAAAAATTCCAAGCTCCTCTCCGACAATCGCGAACACAAAGTCAGTGTGCGCCTCCGGCAGAAACGAAAGCTGTTGTCTGCCCCTGCCTATGCCGCTTCCAAAGATGCCGCCGGATCCGAATGCTACTATTGCCTGGTAGAGCTGGTATGAGCCTTCCGCCTTTGTCCCCTCGACATCGAGAAAGCTCATTATTCTCGTCATTCTTACCGGGTTAAGATATATAAGTATGCAAAAGATAGCTCCGAGCGGCGCGAATACTGCAATTATTTGCGAAATTTTTGCCCCCGCCAAAAATATCAAAATCAGCCCTACTAGCCCGCATAGAAAACACGTCCCGTAGTCGGGTTCGAGTATTATCGGGACGCAGAATAGCCCCACTATTATAAGGGGTTTAAAAAGCCCGCTAAAAAAATTTTTTATTTTGCGCTGGTTGTCGTACAGGTAAGATGAGAGAAAAATTATCAGCGCGAATTTTGCGAGGTCGCTTGGCTGGGCGACTATCGGGCCGATTTCAAGCCATCTGCGCGAGCCGTTAACTTCTTTTCCCACGTGGGGTATCAGTACGAGTATTAGAAGAATTACGGTTATTGCCGCTATCGGGATTGAGAGGCGTTTAAGCAGGTCGATATCCACAAATGTGGCAACTATCCCGGCGCAAAGAGCGATGCAGAGCCATACAGACTGTTTTGAGACTATGAAATACGGATCCGCGCGGTTCGTGCCCGCGCTCATTAAAATGAGCAAACCGAGGACGCTTAGAAAGGCGACCGGAAAAAGTATGCCCAACCAAGCGCCCCGATATGAACTTTGTGCGTCCGGGGCGTTCATTTAGGAGGGCCGTTATATTTCTATCACGGGTATTGTTTCGGATTCGACAACAGGCGCTGCCTCCTCTTGCGGGGCAGGCTGCGATGTCTGGGAAGACTGGGAAGGCTGAGCGGGAGTTGTCGCGCTGCTTGATGAAGCGCCCTGGGCGTCCGACGTCACGATTATTTCGTTAGCCGGAGATTGCGCCTGTGTTTGCTGTGCAGGCTGCGCGGGTTGTGCGGAAGATTGTGCCGCCTGCGCAGCGGCAGGTTTTTCAATAGTGATGCTCGCCTTTGCAGGGGCGGCGTTTTTGGGGGCGGCGGCGGTTGAGGCGATGATTATTTTCTGCCCTGCGCGGATTTTGCGGGGATCGGATATTCCATTGCGCTTGCATATTGCAGAAACGCTGGTGCCGTGCTTTCTGGCAATGACGCCGAGAGTGTCGCCGCTTTTTATTTCGTATGTAATTTCGCCGTTTGCCGCAGCGCTATTTTGAGACTGCTGGGCTGAACTCGCCTGCTTTTTTGCGGAGGCTTTGGGGACGATAAGCTTTTGCCCGATTTTTATATTGTGGTTTTTAAGATTGTTTATCGACATCAGTTGGCGCACGGTAGTCGAGTGCCTTTTGGCGATTCTGGAAAGGGAGTCGCCGCTTTTTACGACATACGTTTCGGCTTCGGAGGAGACTTGGGCATTTTCGTGCTCGGCCGGCTTTTGTTCAGGCATTGAGGAAACTTCGCCGGAGGCGGGGATTTTTATTTCTTGCCCCACTTTGATTACCGAGGAGCGGTTGAGGGAGTTTATTTCCATAAGCTCCGAGAGCCTTACGCGGTGTTTTTTCGCGATGGTCGAGAGGTTGTCGCCTTTTCTTACGACATAAATATTTTCTGTGGCTGGGGCAGGCTTGGGTTCGGGCTTTTCAACGGAGGGCTTTTCTGGGGCTTTTTCCTCCGACGGGACGGCCGGTTCTTCTTTTACGAGAACTTCGCCGGCATCTTCTGTTTTTCCCATATTCCAAGCGGGTCGGGTCGGGGCTACGCGGAGCGCGGGGCTGCCTTCGGGAGCGAGCTCTGCTTCCCTAACGGACACCTCCGCCTCTTTCTGCTCGGCGGGAGCTATTGTTGTGACCTCCTCGACAGTCGTCTGGGCTTTCGCCGCGGGAGCTTCCGGTTCGGAGCTGCAACCCGCCTGCACGAGAAGCATGCTTATTACGCCTATATGCAGCGCTAATACTGCCGTAATTGCCACTGATTTTTTCATATGTTTCCCCTTAATTTTGCCTTCTATCTTTAATATTATTTTAAATTCTTCAAACACAAAACTTCATTTTGGAAAGATTTCCCTCTATCCGCGTACCCCGCGAACATTCCGAAGCTTGAAAATCCGGGGCTAAATAGGACGTTCCCGCCTTCGCCCGCCATTTTTGCCGCACATTCCACCGCCTCTTTCATAGATTGGCATATTTTGGCGTTGAAGCCTGCAGCGTTAAAAATATTCGCCAATTTTTCGGCGGTCTGGCCTATCAAAACCGCTCCCGAGGCGACTTCCATGACTTCCGAAGCAAGCTCCGAAACATCGCACAGCTTGTCCTTCCCGCCGCCTATCCAGACGAGGTTTTTAGCCCCTGCGAGTTCGCGCAAAGCGGCGACTGCCGCGTGGACGTTGGTCGCTTTTGAGTCGTTGTAAAATTTTATTCCGAATTTTTCGCAAGGCTCTCCAAACCTGTACTTGGGCAGGCTGAATCCTTCTGCTGCCTTTGCGGCGGCCCAGCCTATTCCAAGCTCCTTCAAAAATTCGAATGCCATAGAGTAATTAAGCGATTGCACAGACGTGTCGAAAGGTTTTGGACATTCGCGAGCGTCGATTTGCGGGGGGATTTTTGCAAAATCCGGAATTTTAAATCCATACTCTTTTGCGGCTTCAAATACGTCGGCTCCCATAAAAAGAAGCTCCGATTTTAGATTTTTTACGAGATTGAACTTTGCCGAGAAATATTCGCGCATATCCGTGTGCCAGTCGAGGTGGTCCGGGGCGAAATTTGTCCAGAGCAGGGCGTCGGGGCGCAGAAACTCGAGCCGCGATGTCTGGAAGGAGCTCAGTTCGCAAACGGCCGCCGTTGTTGACGTATCGTCCATTTCGGCGCAGAAGGCCGAAAGCGGCTTCCCGATATTTCCGGCTGACACCGCATTTATCCCCGCTAAATTGAGGGCTCTTTCGAGAAACGAAGTGAGGGTAGTCTTGCCGTTGGTGCCAGTGACGGCGTAAATTTTCCCGCTCCAAGCGAGCGCTGAAAGGTCGGGCTCGCATATTGCGCGCGCGCCGGCCTTTTCGGCGAGTTGCACCCATTCGTGGTCGGGGCGAAACGCCGGCGAGTAAACTGCGAGCCTATGCTTTTTTGCCGAGCTTTCGTCGAAGATTTTTTCGCAGGAGCCGCCGCCGTTTTTATCGTACACGACAACTTCCATACCGGCTTTTTCCAGCAGGGCTTTCGCGGCTTTTCCGCTCGTGCCGGCGCCGAAAACGGCGGCGCTTTCGCCGCCGCACAGCTCGGATATTTTTGCGAATTTGAAAAAGTCTTTCATTATCTGAGTTTGAGGGTCGCCAGCCCTGCCAAGGCGAAGATTAACGACAAAATCCAAAACCGTATCACGACTTTCGTCTCTTTCCACCCCAGAATCTCAAAATGGTGGTGTATTGGCGACATCAAAAAAATTCTCTTCTTTGTCGTTTTGTATGACGCCACTTGCATAATGACGCTCATGGCCTCCATGACAAACACCCCTCCCACTATTACGAGCGTAAACGGCTGAAGCGACATAAATGCGATTATCCCGACAAGCCCCCCGAGAGCGAGCGACCCAGTATCTCCCATAAAGACTTCGGCAGGGTGTGCGTTGTACCAAAGAAACGCCATTGACGCCCCGAGGAGCGCGCAGCAGACGACAGTCATTTCACCAGAGCCTGGAATGTAGCGCAAAAACAGGTATTCCGCCGCTATGGAGTTGCCGGCTACATATGTGAAAACCCCGTATGCGAGCGTCGCGGATATGGTGCAGCCTATTGCCAGCCCGTCTATGCCGTCTGTAAGATTTATCGCATTGCTTGATCCCGCAAGCACGAAAAAAAGAAAAATAACCATGAACCATATCGGCATGCAGGCTATTATTGGATACTTCATAAAAGGTATCCATAATTCGCGCATAATTTGGGAATAGTCGGCCGATGTGCACAATATAGCCACGGCCGCAACAGTCGTTGCGCCCTGCACGGCGAGTTTCAGCTTGCCGGAAACGCCTTTTGGATTTTTTTTGACAATTTTAAGGTAGTCGTCGGCGAATCCGAGCGCAGTCAGGCAGACGTACACGAACAGCGCCGTGACAACGAGGGCGTTTAGGCGCGCGAAAAGAATGGTGGACACGAACACAGACGCGAAAATTATAATTCCGCCCATGGTCGGCGTGCCTTTTTTCGATTCGTGAAGTTCGGCGAGTTTACCGACTTCCTCCTTTGTCCTAAAGCTCTGCCCGAACTTTATTCTATGAAGTATTTCTATTATGCGCGGAGCCGAAAAAAAACCTATCGCAAACGCGACAGCCATTGCGCATGCGCATCTAAACGACAGATATTTAAATAGGCGCAGCGGCCCGAAGTACGATTCGTAGTCTGCAAGGTCGAAAAGCATTAGATTGTCTCCCTTTCGTCTTCGTCGTCCTCAACGCCATCTTCGATTGAATCTTCATCGCCTTCGCCGCTATCTTCGTCTTCGTCGCCGACTTCGTCCTCTTCTTCGCCGTCTTCGCTGAAATCTTCGTCGGAGTCTTCTTCCGGGGGTTCTTCTTCGCTTTCCTCGATTCCGCCCGGGGCGTCGGATTCTTGCTGGGCCTGGATTTTATCCGCCTCAGTTTGCGCGTCTTGCTTGTTTTCGCTCAGCAGGTTGACGACTTCGTCTGGAAGCAGCTTTTCAAGCTCGCAAACGCGGCTACCTTTTATAAATACCGACCCTTCAAACGCAGCTACGCTGCCTTTTGCAGACTCTGCGTTTTCGAATACCTCTATCGCGCTTTCAGGCCATTGGTTTTCAGTCATTCCAAGCTTGTATATCTGGGCGTTTTCCCCGACGAGAATCGCCTTGTCGCCTTCGCGGTAGGGGAGGTTGTAGCCTATTTCCTTGTGGTGCCTGTGGGTAGCGAGGCCGAGCTCTGCCATTGAGCCGAGCACAAATAGGCGCGGAGCAGAATTGCCGGAAATTTTTATGAAATGGGCGAGGGCGTCTTTCATGGAAGTTGGCGACGCATTGTAGCAGTCGGCGTAATACGACGAATTTCCGGCTTTGACCGTCATTCCGCGCATCGGCAGGGGCGCGAAAGTTTCTGCAACCGCCGCTATTTGCTCCTCCTTTGTTCCGAGCATCAGGGCGGCCGCTATCGCAAGCAGGGAATTTTCGACCATGCCTTGCGTCATTTTCCCGACTTCAAAGAAGTATTCGTTTCCGCCTTCAATGCACATGTCTATGCCGATATTTTCCCTGCATTCAGAAAGCGAATACCTGAATACGAGGTCCGCCTTTACGTCGGGGGCGTCCGATTTCACTACGACAGCCTTTCGGCATTTAAGTTCCTCGAAGGATTTCCAGCTTAAAAGGTTTGAGTGCATTAGGCCCCCCCCGCCGTTTGAAACGTGGGCGGGGAGAATCGCCTTTTCCTTGGCGACATTTGATATCTCGCCGAATTTCTCAAGATGGGCAAGTCCGACGTTTGTGATTATAGCGATATCTGGCGATATTATCTCGGCGAGCTCTTTCATCTGGCCTGGGCCGCCGACGCCCGCTTCTATTATTGTGCACTGGTTCTGCCTGAGGTCTATCTTAGTGACAGTCAGGGGAACGCCGATTTCGTTGTTGTAATTTTTTTGCGTGACAAGCGGATTTTTCCAAGCGACAAGGCGCGCGAGCATCTCCTTTGTGGAGGTCTTTCCGCACGAGCCCGTTATCCCGACTACCGGATTTTCAAAACGCAACCTGTGGAACTTGGCTATTGTCTGCAAGGCTTTTAGGGCGTCGCTTACTACGAGCACCGGCACGGAGATGTCGAGCGGCCTGTCGGCGATTACAGCGCTCGCGCCGTTGTCGACGGCATCTTGGGCGAAGTCGCACCCGTCGCGCGCTCCTTTTAGCGCGACGAAAGCAAAATCTTTTTCCATATTCCTGCTGTCGGTCGAAAAACCGCGTATATCGGTTTTCTTGGCGGAGTCGGAGGGCATTTTCCACTCTCCGCCCGTCCAGAGCTTTAAGTCGTCAAATTTGTAAAACGGCATATTTTATACGAGTCCTTTAAGGTTGAGGAGTTCTTCCGCCACGCGCTTGTCGTCGAACGGAATTATTGTGTCTCCGAGTTCTTGGAAAGTTTCGTGCCCTTTGCCGGCGATTAAAATGCAGTCGCCTTTCGCGGCGCAGTCTATGGCGAGGTTTATTGCGCGGCGCCTGTCCTCGACAAACGCTATGCGCGACGGATCTACCACTCCCTTTTTCATGTCGTCAAAAATTTGCGAGAGCGGTTCGCCCCTCGGATTGTCGGAGGTTGCCCACGCGATGTCGGCGTATTCCTGAACGACTCTCGTCATCTTTTCCCTCTTGGATCTGTCGCGCTTGCCGCCGCAGCCGAATACGACAAGAAGCCTGTTTTTTACGACTTTCCTGAGCATTGAGAGGCCGTTTTTTAGGGCGTCGTCCGTATGGGCGTAGTCGACAAATATGTCGAAGTCCGCCGGGCCGTTGACCTTTTGCATCCTGCCGGGTACGCCGCGGAAATTTTTAAGTATTTCAACGGCTTTTTGAACGTCCATATTAGCCGCATATACCATTGATAGCGCCGCCAACGCGTTCGATACGTTGTAGTGGCCCGGCATTTTTATCGAAGCTTCGGCTCTCCCGCCCGGCCACACGACGGTAAATTCGGAAACACCGGGCAGCAGCTTAAGATTCTCCGCGCGGACATCGGCGCCGGCAGATTCAATGCCGAACGACACGAGGCGCACGGAGGGGTCGAGACGTTCGGCGATTTTTCTGCCGTACGGATCGTCGAAATTTATCACGGCGTTTTTTGGCAGGGAGCCAAGGCCGCCGGTAAACATTGAAGCTTTTGTCTCGAAATAGGACTCCATAGTTTTGTGGTAGTCCATGTGGTCCTGAGTGAGGTTTAAAAAGCATGCGCAGTCGAGGTGAATGCCCTTTGCGCGCTTTTGGGATATGGAGTGCGAGCTTATTTCCATCGCGACAGCCTTGCAGGAGCAGTTGCGCATCTGGTTTAGCATTGCGTGGAGCTCGAGGGCGTCCGGGGTTGTACGGCTTGCGGGCAGGCACCTGCCGCCGAGATCGTAGTGTATCGTGCCGATGATGCCGCATTTTTCGGACGAGGCGTTTAAGATGGATTGCAGCATCCACGTCACGCTCGTTTTCCCGTTTGTTCCGGTGACCCCGAAGGTTTTTAGTGATTCGTCCGGATTTGAATAAAAGCTTTTTGCGGCGGCCGGAAGGGCTTCGTGAATGTCGGCAACCTGTATCCATACGGCCGGAAAATATTTGGGGCAGGGCTTCTGGGAAACGACAGCGACCGCGCCCCTGTGCGCAGCTTCTTCGACGTATATATTGCCGTCTGTAGTGAATCCGCTTACGGCAAAAAACGCGGAGGCGGGGGCGACCCTTCGGCTGTCGGCTATGAGGCTCTTTATTTCCACGGTTTTGTCGCCGCTAATTTTTATTGCGTTCACTGCTTTGGCGAGGTCGTCAGCCGTGTAGGCGGGTCTGCCTCCCTCGTCGCCTGTAAAGGCGAGCGCGCCGAATCTGTTGCGCGCCCCGCACAGGCAAATCAAACTGTCTAAATTAGAAAATCCTATCATAAACTTACATGCTTTTCCAAGCTACCTTTTTTTCAAAATCTTCGTCGCTTTGTATCCCGAGATATTTTGCAGCCTGCTCTCCCAATGCCTTAAATACCGGCGCCGCGACAAGCCCGCCGTAGCCTATGCCGTTTAATTTTGGGGAGTCCACCACGACTGTTATAACGAGCCTCGGGCGCTGCGCCGGGAAGAACCCCGTAAACGACGCGACGTGCTTTTTGTTGCTGTACGCACCGTTTATTATTTTTTGCGACGTACCGGTTTTGCCGGCCACTTTAAATCCCTTTATTTGCGCCCTTCGCGCGGTTCCGGTGTCGCTAACAACATCCGTGAGCATATCTCCCATAAGGGCCGCTATTTTTGATGATATCACGCGCCTTACCGCTCTTGGAGAGTAATGAATTATGGTGTTGCCGGAATTGTCATAAATTCTTCTGACAAGTTGCGGCTGCATATATATGCCCTGATTGGCTATGACGCTCATTGCGCAATGAACTTGGAGGGGGGTGGCGGCAACTGCGTGCCCCATCGGGAGGCGCGTAATTGTAAGCCCGTCCCATTCGGAAACCTTATGTAGGGTTCCGGGAATTTCCCCCATGAGCCCCAAGCCGGTTTTTTTCCCGTATCCAAATGCGCTTGCGTAATCGTACAAATTCTTTTCCCCAAGAAGCATTCCCAACTGCGCCGAACCTTTGTTGCTGCTTTTCTTTACGATGTCGCGCACGGTTAAAACGCCCATTGCATGGGCCTCTTTGGGAAGTTTTAGGGATTTGCCTTTGTATAGGGCGCTTGGGGCATTGCAGTCGAACTTGTCCTCAGGGCCGACCAACCCCTCGTTAAGCGCGGCCGATACGGGCACTATTTTAAATGTGGAACCCGGTTCGTATTGGTCGGAAATGGCGCGGTTGCGTATTGCGTCTTGGCTATATTTGTTAAATTCATTCGGATTGAAATCGGGGTAGCTTGCCATGGCGATTATGTATCCAGTGGATGGATCGCTGACTATTATGGTTGCGGATTCCGGTTTGTATTCGTCGGCTATCTTCGCAAGCTGCTTTTGCGCCATTTCCTGGATTATAGAGTCTATTGTCAATTGGACATTCAAGCCGTCCGTTGACTTTACATATCTTCCTCTGAATTCGGGACGTTCGCGCCTTTTCCCGTCGCGTTCGGTTTCCATCCAGCCGTCCTGCCCGCGCATATAGAAGTCAAATTGGTTTTCTATACCCGTTACTGGGGTAAATTCGCGGTTTACAAAACCTACGACGTGGGAGGCAAGTTTTCCGAGAGGGTATGTGCGCACATATTTGCGGTTGCCGTAAATCCCTTTTATTTTAAATGACAATATTCTATCATATACAGGTTCTGTCACGGAGTCCGCGATTTTCTCCCAACGCTTCGGTGCGGAATCTTTTGGGGAGCATTTTTCGATGAGAGTTTTTTCGTCCATCGAAAGAAGCGCAGCCACCATTTTCAGCTTTTTTATATTTTCCGGCGTCGGCTTGAAATCAACCTGGTCCACGCCGAGGTCTATCAGTGGTCGGCTTGTTGCGACAATATTTCCGCGGGCATCCGTAATATTCCCGCGCCTTGCCTTTATTATTTCGATGCGGTCGCGGGCTTTTTCCGCGACTTTAAGGCTCTCGGGCCCCATTATAACATGCAGATAGTACAGTCTCGCCGCTACGGCGCAAAAAATGAATGCAATTACCCCAGCCACTAGGAAGAATCTCCACGGCACTATGAAGATTGACGACGCCGACGTGTACTTATTTCTCTTCATTGCTTAGAAGTTTCCTCCGGTGTCTTAAAAGAAAGCACTCCGCTGCCTTTGAGTTCGACTCTCCCGCCCCGGAAATTTTCATATGCCCAGACAATCCCGCTGTTTGAGGGCTGCACGAGGAGGTTCCCAGCGCGCGCTGACAAGTACGCGGGGCTTTCATGCGTGGCGATTTTCACGGACAGCTCTTCATTCTCGCGACGCAATCGAGAAATATCCTGCTCGTTTATGCGTATCTCGTTGGCGATTTCCACCTTGTTTTGACGCTCGATGGAAATGCAAAACGCCCCTGCGCCCCCCGTAAATACGAGTGCGGTGAAAAGGGCGATTATGATTTTCTTTTCAGTCGAGGTGTCGCTCATGGAGTCAGTCCTTTTTTATGGCGCGCAGTTTTGCGCTGCGGCTTCTTGGATTTTCGGCGGTTTCGCCCTCCGAGGGGAGGACGGGTTTGCGGGTGAGAATTGTGGCAAGCTTTATTCTGTCTTGGACGGATGAATGGTCGTGCCTGTCTTCCGGCCGCCCCGCCATTTTTTTGAAAAATTTTTTGACAATCCTGTCTTCGAGCGAATGAAAGCTTATTGCGGCGAGCACGCCGCCCTTTCCGAGAAGCTCGAACGCTTCGGGCAGTGCGCGCTCGATTTCTCCCAATTCGTCGTTTACGGCAATTCTAAGCGCCTGAAATACGAGAGTCGCCGGGTGTATTTTCCCGCGCGGAGTCGAGGGGGAAACCTTTTCGACGGTTTCGGCGAGGTCGCGCGTTGTTGAAATTTTTCCCGCATCTGCGGCGGCTTTTACGGCGCGCGCCAATTTTGAAAAATTTGGTATTTCTGCGTATTCGCGGAAGATTTTAGCAAGCTCTATTTCCGAGAGCGAATTTATCAGATCGAGCGCCGTCTGGCCTTCGGAGGAGTCCATGCGCATATCGAGGGGGCCCTCCCTCATAAAGGAGAATCCGCGCGAAGCCTCGTCAAGTTGGAAGGAGGATACGCCGAAATCGAATAGTATTCCGGCGTATCCTTTATCGGTTTGTAGTTTGCAAATTTCCGAGAAATTCGCGCGGACAAAATTGAAGCGTTCAGGAAATATTTTTTTTAGTTCCGCGGCGCGCTCTGCTGCGGCAGGGTCGCGGTCAACTGCCGTCACCCGGCAGTTTGTGCTTTCGAGTATGGCCCTCGAATGTCCACCGCCGCCGAAAGTGCAATCCAGATAATCCATTCCGTCTTTCGGCGACAAAATGGCGACAGCCTCCTTCAACATCACAGGGTAGTGCCCGCGATGTTCAACGTTTTTTAGGCGGCTGTCATATTCGGTAAGCATTTATATGTGTTGAAATTTTCCTTTTTTCTTTATTTGCGGCTGTCCAAGCGGTTGGAAAAAATTTGCCGGTGCGAACAAAGTTCTGAATGTGTTTTTTCTCTTGGCTTGGAATTTTCATAAGTTTTTATAGGCCGAGTTCTTCAAGCAGCGCGATTTCGTCCTGCTCGGAGCTTTCTCCGAGCCATTTTTCACGAGCTTTCGGATCCCAAATTTCAAAAGTCGCCCCCATTCCGACAAGGCAGACGTCTTTGTTTATTCCCACGTGCGAGAGAATGGTCTCTCCGAGCATAATTCGCCCTTGTTTGTCGCAACCGAATGTGCAGCTTTTGCTTAGGAATTTTGAAAGAGCTTTGCGCTTGGCGGGGTTGGCCATGCTGATTTTTGAAATTTTGGAATGCAAATCGGCAATCATTTGCGGGGGCATGACTGAAATCGAACCGTAAGTTGTTGGTATCGCAAGGTATGAATTTTCAGCCTCGTCTCCTTTAAATCTCCACTTGGCGGGTATGGTTACGCGCCTTTTTTCGTCGAGTTGTTTGGAAAACTCGCCGGCGTAGAAATTTGGTTCTTGGAGAAGTTCGGGCATGCTTTTATTTTTTCGCCATTTTCCTCCATTTTTGCCCACTTTCCCCCACTGTCAACTATATTTTTTGCTTTTTTTGAAACTTGCGGTATTTTTGTAAGGTGCGTTTAGTTTGGAATTTTTGGAAAAAAACAGCTTTTTTTGCCGGATTTTGCGAAAGCAGGGGCAGAGAAGGCATAAGTCCGCAAAAAATGGATTAAAAATGCAGATAGTTTAAATAGCTTTAAAAAATATAAGCTCTTAATGTAATGGCGGGGTTGGAAATGCGGAAAAATAAACGAGAAAAATTTTAGGCAATTAGAGCCCGTAAAGAGGGTGGGGGTAAAATAAACTTAGAGGAGGGGAACTTATGTAAATTTTTGCGAATTGGGGAGTGTGGTAAGAGAAAATTGTAATAGATAATTATTGACTTAAAAATCCCCACTCGTAGAAAAATTTATATGAATATTAAGTCTTTAATCGCGCAACTTTCCCTTTTTGCAATTGCCTGTTCTGCCTACTCTCAGGACTCCTACGACTACATATGGTCCGGAACTTCAACCGGAGACTTTAAATGGACGACTTCCTCTAATTGGTCTCCCAACGGCGTTCCTTCCTCTGGAGATTCGGTTTATATAAATTCGACAAGCGAAAACGGTTTGGGTGCAAATAACTTGGATCTCGGCGGGGACGTTTATGTGGGCGATGTCACTTGGGTTCTTACATCAGCGACACAAAAACTTTACACAGGCGGAACCCTAAATGCAGAAAACTTTACTGCAGATTTTGGCTCAAAGGGTTGGCCTCAGTTTTGCATAGGAAGCAGGTTGAATGTCTCAAAATCGGACGGGACGGGAAAACTGCTGATACATAATTCCTCAAAGGTTGATAATTTGGGGGCGCAATTCATTGTAAATGCCGCTGTTTACGCAGATAATATAGAACTTGCAGCGGCGAACGCTTGGGCTGGTGGAAGCTATATAAATATATCAATTGGTTGGAACGGCGGCGGATCGGCCGAAAAACCGATAATAAAAGTTTTAAATGAATTTAAAATTGCCCAAGGATCGTCTTTAACCTCGGGATCCGCAAATACATATGTAAGTTTTGGCGGGATAAGCGGCGCCGGAACATTCAAGCCGGGAGATAAAAAGCTTTATATGACGCTCACGGGCTCCGGCAGCTACGAGTTTAGCGGAGTTTCTTCGGTCACCGATGGCGGCGGCATATTTGTCACATCCGCTTCAAGCGGAGTCCAAAAATTTGTGAATTCCGGGTTTAACCTTGCGGGCGTAAACATGCAGAGCGGACGTTTGGAAATTGCCGGCTCGGCGGGAGATGTCGCTCTTTCAGGCGGCACAATATCCTCTATCGAAAACGGTTCGGGAGGCGATGTTCTGATGATGGATTCCCTGACGTGGTCTGGCGGCAAAATCGCCCTTGATTTGGACGGAGAATATGCCGACACTGTTTCAATTAGCGGGAATTTTTCAACTACAGGTTCGGGCGAGCTCGTATTCGATTTAAGCTTTGACGAAATTGTCATGCGCGATCTTATCGAAGGCTCGGAAGATAAAAAATATACCTACGACTTAATATCAGTCGGCGGAACGAGCGATATTGCGAATACAAATTTCGTATTTGAAGACGATTACGGCACATTCTCTTACGATTTTGAGAACGGAATGTTGACAATTTCCCTAAATCCGATTCCGGAGCCCGCCGCGATTGCCGCAATTTTGGGTGCGATTGCATTGGGAGTCGCGGCGCGCCGCAGACGCAAATAATGTTGACAGTTTTTTAATTGGGCGCGGAAAGTAAAATATTTCCGCGCTTTTTTCTTGCCGAGCGAAAATCGTAGGTTATGCTAAGAAACATCAAAGGCACGTTTTTATAAATTTAAAATGATTGAATCTCCGATATTTGCTATATTTGTTTTTTTATTGTTTCCGGTGTTCTCATCTTTATTTGCATTGCACAAGGGAATTTACGAATCGTGGGGCAGAACGGTTTTATTTCTTTTATTTTTTTGCGCTCTTATCCTGGCTGATAATGGAGACCGCAGTTTTATTTCAGGAAAAATATTGGGGGATTAAAGCGGCGGAAGCTGAAATTTTTTTGTCTTGGGGGTGGCTTTTTATCTTCTTCCCGATTCTAATGTTTTCATTTCTTTTTATGGTAGTGCTTGCGGCCGAAAAGCACTCTTGCGGGAAAAGCAAGATAATTGCCGGTGTACATTTTAAATCCGACCTATTGTTCGCAAGCTTGGGTGGTTCATCGCCTTTTGGGTATGTCGAGTTTAAGGAAGACTGCTTTGTTTGTGGTGCTTTCCTTGTTGGTTCAAAGAAAATAGCCTATGCGGACGCCGTTGTGCGGATGGACAAAAAATTTTTGGGGAGGCGAGTTCTTATATTAGACAAACACAGCGGAAATAGGATTTATGTTTATACCTTATCCGAATGCGCTAATAAAAATATTTTGGAAAAATTTAGGCTACATCACGTCGAAGTTGTGAATGCCTAATATTGCAAAAGAGCGGGGTGTTGCCCCTAAATAAAATTTTTTTGCGCGCAAATTCCCATTACTCTGCCTCGAAAAACTTTTAAAGTAATTTTCTGGTTTCCATCATATGCGGTTTTATAAATTTTTTTATACGTTAAATTAAGGCTGTTTTCATGTTGCTTTATATTCTTTCTTGGCGGGTTTCCTAACTTGCATTGAGCTGGCGCGCAAGGTATGGTGTTATTTACTTTTTATTCTTAGAAAGGGTATTTTTAATTCGCACTATTGTGTTGTTTTACCCAGAAAAAACATAGGTGGCGCGAGCGCCGAAGGCGTGCGGGCAAATAAATTATGCGAGGCTGCAAACTTTTTTTTTGCCAAATTAAAAAAATTTGCTTGGCGGGCAAATTCTAAAAAAAACAAATAAACGGCGCATCCTGGTGTTGCATAAAAATAAAAAACCGACCCCTAAAATGGGATCGGTTTTGAAAAATTTTTTACTATCATAAACCGCGCTAGCCTGGCAAAAGCCCCCAAAAGCTTTGCGAGGAAGGCGCAATATATGGGCTTAGCGGCAGTCTGATATTTTTCCGGCAACGGCGGCGGCTGCTGCCATTCGCGGGCTCATCAAAACGGTGCGGCCCGTGGGGCTGCCCTGCCTGCCCTTGAAGTTGCGGTTGGAGGTCGAGGCGCAGAGCTGGTCGCCGACGAGCTTGTCGGAATTCATCGCAAGGCACATTGAGCAGCCCGCTTGTCTCCACTCGAATCCGGCGTCGCGGAAAATTTTGTCGAGCCCCTTTTCTCTGGCAATTTTGTCGATTATTTGCGAGCCGGGTACGGCGAGCGCCTTTACGCCTTTCGCGACTTTCTTGCCTTTCAGATATTCAGCAGCCTCCTCGAAGTCCGAGAGCCTTCCGTTTGTGCATGAGCCTATAAAGACTACATCTACGGGAGTGCCGGCTATCGGTTTGCCGGGTTCAAGCTTCATATAAGCAAGGGCGTCTGCCGCCTCTTTGCGCTGGGTTTCATCTGTGAAACTTTCGGGAGAGGGGATATTTTCGTCTATGAATACGGCCTGCGATGGATTTATGCCCCAGGTGACTGTCGGCTTAATATCGGCGGCGTCGAAGTTTACGACATCGTCGTATTCGCAGCCTTCGTCGGAGGCTATGCTTTTCCAATACTCTACCGCTTCGTCGAATTTTTCACCCTTGGGCGCGTACGGACGGCCTTTTAAGTAGGCGAATGTTTTTTCGTCGGGATTGATGTAGCCTATGCGCGCGCCGCCTTCGATTGCCATATTGCATACCGTCATGCGGCCTTCCATCGACATATCGTCAAAAACTTTTCCGCCAAATTCGTAGGCGTAGCCCAGCCCGCCGTTTACGCCCAACTTGCGGATTATGTGGAGTGCGACATCCTTGGGATAGACACCCTTGGGAAGTTCGCCGTTGACGTTTATGCGGCGCACTTTGAGCTTTTTAAATGAGAGAGCCTGTGTTGCGAGAACATTGCGGACTTGGCTTGTGCCTATGCCGAATGCGATTGCCCCGAACGCCCCGTGAGTTGCCGTGTGCGAGTCTCCGCAAACTACCGTCATTCCGGGGTGGATTATCCCTTGCTCGGGCATTACGATATGGATTACGCCCTGGGTCCCGGCTGTAGTGTCGAAAAATTTTATGCCAAAATCGGCGCAATTATTTCTGATGTGCTGGAGCATTTCGTAGGCTCTCGCGTCGGCATAAGGCTCTGTGCGGTTGTCTGTGGGGATTATGTGGTCAACAGTGGCGAAAGTGCGCTGGGGATATTTTACGCCGAGTTTCAGCGAACGCAACATTCCGAAAGCTTGGGGGCTCGTCACCTCGTGGAGAAGGTGAGTGTCCACAAACAGCAGGGTTGAGCCGTCGGGGAGTTCCTTTACGGCGTGTTTTTGCCAGACTTTTTCAAACAGATTCTTTTTCATTTTTATGATGTTGCGTTTTGTAGGCGGATTTTTGTCCGCGCCGCATTGTTAATTTTTAATTGAAATTTTTATGTCGAAATACAACTCCTTTGCTTTTCTAACGTGCGCGCTTCCTTCGCAAGTCGGAAATTGGGTTCACATGCAGCCCGAAGTGTGGAATCGGAGCAAAAACGCGCCTTATATGCCATTTCTATTTAGCACAGATATTGTGCGCCTTGTGTGCCAATTTTTCATTGCAGTACCCGGTATCGAATCCTCGCATTGCGCAAAATTTCCGGTATTGTAGCACTTGGCATTGGTTTGCGCTTTGTGAGCCTATCCTATTGTGGTAGTCGGTGCTGAATTCTCGCGTTGTGCGGCATTCCCATTATCTTAGCACTCAGGATTAGATTCGCGCCTTGTACGCCGTTTTCTTGCTGCACACGGTATTGAATCCACGCATTGTGTTCTAATTCCCGCATTGCAGCACTCGGAATTGTTCCGCGCACTGTGTGCCATTCCCTATATTGCAGTACTTGGCATTGGTCCGCGCCTTGTACGCCTATTCTTGCGTTGTAGTACTCGGAATTGAAGAGTCGGGGAGGAATGCAAAAATTTTTCACCTGTGTGCCCCCTGTGGATCTTTTAGGGATTCCAAGCCTACCTTTTTTCGACATTTCAAAGAACTCACTCTGCACCAGCAAGCGTTATCAGTACGTTGGGGCTTTGCAAAGCATTACTGCCGAAGCATGCTTGTTAATTTTGCGCGGATTTTTTAGAGGGCTTGAAAGTGTTTTGGCGCATTCCCCAAAAATGCTTTTTAGAAAAATTACGCCTTAAAACCAATCAGCTATGCTTTTAATTTTTAAGAAAGCGCATGTTTAAGCCCACTGCGCGCGCTACACTCAAAATTTAAAGCACATGACTACAAAAATGCAGGCAACCTCAACTCCGCGCCAATTTCGCTTTTGGGAGAGCGCGCGGAGATTCCCAATTCTCCGCGCGGGAAGGGTAGAGTGCTATTCGTCGGCGAGCGACCCGTCGAGGTCGTCGTTTGAATAGACGTTCTGGACGTCTTCGAGGTCGTCGAGAGCTTCGGTCAATTTTACGACTTTCTTCGCGACTTCGGGATCGGTAATTGTGACGAGGTTGTTGGGAATCCACGCCAGCTCCGAGTCCTCAGTTTCAATGCCCGCCTTTTCGAGCGCGACGCCCACTTGCGCGAAGTTCGACACGGGGCAGAGCACTTCAAAGTAATCGCCGTTGTTCTTGATGTCTTCC
The DNA here is from genome assembly GCA_900545715.1 of uncultured Opitutales bacterium. GTDB lineage: Bacteria > Verrucomicrobiota > Verrucomicrobiia > Opitutales > Intestinicryptomonadaceae > Merdousia > Merdousia gallistercoris. The sequence goes on from URAJ01000004.1 coordinate 101,298, forward strand.
GCGCCGGCGTCGAGCACGCAGTCCATTAGGGCGTCTTCGGTTGTCTTTTCGGCGCTTATGATAAACTGTCCCTGTTTGGTAAAGTTGAACTGGAGGGCGCCGGGTGCGGCGAGATTTCCGCCGTTTTTGGTGAATGTAGAGCGCACGTCGCTTGCGGCGCGGTTCTTGTTGTCGGTGGTCACTTCGACTATTATGCCTATTCCGCCCGGTCCGTATCCTTCGTACAGGAGCTGTTCATATACCACTCCGGGGAGTTCTCCGGTTCCCTTCTTAATCGCCCTCTCGACATTGTCGGCTGGCATGTTGGCGGCTTTCGCCTTCTGGATTACCATGCGCAGGCGCGCGTTTGTGGACGGATCTCCGCCGCCGTCTTTGGCTGCGAGTGTTAGATCTTTGCTAAGGGCGCTGAATATCTTGCCTTTCTTGGCGTCGATTGCGGCCTTATGCCTCTTTGTTGTAGCCCATTTACTGTGACCGGACATCTTGTAATTTCTCCTTTTTGGTTACGAATTTTGTATCACATTTCTATTGTTTATGGAAATTCCGACTACCTCTTGGGGCGGGTAGAGCGCCCGCCGGGATTCTTCTTGCGAGGCTCGTACATCGTGCCTTTTAGCCTTTCGTCTTTGAGCTTCTTGCGGGCTTTTGCGGCGTCTTCGCGCGCGATTCTAAGCCTTTCTTTGAGCGGGAGCTTTTCAAATTCGGGGCCGCGCGCCTGTTGCGCCGCCTGCGCCTGTTCCATCGCCGCTTGCATTCTCTGCATAAAGCTCGGTTTGTCCCTCTTTTTCAAGACTACCTTTTTAGCGCCCATGCGCACCATCAGTACCTGCAAAATTCCGAGCAAACTCTGAACCGTGCAGTACAATACCAACCCCGACGGGAATGTGTAGAATATCACAAGCATTATAAAGGGCATAAGCTTGAACATCCACGCCTGCATCTTATCTGCCATCGAAGGCATTAAGTGCATTTGCAGGCAAGTTATTAGCGCATTTATAATCGGGAGCAGGTGAAGGGGAATGCCAAAAACCGACGGAAGCGCCTCAATCGTGTCGGGGCGGGCGAGGTCTTTTATCCAGAGGAAGTGGGCGAAGCGTATTTCGCACGAGGTCCGGAGCATGTAGTACAAGCCTATGAATATCGGTAGCTGTATGAAAATCGGAAGGCAGCCCGCGAGCGGGTTTATGCCGTACTCCGAATAAAGCTTCATCGTCTCCTGCTGGACTTTTTTGGGGTCGTCCTTGTACTTTTCGCGAAGGGCTTTTATCGGCTCCTGCAACTTCGACATCCTCTGCGAGGACTTTATCTGTACGGAGGTTAACGGCCACAAAACCGCCCTGACCAAGACTGTCAGTATGATTATCGCCCAGCCCCAGCCCCAATTCGGGGATATTACCGAGACCCACGAGTAAATCCAGTTCATTAGGCGCGAAAGCGGGCGGCTTACAAAGCCAAACCAGCCGTAGTCCATAATGGCGTCCTGACCTCCGCCGAGCGAGTAGAGCCTGTCGAGCTCTTTCGGGCCCACGTAGTACGAGCCGCCGAGATTCCATACCTGCCCGGGCTGGAGGGTATCTACCTCAAAGCCCATAAAGCCCGCGACTGCGTTGCGCATGTACTTGTTCGGGTCTTTCAGATTTATGGAAAGGGGCACTGCGTATCCACCGTTGGAGGAGATTTTTTCAGGGGTGAACAGCGCCGCGAAAAATTGGTTTTTGACCGCTCCCCAGATAATCGGGTAGTGCGACAATTTCTCAAAATACTTTGCCTGCGACCTACCTATGCCGAGGAATCCGGAGGAGTCAACAAAAGACGAAGATTTTAGAAAATGGCTCTTGTCGCCGTCGTAGAGGGCGACCGCAAGATTCGTTCCGTAAACGTCGCTTTCCGTCGGCGGCACGGCGCCGAGGCACACGAACAATTCCCCGACCGACTGCGGCTGCGAGGAGATGTTTTTTATTGAAGTTGCCGTAGCGAGAGTGTAGGGGGCTGCGTCTATTTCGGGATTGTTGACAAGCTGGTACTTGCGGGTTATCTCGAATTTGTTTTCTATGCGCAGGCTGTAAGTGACGGAATCTTTTGTGGAATCTACGAGCGCAAAGGAATTTTGTATCGGAAGGGGAATTTCGCTCTGGGCGCTGTCGAATATCGAAAGGCCCATCGCGGGCACGCGCGCGTCTATGTCGTTAAATACAAACGGTTCTTTTGAGCCCTGCGATTTCGGATATTCGCGCAATTCGACGTTTTTTATGGCCGCGCCCTTGTTCGTAAAGTTTATCCGCATTTTATCGTTCTCGAGGTAGACGATTTTCTCGGGGATATTTTCGTCGGGGGCGAACGGCGACTGCTTTTGCGTCTGGACTGCCGGCGTTGACTTCTCTTGCGGTGCGGAGAGCTTCGCCGTCTGTTCAGCGCGCGCCGCGCGCGCGTATTTTTCGGCGGCTGCCTCCTTCGTCGACGAGTCGTACATAAAGTACATCGCCGCTAATAGGAGGATTACTCCAATTATGGTGTTTTTCTTATCCATTTTTTCGGTTAGCCGCGCCAAAACGCGCGGCGCTTTGTATAAATTTATATTCGGTTCTTTTTAATAAAGGATTTGCCGCAATCAATCTTTTTTAAGCGTTTTACCCAATTTTTTTTGCCGGTGGGCGCCGCCTGCGCAAGTGCCGCTGTCGGAATTTTCCGGGTCGGTATTCCTTCTGAAAAGCCCGCGAAAAGTAAAGTTGTCGGGAACGGGGTCGATTCCGCCCTCGCACAGGGGGTTGCATCTTAGAATCCTGAAAAACCCCATTATGCAGCCCTTTATAACGCCGTGCTTTTTTATGGCGTCGATTGCGTATTGCGAGCATGTGGGGTAGAAGCGGCAGCCGCTGCCGGGAATTGTATGCAGTATGGGGGAAATCGCGATTTGGTAAAATCTCACGCAAAGGCAGGCCGCCGCCGCCAGTATGCCGACTTTTTGCCGGTTTTTACTTTCCCCCTTTTCCGGCACGGTCGATTTTTCTTATTGCCGCGCTTGCGGCGTTTGCAAATTTTTCGTCGAGCGTTTTGAAGTCGAATTTGCTCCAGCCCCTGCGCATAAATATTATTATGTCGCACGCCTTGGCAAAGTTTGGGGCGTTTTTTCTAAAAATTTCGCGCATTACACGGCGCGCGCGGTTGCGCTCTACGGCGCAGCCGACTTTTCTGCTCGTCACAACCCCGAGCCTTGAAAAGTCTTTTTCGGGAGTGGCGCGCAGATAAAAGACGAAGGCGGAACAATCCGCCTTCGTAGAGTCAGCTTTGACAAGCTCAAAGTCTTTTGCCAAGTGCAGCCTGTTGATTTTGCCGAAGCGCACGGCCGAGTTTCGCCTATTTGGTTACGAGGCGCTTGCGTCCCTTTTGTCTGCGGGCGGCGATTACAGAGCGGCCGCCGCGGGTTTGCATTCTGGCGCGCCAGCCGCAGCGGCGTGCGCGTTTTAATTTGGAGGGTTTATATGTGGGATTCATTGCGTGTGTTCTCTTTAAAAAATTGTTAAAGACCAACTATGGAATCAATTTCCCGAAACTTGTCAACCCCATTTTTAACTATCGTTTTCAATCGAATTTTTTGCGGCGGGTTATTTTTCTATGAGGTTTGATAAAAAATTCTTGGGCGAGTTGCGAAAGACCCTGCCTATTGCAATGAGAAAATTTTCGCGGAATTTTTCTGTTTTGTGGTTGGAAAAATTTTGACGTTGCCAGGGCATTCGGGCGCTTTACGGCTCTAAAATGATTGCGAAAGTTTTTTTTTGCAGTATATAATTAGCAGGCGTATTGCGGATTAAAAAGACTTTGCGGGAGATTTTTATCGGCAGGTTTTTTATGGATACAAAAACTTTAAAAGGCTCGAATTTTCTGTAAATAGGCGTAAAATTATCCCGATTTTCCCCGCATTTTTTAGGTTAAACCCGCGTTTTTGCAGAATTTAGAAAGTTGTTGGAGCTTCATCTATTATATAGTGGACCTTTTCCTTCCCCCAACCGCCCGTCTCGACCTAAAATATAAAAAATCCGCGGGGCGCCGCCCACTTCCGCCGCCCGCCTCGGCTTTTTTTATGCCGAAAATAAAATCACGCAGTTTTTTATAAGAAGTTTTGCGGGATTTTTATTGTTTGCAGGCGCTGCGTGCCAAGATATTTCAAAAGCCGCTATCCGGATAAAAAATTCCTTGTCAAGGCTGATGTATTTTGCGATTTTTGCGGAATGGAAAACCCTAATATCGACATCGACTATGTCGCAAAACTTGCGAGGATAGAGTTAACGCCGGCGGAAAAGGAAACGTATTCGCGCCAGCTCGGGCAGATTCTCGAATATTTTCAGAAACTTTCGGAAATAGACGTTTCGGGCGTTGAGCCGAGCGCGCACGCGCACGCAATGTACAATGTAATGCGCGACGATGTCCCGACGCCGGCAATGCCAGTTCAAGAGGCGCTAATGAATGCGCCGGCCGCACGCGACAACCAGATATGCGTCCCCAAAGTGGTCGACGACGCCTAAAAAATTTGTATAACCCAAGCTTTTTTTACGATGGAAATTTTTTACAAAACGATATCCGAACTCGAATCCATGCTGGATTCAAAGGAAATATCGGCGGTTGAATTGGCAAAGGCGGTCATCGAACGGAAAAATTCCGTTGACGGAAAGGTCGGAGCGTTTTTGTCCGCAAACGAGGACGAATTGCTCGCCGAAGCATCTATCTCGGATTCTCTCCGCGCAGAAGGTAAAAAGCGCGGCGCGCTCGAAGGCATTCCGATTGGCCTAAAAGACGTGCTTGCAGTGCGCGGACAAAAGCTGACATGCGCCAGCAAAATACTCGAAAATTACGTCTCCCCATATACGGCGTCCTCCCTCGAAAAACTGAAATCCAGAGGCGGAATTTTCTGGGGAAGGCTAAAT
>URAJ01000005.1 GCA_900545715.1 uncultured Opitutales bacterium
TTCTTCTCTTATCCCCTCTTTCTTCCTCATCCCACTGAGTTTGACGAAGAGCGAATATAAATCGATTCCTTATATGAGAATTTGTCTCTTTTTAGCTGTAATCACAGCCGCGGCCGCAATCTGCGCAGCTCCAATAGAATCAATACAATATAATCCGCGCGAAGTCTCCGTCAAAATTCCCGACGGCAAAGACGGCTCAAAAGAAATAAAAATACGTGGCGATTGGTTTGATTCCCCCGCCAGCGGAATCGGCGAAAAAGTCATTGGCGGCGATTCCCCCATTTCCGCATACAATAATGCAATGTACTATCTAAAAAAAGGGAATATCGAAAAATTTTCCTCTTTCTACCCAAAAAAAATGCGCGAAAAGATGTCAAACTCCAAGCTTGCATTCATCGAGCAGCAAATCAAAGGCTATATTTTATCCGGAGACTATTGCTTCATAATTTGTACAAACGGCAGTTTTACTCCCCTAAAATTGGACTCCGGCAAATGGACAATATCCACTGGCAACTTCCCAACTGGGGAATTGGCAAAATACTATCCAATACTCGAATCCCTCAATAATTCGCCACATATCAGAAATTTGAAAATCTCCAATCCACGCATTTCAAAAAAACCTAACCAAAAACTTCCGGAATTGTGCAAAAAAATAATCGACGATTTTAGGGCTTCCCAAAATCGAGGCGGTGCCACCCGGCAGTTTTATCTGGCGTACATCCGAAGCGCAAATGGAGAAAATCCAAAATCGGAATTTCTAAAACTTTCCGACTCCATGCGCGACCCGCGCGCAAACGTAAAGATAAAAAATCAGGGCGACTCCACCCTGGCGTTCGATATCGACTGCAATTTCAAAGACGCGTCCTACAAGGGCTCACTCGCCCTTCCCGATAAAAACGGCATTGAATGCATTCTGATTCACGCGTTTTGCGACGACAAAAATAAATCGGAAAAAGTTTTTCTAATTCTCTTTTCGCTTTAAAGCATAAGGATACTAACCTGTGCCAAATGTACTATGAAATTGCAATGGTTAAAAGCGATTATCGCACTGCCGTTTAATGCAACGGTAACTATACCGTTTATAATATTGTTTTTTACAGACAATCTATCGTTTTCAAGCGGCGCGCTTCCGATAGTTTTTGGAGCTCTTATTTTTTTTGCGGGATTGTTCCTTGCCGTATGGACAATGCTACTATTTGCAAAAATAGGCAAAGGCACACTTGCGCCGTGGGCGCCTACTAAAAAATTGGTAGTATCCGGCCCCTACTCGCACGTCCGCAACCCGATGCTCTCGGGGGTAATCATGATGATTATGGGGGAAGCGGCCGTTTTTGCGTCTTTGGGGGTTTTCATCTGGGGAGCCGCATTTTTTATAATAAATACTTTTTACTTCAAATATTCGGAGGAAATCGGGCTCGAAAAGCGTTTTGGGGAAGAGTATGCAAGATACAAAAAAAACGTCCCGCGCTGGATTCCGCGAATTACAAAATGGGAAGATAAATAAAACTTATCTGCATTCTAAAATTTTATTTTTCCAGTTAATTTATTGCCATAAATATCGCAAGATTCTCTGCCAAATAAACTTTCAAAAACGCGCAGTATTTGGCAATTACACCATCTGCAATTTACTTCAATTCCATCGCCCCGCTGTAAGACCCGCCGCTGTCAAAAGATTGCGCCGCGTACCAGCCACTCGCCCCGCACGTAAACTTCACTTTGCAATAAGCACTCCCGCGGGGACTCGAACCCCGATTAACGGTACCGGAAACCGTTGCTCTATCCATTGAACTACGGGAGCGTATATTTTCCCGGCTTTTATGCCTGCGAATTTTGTTGCCCCAAATTCCAAAACATTAAGACTTGTCTTGCAAGCGCAAAAAATTCGGCCATTTTATTTTTTGTCCGAATAATGAATCGCAACATACAATAAAGGCGTTATGGCAGCTAAAATTTTCGCAATCGCTAACCAAAAGGGCGGAGTCGGCAAGACAACCACCGCCGTAAATCTCGCGGCTGGGCTCGCGAGGCGCAGAATCAGAACTGTACTCGTTGACATGGACCAACAGGCCAGCGCCACAAGCGCCCTCGGATACGAAAAATCCCTCGGCGGCAGTCTCTACCAAGTTCTCCACGGCGAAGGCTCCGCCCGCGACAAGCTCATTCAGACACAGCGCCAAAACCTATGGATAATCCCCTCGGAAACAGATATGTCCGCAATAGAGGTCGAGCTGTCTGGCGAGGAAAACTACCTCGTGCGCCTTCGCGACTGCCTGAAACCTTTAAAGGAAAGCGGCGACTTTGACGCCATTGTAATCGACGCCCCGCCGTCGCTCGGCCTACTGTCAATGAATTCGCTCGCCGCCGCGGACTACCTGCTTATCGCCTTGCAGTGCGAATACTTGGCAATGGAGGGCTTGGGGCAAATTATGGGGGTTGTCGAACAGCTGCGCAACGCGGGCATCAGCGACACCCTCGAAGTCGGGGGCGTTATCATGACGATGTACGACTCGCGCACAAACCTCTCGAAGCAGGTGCTCTCAGAGGTTAAAAACTACATGGGCCCCCTCGTTTTCAAGACACTTATCCCGCGCACGGTAAGGCTCGCCGAAGCTCCGAGCTTCGGCAAGACAATATTTGAATACGCGAAATGGAACGAGGGCGCATTCGCATACGAAAAGCTCGCCAAGGAAGTCGATAAACGTTTCGGCCTGCGCCAATAGCCATGGACTTGCCAAAATACATAAAGCGCCTATTCAAGCCCTCCGTCACGCGCCGCGCAAAGGCGATGCGCAAGGCGAAAAAAGCGCGCTCAAAGGCGGCGGAAGCAGCCGAGAACGACTTGTTCTCATCTCTTGAAAAAAGCATTGGGTACAAATTCTCGGACAAATCCCTCCTAAAAGAGTCGCTGACCCACCCCGGCGCGGTCGGTTTTTCCAAAGGGAAAATAAAATCAAACCAAAGGCTCGAATTTCTCGGAGACGCCATTTTGCAGTCTATTATAACCGACACCGTCTTCAAAAAGTTCGGCGAACTCGACGAAGGAGAGCTTACTAAGATACGAATAGCATTGACCCAGGGGGAATTTTTAAGCGGATTGTCGGAGCACATCGGGATACCCCGCTGCCTGATTTTGCCCAAGGGGTGCGAGTCTCTGCGCGACTCCCAAAGCGCCGCCGAGGACGCCTTTGAAGCCGTAATAGGCGCCATTTACATGGACAGTTCCTTTGAAAAGACCCGCGATGTCGTTCTATCGTGGTACAAGCGCAAGCTCGACGACCTTCCGACGCTCGTCAGCCAGCAAAACCCGAAAGGCGCCCTTCAAGAGCTTGCCGCCAAGCACGGCGACAAAATCGAGTACAAGCTATTGTCCCAAACGGGCCCCGACCACAGCAAAGTATTTGAAGTAGAAGTCCGCATAGGCGGCAAAACTTACGCGAAGGCTTCGGCGAGCTCTAAAAAGTCCGCCGAAACGAAGGCGGCGAGGGCCTCCATAAAAGAATATTCCGCCGAATGCGCGCGGGCTGATTCCGGAAATATTGCGCAAAATTCAAAATCAAAAGCGCCATCTGCTAAAAAGCAGACATCAAAATTTACCGGCGGCACATTCCCCTTCCCTGAAATCACACTCCAACAATCCGAGGGAGCGGCAAAGAAAAAAACAAAAAACGGCAAAAAAGAATAGTTTTTTCCGACGCGCAGCCGATAAATATAGATTGGATTCCCAAAGGCCTGCTTTCGCGCCCACTCGAATTGGCGCGCGGCGCGCATTTTGCGCTTCGGTCTGCGGAAATTGCAAAGGTCCATTTAGAAAATGAGGGTAGCAAGACCCCAAAAAAATAACTCTTCGTTTTATCCCGACGTGCCTCAGGCGGCGTGGGGATATTTTTGCGCGCGCATTGCGCGTGAAAATCGCGGGAAAATCGTGCTTGCGGTGCTCGATTCCGCCGCGGAATGCGAGTTTTTCTACCCAAAATTAAAGTACTTTTTAAGCCTCGACGGAAAGCCTTTCGACGTCAGAATGCTGCCGGAACCCCCGCCAAGCTCATCGAGCGACGCGGCCGGATTCGACATCGCGTGCGAGCGCGTTGGAACATTGAGGGCAATGGCCGCCGCTGGGGAGTCGGACAGGCAGACTTTTGTAATCGCCACGGCAGAGTCGCTCTTCGCGCCCGCGCCAAACCCCGGGCTTGCGTCGTCAATCGCGATATCGCGGGGCGTAAAAATCTCGCCGGCTGCGCTGCGCGAAAACCTTGTAAAATTCGGGTACTACAACGAAACTTTGTGCGAGGCGCCGGGGCAGTTCGCCGTGCGCGGCGGGATTGTAGATGTCTATCCCGTCTCGGCGGACGCGCCGGTCAGAATCGACTTCTTCGGCGACGAAGTAGATTCTGTCAGAAAATTCGACCCCGACACTCAGCTTGCGGACCAAAAAATAGATTCGGTTTCGATAGACCCCGTGCCGGAAATCAACGGCGCGCAATCCTCGTGGAACGCGTGCGACTACCTTCCAAAAGGCGAACCCGCCGCATGGTTTTTTTTCGAGTCCTCAGCGATAGCCGCGCGCTCGCCCGAACTATTTCTCGAGCCAGAAGATTTGGCGCACGCGCACCGCGGCTTCGGCGAAGTTTTCGATAGAATCGCCGACTCTTTCGTCGCAGTATCGTCTCTCGACACTCCGTCGGAATCGTTTTGCGAGTGCGAAAAAAAGAGTTTTCCGGCGGGCTCGATTGCCGAAGTCGCAGCCATATCGGACGAGAGCGCAATAGGCGGCGACAGGTTTGAGTCCGAGACAAAAAGCCGCGAAAAGTTCGCCGAAAGGCTCGCTAAATGGGGGGAAGAGGGCATCGACATTTTGATAGCCTCGGAGGGCGAAGGCGACGAAAGGCTCGCGCGCGGAATATTCGAGGCGGCGGGAAAAACTTTTAAGGGAAAGTTTGTAGCGGGCGGATTCGGAGAGGGCTTTATAATACCCGACTTCGCAGGCAGGCGCCCGGATTGGAAAATTCTTTCCGAAAACGCAAAGGGCGTCGTCTTTGCTGGCCCGCGCGAAATTTTCGGGAGGCGGCAGAAAACGCGGCTCGAACCGCGGCGAAGAATGTTGTCGCGGCGCGCGCAAGTTGACCAGCTCCTCGATTTTTCCGAGCTTTGCGAGGGCGACTACGTCGTCCACCTCGGGCACGGAATATGCCGCTACCACGGCGTGACCAAGCTTGAGACGGGCGGCAAGAGCGAAGAAGTCATTAAGCTTGAATTTGAAGACTCCGCCACGCTGTATTTGCCGCTCCACAAATCTTATCTGCTAAGCCGGTACATCGGCCTAGACAAGCGCCACCCTAAACTCTCGCGGCTCGACTCAAAATCGTGGACAAGAATAAAGACCTCCGCCGAACTCGCCGCGCTCGACTACGCCGCCGAGCTCCTTGAGATGCAATCCCGTCGCGAAATTTCAAAGGGGTACGCCTTCCCAGAGGACGACGACTGGCAGAGGGAATTTGAAGACGCATTTGAATTTGCCGAGACGCCCGACCAGCTCCGCGCCGCCGCGGAAGTCAAGGCCGACATGGAGTCCGACAAGCCTATGGACCGCCTTCTTTGCGCCGACGTCGGCTTCGGGAAGACGGAAGTCGCAATGCGCGCCGTTTTTAAATGCGCGATGGGCGGAAAGCAGGCGGCAGTCCTCTGCCCGACAACAGTTCTTTGCCAACAGCACTTCATGAATTTTCGGGAGCGGTTCGGGGGGTATCCGATAGTAGTGGAAATGCTCTCGCGCTTCCGCACAAAGGCGGAGGCCGACAAGATAAGAAAACAGCTCGCCGCGGGCGAGATAGACGTGCTGATAGGGACGCACGCCATGCTGTCTGACTCCACCGTCTTTAAGGACTTGGGCCTTCTTGTAATCGACGAAGAGCACAGGTTTGGGGTCAGGCACAAAGAGAAAATAAAAAAGCTTAAAACCGGCGTCGATGTGCTTTCGATGAGCGCAACCCCAATCCCGCGCACGCTCTACTTTGCAATGATGGGCGCGCGCACTATGAGTCTAATGGAGACCCCTCCAAAAAACAGATTCCCGGTCGAAACCATTGTGAGGGAGTATTCCCCCGAAACTGTAAAAGAGGCGATAGAGCGCGAAGTCTCCCGCGGGGGACAGGTTTTTTATCTGCACAACCGCGTCAAGACAATCCACCAGACCGCCGAAGGGCTGCGGGCGATGTTCCCGAATCTGAGAATAGGCGTCGGGCACGGGCAGATGTCGGAGCATGCGCTCGAAAAGCTGATGTCAGATTTCATTGGGGGGAAATACGACGTGCTCGTCTGCACTACAATAATAGAGTCGGGGCTCGATATTCCAAACTGCAACACTATTATAATAGAGGGCGCCGACAAATTCGGGCTCGCCCAACTCTACCAGCTCCGCGGGAGGGTCGGAAGGTTCACGAGGCGCGCGTATGCGTGGCTGTTGCTGCACAGGCATGCGGCGCTCGTCGAGAGCGCTCGAAAGAGGCTCGGGGCGATACGCCAGTACAACAAGCCCGGCGCCGGATTCAGAATCGCAACCCGCGACTTGCAGCTGCGCGGTTGCGGAAACCTGCTCGGCGCCAAGCAGAGCGGCCACATTGCGGGGGTCGGATTCGACCTGTATTGCGCGCTCTTAAAGCGCGGAATCGCGCTTCTTCGGGGCGAGAAGACTTCCGGAGTGCTCCGCGCAAACGTCAACTTCGACTTCATACACCTTGGCGAGGGCGAAAAATTCTCGGTGGACGTCTCACAGGCCGACAACTATTTTCAGGAAATAAGAATGAGGGAAATATCCGGCAACAACTCTGAGGTTGTCGGGGCGTATATTCCCGAAAGCTACATACCGCAAACCCAGCTTAGAATCGACCTGTACCGCAGGCTCTCCATGTCCTCCACCAAAAAAGAGCTCGACGCGCTAATGTTCGAGACAAAAGACCGCTTTGGGCCAATCCCCGACCCGTTGAAATTCTGCTTTTACATGGAGCGCATAAGAATAATAGCCGAGACGTCGGGAGTCTTGGGAGTTGAGACGCAGGGCGCCCAACTGAAAGTTTTGCTGCCCGGCCCGGGCGGGGGAGAATATTTCAGGCTAAACGGGCATTTTCCCATCTTGACGAAACGCCGCGCCGTCGCCAAACTTCAAGAGATTGAAAAATTTTTGACATACACCCTTCCCAGCATAAGGAAAAAATGAAAGACACATTTAAGACGATAGCGTTCATTGCGGCCGCAGTATTTGCGGCATCGGCTTCCGCGCAGGGGCTGCTCGGCAACGCAGGCTCCCAGGAAACGGGCTCCAACGGGATTCTCGCGGTTGTGGAAGACCGCGTAATTACGCGCGACGAAGTTATGAGGGAAGTCGCCCCGTTCATTCCGCAGATACGCCAAAAGTCGCTTTCGGAGTTTGAATTTAATAAGAGGGTAAGCGACTACATCAGGGAAATCGTCCAAAATATGGTTGACCGCGAGTTAATCGTAAAAGAATTCCGCGAAAGGGGCATGTCAATACCGCAGAGCTTTTTGGACTCGCACTTTGAAGACTACATAAAGAAGGAATTTAACGGCGACCGCGCCGAATTTATAAAATTTTTGCAGGCGCAGGGCAAAACCATAAAGCAGTTCAAGCAAGACCAGGAAAAGGATTTAATAGTAGGCTACATGCAAAATGAGAAACGCCAAACTGTCGCCGAAATAAGCCCCAAAAAAATAAAGGAATACTACGAGGCAAACAAGTCCAAATGGTACACTCCCGCAAGCGCAAAAATTAGCCTAATTACTTTAAAGAGCGGCAGAAACGCGACTCTTGAAGACAACAGGAAGCTCGCGAAAGAGATAGTCGCAAAATACAATGCCGGAGAAAAATTCTCAGACCTTGCGCGCAAGTATAGCAAAGACGACAGCTCTGCAAAAGGCGGCGAATGGGGCTGGTACAAAAAGGGCGAGCTCAATCCCCTGCTCGACAAGCAGGCGTTTTCAATAGATGCGGGCAAAATAACCGAGCCTGTCGAAATCGGCGACATGATTTTCATTTTAAAAGTTGAAGAAAAAAAGCCGGACGGCATAAGCCCTATCGACGACGTTCGCGAACAGATAGAATGGACTATTGCAGAGCAGAACGGAAGGGCGATGTATCAAAAATGGGTCGAAGGACTCCGCAAAAAGGCTTTTGTAAAATACTATAAATAATTGGAATGCGCCCTGCCTTCTTGGCGGGGCACTTTTTTTCGCATTCCCGGAAAAACCGGCGCGCGATAGTTTTTCTTCCAGACCGGCATTTGGCTTTGCAAACATGCTCTTGCAAAGCTCTTTTTTATGTTTTTGAAAAAATGCTTTCAATTCCGCACGCCATAGATAGACAAGCAATGCGCGCGCAGTAATTAAACACAATGCCGGGAATCAGCCAGCCTGTTTTTCCCAACGCGTATGCACCGCGATTAAATCTAAAAAGCTTAGGTGACGCAAAGTGATTCCGCCCGCGCATGAACTGCGATTAAATCGAATAAACTTATGCGCCAGAAAAGAAATTTTACTCGGCAAATACCCTTGCTCGCCAGCCTGCAAAATAACCCTCGTAAAACTTGTTTTTTCTGGACTCTATAATGTAAAGATTATTAAATAAATTCATGAAGACGTATTTTTCAAAAGTTGACAAAGCGGCCTTTGAGGGGGAAATAGACTCAAAAAAGACTGGCCTTTTTATATTGAAAAACGACAACGGGCTTGAATTGTCGGTGACGAACTTCGGCGCGCGCGTGGTGGAACTTTTTGTGCCCGACCGCAACGGAGATTTTGCCGATGTCGTCCTCGGGCACGCTTCGCTCGACAAATACGTAAACTTTCCCGGCGAGAGATTCTATGGAGCTACAATCGGCCGTTTCGGCAACAGAATCGCGGGTGGAAAATTCACCCTAAACGGAAAGGAATACACCCTTCCGCAAAACGACGGCAACAACTGCCTGCACGGCGGCATAAAGGGATTTGACATGAAAGTCTGGGACATTCTTGAAATAGCCCCCGACATGCTGAAATTCGGACTTGTATCTCCCGACGGCGACCAGGGTTTCCCCGCCGAGCTGAAAGTGACCATGACCTACCGCCTGACTTCCGACAACCGCTTTGAGGTGGAACACTTGGCCGAGTCGGGCGCCGACACAGTCGTGAACCTCACCCACCATTCATTCTTCAATCTGCGCGGCGAAGGCAACGGCGATGTAAACGCGCACATAATGCAAATAAACGCCGACAAATACACGCCCGTAAAATCCGACCTCATACCTACTGGGGAAATAGCGGACGTATCCGGAACGCCCTTCGACTTCCGCTCGCCGACGCCCATAGGCGCGCGCGTCAACGACGAGAACGAGCAACTTGCGCGCGGGCGCGGATACGACCACAACTGGGTTCTCAACCGCAAGATACCGGAGGCTCTTGAATTTGCGGCGAAAGTCTTAGAGCCCGATAGCGGAAGGGTTCTCGAAGTCTATACGACCGAGCCCGCAATGCAGTTCTACGGCGGGAACTTCCTCAACGGCGAGATGGGCAAGAACGGCAAGCCGTACATTTATAGAGGCGCATTTGCGCTTGAAACGCAGCATTTCCCGGACAGCCCCAACCAGCCGGAATTTCCATCGACACTCCTGAGGGCGGGCGAAAAATACTGCCACGTTTGCTCGTACAATTTCTCTGTCGAGTAATGGAAGGAACTATTTTTTCAATCGAGGAATTCGCCGTCAACGACGGCCCCGGAATACGCACGACAGTCTTTTTAAAAGGCTGCCCGCTGCGTTGCCAGTGGTGCCACAACCCCGAGGGAATTTCATTTGAGCCGCAAATTCTCAAAAAGAAAAACGGCGTAGAGGAGATGTGCGGGGAAAAAATCTCCGCCAAGGCTCTCGCCGACAAGCTGCTGCGCAACGAAAAAATCTTCAAGATGAACGAGGGAGGGGTCACCTTCACTGGCGGGGAGCCCCTTGCACAGGCGCAGTTTCTGTTTGAAACAATGAGGCTGCTTAAAGATAGAGTGCACATCGCGATAGAAACGAGCGGATTCGCCAAAGCTTCGGTATTTAAAGAGGCAGTAGGATTGGCAGACCTGATTCTCATGGACAACAAGTCGTGCGATCCGCAAGTCCACAAGAAGTTTACAGGAGTTGACAACAATCAAATACTCGAAAATTTAAGATTTTTGTGCCGGGCAGACACCGATTTTATAGTGCGCGTTCCGCTGATACCCGGAGTGAACGATACTCTCGAAAATATGGAAGCGCTGTCGGAGATTTTAAAAGGGGCAAAACGGCTCAAAAGAGTGGAACTTTTAAGGTATAATAAAATTGCCGGCGCAAAATATTATATGCTTGGCAAAAAGTATTCTCCGGATTTTAATACAAGTATTCAACCTGATATACACGATACTTTTACAGCCAATTCAATTCCATTTATAGTGTTATGAACGAGCGTATAGAAAACTTAAAAAAATATACAACCATAGACAAGTCCCACCGCAAATACCGCAAGAGCTCGGCCGAAGCGGGGCTTGCCGAATTGCCTGAAGATTTCAGAGCCTCCGGAATGGGATTTCAGGAGAGGGCCGGCAATATGCTCGCCGCTTTCCTCGACGCGGAAACTCCGGTAATACTCCCCGAAGAAAAAATAGTATTCACCCGCACTATAAAAGATATTCCCGACTACGTGACTCCATCTGAATGGCAGGATATCCGCAAGTCGCACTTCGTACACGAGAAGGGAGAAGTATTCAACATATCTGCGGACTTTGAAGGAATACTCAATAAGGGACTTGAAGCCAGAAGGTTGGAGGCCGAAAAGCTCGCCGCTTCATCGGAAGGAGAAACAAAAATTTTCGCGGAATCGGTAGAAAAAGTTCTCGCCGCCCTGCAAAGGCTGATTGGCAGATACGCCGACGCCGCCGAAAAGCTCGGCAAGGACGATATCGCAAAAACGCTCCGCGCCGTGCAGAAAAATCCCGCAAGCTCTTTCCGCGAAGCCTTGCAGCTCCTCAGAGCCGTCCACTTTGCAATATGGGCCTCCGGCAGCTACCACAACACGCTCGGTAGGCTCGACCAATACCTGTATCCGTTCTATAAATCCGACGTCGAGTCCGGCAAAATTTCCAAAGACGAAGCCTTTGAGCTGCTCGAAGAATTCTTCCTCGCCTGCAACCGCGACAGCGACCTATATCCGGGAATGCAGCAGGGCGACAACGGACAAAGCCTCGTCCTCGGCGGCCGCGATCCCTCGGGGAAACGCGCTTTCAACGAACTGTCGGAAATGGCGCTTAAAGCCAGCTACGAACTCGCACTCATCGATCCCAAAATAAACATACGCGTCGATTCAGAAACACCGATAGAAATTTTTGAGATGGGCTCGCGCCTGACAAAAATAGGGCTCGGGTTCCCGCAATACTCGAACGACGACGTCGTAATCCCGAGCCTCGTTGAGAAGGGCTACGATCTCGCCGACGCTTGCGAGTACGTAGTTGCCGCATGCTGGGAATTTATAATCCCAAAATGCGCGCTCGACATTCCGAATATCGACGCCGTGTCGCTCGCAGACTGCGTAAACTCTTGCGTGCCGGACCTCGAAACGTGCGCCTCGTTCGAGGACTTCTACGAGCTCGTCGAGCGCGAAATACGCCGCCGCGCCGACGCAATGGTTCAGAAGCACAAAAATATCTTTATGAAGCCCTCGCCGATAATGTCGGCATTCTCCGTCGGGGCGCTCGAAAATGGGCACGACATTTCCCTCGGAATGAAATACAACAATTACGGGGTCCACGGAACTGGGGTCGCCACGGCGGTCGATTCGCTCGCGGCGATAAAAAAGTATTGTTTTGACGAAAAATCCGTCGGAAAGCGCGAGCTTATCAACGCGCTCAAAAACGATTTTGAAGGCAACGAAAAGCTTCTAAAAAAACTGCGCTATGAAGCGCCGAAAATGGGCACCGACGACGACTTTGCGGACGATATTGCAACTAAGCTTCTCGACTCTTTTGCGGCGGCGTTTAAGGATAAGAGGAACGAGCGCGGCGGCTGCTACCGCGTTGGCACGGGGTCTGCAATGTTTTACATCGCCCACGCCACGGGCCTCGGCGCAACTGCCGACGGCAGGAGAAAGGGCGAAGTGCTCCCGGCAAACTATTCGCCTTCGCTTTTCATGAAGCAAAAAGGCCCGATTTCAGTCGTAAAATCCTTCGCGAAGCCGCATCTTAAAAACGTCGCAAACGGCGGGCCGCTGACGCTCGAATTCGACAGCTCCGTTTTCAGGAACGACGAATCCATAAAAAAGCTCGCAATGCTCGTGCGGACTTTCATAAAGCTCGGCGGCCACCAACTCCAGCTCAACACAATCGACAGAGACAAGCTGCTCGACGCCAAAGTCCACCCCGAAAAATATCCGCACTTAATAGTTAGAGTGTGGGGTTGGAGCGGATATTTCGTCGAACTCGACGAATGCTATCAAGACCACGTCATAAGAAGGATAGAGTTCTCACTCTAATTGCGGAAAAATTTATGGAAAAAGCGAAGAAATTCATGTTTTACGTCGCGTTTGTCGCGTCGTTGGGCGGCTTCCTGTTTGGCTTCGACACAGTGGTTGTATCGGGGGCGGAAAAGGGAATACAAAATTACTATCAGCTCTCGGGCTGGCTGCACGGATTCACAATGGCGGTGGCCCTTTTCGGGACTATCGCGGGAGCCCTTTTCTGCGGCAGGCCAGCCGAAAAATTCGGAAGGTTGGCAAGTCTGAAAGCCATCGCATATTTGTATCTATTTTCCGCCCTCGGCTGCGCATTCGCTACAAACTGGTGGATTTTGATTTTCTTCCGCTTTATGGGCGGTGTGGCAGTTGGCGCGTCTAGCGTCGTGGGGCCGATGTACATAGCGGAAATTGCCCCGGCGGATTGGCGCGGCAGATTCGTCGCGTTCTTTCAGTTCAATATCGTTCTCGGGCTCGTGACGGCGTACATTTCAAACTGGTGGCTAAGCGGGCTTCAGCTCACAGACGACTGGCGGTGGATGCTCGGCGTTCTCGCCCTGCCGTCCGTGCTGTTCGCCGCCCTGCTCTATACGATACCTGAGAGCCCGAGATGGCTCGTGCTGATGGGCAGAGACTCTGACGCCGGAAGTGTTCTCAGCAGAATAGGCGATTCCAACGTCACTGCGGCACTAAACCAGATAAAGGACTCCATATCGCAGACGGAAATCTCGGAGCCTCTATTCCAAAAAAAATACTGGAAGCCGATTCTAATCGCGTTTTTCGTTGCAACATTCAACCAGCTCTCCGGCATAAACGCAATAAACTACTACGCGCCGAGAATACTCGAAGCGGCGGGCGTCTTCCGCGAATCGGCTCTATTGCAGTCGATTTTCATCGGAATGACAAACCTCATATTTACCATGCTCGGAATGGTTGTCATCGACAAATTTGGGCGCAAAAACCTGCTGTATATCGGCTCTGTCTTTATGACTATCGCGCTGCTTTCCGTGGCGGCGGGCTTTAAGTACGAGTCTCTTGGCGGATATTATATGTTGTTCTCGCTGATGCTGTATATTGCGGCGTTTGCGATGTCTCTCGGAGCCGTAATATGGGTTCTAATATCGGAGGTTTTCCCGACGAGCGTGCGCGCCAAAGGGCAGGTTTTCGGAAGCATGACGCACTGGGCGTGGTGCGCGATACTTACATGGGTATTCCCCACCCTCGTAGAGAGCGGATTGTCCGTGCCGACCTTCTGTTTCTTTGCGCTTATGGCGGCTCTCACCTTTGTATTCGCTCTAAAACTTCCGGTGACAAAAAACAAGTCGCTCGAAGAAATCCAAAAGGAACTTACCAGCCAATAGAGCCTTTCGCCGCCCACCGCGCTTTCGCAAAGAGCGCGGGGCGGAAAAAACGATAAAAATCCGCGGCGCGGGGCAAAGGGCGCGAGAAATGATGGGAGCGCGGAGCTGAAAAGACGATAAAAAATCCGAGGTTCGGCGCAGAATACGCGGTAAATGAAATCGGCGCGCGGGGCGAAAAAATGATAAGATCCACAGCGCAAAACAAATTGGAAATGAAATACGCGCGGGGCGAAACGCTCCGCGCTTTTTTTTTGAAAACTAATCGGAAGCAAAATAATCTTTTTGGAGTTTAAACCTATTAGCGTAGCTGTCACATAAATAAAAAACTTTCCATTCCGACGCGAAATTTATCGGTGCTTTTGGCGTCAATTCTCCACAATAAAAAAAGCCCGCGCACCGAAGCAAAATTTATCGGCATTTTCCCCGAAGCGATACGCCGACGCGCCGACGCATAAGAAACCCGACAATTCTAATTTAGCCTCTCCAAAAAGAGCTCTATCGACCGTATTCCCGCCGACAGTTTTTTCTTATCGTTTCCGTCGGAGGTATTGGATATTTCCGAACGGAGGGTTGCAAGATACCTTTCAAGGCGCTCTTTGCGGGGCATTTTCCAGCATATTTTCCGTTCATCTGTTTCAAGTTCCTCTTTGCCCAATCTTTCCAGAGCGTAGGTATGCTCAAGCCTATCGGCAAGCTCGCGGTGCTCGGGCTTTACAAATGTCTCAATTACGCTTCCGCCGCCCGGCAAGCTGCGCTTAGTTGTTACAAAAATATCTTCCCTTTTGAGATTCAATTTTTTTAGGTATCGGCTGTCGTATGCGGCGCATTGAAGGCCCGGGTAATATCCCTCGCACACCACGATAAAAATTTCGGAAAACATGGAGAAATCGCGCATTTGACCATTTGTATCCGTAAGCCCTATAAAATAGCTATCCACGACGGGAAAGAGTTTTGGATTTTTTGAGGATAAAACCATTGCGTTTGCGATAGGTTCTCCCGTTTTGGCGTCTATCGCCGCAAGGCGGTTTTCTACGCACCCCAAAAGCGGTATAATTAATAGTGCGCAAAGCGCGCATTTTAAAATCCTATTTGTTTTTCCGTTCATATTTTATGGCACAGAATGAAAAACATAAAATAATTTTATCCAGTACGCCAAAATTTACAATAAAAATTGCCTATTCTGCGCGCAAAGATACATATGCACGCATACTTCACACATTGCCCGGCATGGCTCAAAAAAAGCAATAAAGTCCACACATTAAACTCCACTGCGCGGCAAGAATCAAAAACGGTGTACACCGTAAATTTCCACCGTTTAGCGGCAGGGCGCAAAGAAGAAAAATACGCGGCTAATCTATAAAAAATTCTCCCCGCCTGCTCTTTTTTCCCGCGCAAAAATTAGCAAAATCCGCAATGCCAACGACCCGAAGCAAAAGCAATAGTCTTGACACGCCGCCTTCTTTTAAAATCCTTGTACAGTTTACTGTAATATAATAATGAGCGAAATTTCAAAAGCATACAACCCTTCGGAAGTGGAGGACAAATGGTATAAAGTCTGGGTGGAATCCGGCTGCTTCAAGGCTAAAAAAGATTCCAACGCCGAGCCGTTTTCAATAGTCATTCCCCCGCCGAACGTCACGGGCGTGCTTACGATGGGCCATGTCCTAAACAACACAATTCAGGACATTCTCGTACGCCGCGCCCGCCAGCTTGGGAAAAACGCCGTATGGATACCCGGCACCGACCACGCGGGCGTCGCAACGCAGACAAAAGTCGAGGCGTATCTGCGCAAGGAAAAGAAAACCTCCGCAAGAGAGCTCGGCCGCGAAAAATTTATAGAAATCGCCAAACAGTGGCGCGACAAGCACGGCGGCATAATCATTGAGCAGCTGAAAAAACTCGGAGCCTCGTGCGACTGGGACAGGCTCGTCCACACTCTCGACGACGACTACTCAAAAGCCGTCCTCACAGCGTTCGTAAAGCTCTTTAAAGAAGGCTACATCTACCGCGGCAAGCGAATGGTAAACTGGTGCCCCGTAAACCTCACAGCCCTTTCCGACGAAGAAGTCATAATGACCCACTGCAAAAGCAAGCTCTACAAAATGAAGTACGAGCTCGCCGAACAGCCGGGAGTTTTTCTGCAAATTTCCACAACCCGCCCGGAAACCATTATGGGCGACACGGCCGTCGCCGTAAACCCGAAGGACGAACGCTACGCCCACCTCATCGGCAAACACGCAATCCGCCCCTTCCCACGCGCGGAAATCCCGATTATCGGCGACGAATACGTGGATATGACATTCGGAACGGGCGTATTGAAAGTCACCCCCGCTCACGACCCAGCCGACTTTGAAATAGGCCAGCGCCACAACCTCGAAGTAATCGACGTAATGAACCCCGACGGCACAATGAACGCGCTTGCGGGAAAAGATTTCGAGGGGCTCGACAGGTTCAAGGCGCGCGAGCTCGCCGTAAAAAAGCTCGACGAACTCGGACAGCTCGTCGCCGTGGAGGACTACGAAAACAATATCGGATACTCCGAGCGCGGAAACGTTCCGATTGAGCCGCGCCTGTCCGACCAATGGTTCATGCGCTATCCGAAAGTCAAGGAGGCAAAGGCGGCGGTCGAATCGGGAGCAATAAAATTCTGGCCCCAGCGCTGGGAAAAAACCTACACGCACTGGCTCGACAATATCCGCGACTGGTGCATCTCTCGCCAAATCTGGTGGGGGCACAGGATTCCCGTGTGGTATAAGAAGGGAGTAGAAACCCCCGACATCAACAATCCGGACGAAGTGCACGTTTCGGTCGAAGGGCCGTCGGACCCCGAAAACTGGGTGCAGGACGAGGATTCCCTCGACACTTGGGCAAGCTCGTGGCTCTGGCCCTTCGCAACAATGGGCTGGCCCGACGAAGAAAAAATGCGCGAACTTCAAATGGATAAATTCTACCCGACAACCGACCTCGTCACGGGGCCCGACATCATATTCTTCTGGGTCGCGCGAATGATTATGGCGGGGCTGGAATTTCTGCCGGGCACGATGAGCTCGCGCATTCCGTTCAAAAACGTGTATTTCACGGGAATTATCCGCGACATGCAGGGGCGCAAGATGTCCAAGAGCCTCGGCAATTCCCCCGACCCGCTCGACATCATTTCCCGCTACGGCGCCGACGGCTTGCGCTTCGGCGTCATGAACTGCGCGCCGCAAGGCCAAGACATACTTTTCAGCGAGGAAAGAGTCGAGCTCGGAAGGAACTTCTGCAACAAGCTCTGGAATGCATGCCGCTTCAGGCAGATGGCGGGGGCGACGGCGGACAACTCGTCGATAAAGGCGATAGCAAAGCGCATAAATCCCGCGAAGCTCGACGCGAACGACCACTCTATTCTCGTAAATCTGCGCAAGTGCGCGGAAAATGTCGCGCGCGACTACCAAGCGTACCAATTCAACTCCATCACCCAGGAGATCTACGCATTTTTCTGGAACGACTTCTGCGGCTGGTACCTCGAAGTTTCAAAGGCGAGAATGGCGGACGAATCGGCAAAAGATACCGTTCTGGCCGTCCAAGACTTGTGCCTGCGCCAAACATTGCTGCTGCTGCACCCCTTTACGCCGTTTATTACGGAGGAGCTTTGGCACAGCATGGGCTTTGGAAAAGACGGAGATTTCATTCAAAACCAGTCGCCCGAGTTTGACGAAGAAAGCCTCGGATTTATGCTCGACGAATCCGCGGCGGAATCAGTAGAGAAGCTCAAAGACTTTGCCACAAAGGCGCGCGCGCTAAAAGCGCAGGCGAAACAGGCTTCCCGCAAGGATTCAAAACTTAGGGTTGTCTGCGACTCCGACAGTTCTAAAAAACTCCTAACCGACAATATTGAGAACCTCATGAAGCTCGTGGGCGCCTCGGAGATAAGCGTTGTTGAATCTTTCGACGGCCCCGCCCAGATAACGGAGCTCGGCACAGTCTATATAGACGTAAGCGGCGCCGACGCAAGCCCGGAGGACATCAAGAGATTGGAGAAAGAGCTGGAAAAATTAACCGGCGTCGAGAAGGCGACAGTCGCGCGCTTGGCGAACGAGGCGTTTGTTTCAAAGGCGCCGCCGAAGGTCATCGAGGGCGCAAAAAAACAGCTGGAAGACTGCCGCGCGAAAATCGCTGAAATTTCAAAGCTTTTAAAGCGTTAGGCAAATTCGGGGCGTTCGGAAATCGAATAGCCCCGAATCTTTTCATGGACTACATAGCAGAAGAAATTTTTAAGGACAAAACGCCCGACTCAAAAGCCTTGCTATTGCACGGATTCAAGCGCAAAGGTGGCGCGTTTGTACGCGAATACGAGATTCTCGGCGGGCAATTTGTCCTTTCCGTAAAAATATCGACAGACGTATCAACAAAACTCACCGAAGAAGAATTTGGAGACGAATACACCCTTCATCTCGTCCCCAATGCCACTGGGGATTTTGTCGGGAAAATAAGGGACGCCTACAAAAAAATACTATCGGAAATAGCCGAAGAATGTTTTGAAAGAAACGCGTTTAAATGCGAGCAGACGAAGAAAATAATCTCCCACATATCTAAAAAATACGGCGACGAACCGCAATTTCTGTGGGAAAAATATTCAGACTGCGCAGTTTTCCGCAGAAAGAGCAGCGGAAAGTGGTATGGAGTCCTCCTTACGGTAGGAAAAGACAAACTCATTCCCGGCTCTTGCGGGAAAGTTGAGATAATTGACCTTAGAATCGACCCTTCTTCGCCCGCCGCCAAAGAAAAAAAATACATGCCGGCATACCACATGAACAAGACAAGGTGGATAACCGTAATTCTCGACGGATCCGTATCTACGAGGGAAATTTACAGGCTGATTGACGCAAGCTACGAGCTCGCCGACGCAAAAACTTCCGCGCGCAGACAGCGTTAATTGAAGCTTTCAAGTGCAGAATGCCACAATTCCGCGTTTCATGCCGCAATCCCGAGCGCTTGCACAAAATCACGATTCGCGCTCCTCGACTTTCTCCCAAATGCGCGCCGCCTTTCTATTTACTGCGCAACCTTATTTACGCCGATATAGCCCCTTTGGCAAGCGCGGCCATCGGGAAGTAATGGCAATAGTTCCCGTACCTTAGCATAAACCCGCGCGACAATTCTTTTCCTTGCGGAAGCGGCTTGCCGTTTTTTATGTCAAGCTTTGCGCCAAGTCCGTACCCTGGGAACCCTGTGCCGGTGTACTCCTCTTCAATCCATGTGCCGTCCTTTGTCTGGGTATCCCTTAAAAATTTCAATCCCATGCCTATTTCTTTTGAGTAGCCAGAATCGAACGACATCAAGCCTATCAGCGCCCAAGCCGTCTGCGACGCAGTAGATTTTGATGCGCTCCCTGGCGTCATGTACGTCGAGGCGCTTTCCCCCCAACCTCCGTCTTTGTTTTGGATTCCGGCAAGCCAGTCCAGCGCCTTTTTAACCACAGGAGAGGACGAATCGAAGCCGACGGCCTTCAAAGCACTAAGTGCGCACCATGTCCCGTAGATATAATTTATTCCCCATCTGCCAAACCATGAGCCGTCGCTTTCCTGTTCGCTCAAAATAAATTTAACGGCCGCTTTTATGCCCGCGCTGTCTTTCGGAACGCCGCAGGAGACGAGCGCCTCGACCACGTGGGCAGTGACATCAACGCTTGGAGGGTCGAGCACTTCGCCGAAGTCGCAGAAAGGAATTTTTGTAATGAGAGACTTGTCGTTATTTTTATCGAATGCGCCCCAGCCCCCGTTTCTGGACTGCATCGCCTCAAGCCACGATATCGAGCGCTTTATCGCCCCGTCAACGCGCCTACCGCGCGCGTCGCCCTCAGGAAGCAGCTTTCTAAATTTTTCGAGGGCTATCATGGCGACAGCGGTGTCG
Source organism: uncultured Opitutales bacterium (assembly GCA_900545715.1). Taxonomy (GTDB): domain Bacteria; phylum Verrucomicrobiota; class Verrucomicrobiia; order Opitutales; family Intestinicryptomonadaceae; genus Merdousia; species Merdousia gallistercoris. Next base: position 19,761 of record URAJ01000005.1, read on the forward strand.
TCGATATCCGGATAAAACTTGTTCGCACGCTGGAACGACCATCCGGTAGGCTCCACGTTGCGCCCCAATTTTTCCGACCAATCTCCGTAGGTCTTATTTTCGTTTTCAAGCAGGTAATCCACAGCCTTTAAAATTCTCTCGTCGTCCGCGCCGACCCCCGCGTCGAGGAGTGAGTTTAGGGCGAGCATTGTATCCCAAACGGGGCTTTCGGTTGCCTTTACGCGCGTCCCCTTTTCGGTTTTTTCAGTCCAGTGTAGGTTTAGTGCGTTTATTGCGGCGGCCATATTTTTCTGTTTTGGGGAAAATCCAAGTATGTGCATTGCAATAATCGCGTAAATCCACGGAGGCTGGATACCGCCCCAGAAACCGTCGTCGTCCTGGTGTTTCAGAATCCAATTCATGGCGGAATTCATGCTTTTGCGCCTAAACGAAGTGTCCGCCATTTTCTCGTTGTAGAAGTGGATTATTTTATCGGTCAGCAAAAATATGTCGGAGAGCGAAAATTTTGACGGTGTGCTAGTTTCGATTTTGGGATAGATTCGGCCGTTTGGGAAGAGCTCGTCGGCGCGCAATTCGTCCGGAAGCCTTTTTACGGGGCGCATGGATGCGACAACCGCAAGCGGCATAATTGTCGCGCGCGCCCACGAAGAAAAATTGTATATGTTAAACGGAAACCATTTAGGAAAGCATATAATTTCAGGCATTAGGGCCGGAGTTTTTTTCCAATCCCATTCGCCGAAGAGCGCGAGCCAATATTTTGTAAAAACCCTTATATTGTTTATCCAGTTGTTTTCCAAGAGCCACAGGCGCGCGGATTTCATAAAGGAGAGGTTTTTATTGAATCCAGATATCCTAAGCGCAAAATAACATTCGAGAGTCGTATTTACGTCGCCGTTTTCGGCATTTCTGTAAACGTCCCAACTGCCGTCCTCCCTCTGCGAATTTATTATATATTTTATAATCGACTCCTCCTGCCCGCTTTTTATGCCGCAAAATTTTGAGGCCATGAGCCATTGGGCCTCCATGCAGCAGTTTGTCTCGAGCTCAGCATTCCAGTAGCCGCCATCGCACTGTTTTGAAAGAAGCCATTTTACGGCGCTTTTAATATGTGTGTCGGAATCGTTTTTCATGAATAAAAAAAGAGCAGTTGCTCTTTTTTTGTCAACATAAAAATGAGCGTTCGCTCTTTTTTTAGAAAAGCTATTTGATACCTCCCGCACGCGCCGCGGTTTTTCGCCGGGCGCATATGTCCGCAGGGTAATTTCTAACTTTGATTTAGTTATCCGCACGGCAATCAAAAATAAAACACGCAAAATCCGCTTTTTCGCCGGTCGCATCGTACAGGCTCAAAAATGCAGAAATTTAGCATTTCCGCCACCGCATCTCTTAGGCAAAAGTCGGGAACTTATGCCGCCCCCCAGCACTTCGTAAGCGCAAAAATTTTCCTCTAACCGTATTTATCCAAACCGAAAAATTATAAAATCCCCGCGCTCCGCAAATTATGCAATGCGATAATCTCTCCTCGCACCCGCGATTCATTATTTATATATCCAGCCGATTTATTCAAAATCCACGCGCAAGTTTAAAATTCGCACGCCGAAACACAAAAAAACCCGGACAATATATCCGGGATTTCTAAAAATTCATTTTTATAAATAGGCGCGCACCCCATTTCCAGCCCGGCAGTCACCGGGCTAAATATGGAGCGCATCACGCCCAAGATTAACTTCACTACGCTCCGGGCGGCGGCGGAGGTGGTGGCGGATTGCCAATCATGCGCTTCATCATCTCCTGCACCTCGGGATCCTGAATCAATTTCGTCTTTTCGGCATCGTTTAACTTGCCGTCGCCGTCGGCGTCGTACTTCTTTATGAGAGCCTCGCGTTTTTTTCGGGCTTCGTCGAACATGGCGCGGCGCTCCTCGCGGCTGAGCTTGCCGTCGCCGTCCTTGTCGAACTTGGCAAGAATCTCCTTCGGGGGTACGAAGTCGCGTCCGCGCCTGAAATTGCGCCTGCCGGCGTCAAACACCCTGCGCTGCTCTTCCAGAAATTCCATAAGCTCTTCCACGCCGAGTTTGCCGTCGCCGTCCTTGTCGAACTTGGCAATTATCTCTTGAGCAAACTTCTTGCGCATTTGCTCCAAATCGGCGGTTTTGTCCTTCAACGCCTTCATAGCTTCCGCGCGCTCTTCGTCGTTGAGCCTGCCGTCGCCGTCCTTGTCAAACTGCTTCATCAGCTGAATGCGGGTTTTCAAATCCAGGCCCGGCATGTCGAACTTGGCAGCGCCGCCGCCCGGCCCGCCTTTCAAGCCTCTCGCCTCCTGCGCGAACAAAGCCGCCCCCGCAAGAGCTGCAACCATTATAAGCATCGTCTTTTTCATATTCTTAAATTCCTTTGCTGTATGAAAAACGTAAATTTTCATAAAAAGTTTCATCTCATTTTTGTTTGAAGATTTTTTTTTTGCGTTTAGCGTATCCCAAAAAATAAACAAAAAAAGGAAAAAATGTACCAGGTGACTTTCAGCAAACAGGCAATGGCCGAACTCAATAAGCTCGGAAAGCTCGCCCAGCTCGAAATTATCGACGCATTCGGCTCCTTGACCTCGGAGCAGCTGGAGGGCGGATTGAAAGATATCGGGAGAATACACCGCGAAGGCAAAGTCTATTACCGCCTGCGCACCGGCGACTACCGCATATATTTTGAACTTATCGAAGAAACCCAAACCCTTCACGCACACTACATTCTGCACCGAAGCACAATCGCCGACTTCGTATTTAGATTCAAGCTGCCATTCAAAGAAGAAACTATGTTTGAGCAGGAGGACAACTTCTGGAAATACCTCGAATCCCTGAAAAAATGAGCGACAACCAAAAGTCAGAACAGTCCCTTTGGGAAAATGTGCACCAGGCAAGCAAAATATTCATTTTGCCAAACAGCTTTACCGCGGGAAATCTGTTTTTCGGGTTTCTCTCGATAATCTTGTGCATACAGGGAAAATTCAACGCCGAATCCACCGACAGGACAATCGACCACATTGCAGCCCTAATAACGCCTAACTACACTGCCGGCGCAGACGCCCCAAGCACGGGATATTATGTATTGGCAATAATCTGCATATTGGCGTCGTTCATGTGCGACGCTCTCGACGGGCGCGTCGCGCGCGCAAGCGGCAAGACTTCGCTTTTTGGGAAAGAATTCGACTCTCTCGCCGACAGCGTGTCTTTCGGAATCGCGCCATGCCTTCTAATGTATTTTCTCATATTGCAGCCCTCCGACATTCTGTCGGAAACATGGGCGCGCCTCCTTAGAAATACCGGTTGGCTAATCGGATTTATATTTATGTTGTGCGCGGCAATACGGCTTGCGCGGTTCAACGTTCTGACAAACCCGTACATAAACGGGCACGAGAAATATGAAAAGGGCGATTTTAGCGGCCTGCCTGCGCCCGCCGCCGCCGGGACTGTCGCGTCAATAGCGCTGACCATACTGAGTTTCGATTTGCAGCTGTTTACGCCGCTTTTGATTCCGCTTATGCTGCTTATTGCATGGCTTATGATAAGCAATTTTCCCTATCCGTCCTTCAAGCATATTAATTGGACAACCAGCATGAGATTCCGCTCATTCGTGGCTCTAATAATTTGCATAATACTAATAATATGGCTTAGGGAGTGCAGTTTTGCGATAATATTCTTGGCGTATGTATTTTATCCTCCAATAAAATATATCCCGAGGGCGCTTAAAATTTTTTCATATCTGCGCAAGCGAAGAAGCTAACGCCCATATGCACCTTTGAATATAAAATTTAAAAAAAACAAAAGATGAAAATATCATGAAAAGCTCAATTCTAAAAACAACGATGTTAGGCGGATTCATATTTGCCAACTGCTGTATCTACGCAGCGGAAAACATATATTTTAATGAGAGCAAAAGCACAACAGAACCGACCCGCTACTTAAACCAAAGCAACAACTGGTATATTGATGAAGAAAGAACACAGCAGTTTACCGGAACTCTCGGGAACAACTATAACGGCATATTCAATGCCGAAAATGGCGCTTGCGCAACGGTTCTGAATACATTGGCATTAAACTCCCTAACTTACAACATCGCTTCAAGCTCCACAAGCAACAACTATCTTGTCTCTTTCGGATACGGCGGTATAGTAAACCTCGCGGAAGACTTTAACCTTAATGTTGTAATGAACCCTTATGCCGCAGGGGAAGTCGCTCAGACAATAAGAATGTACGGAAGCAATCAATTCAACATCGGCGGAGACTTTAATATCGATTACAATAGAAATAAAAGCGGCGGATACATTGGAATAAATATTATAAACGACCCGTCAGTAAGCCAAATAAGCTCATTTACTGTAAAAGGTAACCTCAATACTATATCTCGCCAGCAAGACGCGCGAATCCGCCTAAATACGGATGTAAATACTTTCACAGTGGAGGGGGTTGCAAATATTGCAGATTTAGTCTGGACAATCGGCAACGCAAGCAGCTCAAACGGGACAATATCTGTGGGAGGCATGAATACTATCGGCGGACCAACTTCCATTATGAGGTTAAACAATATGAAAACTCCTACTACCCTTACCCTTACAAACGCCTCAAAACAGGAAGCTGTCACAACGCTCGGATACGTTGACCAGCCGACGGCATTAGGCATCACAATGCGCGCTACCGACGCAAAGAACGGCTACCAAATCATAAGATATAGAAAAGGAGTTCTTGACGCCACTGACGCCAATCTAGGATATGTAATAGTAGATACGGGACGCCTCGATATTGGAATGTATGAAGGCATGAAAGGCTCGTACCTATCGATGTCAGGGCGCGACGCAATATTCAGCGCTACATCAAGCGACAGCGGAAACGCAGGCACAGTGACGTTCGATTCCGGCGAATGGTATGCCGGCAAAATCGTTATCGATATTGAAGGCGAAGTCGCATACGATAAGATAGCATTTGAAGGGAAATTTAATAATACTGGGAATATAAATGACATGGCGCTTGAATTTGTATTCGACGGCTATTCTATGAAGGAATTCATAAATGCCAAAGGCGGGGAATTTACGTTGTCCGACGTAATAACATATGAAACCGGCAGCACCATGAAAGGAACCGTTTTTGAAGGAAATACAAACGGTTTTGAATGGGAGGCTGTATTTGGCGACACTGCTCTATCGGTGACTTTCACAATTCCCGAACCAGCGGGAATATCTGCCTTACTTGGCGCTCTTGTTCTTGCAATTGCAATAATACGCAGAAGAAAGTAGGCTTTATCTATTTTTATACATAAGGCGCGCGGCACGATGTGCTGCGCGTTTTTTTACAAAAACTTTTAGGCAATACAGCGGCCGAATCAGCGACAAAAAAGAATGTTTTATAGCTTTAATTTCCTAAAAACATAAAAATACTTAGAACAGCGCAGTGCGCTATTAACAAATAATCTAACGCGCAATTATAGCTTATGCTTAAAAAAAACGGGGGGAAGGCGAGTATAGAAAAAGGCGTCAAGGGCGCGTGGCGTGTTTGACATACGTAAGTGGCCTCGGCGCCTTTTCTAACGGAGCATCTTTTAATCAAATACACAATAATACAGATTCCACCAACACACAAAAAACGCGTCAAAACGGGGGGAAGGCGAGTATAGAAAAAGGCGTCAAGGGCGCGCTGCGTATTTGACATACGTAAGCGGTCTTGACGCCTTTTCTAACGGAGCATAACCCCCGTTTTCACGCGTTTTTTATGCGGTTTTGAACTTGCGGAATAACAAAGCTCCGTTGTGGCCGCCGAAACCGAGGTTTGTGCTAATCGCCACATTCACATCGGCTTTTCTCGCAACATTCGGCACATAATCCAAATCGCAATCCGGATCCTTATGCTCGTAATTTATAGTCGGCGGAACAATTCCCGTTTCGATAGTTTTTGCGCACACCGCAGCTTCTATCGCGCCTGCCGCGCCCAGCATATGCCCAGTCATGCTCTTTGTAGAGCTGACCATAAGCTTATCGGCCGCCTCCCCAAAAACTTTTCTTATCGCCGCAGTTTCAAATTTATCATTGTACGGCGTTGATGTTCCATGGGCGTTTATGTAATCGACTTCCTCGGGCTTGACACCGGCGTCCTCCATTGTGCGGCACAGGCATTGCGCCAATCCGCGCCCTTCAATATCCGGGCTTGTGATATGGTAGGCATCGCAGGTTGCTCCGTATCCGGAAATCTCGCAGTATATTTTCGCTCCGCGCGCGACAGCGTGGTCGTAGCGCTCCAGAACTATAACTCCCGCGCCTTCACCCATGACAAATCCGCATCTGTCTGCGTCAAACGGGCGCGACGCACGCTGGGGTTCGTCGTTAAAATTGGTGGCCATAGCCTTCATCGCGCAAAAGCCCGCAAAGCTCAACGGTGTGACTGCCGCCTCGCTGCCCCCCGCCAAAATAACGTCTTCGCGCCCCATTTGCAAATGCAAGAGAGCCTCTCCTATCGCGTGGGTACCGGTAGCGCACGCGCTTACGACGCTGAAATTTACGCCCTTTGCGCCGACGTCAATCGCGACAACCCCAGAGGACATATTTGCCAGAAGGTTCGGTATCATAAACGGCGATACGCGCCTCGGCCCACGCTCAATAAACGCGCGCGACTGTTTTTCAATGGTGTCCATTCCGCCTACGCCCGAGCCGATTAGAACTCCGAATCTTTCGGGATCGACGTCGCCCTCTTTGATATTGGCGTCTTTTAGGGCGAGTTTTGCGGCGGCGACGGCAAAATGAGTGTAGCGGTCGCTACGTTTTGCCTCTTTGGGATCCATATATTTTGTGGCGTCAAATTCCTTGCATTCGGCGGCCACGCGGCAATTAAGCTCTGTGGCGTCGAACAAGGTCACGGGGCCTATGCCGCTTTTGCCTGTTGAAACGGCGTCCCAAAACGGATTTATTCCGTCTCCGAAAGGGGATATGACGCCGAGCCCGGTAATTACAATGCGTTGTTTTGGCATGATGTTTTCCTGATTGTTTGTTTTAATCTTTGCCGCATGCGCCTTCAAAGAACTTATCTTTTTATGCGCCAAATGCAAATACCGTTGGATTTTACGCAGAAATTATTTCCCTTACAATCTGCTATCAACCGCTCCGTCGTCGACGAGGCGCTTGGCAACATATCGCCGTAATTTGCGCGTACACCTTCGGAATTGGCGGCGTGCATCTGATATTGTATTTTTATCAAAAAAACAACCCGCACGATGTCGAAACACGGCGGGCCGTCGGAAAAAGTCGCCGGTCGTTATTAGGCCTTGGACTTCGATTTTATATAATCGATAACCTTGCCGACTGTCGTGAGTTGTTCAGCGTCAGATTCGGGGATTTCCTCTCCGCCCATCTGGTCCTTAAACTCCTCTTCGAAAGCCATAATGAGCTCAACGGTGTCAAGCGAATCGGCGCCGAGGTCGTCTATAAAGCTGGCCTCGGGGGTGATTTGCTCTTCGTTTACATTGAGCTGGTTTACGATTATCTCTTTAACTCTTTGTTCGATATCTGACATGTCGTCTCTTGTTGGATGTTAGTCTCGAAATTTGGAATTATGTTAAAGTAGAAACTCATTCGATATTTTTGTAAAGCTTTTTTTAAAGCAGCGTTAAGCTGAGGTTAGACGTAAAAAATAAAGCACCTTCACAAAATGTTTATCCGCCGACACCGGACTGAATGTATATGCATGCGCGCAGCATACAACGTCCGCCTACTTTAAGCTCTATACAATGCGGCAAAAAATAAAATATGCGCAAAACATACAAAAAAATTTACCATACAATTTTATGCTTCACAAACAAATATAAAAAGAGCATAATGCGCGACTGTGTTTCTTTTTTTATAGAGACATTTTTTAACAATCATATTATTGCCATGATAAAGAAAGCTTACGCATTGTGCGCACTGTTTGGCGCATGCGCGACTTTTGGTGCAGGTTTCCAGGTTTTGGAACAAGGCGCATCAAATCTCGGCTCGGCACTCGCCGGTTCAACCGTAAACGCGAATGCGGACGCGTCGTCCGCGTTCTGGAATCCGTCCGCCTCGTTCGCCATGGACCTGAGGCCGGGCGACACTGTGATGGACAGCGGAATGAATTTTGTAGTTCCGTCATTTTCTTTTAGCGGGAAAGGATACGCAATGGGCCAGGAGGTATCCGGCTCGGACGGCGGCAACGCAGGCGTCACTTCGTACGTTCCAAACTTTTACCTCGTGCACCAATTTACCGAGAACCTTCTCGGAACGTTTGCGGTCACTTCCCCCTACGGGCTTGAAACAGATTATGAGAACGACTGGGTTGGGCGCTACCAAGCACTGAATAGCGACCTCGTAACTGTCGATATAAACCCGAGCATAGCATATAAAGTGACCGACTGGCTTACAATCGGCGGCGGCGTCTCCCTCCAATACCTGCACGCAGAGCTCACGCAGGCGACCCCCATCGCTCCAGGAAGGGACGCAACCGTAAGCCTTCGCGGTCAAAGCTGGGGAGTCGGCGGCAATGTAGGATTCACAATAAAGTACGCTGAAGGCGGACGAATCGGCTTCAACTGGCGCAGTGAAGTATCGCAAGACATCAAGGGCAACCAGCATCTCGAAATGGGAATGACAGACATCATAATGAACCCCATAGACACAAATATCGTCCTGCCCCAAACTTTCAACGTAGGCATATACCAGCGCCTATGGGGTGCGCTCGACAGATTTGCCGTGATGGCGGACTACTCCTTCACTTGCTGGAATTCCTTTAATGAGCTGGACATCAAAAATTCCGACACCGGACAAACCGTTGGAGGCGAAGCAGTGCACGAAAATTGGAAAAACGTATCCCGCGTTTCGGTAGGTCTGCACTATTACCCGGAATTTGACGAAAATCTCGTATTGAGAATAGGCGCCACTTGGGACGAATCTCCGGTAGTTGGCCCCAAAAACAGAACCGCGAGAATCCCCTGCGCCGACAGGGCTTGGCTCGCCGGAGGATTGGGTTATTCATATAAGAATATGACATTTAATATATCCTACATGTACATATTTTTCTACAACGATTCTGGAATAGACCACACCACATCAAACGGCGCGTACCAGACAATCGGTAAATATACGGGCCACGCGCAAGTTGTCTCAATTCAAGCAGGCATATCATTCTAATAAGCTGCGTCGATAAAACCGCGTCTGGAAATTTTGAACGGGCGCGGTTTTTTTGTGTCATAATAAAAAATGGCAAGTGTAGCCGCGCCGTCGGGGAAGACAGGCGGGGGTTTTTATATTGCTTGGGAAGCACGCCGCCTAATATGCCGAATTTAGGCAACGTTCATTTTAAGCTTGAAAATTTCACGCAAAAAATCCTTGACGGATAGCGACAAGCGCACAAAATGCTTTTTTTTAATCATTTTAACAACAAAGCGATACCATGCCGGAAATCGAAACAGTCAGAGTTTTATCAGTCCAGAACAAGATGGGCATACACGCCCGTCCCGCAGCTATGATTGTGCGTATTTCCAATAAATATCCGTCTACTGAGCTATGGGTTGAGAAAGACGGGGAGGAAGTCAACGGCAAGAGCATAATGAGCCTAATGATGCTCGCGGCAGGCAAGGGGTCGGAGCTTAAATTCATAGCACAGGGCGACGACGCCCAGATTATGCTCGATGAAATAGAGGCTCTATTTAACCGCAAATTCGACGAAGAATAATTTTGTTGTTTTATAGGGGATATTCTCGCACAGTTGGATTTTTAAACCGCTTAAAAAAAGGCGGTTTTTTTTGTCTAAATTTTGTCTAAACAAAAAAACTCCGCATGCCGCAAATTTGTTAACCCAAAGGCAAAGGGGAAAAACTCGCTGGGCGCATAAAATTGCAGGCATTCATAAAAATTACCGATGTGGTAAGTGCGCCTCAATTTATGCAATATAAATTTTGCGGGATTCGCGTAAAAAAATTTTTCCGCTCAACCCTCACCGCATCTAAAAGATACCCTAAAAAACTTTAAAAACCGCCCTTCAAGCAAAGCCATTGGGCAGCTGAAAGACTCGGAGGGGAATGCAGCAATCCCCTTAGGATTTTTGCGTATTCCGCGAAATTTTTTCGCGCGGAAGGTTTTAGGCACTCTTTCATATATTCTGCCAAAGGCTGGGCGGAAGCGTCGAACTGGATGAACTCCCGCCATGCAGGCTTATCGAGCAATATATTGGCAATACTTAAATACTTTATTTTTACCAATGCCCTGCCGACAAAATATGTAAAGGGGTTGGCCTTGTAAACTATCGCCCCAGGAATCCCTTGCAGGGAACACGCAAGCGACATTGTCCCGGAACTCATCATTACCGCCTTTGCGGCAAGCGCGGAAGAGCCTCCGTTGGGAACTATGCGAACCCTGTCTTTTAGAGCGGGCCTGCGGGAAATCTCCTTCTGCAAAATATTCTTTATCCTTTCGGTGGGATAGACCGCCACGGCTTTTGCCCCGTCAATTCTTTCAAGAGCCCCGCACATTACGGGAAAAATTCTCGAAACTGCAATTTCCCTGCTCCCCGACAAAAGAAGTATTTCCCCGTCTGTATCGTACACTACCGGCGGCTGGTATGAGTCCGACAGAAACGGATGCCCGACAAAATGCGTGTCGAGATTCGTATCGGCGTAGCATTTAGTTTCGAAAGGAAAGATTACCGCGAGAGAATCCAGCAATTCCGCCATTTTAAATCTGCGCGAAGCTTTCCAAGCCCATATTTGCGGGCTGATATAATATAAGAGTCTCACGTCTCCACCGCCTTTTTGGCTTATTCCGCGCCGCTTCAATATGGACGCTATGTGGAGATTGAACCCCGGGTAATCGACAAAACAAACCGCCTTGGGCCGGTATTTGCCAATCCAATCCACAACCGCCTCGGAAAGCTTTTTGAAAAAGCCGTAGTTCTTCAATACCTCAACGAGACCCACAACAGAAAAACTCGTCATGTCGAAGAGAAGCTGCGCCCCGCACTCGGAGAGCTTTTCGCCCCCGAATGCGCATATTTTGAGGTCGGGATTGATCTTTAAGGCGTCGGATACCATGCGCGCCGACTGCTCGTCGCCCGAATGCTCTCCGGCAATTACAAGCAAGTCGCACCTTCCTTCGGCGGGAGCCGCAAAATGGAAGGAGCGCATTTTTAGCACGTCTGGATTCATACGCGGCTTTCCGGCAAAACGGGAAACTACTTTTGGAGAGCCTTTATCTGGCGGGTGATTTCAAGCGCAACTTCAAGCGCGCTCATGCCGAGAACCGCGTCAACTTTCGGGCGGCGCTTGTTTATCACGCAATCCGCAAAGCTCGCAAGCTCTATCTTAAGGGGCTCGCTCTTTTCAATCGGAACTTCCTCGGGTATAATCTCTGTGCGGTCCTTGACGCGGATTACATGCCCCTTCTGGTTTAGGAAGTCGAGCGACATATACATGCCCTCTTGGAAAATTCTGATGTCGCGGAGTTTTTTAAGGCTTACGCGGCTTACATTCAGGTTTGCCACACACCCGTTTTCAAAAACTATCCTCGCATTTGCGATGTCCTCGTTGCGGCTCAGCACGCCTACCCCCACCGCCTCAATGCGCGAAACGTGAGAATTTGCGAGCTTCAATACGACTCCTATGTCGTGAATCATGAGATCCAGCACAACCCCGACTTCCGTGCCGCGCGGATTAAACGGCGCAAGCCTGTCCGCGGTAATAAATTTCGGGCTGTGGACGCGCTCCTCCATAAATTTCATTACGGGATTGAAGTGCTCTATGTGCCCAACCTGCACTATGAGCTTTTTGCTCTTTGCAATATCGACGATTTTTTCGGCGTCGGCGATTGAAGTGCATATCGGTTTTTCGATTAGCAGATCGCAATTTTTGTCGAAAAGCTGCATCGCGACCTCCGTGTGCCTGTCGGTCGGGACTACGACGCTCACTGCGTGGCAAGCCTCGCCTAGTTCGGCTACTGAATTAAATACCTTGCAGCCGAATTTATCGGCTATTTCCCTGGCTCTGTCCACATTGGCGTCGCATACGCCGACGAGCTCGGTTGTTTCAAGTTCGGAATATATGCGGGCATGGTGCTGTCCGAGGTACCCTACGCCGACAACCCCGCACTTCAATTTTTCTCCGTTATTCATAGAAAGCCACAGTAGCGCGCCTGCCGCCGATTACAAGCAAATACTCGGCTTGTAAATTCGCTAAATAGACGCTTGGCACAACATTTTCGCGTCGGCGAATCCGCCTTCATGAGAGGTCGGAAGGCATATGGCAGGCTTGTGCGCGGCTTAAAATCAAAAGTCTGTATCGAACTGCGCGCGCAATTTCCGTCACAATGATTCCCTTATGTTTTCGAGAATCTTGTCCCCGCTCTGGATAAGGTTGAGCGGCTTTACCTGCATTCCGACCGACGGATCGGAAATTTTTCCGTCGACAGTCACCTGAATGACGCTTGATATCGGGCTTACGATGGTTGCAATTCCCGTCATAATCATGCCCTTTGCACCGTCAAACGGGTACATTACCATAGCCGCGTCTATATCGTCGTTTACAAAGTCGTATGAAGCAGCGCCCTTTATGCGCATTGCGTCTCCGCCCATTTCAAGGTCGGGAAATTCCACAACGCCGCCGTGTATTTGCACTGCGCTGTTTGCGTAAGTTATCTCGAATGTTCCAAGCGGAAGCCTAAGCGCCGCAAACGCCCTCGACAACACCCCGAACATATTCAGCTTCATAAGATCCGGGTTATTAAGAGTCGCATGCCCGCTCCCGACAGAATGGGCGATGTCGGCAACGTCGCCCTTTAAGCTCAAATTCATATCCACCAATCCGCTCTCGCCGCCGTCGAGGAATCCCTTTTCGTCAGCTCCCTCTTTCTTTGAGCCGGCCCCGCCTTGTCTATCCCCGCCGCCAGACGCCTGCAAGTTTTCCGCGCCGCCCTGCGCCGCCGCACCTACCTGCCCGGAAGGTTCCTCGGAGCCCTCCAAATCTTTCGACGGATCGAGCGTTATCAAAAATTTTGTAAACTCTGCCTGGTTCATTTTTGACGCCTTAGCGGAGGCGTCAAAAAGCATCTTGCCGTCTTTCTTTTCAAGCGTGATTTTCCCGTCGGCATGCCCTCCGCAAAATTCAAAGGAGGCTTCGTCAACGCTTGTGAGAATCTTGTCGCTCTTGGCCGAAAACCTCAGATTTTGCAATACGGCCGTTTCAATCATAGTCTGTTTGGGCGCAAAACCGGACACATTGAATATGTCGGGAAGCTTGTCTGGGTTGTTCGACGGATTGCGCATAATCCCGCTCACGGTAATTTCCGGCGCCTCCGAAAATTTTACAACTTCAAAAATATCGGACACGTCCTTTCCTCCGAGAGACACAAGCTCCGAAGGCGACAACCCCGACACTATAAAGAGTGTCTGGCGGTCAAATCTCGTTAGCCCCTTTGGCCCGTAAAGCCATTGCACATTGCCGTGCGCGTTGCGGTTCTGGCATCTAAGGCGTATATCGTACAGAGAAATTCTCGACGGATTAACCCATACGTTTAGAGAAAATTCGTCGAACTTAGAGCCGTTGTATAGGGCGTCCGTACCATTCGCGCTCCCATAGCACCATATAAAGTCGGGGCTTCCCCACTTTCCCTCGACGTAAAAATCCGCCTTCGGGAATCTTCCGTCCGCAAATTCAAAAGACTTAAACACCCTTCTCCACCACGGCGCCATAAAATGCGATATTGCCATTGGGCGCACGGAGCCGTCCACATATATTTTATACACAAAGTCCCTTATGTTTTGGACAAATCTCCCGGAGGCCTTCCACCCCTCTACCGCCTGCACTTCAAGTTTTGAAGCGTCTATTATTCCAGTAGCCGAATCGTATTCCACCTTCCCTGCGGCGCGCCTTACGGGAATATCCATTATCACGCAATCCGAGGCCTCAAAATCTACGCTCGCATCGAGATCTTTTTCGACAAAGTCGCAATTCAAATTACCTTTTAGGGAAATACCCCTGTCGAACGAAAATTTTTTCAATTCCGCAATGTCGGAAAAAAACTTATGCCCCGTAAATATTTTTGGATCGATAGAGCCGGAAAACTCCGCGGAAAGCTTCATATACTTGTCGAGCGAAAATCTCGCCCCAAAGCGATAGTCGTCAAAGGCCGCAAAAGCGTACCAGTCGTCGCCAAGCGTTTCCGAGTCGAGATAGTCTTTTTTTAGCGAAACATTGTCGATTTTTAGACCCTCGTACTCCATATTTCCCACGGACACCCCGACATTCGAGAGCACTATGGATTCTCCCGCCCCGTAAAGGTTTGCGGACGTCGAGAGATTTTTGCAGTGCGGCATTCCCTCGCAAAAAAATCGTTCCGCGCGCGCTCCGAAAAATAGGCCGTCCGATATTTTACCGCCGTCGTACCTTATTCCGAACCTCAGGTTTTCCACGCGCGCCTCGAGATTTTTTATCGGGAACACCGCCTCCCCCGAATAAAACCTAAACCGCCCCCTGCTCGACTCCGCGTCCGACAAAAAAATTCTCGCCGAGCAAACGGGAGACTCAAAAATATCCAAATACCCCGAATACTTCTCGAGCGCGGCAAACGCTGCATTTATTCTCGACGACAAAGGCGGCTCCTTGCCTTTGGCCTCTGGCAGGTCGAGCCCGTTTTTTCCCAAAAACTCTGCGACGGAAAACTTTTCTGAAATATCGACCGTAGCTGACGCCGTAAGCTTTCCGATTTTAAAATGCGACGAATCGACACTCCACCATTGCCCAGACTTTGAAACGCTCAAATACAAATGCGAAACCGCCGCCTCGCCCACGCCGCGTATAGTGTCGCCGAGCGAACCGTTGTACACGCGTATGTTTCTCGGCACGGCCTCCCCGTTAAAGAGGCGCGTGAGCCATAGGGAAAGATCTATTTTTTCTGCGGAAAAAAACGCCGAAGGCGTCCCTTCGGCGCGCAGAGTCACGTCGTTTATTTTGATTCTTCCGTCAACGGAAATGCTCGCGGAAGAGTAGCGCAAGTCGAAGCCGTATTTCGAAGCTGCGCGGGCTACGGCCTCATTGACAAATTCCGGCAACGGAAACTCTCTTTTATTGAGGGCGTAAAAAAAAACCGCCTGCGCGCAAAATATTAGAATCAAAAGGAAATTCAGCGGATACAGCGCCCTCCAAAACGCATTCAGCGCATGCGTCCTAAAAGACATTTCTTTTTGCTGGTTTTCCAAGGCTATTTTTTCGGTGGGAGCGGGGGAGTTTTTTTCAGCTCGGTAGGCTCCGAAGCGTTGGATATTATTTCAAAAACCGCGTCGATAAATTCCTGTCCGGGGACAAAAACCGCGTCGTCGGCTTTTATTCCGCCGTATTGGGTCGTGCCGCCTAAGCGCTCCGTAAGCAGTATTTCGCGGGTTTTTAGCGCGGTGGTTCCGGCTCCCGGCAAATCGACAGCCACAGTGACAGAATACGCCCACGGGAACTTCTTGCCTTCAACCTCCACACCATTTTGCGAAAACTTTAACGGCAGATACCTCGACACCGCAAACAACTTTGCGCAAGACGCGATTTCTCCGACTGCCGCCGCCTCGCGCGCAGGCAAGGCTTTGACCGAATCCGCAAAGCTGCGGCCGGCCGTTGCGCCAACTTCAAAAATTGTGGACGAATCCGACACCCTCGCTATTTTGACGGACGCAACAGACGCCTTTTCGGGAAGAGTCCACAGCACTTTCGAGCGGTACTTTAAAATGTCGGTGCTCGCGGCCTCGGCAAGCTCCTTGCTTATGCCGTAAACGGCGCTTCCGGAGCCGGTCTTGGCGTACATCAAGGGCTCTCCCGCGTTGTCGTACTCGGAACCTATTTGAAGGGTATCCATTGCGCCGTCGTCGCGCTTGACCGATATTCTTAGTGAATTTTGGCCAATGCCGTATTTTGAAACGTCGGTGGCGGAATCGCTTATAAAGCTTCGCGCCTTTACTTTTGAGAGCTTGTTTAATACGTCGCTTACAGCAGCCAAGTCTGCGCTCATGCCGACTTTCTTACCGTCGGCGTCGCTTCCGACCACGTCCCACAATCCGCCCGCAAGCTTGTGCAAAGACACGGTTTTCCCGCCCTTCGATATTTCAAGAGCAGTAGCACGGTCGGCGTCAAACCTGAAAAACGATTTGTCGCGCAAGGTGGTTTGGAGATTTTCAAGGCTTTTTAGGAATGTTGAGTCGAGCGTAAACAGGGTTGGATTGTCTTCGAGGCGCGCGTACACTTGCGAGCCGTCCTTTGTTTTTGAGCCAATCAGGAGCACCTGCCTCCTGTTTGTGCCTTGCAGTGTTATGCTCGCCGGCAGCGTGCCGCCGTCAAACCCCGCCTCCGACAAACTCACATTCTGCGGGAAACCAAGCGCGCATATTCGGCATATCTCGTCGAGGAACGCGTCAACTTCCCGCGGATCGGCCGCGGCGGCTATCGGCGTTTCAATCTTCCATTTACCGGCGTCGCTAACTACGCCTATCCTTAAAAAGTTTGTCCGCGGGTCGGCCGGAGACACCACTATCGGCAGACGCACCGAAAACGCCGAAACCTCAAACCGCGGTATGTCGAAAACCGACTGGTTTCTCAGGCGTTCCATATCCACGACAAGCCCGTCAACGAACTCCTTGTCAACAACCACAACCCTGTCGGAAAAAGAGTCCAACAGGTATATACGGTTGCCTATCGGCGCGCCCTTGCCGACTTTCAAAGTGTACATTTTCTCGCCGTTGCCGTACTTGAAAATGTAAGCCGGGTCGTCGAGCCCGTACTCGGCAAGCCCGTGCCCGCGTTTGAGAGCCTCCTCAACCGAGAAGCCCGTCTCTTTTTCGAGAAATTCAAGCTGGTTTATTATGCGGTTTACGGCAAAGAGATTGGCGGGCCATTCTATCGGAGATACTATGCGCCACCTGTTGTTTTCGAGCTTTAATATGCGCGGCTTTTCGACCGACTTGCCCTCAATTTCAAGCAGGGTAATCGGCGCCATATCGCGGCGCTCTGTCGAATCGGAAGATTTTTCCCTCTCCAAGCCCCATATCGCCGCAAAGAGCGCAAGGTTTGCCACCAAAAGAAAAATTGTAAATCTAAACCTCATAATTTTCAGTTCCTCCTTGCCAGCCACACGAATAGCGACATCGCCAATACCACCGCCGGCAGTATCATAAAGCGCCACCCTAGCCCCGCAATCTCGTTGAGCGACAACGTAAGCGAGAACGATTCAAGCTGCCGCGCGGGAATATTGAGCATCGAGTTTTCGTCGAACATCCAATTTACAGTGTTTACTGCAAGCATTGCGTTTCCGAGCCTGTTAAACCAGCGGTTTGCCGCAAAATTTTCGTCTCCGTAAACAACGAGCCTTCCCCCGGGAATTGTAAGCCCAAGCTCGTCGCCGCCCACGCGCGAGGCCGCCATTGCCAGCGGAAGCGGCCCCGGCAAATCGACGGAGTCGTCGTATCGCTGCATTCCCGCCCTGCGGTACGACATTTCCGCCCAGCTCGTCGGGCCGCTCAAAATTATGGGATCCACTTTAAGCGAGTCGTCGAGCGGAGCGCCCATATCGGGGCGCACGGGGCGCACGGATCCGAACTGGACCGGCATATCGATGTCAACAAGGTATTTTGCAATCGGGTGCGGAGTCTTGGGGAAGCTCCTTGCGATTAGGTCTCCCGCGGAGCTCTCGTAGTCTCCGCTGGTGTCGAGGACAAGCTTGTCGTCGCTCATAAGCCCCCATTCAAAGAGTATGTCTTCAAGCCCTCCGAGAGGCCCGAGAGACAATAGTATCAACACCCTTCCGTTAGATTTCATCAGGTATTTGCGTAGCTCGTCTATCTCGCGCGGCAGGAAAGCCGCCTGTGCGCCGGCTATCACCACGAGCCCGGCGTCTTGCGGAACCTGCTTTGCCTCGTTGAGGTCGAGCTCCTCGACAGCGTAGTTGCGCGACTTAAGAGCCGCGGCAAATTCGGAGAGCCCGTATGTTGAGGACGCATCCTTAAAGCTCATTTCCCCGTGCCCTTTGAGGAAATATATCTTTTGCTGATCGCCTTTTGATACGTTTAAAATGGCGGAAGTCACGAGCCTCTCTCCGTCAAATTTCGGGGGCTTGCCCTCCTCTACCGCATAAAAATCGGTAAACGGAATCTTTTTGAATTTCTGCCCGCACGCGACTATTACCATATCCTCAATGTCGTTTCCGAACCTGCGCGCAAGCTCCTCCGCGCGCGAGTTCTCAATATGGGCTTGCACAAAGCTGTACTTCACCGGAGCCGCCTTGCCCGATATGTATTCGTACTGCGAAAACAGAGACCTCAAATCCCTTCGGGCAAGCCTTATTTCAGGATCCTCCGCCGACTTCGAGCCGAACACCGCAAATATCTCAACCGGCGCTTTTAGATTCTCAACGTACGCGACGCTTTCGGGGGAAAGCGAGTGCGCGCCGCTCTTTGAAAAGTCAAAATTAGCGTAGTGGCGCGCCGCCAAAAAATTCAGCCCCACAAAAAGAAGCGTACCCAGAAATATCTGCGCGAACAAGTTCAGGGCGCGAATGCGCGTAGTGTATTTAAAGTCGTCGAATCTGCTGATATTTTTGCTCATGCGTTTTTTGACTCCGTAATCAGCGATGTGAACGCCACAAAAACCGCGGCAGTGCTCAAATAGAAAAAGAACGGGCGCGTATCAAGCAAGGCCCCTGTAAATTCGTCAAGATGTTTAAACGTGTCCACGTACGACACCGCCGGCCCCAGCCACGAGAGCGCACCCGTGGACTCCGCCGGGAACCTGGAAACCAATCCCGCCCCGACTATCGCCAAAAACAACATTCCAAACGACAGCATTCCGGCCACAAAAGTAGTACGCGTAAGGGAGCTCGCAAATATGCCTATGGAAACATACATCGCCCCGCTTATGAGTATAAAAATATATCCGGTCACAGCCTGCTCGGAAAACAGCAGCCGCGAGTCTGCCGAAGCCTGCGGGAGATAAAAGCTCGTTATAAGCGGGAATACGAGGGTAGCCGCCCAAAGAAGCGCGTAAAAGAAATACGCCGCCAAAAATTTCGACAGCACTATTTCAAACGCCGTCACAGGGGTTGTCATCATCGTCCCGAGAGTCCCCATTCGGCGCTCTTCCGACAAGCTACGCATCGTAAGAAGCGGAACCATAAACAGCACCGGTATCCAAAATGCGGACAGAAAAATCTCGGTCGGGGACCGCCCTATTGTGCCTCGGCTAACCTCTATCAGGGAGTAGAGGTACATCACCCCCATGAATGTCAGGAACAGAAACGCCGCTATGTACGTAGACGGCGATATGAACATCTGCTTTAGCTGTTGATTGAAAAGATACCCGAATTTCCTCATTTTCTTATCCTATTCTTATCGGCGGTATCGGGAAGTTCGGAAGTCTGTTCCCAGCTGCGGCGCGTTGCCGCCATGAAAATTTCTTCGAGGCTCGGCTTATTGTGATAGACCTCCCTCAATCCCAAGGCGGAATCCTTGGAAAATTCCCTAATTAAAGTGCAGCCCAAGTCCGAATTTTCGTCGGTCGAGAGTATGTAGTCGTAGTATCCGGCGGAGTCGGGCTTGGATTCGGAAACTATCTCCACCCCACTGCATATGCACCCGAGCATTTCGCGCATTTTGGCGGGGTCGGCTTTCAGGGAAATCCCGTACTTGTCACGGGATATGAACTCTTTCCGCAGGCTTTCTGGCGAGCCGCTTGCGACTATCGTACCCTGGTTTATAATCATCACCCTGTCGCACATCAGCTCTATTTCCGGAAGTATGTGGCTGCTTATTATTACGCTCATTTTTCCGCGCAGCGAATTTATGAGGGCGCGTATTGCGAGAATCTGGTGGGGGTCCAGGCCTATTGTGGGCTCGTCCATGATTATCACCTCTGGGCGAGACAATATTGCGTCGGCTATCCCGACCCTTTGGCGGAAGCCTTTAGACAGGTTGCCGATTATTTTGTTTGAAGCCTTGCGCAGCAGCTGGCAAATATCCATGGACTCATCTACCCTCGCCCTGATTTCAGAGCGCGGCACTCCCTTTATCCCTGCGCGGAAAGTGAGGTATTCGCGCACTCTGAGATCTTCCGGCAGCGGATTGTTTTCGGGCATAAAGCCGATATGCCTTCGGGCCGCGTCGGGGTTTATCGCCACGCTTTCCCCGCATATGCTGACGCTTCCGGAAGTTGCCGGCATAAGCCCAGATATAATGCGCATCGTAGTGCTCTTTCCCGCGCCGTTGGGCCCGAGAAATCCCACCACTTCGCCCTTGCCTATGCGAAACGACACATTGTCTATCGCCTTCACTCCTCCGTAGATTTTTGTCAGGCGACGCACCACGACGGAATTAGGCTCTTCCGAATTGTCCATATTGAGGTAATAATTTGCGCTATATTAATATTCGATAATCGGTTCGGGCGATGCAAGCAATGCGCCGCCCAGCGACGCGCGCCAATTTGCTTTGTTGCGGAAATCCCCAAAACTTAGGGAAATCCGCCGGGGTATTGCGCGCGGGAAGGCTATCCCATCTTGGCCGCTATGTATGCCTTTATGTCTCCGAGCGTATGAATCTTCTGAACGTCTTCGTTGTCGATGCTCGCGCCGGTCGCGTCTTCGACCGCCAGAACAATCTCGACCATCGTCAGGGAATCGAGCCCGAGGTCGTCAACCATTCTCAAAGAGTCTTGCGGATTTTTTAAGAGGTCGCGTTTTTCGGGTTCGAGAAAACGCTCGATTATCCCTATAACCACAGGGCCTGCGAGCTCCGCGTTTCCGGTTTTTCTGAGTTCTACGGCCTTTTCTATGGTTTCCGGCGAGCAGCGTTTCAGGGTTTCGCGCAATGCCGCCTCGTCTTCAGATGTAAAATTTTGTGGATTCATGTGATTCATATCAACATATCCGCGCGCGCATTTCAACAATTTAAAAATACCACGCTCAATTTTTATTTACACGCCGCCCGCCATTCATTTTAATGCAGTTAATGAATTGCGTGCTGTTTCCCAAAGGCTCTGCCATGAGGCTCGATTCCGGCTCTCCGAAAATTGAACATATAAAAGACGTTCTAAAAATCGGCGACGGCGGGGAAATTTTTGCGGGCAATATCGGCGGGAAAATATATATATGCCGCATTAACTTTGGCAAAGACGGCTCCGCAATATTTTCACCTCTAAGGGAAGTTGAGACTCACCCGCCTATGAAAATATCGGTGGCTGTCGCCTTTACAAGGCCCCAGATAGCAAAAAGAATTTTATTCGAGGCAGCGTGCGCCGGCATTTCCCGCCTTATATTTTACCCCGCCTCAAAGGGAGAGGCGGCATACGCCAAAAGTTCGCTATACTCCGGCGCAAGCGTTCTCGAGTGCATGGAAAAGGGCGCCGAGCAAGCGTGCGCGGCGGATATCCCGGAATTTTCGACATGCATGTCGCTCGAAGAAGCCTGCCGCGAACTTGCGATAGACTCGCCTGACTCCATAAAAATCGCTCCGGACTTGTACGAAGCCACTGCCGACCTCGGCGAGCTTTCTTGCAAAATATCTCCCGAATCCCATATTTGCGCCGCAATGGGCGGCGAGAGGGGGTTCTCAAATCCCGACAGGATTCTGCTCAGGCAAATGGGTTGGACTCTCGTCTCTATGGGGCGGCGCGTCTTGCGCACCGACACGGCATTCATCACTTTATGCGGCGTTCTCCGCGTTCTCCTGAAAAAACGATAATAAGATAATTATGAAAAATATACTAATACCAATCGCGGCGGCTCTAATGCCGCTTACAGTATTCGCTGACACCTCATCGGAAAAATTGTCCGACCCAAAATTCGAGCAGAAGCTTGAAACGCTGTGGGATAAGACTGCAAAAACTTTCTACTCACCCAAAACCAATATTTTCTATACAAGAAGCATAGATAAAATTCCCGGGCCCGAATTAATCAACGAATACAAGCCGCTAAAGAAAAACGGAGATCCAAACTATATGGGCGGCGGAACCGGAACTGAAGACTGCTCGATGCTCTGCGGAATAATGCTCGCCGGCCTTTGCGACAAGTACGAAATAAAAAAGGACGCCGAAACAGCAGACTGGGCGCGGAAGATTGCCAAGGGTCTGATGCTCGCCGACACTGTCCACGGCGACCCCGGCTTTGTCGCCCGAGGCGTTTCGCCAGTTGACGGCAAAAGCGTCTATCCCGAAACCTCCCGCGACCAATACACGCACAATATCCACGGCCTGTGGCGGTACTTCAATTCGCCGATAGCGACCGACGCCGAGAAAAAGGAAATTGCCGCAATTTTTTGCGCCGTCGCGGAAAAGATGAAAAGGGAAATCCGCCCCGACACAAACCCTCCGTACACCTACAAGCTCCATAAAGGTGTTCCCGACAAACGCGGCGTGGCAAAAATGCACGATGTTCACCCGCACGAAGCCGCGAGGCTCGCAATGCTCTACGCCGCCGCGTACGACGCTACAAAAAATAAAAAATACCTAAACTGGTACAGGGCTGTGTACGACGACGCAGTAGGCGGCTCGGCAAAGTTCATCGGCATGCGCGAGACATACTACAAGCATCTTGTCCCGCCCTACTCCATCGCGCAAATGAACGCCTCTCTCGAGCTCATAAGAGAAGTTGAACCCGACCCAAGCCGCAAGTTGCAAATTTCAATAATTATGGACGCCGTATCTGATTTTATCGACAAGTACAAAGTCTACCACGTATCGGATAAGAGCGTCCGCGACGCCGCCGAGATAATGTGGGGGCAGATGCTCGCCAACGGCTACCGCCTAAGCCCGGCTCGTGAAAACATACTTAAACAAAACATAATAAAAATACACGAGCGCGACCCGTACGGCGCCTACATGGTGTTTTCCGCATACTGGCGCGCCCGTCTCGACGAGGAAAGGGGCAAGTAAGACCTTTTTCCGCATACCGGCGCGCGAGGGAGCGAATAGTAAGACTCAGCCATCTTTTAACTGACGTCCGACTTATCGCTTGCTGGCGCGCGGGCGCGAATAGAGAGGCGGCAAGCCTGTAAATATCGAGCCGAGACTACGCGGGCATACCGACGCGCGAGTGGAGAAATGCGTAGCTCGCAAATTTGCGCAACGCTAACCGCACTCGGTATAGTCGGAGCTCGGGCGGCGGCAGGCGCATTGCGCGGTTGTTAAAGTTTTTTGCATTGCCGCCCATGCGCCACTTCCTACCGCGCATGCAATTTTGCAAAGCGGCTTAGCTTTAAATCGGCAACCAACCTTGCAAAAGAAAATTTATAAAAAAAGCAATCCCAGCCAATATGTCTTTAAAGCCGCCATGTGCCGACGGTAAAATACCGGCAAAATTTGCGGCGCAAAACTTATGTTATTTCAAAGCAAAATTCCACAATAGACGCACGTCTGTGATACATTTAATGTTGAAAGACGCGCGTTTTACCATAATATAAAAATATGAAATTTATAAAAAGCGCAATATTTGCGGCGGCTCTTGCCTTGTGCGTAGCGTGTTATTCGAGCCCGCAAAAGGTTATTTTCGATACAGACATGGGCAACGATGTTGACGACGCCCTCGCGCTTGCGATGCTCTACGGATACCACAAGTCCGGCAAGGCGGAGCTCGCGGGGATACTCGTAAACAAAGGCAATCCCAACGCGCCAAAATTTTGCGCCGCGCTAAATAAATATTACGGGCTGCCCGCCATCCCTATCGGATTTATCTCCAATGGAAAGACTCCGGAAGACGGAGCTTTCAACGCAAAAATTCTCTCGGAAAAAAATGCGGACGGCGCGCCAAAATACCCATTTGAAATGCCCCGCGGCGGTTTTCCGGACTCCGTAAAATTGGCGAGAAAAATTCTTGCCGAGTCCGAAGACAAGAGCGTCGTGTACATCTCCGTGGGGTTTCTGACGAACATAGTGCGCCTGTTAGAGTCTGCACCCGACGAAATATCGCCTCTCGACGGCAAGAGCCTCGCCGCAAAAAAAATAAAATACTTTTCCGTCATGGGCGGCGACTTCAAAAATCCCGGCTCTCCCGAATACAATATCCAATGCGACGTAAAATCCGCGCAAATATTTGCCGCAACCACTCCGTGCGACTCCGTATTCGGCGGATTTGAGATTGGCAGCGCCCTAAAATTTCCACAGCGCGAAATGGAGGCCCGAATGTCGCCCGACAATCCCATAAACGCCGCCTACAAGCTCTACGCAAAAATGCTAAGCCGCGGCAAATCCGACAGGCACGACCGCCCTTCGTGGGATTTGGCAAGCGTCCTCTTCGTTTTCGAGCCTGAATTGTTCGATATGTCCGATAGAGTTGCGGTTTCATTCGACAACAAAGGGCGCTCGACATATGCTCCGGACAAAAATGGCAAATGCAGATTCCTTAAAATACCGCACGGCGGAGAGGAAAAAATTCTAAAAAAACTCGTTGAAGATGCTGCGTATGAACCTGGCAATTAAAATATGCACCTCGGCTGTGCTGATTGCGGCGGCAAGCGCATTCGCCGAAAACGTAAAGACATTGGAACTGACGCCAACCGAGGGAATGACGCGCGCAAACTTGTCCTACATAATTCCGGAGGGGGTAAAAAAACCTGGGGGATTTTTGCTTTTGGCGTCGGGATACAACAGCGACGGAACTTTTCTCATAAAAAAAACAGAATGGATTGAATTTGCAAAAAAGCACGATCTCATACTTGTGGGGCTTTCGTTCGCCTCCAATACCGACGACCTGACAAACGGCAAGGGATACTATTACGCCTCAAAAGGCTCTGGGCAGGTTTTTCTCGACGGGCTTGATAAAATCCAGGGCGGAGAGCTTCCAATATATATGTACGGATTTTCCGGCGGGGCGCATTTTACAGCGCGCTTTGCCGAATGGAAGCCCGAGCGCATCGGCTCCCTCTGCGCGTACGCCGCCGGCTGGTGGGACTTTCCCCGCCGCCTAAAAAAGGACTTTCCCGCAATAATAGCCTGCGGCGAAAAAGATATCCGCCTCAAAGCGTGCTTCGACTATTTTACATGGGGACGAAAACTCGGCAGAAAATGGACATGGATAAAACTCGCCGACACTGGGCACTCACACTCGGCTAAGCTCGATAAATTTGTCCGCGAATATTTTGAATGCGTGCTCGACAAGTCTCCCAAGAGGCCTGTATGCGCGGACCTATCCACAGGCAAGGCCATGCCAGAGATGTTTACGAGGTCGTCGAAAAAGCTCACATCGTATTTTCCGGACGCCCCCCTCGCAAAATCCGCCCCGGCAAAATACGATTAGCCATTTGGAAGCAGGCCGCTTTTGCAGAATTTTTTTCTTTATAAAATAATGTTTGTGCGTTAACGTGCTTGGAAAAAGTTTCATATTATGCGAAACATTCTTCCATTTTTTATTTTATTTGCGCTTTTTATTGGAGCGCCCGCGGCTTTTTCGCAAACAGCCCCCGCCCCATCGACGGCATGCGTGTTTGTATCCATAGACACCGTAAAGCGCGACGACATAAAGGCGTACGCCAACTCCCAAAAGGATTTTGAGAGCGCCGCCAAGAAGGCGCCCGGCTGCCTGCGCGCGCTTTTTATGCAAAACGTATTTTATAAAGACAAATTTATAAAATACGCCGAGTTCGCCTCCACCGCCGATGCAAAAGAATTTGCGAAGTCCCAAGGCGCACTTAAAACGCAAGCCAAGTCGGAAGTGTCTATATACGAAGTTGTGAAAAATTCCTCAAACGATACACCGTTAATCATAGCGGTTGACCTCGATGAAGTGCCGACTGCGTTTATTCCCGAATTTATAAAAATATCAAAGCCTTTGCGCGACGGCACCAACACGGAAAAGGACACTTTGTCGTACGAGCTATATTCGTCGCCGCAAAACCCCTCAAAATTCTTTCTATTTGAGCTGTATAAGAACCGTGCGGCGCACGCATTCCATTCAAAACAGCCCCATTTCACACAGTGGAATAAGAAATGCGCCGATTTAAAAATAGGCCGCAAGGGAAAATTTCTGGATATTGCAGCAAAATCGAAATAATTCCTCCAGCGCGCAGAATTTGCGATGAGAGCATATTTCTGTTCCTGCCCAAAAAAAATCGAAACAATTTCTCAATCACACAGCCGGCCTTTGACCGGCTATTTTTTTTAAATATCCGCAAAAAGAAAGGCGATTTTTGCAGAGTTTTTGGGAACTCCCGCGCATAGAAAAATAATGCGTTGAAGCCTGCAAATAATATCCGCAAAGTTAAAAAAAACGCCGCAAGAAAGAGCCTTCCAGTTTGCATAATTTTCGGCTCTTAGATTTCATTTGGGTGCAAGCACTGGCGCGCAAAGCATTGTTGCACCGCAAAATTTGAGCGCCGCAATGCGCAACACCGAATGCCCTAAACCGCATAAACGCCCCTTCCGCCAATTAAGAAGGCGGCAAAGAATTTTATGCCGCCCTACGTATGAAAAATCGCGGACATTTATGAATGAGACTCAAAACACAAGGAGCGCGGTCGCCCCTAAAACAGCCCCCCCGCGCTAAAAATGCCGCCTAACCTTCCGACGTGTCCCAACCGAAGAACGAATACA
Source organism: uncultured Opitutales bacterium (assembly GCA_900545715.1). Taxonomy (GTDB): domain Bacteria; phylum Verrucomicrobiota; class Verrucomicrobiia; order Opitutales; family Intestinicryptomonadaceae; genus Merdousia; species Merdousia gallistercoris. Next base: position 46,334 of record URAJ01000005.1, read on the forward strand.
TTACAACCATGAAAGACGCCACAACAGCAACATTCTCAAAGGGATTTCTAACGCATCCGAGGAATAACATAATCGCAATAGTCGCGCCGAGAACGAACGACGGCAAACTAATTTTTAACCTAAACAACCAACCCAATAAGAACAGGGCGGGCGCAACCATCATAATAGCAAGCCCCGCATAACCGTTTTCAGCAAGGCATCTTTGGAGGTCGGATTTTGGGGAATCCCAAGAGTTTCCCCCCAAGTCGTCGCCTTGGAAAAAGGAGAATACGGTGGTGAAAGACGATTCCCCCCAGCCAAACATCGTACGGTTTGCAGTCATTTCCTTAAAATCCTCATCGTAGGCTTTTATTTGGCGGTCCGTAAGCGGGAACTCCGCGGAGGGATCAAAAGACAGCGATTCTGCACCCCCGCATACACCATATTGTTTCCATGACAGAAACAATAAAGACGCAAGCGCAACTACATACACGATAAATGGAATCTTTCCCCTCAATTTTATCGAAAATCCACCTCTAATTCTTCCTATCTTGTATTTTTTGAGGTTCGACTTTGACGGGAAAACATCTAAAGCGAGCGCAAAGATTCCCGCCACAAGAACAACCGTAGCCAAAAATCTTTCTACCGAGACGCCGCAAATTTGCACGCTACCCCACAATAACATAGAAAACACTATTGCCCAAAAACGCAGCGAGCACAAGACGTGCTCCACAGCGAAACGCTGGGCGGAATAAACTGCCGCAGCCAAAGCCGCCCCCTGCCAGATTATTGCAAATCCGCACCACGAATCGGAATCCGGGAATAGAGAGAATCCCTCCGCCCCAAACCCCACGGCGCTATCATGGGCAAAAGCGGCAACCGCGCGTATTACAAAGCCTATAAGAGCCAAAATTCCCGCAAAGAGCGAGCAATACAGGAAAATCCGCCTAAATACAAATTTTGAGGTTACGACAAAGTATATGGACATTCCGCAAGCCGCCGCCGATAATGTTGCCAATACTGACGTAATCGGATAAACGGGGCTCAAAGTGCCGGATACGATTGCCAAATCCGGATTGTCCGACAACCTCACCCATTCTTTCCCCGAAACATACACCGACTCGACCACGGGATTTAAAACCGCAACTACCGTAATGATGAACATCGCGATATACGGCAGCAGCAATAGCGGAAATTTCCACGAAGCGCCGTCTCTTACAGTGCGCCAGTTAGAGACGCTGTGGTAGAGGTTTATCGGGGCGAGTATGCCGAGCGCAATCAGCGCCCCAACCCCCCACGCGGAATCGCCCCCCAACATAAACGCGGGAACACATACTGCGGCAACCGCGTAGAATACGGACATTGTCTCGCCCGTATTCCTATTTGTCTTTAAAAGCACTTCCTCGTCTAACATTATCCGCGCCCGTTTCTATAACAAATTGATTTTGAGACCTCCGCCGCCTTTGCCTCCCCAAAAATCGCTTCAACAATTTCAAGGGCGAATTTCACCGCCGTGCCTGCTCCCTGCGAAGTTATGAGGTTGCCGTCGCGCAAGGTTGAAAAATCCGTGCGCGCTCCGCCGAGGACATCGGCCACCGATGGGTGCGACGCGCATTTACGGCCGCCTATAATCCCAGCGCGCATAAAAACAGAAGGCGCGGCGCAAATTGCGCACATTAGCGCGCCCTTCCCGTTTTGCGCTGCGAGAAAATCGGCTATTTGTTGGTTGGATATTATTTCCGAAGTGCCGGGGCCGCCTGGCAGCACCACGGCGTCGTAATCGGCATTGGCCGCGTCGGAGAAAAGCGAGTCCGCCTTTGCGAAAATACCGCTCCTGCCGCATATTTCAAGTTTGCCGCCCACTGCCGCCGTCACCACATCGGCGCCGGCGCGCCGCAAAATATCGACGGGCGCAAATGCCTCCACCTCTTCAACCTTGTCGAACAGTATTACGAGAACTTTTTTCATTTTAACGCCGTTTAGAATGTCCGCCCGACTTTATAAATTCCACAATTTCGCGCCAATACTCACCATTTTCCGAAAGGCCGTAGTGTCCGCATTCGGGAAATTCAACGAGTTTCCCAAGTCCGTCGGGCGCGGACCTGAGGTTTTCGCGCGCATTTCTGAACGGCACGATTATATCGCGGCGGCCGTGCAGAAAAAGTATAGGGATTTTAAATTGCGAGATTTTCGAAGAATTGTCGAGCATTTCCCACGGAATTATATCGACCGGTAAAACCGCTTTGACCGCTTTTGAGAAGCCTCCGACTATGACAGCGCACCTGAGGTTGGGGTGGCGGGAAATTATCTCGCATGCGGCGGCCGACCCAAGGGAGTATCCGACTACGGCTATGTTTGAATCCGCAAATCTGAGCTTTTGGGACACATAGCAGTACGCCGCCTCCGCCGCCTCTTTTAGGCCTTCGATGGAGGGCTTGCCGGTGCTTAGCCCGTATCCCGGATAGTCGTAGGCAAATACGGAAATTCCGCGCCGGGCGTATTCCGAGAGAATCGGGCGGATTTCTCCTATATCTTCGCCATTGCCGTGGCTATATATCGCGCACAGGTCGGAGCCTTTTGACGGAATCCATACAGCGGCAATTTCTCCGCCGCCTGGAAGAGGTATATGCAGAATATCCCCACTGTCCGAATACGACCCAGATGGGGCCGGGAATATTATCTTTTCCGCAAACAGCCTCGCAAATACAAGGAGCGCAGCGTACGCAAGCGCTATTGATATTAAAATTATAAAAAACACTTTCATTTCGGCAAAATATTTTAGTCGGCAACGGCGCAGTCGGCTGGAATGGAAAATCCCTCAGGGGAAAGTGCCTACCTTTGGGATAAAATTTTATCGAGCAGCCTCCATTGCTGCACGCCGACAGCTTCCGGGCGCAGGCGCGGGTCTATGCCGGCGGCGTCTATCCATTCGGATATGTCGCCTGAGCCTTCGCTCTTTGCAATGCTCCCCAACTGCTTGCGCCTAAAAGAAAAAATCTTTCTTATGAGCGACTTCGCCGCCGGGCAGTACACATGCGGCTCTTTTTTTATTGAAAGCGGCAGCAGCATCGAATCCACCCCCGGCCTCGGGAAGAAGCACGCCGCAGAAACCTTGTGCGGCTGCCCAACATCGTACGCCTCGGACAAAAATATTGAAATCGGAGAATACTCGCCCGAGGAGTTTTTCGCCGAAAATCTCAGCGCCGCCTCCTTTTGCAGCATAAGAGACATTTTCGACGGCAATTTTCCGGAAAGTACGGCATCGAGCCACGGGGTGCTTATCGCGTACGGAAGGTTTGCTACTATCTTAAAATCGCGCACCTGCTCAGGGAGCGCCGCGAGCGGGAAATCGACAGCATCGGCATTTATCAGGTTTAGATTGGCATTTCCCGCAAAATACGAGCGCAGATGGGCGAAGAGTTTTTTGTCGAGCTCAACGGCAAAGACTTTTGCGCCGCGCTCCAAAAGCGCGCCTGTGAGCGTCCCAAGCCCCGGTCCGACCTCCACGACATAGTCGCCCGCCGATACTTCCGCCAATTCGAGAGATTTCCGAACAATATTTGAATCCACGAGAAAGTTCTGGCCGAGCTTTTTTGAGGGATTATGCCCAAGCTCCCTTAAAATCTCGCATGTCTGGGTGGGAGTAAATTGTCCGTTATTTTCCATGGCGCAAATTTATTTTAACGGCGCGCATTTAGGCAACATTATTTGCCTTCAAAAGAATATTTCCGGCATCGAAACGCTGCAATCCGACTTTGGCGCACCGCAAATTTTTTTGCGTCGCATGCGGCGCTCTCCACCGCTTTTTCACCCTTTTTGAGAAGGAAGAAGGGATAAAAGATTAAAAATTTTCCACATAAAAAAATTGCCGCGGCAAACGTCAAAGGCAAAACGAAGTACTGCGAAAATATTAAGAGTAAAAATGGAAAATCTCATAAAGCTTGATATTGTAAATGCCGAATTTTATATCAAAGGCAATGAAGGAAAATTCGACAAAAACCCTAATCGAAATAATAAAGCGCCTGCGCGCCCCTGACGGGTGCCCGTGGGACAGAAAACAGACGCATAAATCAGTGCGCGGGCATCTCGTCGAAGAATGCGCCGAACTGCTGGAAGCAATAGACAACGACGACGACAACGGCATGCGCGAGGAGCTCGGCGACGTGCTTATGCATATTCTGCTACACTGCGAAATAGCCTCCGAGCAGGGGAAGTTCGATTTTGACGAAGTCGCGCAAGAACTCGCCGAAAAACTCGTGCGCCGCCACCCGCACGTCTTTGGCGGCCAAAGCGCAAAAGACGCCGACGAAGTTTTGGGGATATGGCAGAAAGTAAAAGAGCTCGAGCATAAAAAGCGCGCCGTAGGCGGACTTTTCGACGGCATACCTCCGCAGCTCTCCGCCCTGCGATACGCCCTCGACATCGCCAAAAAGGCGGATTCCGAAACTCTCGCCGAAGCCCGCAAACGGGTATCCGAAAAAAGCTCCCCCGACCTCGAATTGGGCCAAAAAATATTCGACTGCGTAAAAGAGGCGGCTGACAAAAAAATCGAGCCCGAGGGCGCCTTGCGAGACTACATTGCGGAAATAAAAAAAGCTTACGAACAATCCTCCCAAAAGTAGTGCCTTATGGCGCAACCCCAAGCCTCAATTTTCCATATCGAATGCCCGCGCATCGGAACAGTGCGCGTCGCCGTCAGAAACTCCGCAAAATCGAGAAATTTTAGGCTTTGGGCGGATTCGCCAAATTCCGCCGTGCTCTCAAAACCCTACTACGCTTCCGTCAACGATGCCTTGGAGTTCGCGCGCGCCAACGCCGAATGGCTCTCAAAAGCCTTAGAAAAATTTTCGCCCGCCATTGCGCTGTGTGAATATTTTGAAGATAATCCGCGCATTTTCGGCGAGGAAGGCGAAATTAAAGTATGGCTGAAGCCGTCAAGCTTAAACGAATTTTTTGTACAGGCAAAGGGGGAATTGGCAATAGTCTATAAGGCAGGCGACAAGGCGGGATCGGTTGAAAGGGTGTTCAAAGATTTTGCGCGGGGGCTCGTGGAGCGGGAATGCGCAAGAATCTCGGCGGAAACGGGCCTTGGGTATTCAAGAATTTCCCTCAGGAACCAGAACAGCTGCTGGGGCTCGCGTTCGGCGACGGGCACGATGTCCTTTAACTGGCGGGTTGCGCTGCTGCCATACAATCTAAGGCAATACGTATTCCATCACGAATTTGCCCATGTAAAATTTATGGACCACTCCACAGCCTTCTGGATATTCTTAAACCGCCTGATTCCGGGCGCCAAAAGGCTCGACTCCCAGCTGTCGAAAATCGGCGGGGAAATTTTCCGCGTCGGAAGGTGATTTTTGCGCCTTTCCCGCGGCTCCAGCCTTTTCATTATGAGTCGCCAGGGCTACGCTCGTCACAAGAAAAGCGCATGCCGAAAATCCCGCGGCAGCGTTTCGTAAAAAAATTTTACGGAAACTGTTTTCCGGGTTTAACCAATAGAAAAAAATATTATAATACTTCCTTAAATTTTAAAAATTAGCCGTGTTTCGCCAAGCTCTAAAACATTAAAAAAAACTCGACACTGTATAATCCCAAGTTAAAATTTTTTTTGATATGACACGCATAAATTTATTCCGCATTGCCGCCGTATTTCTGCTTTTCGCTCCACTTTTCGCGCACGCCGAAAAAAAGCCCCCCATGAAGGCTTTCGCCGCAATAACAAGAGCCGGACCGAATCTCGATTTCATAGCAAAAGTTCCCATGAATACGGTGCTTGTCCCGAGCACTGCCGAACTCTATAAGAACGATGTGGCCTACTACCTCGCAAGCGCGGTGGCAGTCGTTGAAAACGACGGCGACGAATTTGAGCTTAAATATAAAATATACGCAGGCAAAGTCGGGGAACCTTTAAAAAAAGCCTATGAAGAAACTTTTAAGGGAAAGTTGGAAAACAAACAATTAATCGTCAATTTTCCGACTACTATCAAATATATGTTTGAGGACTCGGACGAATACGGCGACTACGAATTTCGCCTTGAAGTCGAGAATCTGAAAACGGGTGAACGCGCCGAGGCAAAAACCCCGGTAAAGCTCGCGAAATGGGAAAAGCCAGAGCCGATTAAAGACGGGAAAGAATTAAGCAAGGCTATGGCGCAGTATAACTCGTCCTTCAACCCCAAAATAATATACGCGATTTTTACGAGCCCGCACATGTCATACTCGGACAACAAGGGGAATTTTGCCTACGCCGTATATGGATTCACAAAAACCGCATTTACGCGTAATAAATTTTTGCTTACAGAGCTCGAAAAGGATTTTCCGAAAGCCGACAAGATACAGCGAAAAAATACCATACAGCTTTTTGAAATGCTTGGAGAGGGATATAGGCTGAAAGGCCTCGATAAATCTGAGCAAGGCCTGCGGGACTCCATGTGGGACGTAGTCACCTCAATTCCCAAGACTGATTCCATTCCCGATTCCGGCGCAGCTCTCGATATTCTTTGGGGAGAATTTTTCGTAAGCGGCGAATGCGCCCCCATAGAAAAAATAATATTATGCGTCATAAATAATTCAGCCAACTGCATAAAATTTTCGGAACTGATTTGCGCCGGAAAAAACGTTAAGGACGAAATGAGCGATATTGAATCATTCATGGGAGCCACCGCAATATCAGCATGCTGGAGCCTCCTTTCCAATTATAATACCAACCCTCTCGCAAAAAAATATATAAGCTGGTCGCTCAGCAAACTGCCCCAAGAGCGTCTGGGGGCTTTTAACTCCGCATTAAATGCAACAACGAAATACCTGTCGCACGTGAGGCAAGAGAATAAAGAGTAGCGCGCCAAAAGCCCTTTTTTACTTTTAGCAAAGCCGGAATTTCCGCACAGCGTGCGATTGCAACATTCGTTTTGCCGCCCATTGCGTTTATGCAAGCGCAACGGCGGCCGCGCGCCAACGCCGGACACCATTCCTCAGAGAGGCAACATCCATCAAAATCGCAAAAAAAAGACTTATGGGAAATCCATAAGCCGCAAAAAAAATTACACAGTGGTAGGGACTGGATTCGAACCAGTGAACAGCAAAGCTGAACGGATTTACAGTCCGCGCCCTTTAGCCACTTGGATACCCTACCATCGTGTAAATTGAGTTTCAAAAATACATAACGGTGTTTGCCGCACAAGCTTTTTTTTCATTTTTTTTGGAAATTTTGCCCATCCCCGCCAAATTGGAGCCGAACGCGCCGGCTTACGCGGCAAACTGCCTCCGAGCAAATGGCAAAACTATTTGCGCTCCATCAACAAGCCTTCGTACCCTGCGGGAATCAGTATCCGACCGTTCCAGAAGTCGGGAGTGTCGGGATTCCCCGATATTTTCGCCTTCCATATAAGTTTCGGATTTTTCTCGTCGGAGAAGTCCGCAAGCCATATGTCGCGGTTAATCCTATGGGTGAATGCGACGGTGTTCTTCCCGTCCCATGCGGGAAGCGCCGCAACTTTTTCGCCGCCGACCTTCACGCCTTTCCATTGGCTGCCGTCCGGATTTTCAGGGCAATTCGCCTCCAATAACACAGCCTCGCCGGCCCGATTCGTCCACAAAACCCTATCCTTAAAAACGCAGCAGCCGTTTGAAACACCGGGGTTATTCTTATAGCTCGCGTTTGCAGGCTTCGGCTTTTCGCCAGACAAGTCAAACCATTCAAAGCGGCTGTTTGCGTACGACATTCCCGCGTATTTTCCGCCTACGACATCGCCCGAAAAATACTTGTTCCACCCCGGGCATCCGCCCTTGTTGAACGCGACTTTCATATTTTTTAAATCCCGCGCGTCTATAAAAAATATGCCACTTTGCCTGTCGGTTGCCGCAATGAAATTTCCTTTCGGAACCCATACCCACAAGACGAGCGACGAGGCCGCGCTCAATGATTTAAGCCTTCCAATCTCAGAAAAGTTTCCGGGGGATTTTATATCGTAAACCGCGAGTCCTTCCATTCCTTCCGCGGCGTAAAGCCTGCCGTTTTTTACTTTAAGGTCGCCCGCAAATGGCATTTTCATCTGCGCGACCTTTTTAAACCCGGAATCCGAAAGCTTTAACGTCACAATCCCCTCCGAGCCGCATGCGGCGTACGCGTAGTCGCCGTCAATAGCGACGGCGCGCACTTGCACGCTTCTATCGGGCTTCCATGAGAAAAACTTTTTGTTGTCGCTCGGATACTCCGCCCGAAACGCAACATTCTTCGGGAGAATCCCCTTCTTTTCAGTAGGCGCCTTCGCAGGCTTCGACTCGACCGCAAAAACCCCTCCTTTTAGAGCCGACAAATATACCACGCCGTCTCCGAGAGCAATCGAGCTTATCGGAACCGACGGGCTTTTCCCGTCGGCGGGCGGAACGGTAATCCGGCCTACTATCGAGGGGGATTTAACGTCGGATATATCAATCGCGTAAAGCCCATTGTAGGTGTCCGCGGCAAAAACTACATTGCCCGAGCAGCGGGGCGTCCAATAGTCGTTGCCTATCCTGTAGAATTTCGGAAATTTTATAGACGAAAGCTTTTTTGGGTTTGAGATGTCGGAAATATCGAATATTTCAAGTCCGTGCCCAAGCCCGAAGCGCTCCTCCTTCGTTTTTCCAAGAGTCTTTGAATGGTGGCCAGTAGAGGCGAATAGCAGATTCCCGCACAAGTCAATGCCGTCGCCATAGCCGTCCATTTGCGGTTTAGACACCACTTTTATATCAGCCATGTCGCGCGCGTCAAAAATCGTCACCTCCCCCGAATGCCACTCGCCGCTAAACAAATAACCGTCGCGGTATTTCACAGACTGGGACTCCGGAGTTTTCACAATCCGGATGTGCTCCGGATTCGCCGGATCTGAAATGTCGATGAACTCGACCCCGTTGTTTCGCTGTCCCAAAAAGGCAACGTCGCCCGCAACATCTATGCCAGTCGCAAGCTCTATGCAATCGTAGCGCGACAGAACTTTTGGCGATTTAGGATTGCGCGCGTCAACTATCCACAAGCCGCTCTCGCGCGCCGCCACATACGCAATTCCGTTCTGAACGGCAATCTGCCTGACATTTCCAAGTCCGCCGATTTTCCCCAATACTTTCGGATCCATCGGCTCGGAAATATCGACCGTGTAGAGGTAGTGGGAGCTGCCTGCGTAAAGTATCTTGCCCTCTATGCAAAGAGCCATTGCGTTGGGGGCAATGCCTTCTATTTTTGCCGCTTTGCCGAACGCGTCCCCGCGCAAATTTTCAATTTTGATGCCGCCAGTCTCCGCAAAAATTGAGACTGGCAAACACGCCACTAAAATAAAAAATATTCGGAGAATTATTTTTTCCATGCCTATTGTTTCTTAAAAAATTTATTCTTTGTATAGCCTTATTTTCATACAGATAATAAATATGCCATAAAAATATGGCATACGCGGCCATAATCGGGCTTCTTAGGATTCTATTTATTGAAATTACCCTTGAAATATTCCTCGGCGAGCTTCTTTGCGCGCTCGATTTCCCCCTTGTCCATCTGTTTTTCCAATTCGGCAAGTTTGGAAGTTAAATCTTCCAATCCGTTTTTGACGCTCAGAAAAATCCACGCATACCCAATTACATTGTCGCGCTTTTCCTGAATATAATACAGGCCTAAATTGCGTTGCGCATTCGCGTCCCCTTGTTCCGCAACCTTCCTATACCATTTTGCAGCCTCCGCAAGATTCTTATCTACCCCCTCGCCTTTTTCATAACATACACCCAAATTATACTGCGCTTCCGCATTTCCCTGCTCCGCCGCCTTTTTAAACCACTTTATAGCTTCGACGATATCCTTCTCCATACCTTTACCAATATAATAATACCCTCCTAAAACGGACTGCGCTTTCGCATGCCCCTGCTCCGCCGCCTTCTTCTCCCACTTTGCAGACTCTGCTAAATTTTTCCCTACGCCTTCGCCTTTGTAATAGCATACACCTAAATTATGCTGCGCACTCGCATGTCCCTGCTCCGCTGCCTTCCTAAACCACTTCACAGCCTCGGACAAATTCTTTTCTATTCCGTCGCCTTTGTAATAGCTTACGCCTAAATTATACTGCGCTTCCGCATGCCCCTGCTCCGCCGCCTTCTTGTACCATTTTATCGCCTCAGAATGATTCTTCTCTACTCCCTCGCCTTTGTAATAGCTTACGCCTAAATTATACTGCGCTCTCGCATGTCCATGCTCCGCCGCCCTCTTGTACCACTTTATCGCTTCTACAAGATTCTTCTCTACCCCATCGCCATTTTCATAACATACACCTAAATTATATTGCGCTTCCGCATGCCCCTGCTCCGCACCCTTTCTAAACCACTTTATAGCTTCGACAATATCCTTCTCCACTCCTTTGCCATTATAATAATATCCCCCTAAAACGGACTGCGCTTTCGCATGCCCCTGCTCCGCCGCTCTCTTGTACCACTTTGCAGACTCTGCTAAACTTTTCCCTACTCCTTCGCCTTTGTAATAGCATATGCCTAAATTAAACTGCGCACTCTCCTGCCCCTGCTCCGCCGCCTTCCTAAACCACTTTACAGCCTCTGTTAAATTTTTCTCAACTCCATTGCCGTAATAATAATATATTCCCAATGCATACTGGGCGTCCGCATCCCCCTGCACTACGGCTTTTTTAATCCATTTTAGCGACTCCGATAAACTTTTTTCAATTCCATCGCCTTTAGCATAGCATATGCCTAAATTATATTGAGCTTCCGCATGTCCCTGCTCCGCCGCCTTCCTAAACCACTTTACAGCCTCGGAATGATTCTTCTCAACCCCGTCTCCCGTGTAATAGCGTATTCCCAATTTATACTGCGCATCCGCATTATTTTGTTCAAAAAGTTTTTCGATCCGGTTTGCGGCCTCCGCAAAGTTCTTATACACTTCTTCGCTTTTTACGCAGCATTCTTCCGATATAAATTTAGCCTCGGCGTCCCCGCCGCTAACATTGTTCTTAATCACGGATTTATTAGCCCCGCAGGCAATAATAAACGCCGTAGAAAACAAAACCAATATTAACGACCTTTTCATACAGCAATTATTACATAATATGGCTCAAATGTCGATTAAATTATATTATTTAAAATATAATAAAAAAAATAATCCGCACCGCATTTTATAAACTTTTCCCGACTTAAAAAAACAGCTAAATAGAGTTTCGCGGCTTGCCGTTTCTTTTTGAATTGAAAAACATAAGATTCCAATTACCTTATTCGTATAATTATGAAAAATAAAACGGCTCTAATAACTGGAATAACTGGGCAAGACGGCTCGTATCTTGCGGAAATACTTCTGCAAAAAGGCTACGATGTCCACGGCATAATACGCCGCTCAAGCTCTTTCAACACCAACAGAATCGACCACCTTTACAACGACGAATCCCTTAACGACAGGTTCTTCCTGCATTACGGGGATTTGACGGACTCCTCGAACCTAAACAGAATACTCGAAAAAACCCAGCCCGACGAAATCTACAATCTCGGCGCCCAAAGCCACGTCAAAGTGAGCTTTGAAGTTCCCGAGTACACCGCAGATGTTGACGCCGTCGCAACCCTGAGGTTTCTCGACGCAATAAAAGATATGGGGCTAACAAGGCAGGTAAGATTCTACCAAGCCTCCACCTCCGAGCTATTCGGGAAAGTCCAGGAAATTCCCCAAAAGGAGACAACGCCGTTCTATCCGCGCAGCCCCTATGCGGTAGCCAAGCAATACGCATACTGGATTGTCATAAACTACCGCGAAGCGTACGGCATATTCGCAAGCAACGGCATTCTTTTTAACCACGAATCCGAACGCCGCGGAGAAACTTTTGTCACGCGCAAAATCACAAGAGCCGCCGGAAGGATCAAGCTCGGGCTTCAAGATAGGCTCGTACTCGGCAATATGGACTCCAAGCGCGACTGGGGATACGCTCCGGAATACGCCGAGGGCATGTGGAGAATCTTGCAGGCGCAGACCCCCGGGGAATACGTCTTAGCCACGAACGAAACCCACACCGTAAGGGAATTTACGGAGCTTGCTTTCGCGCGGCTGGGAATGGAAATTGAATGGGTCGGCAAAGAGGAGAACGAAAAGGGCATATGCAAAAAAACAGGAAAAATTCTCGTAGAGGTAAACCCGCGCTACTACCGCCCGACCGAAGTGGATTTTCTCCTCGGAGACCCATCAAAGGCAAAGAGGGAACTCGGCTGGGAACCCAAGACTACATTTAAGCGCCTCGTCGAGATAATGACAGACGCCGACTTCAAGCTCGCCGAGCGCGAGGCCGCCTTGAAATAGAGCAATGAAAAAAACTGACAAGATATACGTTGCCGGCAACGGCGGAATGGTCGGCTCCGCAATAGAAAGAGCCTTGCGCCGCAACGGCTATGACTGCGTTATAGGGCGCTCCCACAAGGAGCTCGACCTCACAAACCAAGCCCAGACGCTCGACTTCTTTGTGAAAGAGCGCCCGAAAGTAGCGGTAATCGCCGCGGCGAAAGTGGGCGGCATATACGCCAATGCGACCTTCCCGGCCGAATTTATAGAAATAAACTTGTCAATCGCGCTAAACACGATTACTGCCGCATATAAAGCCGGCGTCGAGCGCCTTCTATATTTGGGAAGCACTTGCATTTACCCGCGAATGGCCCCACAGCCGATTCCGGAGAGCGCCCTTCTAACCGGACCTCTTGAAAAGACGAACGAAGCTTACGCCGTCGCAAAAATCGCAGGGCTGAAACTGTGCGAATTTTTTAGGAAGCAATACGGCGTATGCTACCATAGCGCAATGCCGACAAACCTCTACGGCGAGGGCGACAACTACCACGAAAAAAATTCGCATGTGCTACCAGCGTTAATAAGGCGTTTCCACGAAGCAAAAGAAAAAAATCTCGATAAAGTCGAGCTCTGGGGAACAGGCTCTCCGCTTCGCGAATTTCTGCATGTTGACGACCTCGCAGACGCATGCCTTATGCTCCTTAATCTCGACAATCCCCCGGATCTTGTGAATCTCGGAAGCGGCGAGGAAGTGAGCATTGCGGAACTCGCAAAAATTGTAGCCGAAACTGTAGGGTACAAGGGCGAAATAGTTCACGACCTCTCAAAGCCGGACGGCACTCCGCGCAAGCTGTGCGACACTTCCCTGCTGCGCTCTTTTGGCTGGAAGCCGAAGTACGACATCCGCTCGGGCGTTAAGGCGGCATACGGAAGTTTCCTGTCGGAGCTTGCGTCCGGGAAAATAAGAGGCATGTAATAAATCCTTAAAGGCAACATCTCACAATAAAAAACTCCCGCAGACAACGGGAGTTTTTTCATTCATAGACAGGCAGTTGAGCATTTAAGCTAGCCCCCCTTACGCCAATTATGAAAATCATCACAATCGGTTCAGCAGGCGGTCTTGCGGCAATAAATAATTTGCGTATTTATATTTTAACTTAATGCAAATTTTATGCGGGCGCATTTTTCCGACGCATAAAATCCATGGATAGATTATCAATTATTTTTCCAAAAACCGCCGCTTCCGTCAGGAATTATACGTCCTTTCCCATTAGGAAGCCAATACCCCCCGTTGCCGTCCGACATAATGCGGCCCTTGCCGTTCGGAAGCCAAAAACCGCCGCTTCCGTCCGACATTATACGGCCTTTGCCGTTCGGAAGCCAGTATCCGCCGTTGCCGTCCGACTGGAAATGATTTCCGTAGGAAACAAGACACATAACGAATACAAGTATTGATAAAATTTTTGTCTTCATACTTAGTATAACGGATAATCAGAATAAAAGTTTCATTAATTATCGCCCACTGCTTTTAGAAAGTTTAAGCCTATTTTTTTACGTGTGCCCCCGCTCTATTCGCGCGCAATTTTTCTTACGCTAGCTACCACCAACATTCGCGCACAATTTTTTCTTGCATCAACCTGAACCATTCGCGCGAATTTTTTTCTTATTATAAACCTAAACTATTCGCGCACAATTTATTACAATTATAAAAAAAACGTGCCTTGCAAGGGATATTTTTACGAGAGTTCGGTCTTATTATTTTTAGTTGCCTGCGGAAGTTTTGCGTGCGCTTTATGCAGTCGCAAGATAGCGTACATTAAATACATACGCACTCCAACACCCATGCGGCATTTGTCCGCCGGCATATTCTCAACACACGAAAAAAATTTTGACAGGCTTTACAAGTATCCAAGCAAGACGACAGTCGAAAGCGGGGGAACGACCATATCGCAACCGAAAGGCCGCCTATTTGCCGCTTTCTCCGCGACAGCCTCAACTTTGCCCATATTTCCCCTGCCTCCGCCGCCATAAGTTTTGGCGTCGGTATTTAGCACCTCTTTCCATACGCCGCCGCAAGGTAAACCCAGCCGGTACGCGCGCTGCTCGACCGGCGTAAAGTTGCTTACTGTAGCGTAGCACCTCTTGCCGTCGCTCGTAAAGCGCAGGAAAGAAAATACGCTGTTGTCGCCGTCGTCGGCATTTATCCACTCAAACCCTATGCTGTTAAAGTCGTTCTCGGCAAGCTCGGCGTCGGACAGATACAGTTTCGCGACATCGCGCACAGACTCGCGCACTCCCTCGTGCTGTATGTACTTTAAAAGCGACCATTCGAGCGATTCGTCATAGCGCCATTCGTGCCCCTGTGCAATCTCGTCGCCCATAAACAGAGTTTTCTTGCCGGGCCACATCCACATGTACGCGTAAAGCGCGCGAAGCGTCGCTATTTTGTCGTCCCAGTACCCCGACCCCATCTTGCCAACCATCGGGCTTTTCCCGTGTACGACCTCGTCGTGCGAATACACGAGCATGAACTTTTCCGTAAACTGAAACATCGATGGGAAAGTCATTTTATTGTGGTGGTACTTGCGGTTTATCGGATCCTCCTTCAAGTAGTCGAGTGTATCGTGCATCCAGCCGAGATTCCATTTGAAGTCGAACCCCAAGCCGCCTTCGCCAACCGGCTTGGTCACCCCTGCAAAAGTCGTGCTTTCCTCCGCTATTGTAATTGTGCCTGGATAGTCGGAGTGAATTACAGAGTTTACGTGCTTCAGAAAATCTATTGCGTCGAGATTCTCGCTTCCGCCGTACTTGTTCGGTATCCAGTTGTCGCGCGAGAAATTGAGGTAGAGCATGGAGGCAACCGCATCGAACCGCAATCCGTCTATATGGAAGCGGTCGAGCCATGCGAGCGCGCTCCCGAGCAGGAAGTTTGCGACCTCCTTGCGCCCGTAGTTGAAGCAGAGGGTCCCCCAGTCTGGATTCGCCCCGAGCCTCGGGTCTTCGTGTTCGTACAGGCACGATCCGTCGAAGCCCGCAAGCGCAAATGCGTCGCGCGGGAAGTGCGCCGGCACCCAGTCCATTATCACGCCTATCCCGTTTTGGTGGAGGACATCGATCATCTCCATAAACTCGCGCGGGCTTCCATATCTGTGCGTGGGCGCGTAAAAGCCCGTCACTTGGTATCCCCACGACCCGTCGAACGGATACTCGGTAAGCGGCATAAATTCTACATGCGTAAAGTTCATCTGCACGCAGTATTCCGCAAGCTGGCGCCCTATTTCGGCATAGGAAAGTGGCCTAAAACCGTCCTCCGGGACTCTTTTCCAAGAGCCCAAATGAACCTCGTAAACAGAGACGGGCTTTTTAGCCCAATCGGTTTCCATGCGGTTTTTTATCCATTTTTCGTCCGACCACCCGTATCCGGCAATGTCGCAAACGACAGAGCTGTTGTGCGGCGGGGGCTCGAACCGCACGGCGTACGGGTCCGACTTTAAAAACGGGGTGTCGTTATTGGCGGCGAGTATTTCGTATTTATATTTTGCGCCTTCGCCAACCCCCGGAATAAAAATTTCCCAAACGCCGGAAGTTTCGAGCGGGCGCATCGGAAAATACCTTCCGTCCCATTCGTCGAAGTCGCCTACAACGCTGACTCTCCGCGCGGTCGGCGCCCACACTGCAAACGCCGTGCCCTTTACCCCGTCTATTTCGCGCAAATGCGATCCGAGGTGCTCGTAAACCTTTCTGTCGTCTCCAAGCCCGAACAGGTACAATTCCTCGTCAGTGAGGCTCGGCGGGAAGGAGTACGCGTCGGCAAACTCGCGGATTTCGCCGTCGTACCTCTCAACGCGGAAGCGGTACGGAAAAGGCTTGCGCGCGCCCTTTATAAAAAGCTCGAAAAATCCTGATGGGTCGAGTTTTTCCATTTCGGCGGATTTCCGCGCGGATTTCCGCAAATCGACAAGATGGCAGCTTTTGGCGTTTACTATGTATGCGCGCACCACTATGCCGCCCTTGCACTTGTGCATTCCCAAAAACTCCTGCGGCAAACCGCACCGCGCCGATACTATGCTTTTTAGCTCGTCTTTCGATATTACCATACGGCAAACCTTTCACTATCGTCCCTCAGAGAGAGCGGCTTTGATACTATTTCGGACATTACAAACGCCTTTCGGAGATCGTCGGCGCTGTCGAGCGCAACTCCGAAAACTCCGCCGCCGTTTTCCGAAGAATGTTCTAAATCTCCCTCCGCAAAACCGTCCCAACTGCGGGGCACAAAATTCTCCGCTTCGCGCTGTACCATAGACGCCGGAGTGCCCATTTTATATGCGTCGGATTCCGTCACATCGCGCAATCTCGCCCCGTAGTCTATGCTTCCGCCACCATTTGAAGGCTGCGCGGCGGCAGCTCTTTCATGGGGCTCGGGCGCCTCTTGAAAAGTTTCGCCCGGAAAATCCGCCGCGTCAATTTTTTCGTCGCCGCTTTCGTCGTCGTACGCAAGCTCTATGCCGCCGACAGTTCGAGGCAACCCGTCTGAGTCCCCGCGCGAATGCCCGCTTGCGGAGCTTCTCGCCGCGCGCTCTTTCATTTCCCTAACCATTTCCGCGGCGGCATCGAAATCCGGGTCTGAGCCTTCGTCTGGAGGAAGTTCGTTCCCGCGCGGCGCCGAACTATCCGTTTTAGAGGCCTTCACAAAATTTACGAACGCCACCAGAACGATTATCAGAATCGGAAGAATGTCGGAAAATATATCCATTTTTTGCAGTTTAAAAATATGTTAGCCGCATTGCACGCTGCGCCTTTGAGCGCAAGCCTCATGGCGGACTGGACCTGCGCGCACGCGCGCTTTGCATCACAAGCCCAAGGGGGGAATGGGGCTGCGCGCGTGGTCTCAATCCCAAAACGCGCCTCACCCATGCCGTCCGTTCCGCCTATTTTTTAGGTTTGTCCGCCGAAGATATGTTTTCGCGCATGGCGGTGTCGGCCTGAATGTTCTTCATTCTATAATAGTCCATAAACCCCATGTTGCCGCTCCTCAAAGACTCCGCGAGCGCAAGCGGAACTTGCGCTTCCGCCTCCACGACTTTCGCCCGCATATCGACAACCTTTGCGCGCATTTCCTGCTCCGCCGCGACCGCCGCCGCGCGCCGTATTTCAGCCTGCGCCTGCGCCATATTCTTGTTGGCGATTGCCTGGGCTTCTTGCAGCTTCGCCCCAATGTTTTCGCCAACATCGACGTCGGCAATGTCTATCGAGAGAATCTCGTATGCGGTTCCGGAATCGAGACCGCGCTCGAGAACTACCTTTGAAATTCTGTCGGGGTGTTCGAGAACGAATTTGTACGTGTCGGCCGAGCCTATCGTAGTCACGATGCCTTCGCCTACGCGCGCTATAATCGTCTCCTCCTGCGCGCCGCCCACAAATCTTTCGAGATTCGTGCGCACCGTAACCCTCGCGCGGACTTTAACCTGAATGCCGTCCTTGGCAACACCGTCTATCGACTTGCGCCCCGAATTTGGATTAGGGCAGTCTATTACCTTCGGATTTATAGAGGTTCTGACAGCCTCCACAACGGTCTTGCCCGTGCCTTTTGTCGCGAGGTCTATCGCGCAAGCCTGTTTCCAAGTCAAATCCATTCCGGCCTTTTCCGCAGCGATGAGCGCCTGTATCGTCGGTATCAAAGACCCCTCCGCAAGATAGTGCTCTTCAAGCTGGTTTATAGTGAGGTCGAGTCCCGCCTTGACCGCCATTATGCGGGAATCCACTATCATTCCGTAGGGGACTCCGCGCAGGCGCATTGCTATTAGCGTAAGCATGCTCACAGGCGCCCCCGCAAGCAGCGCTTTCAGCCACGTATTTATGAACGACAACACCACGAAAAACGCGATTATCGCCGCCACTATTACAACTATCATCACTATTGTTGCTACTGACATATTCATTATTTGTTTGGGATTTTACGCACTTTAAGCTCAAAAGAAGTCGCCGCCGCTACGGAGACTTTTTCTCCTGCTGGGCAATGGCCGTCTTCGCAATAGGCGTCGAAGCAATGCCCGTCGATTTCCACAATTCCGGACGGGCATAGGGGCGTTTTCGCAGTCGCCTCCCGCCCGACACACCACGAAGCATTTTGGGAAGGCGCTTTGGAATCGGTCGGATTTTTTAGGTAAATTTCTTTTGCAAACTTTGTCTTTGGGATAACTTTCGACCACACGAGCATCGCGAATACGCACACCGCTATGAAAGCCCCGCCCACTCCCATTGCAGACAGCGCCCCAAATTCGGAAAACGCCACCGCGGCCGCAACCGCGAACATGCAAACGGCAATCGCGAACAAAACCCCCATCATCAGGAGGGTCTCGGCAAATATCAGCAATGAGCCTATGGCTATGAGAACGGCGATTATCGTCATTTGTCCTTAGAGTATTTTTTTACTATAAAATTAAAATCTTTTTTTTCGATAATTTCTATTTTTTCCCCTTGGCTAATAGAGCCAAAGTTGGAGCGTACATCGGCTATCGTTCCGTCAAAATTCGCCTTTCCGGAAGGGGTCAAGTCGGTAATGCATACGCCTACCATGCCTTGCTTAAGCTGCTTCCCGCCTTCCGCGGATACCTGCGCAGCCCCTCTGGAATCCGCATTCCCGTCGAGACACGGTTTTAGCACGAGCTTCCCGAAAATTGGGGCGCGCTCAAAATACCTTCCCAAGACAACCGCGCAAACTCCCGCCACAAGCACGCTTATCCCGAGGCGCGTAATCCCGACACACACGCTTGGAAATACCGATTCCTCCCACTCTCCCCAGATTTTGCTGCCCTCGGAAGCGTCGATTCCGCCGAAAGTCCAGACCGCCGCTATCACGACGGCGCATACGCCAAGCACAGTAGGGAGCAATGTTCCCGGGAAAAACAATATTTCAAGCGCTATCAGCGCCGCCCCGGCGATTAGAATTAAAATCCCCTCGTAGCCCGCAAGGCCCGACATATTTATGCCCAAAAATACGCACACTGCAATGCCGAACCCGACAGCGCTTAAAACGCCTATTCCGCCGCCTTTTAAGTCCATTATTACAAGAAATATCGCAAGCCCGAAAAGTATGGGAGCCACCGACGACATAAATATAGCCGCCCCGTCCGCCCAAGTGTGTTCTATCCGCATTATTTCAAAAGGCTTTCCGCCTGAAATTTTTTCCGCAACCCCCTCGACGCTATCTTCGGTTCCGTCGGAAAGCAGCGGCGAATCTCCGTAAACGGCGGCGGCCTCGGAAGCCGTCAGCGTCAGCAATTCGCCCTTCTGCTTCAAGACTTTTCCGTCTACTTTAAGCTCAAAATCCGGATCGTTCATAGCCCGCTGCACCGCCGCGCGGCGCGGGTTTCCGGAGGGCTCTATCGCGCGCACTTTCGCGCCTATGAAGGACGTCACTTTGCGCTTCATAGAATCGTCTATGTCGCCCCCGCCCGCATTTACGGCCTCCGCCGCACCCATTACACCTTTTGGCGAAAAGAAAATTTTGTCGCAAGCAACCGCTATGAACGACCCCGCGCTAATCGCGTCTGGATTAACATAGCAGACTGTCATTCCGCCGAACGACGAAAGCTCTTCCATTATTTTTATGGTCGAATCGAGGTCGCCGCCGGGGGTGTTCATATCGACAATCAAGGCGTCCGCCTTTGTCGATTCCGCCGCTTCCACTGCCCTTTTTACGAACTTAACCTGCGGCGACGATATCGCGCCTTCCAGAGGGAATACACAGATTTTAAATTCTCCGCCCTTTGCATTTTTTGTTTTGCCGATTTCCGAACTCTTTGCTTCGCCGCCTTTCGCGCTCTCGGTTTCGCCGCCCCTTTGCCAGCGCGAACCGCCGCTTGATTTCGGAGGGGAAAATAGCGATATTCTTTCGGCCGGCAGTTTTTGAACGCCGCTACTTTGCCCTGCCTGCCAACGCGAACCTCCCGATTTTGGCATTTTAAAAACGTCTTTAAGAGTTTTAGTTTGTTCCCCGGCTTTATTGCGCGTTTCAGAAGCTTCCGACGCCGCACTTTTTTCAACCCCTCCCTTTTGCCAGCGCGAGCCTCCCGATTTTGGCGGATCAAAACCAAGCGCAAATATTCCTGAAAAACCGTTGTACGCCGATTCGGAAGCAAAATTATAAGCCCCTGCGGACAAACTAAAACCTCCGCACAAAATGAGATGCGCGAGAATTGACGTAATAAATATTCGGAAGTTTTTCATCGGGATATTGTATTGTTTCGCGCCGTTATATAAAAATATTTTTAGTTTATTTTAAAGAGAAAACAAGAGAAAACAATCTCTATATCCGCCGCAATTTGCAAGCTGGGCTCTAAATTTTCCACATAAAATTTCCGACAAGTCCTGCGCTCCACAACAAGCCTTGCGGCGTGAAATACGGGAGCCGCAACTCCAAAATTTCCGCTCGCCCCAAAAAGCTATTTGCTTCACACATTGCCAAAGCCCATGCTACACCAAAGGAGCCGGGAAATTTTCACCACTCTGCCTGCCGCAGAAGCAGCGTCTCTGCAAAGAGTTTGCAAAAATAACACTTAAAAGAGCCTTCCAAGCCACTTGTCAACAAGGTCTCTATCGGATATTTTTTCAAAGCTCGTCTCGGCGAAACTGCGAACAATCAGCCCCTTCGCCGCCTCTTCCCCTATGCCGCGCTGCATCATGTAAAACATCTGCTCGTCGGACGGCTTTGAGACGGCGCATCCATGCGAGCACTCCACATCGCTGCAAGATATTTCAAGTACGGGGGAAGCCTGGCACTTCGCCGTATCGGAGAGCATCAGCGACCTGCAAGACTGGTAAGAACGCGTTTTCACCGCGTTTTTATCGACGCTTATCAACCCCGTAAACGCGAGTTTCGCAAGCCCGCCCAGCGTAGCCCTAATTTCCATATTACTGTCCGACATCGGCTTGGAATGTATTTGCGACGTGCGTATATCTTGCGTTGCGTCGGAATCCGCCGACACAAAAATGCGCGAGTCCGCGCTGCAGCCGCTGGAAGAAATTTCAAAATTGCGCTCCTGCCTGCTTGGTCCCTTAGCGCTGAGCGCGACGGCATCCACCACAGACGAGCCTTCCGCCAGGCTAAAATCCTCGCGCTCGTACGCTATTGAATACTTGCTCGAATATTTTAAAGAAGCCAACTCCAAGCTGGAATTTTCTTCAAGCACATAGCCGCATTTTAGCGCGGCAAAACTCCCTCCGAAGGCGAGATTTGTCTTGCGCAAGCGCAGGCTCGAACCCTTGCCGAGCCATACAATGACGCTTGCCGCCGAAACTGTCAGTTTCGATATAATCTTCAAATCGAGAGTTGCCGACTCGCCGTCGAGCACGCGGATTAAAATTCCGAAATCCGGACGGGTTGAAACGAGAGTGTCGAACTTGCCCGAGGCTTTAGAGTGGAACTTTTCCACAATTTCCGGAAATTCGTCCGCCGCCGCGCCGCTCGAATATATTTCCACCCCTTTTGGGGCCTCGCCGTCGAGTAGCTGGCCGTCGAAAAGAAGCACGCAACCCCCTTGCGACTCTTCGTGCTCCAAGTCTTCAAATTCCGAATTGCACCCCTCCTCCGGAGGCCTTCCCGTAAAGTACGGGAAAAGTGTGTCAACCGACCACGTATCCAAATCGGCAAACCGCCAATATTCGTCTTTGCGCGTCGGGAAGGCGATATTTTGAAAGCGCTCTTTCGCGGCGTTTGAAATTTTTTCAAGCAAAGTTTCGCTCATCCGACCGATCCCTCCATTTCAAGCTCGATTAGCCTTCTGAGTTCCACGGAGTACTCCAACGGGAATTCTTTGACCAAGTCGTTGACAAATCCGTTGACCGATAGGCTGACCGCCTCGGTCTCCGAAAGCCCGCGCTGGCGCATGTAGAAAATCTGTTCTTCGTCGAGCTTTGAGACGCTCGCCTCGTGCTGCACGCTGTTGCTCGCCCCTGAGCATACTATTGCGGGGTAAGTGTCCGTGCGGGAGTTTGAATTTATCAAAAGCGCGTCGCACTCGGTTTTATTCCGGCAATTTTTTGCCTTGCCGGACACGTGAACAAGCCCCCTGTAAGAGGCCCGCCCGTCTGAAATGCTCACCGACTTTGACAATATGTTTGAAGTGGTGTCGTCGGCGAGATGTATCATTTTCGCGCCTGTATCCTGGTGCTGTCCGGAGTTCGCAAGCGCTATCGATATAACCTCTCCGCGCGCGCGCTTGCCCTTTAAAAGAACGGCCGGATATTTCATCGTTATTCCGCTTCCGATATTGCAGTCAATCCACCGTATCTGGGCGTCCTCCTCGGCGACACCGCGCTTCGTGACGAGGTTGAATACATTGTCGGACCAATTCTGAACCGTGACATACTGTATTTTGGCGCCTTTTAGCGCAACGAGCTCTACAACCGCCGAATGCAGCGTTCCCGTCTCAAATCTTGGCGCAGTGCAGCCCTCCATGTACATTAGCTCAGCCCCTTCGTCGGCGATTATCAGAGTGCGCTCGAACTGCCCAAAGCTCTCCGCGTTTATCCTGAAATACGCCTGCAATGGCTGCTTAACCTTCACCCCTTTTGGGACATATATAAAACTTCCGCCGGAAAATACCGCGCTGTTTAGGGCGCTGTATTTATTGTCGGTCATCGGTATTATCTTGCCGAAATACTTTCTAAAAATCTCAGGATATTTTTTAAGGCCCTCTGTAGAATCGACAAATATGACGCCGTCTTTTTCAAGGTGCGCCTTCATGTTTGAATACGCCGACTCCGAATCGAATTGCGCCTCCACCCCCGCCAGGAATGCGCGCTCCTGCTCAGGGACTCCGAGCCTTTCAAAAGTGTTTTTTACGTCTTCCGGAACTTCGTCCCACGACTTGCGCTTCTTTTCGCCCTTTGCGAGATAATAGCGGATTTTTGAAAAGTCCAGCTCGTCCAGCTTTTTCGACGCCCAGTGCGTCGGATTCTTCATCTTTTCAAATTGCGCGAGCGCATTTAAGCGGAAATCCAAAAGCCACGGGTCCTCGTCCTTAACTTTTGAAATGTACCTTACAACATCGGCGTTGAGGCCAACCCCCGCATTGTATGCGTAATCCTCGGCATAGTGGAAATCGCCGGAGCTCCTGTCGAGATTGAGCTCTCCGCGGACTGTGCGTTCGTCGCTCATTTTTGAATTTCTTTAATCCAATCGTATCCCTTTTGCTCCAATTCCACGGCCAATTCCGGCCCGCCGCTGAGGACGATTTTTCCGCCGCTCATGACGTGCACGGCGTCGGGCTTTATGTATTCAAGAAGCCTGTGGTAGTGGGTGATTAGCAGCATTCCGCGGTCGGGCGAACGCGCCGAATTTACGCCCTCGGATACTATTTTCAAGGCGTCGATATCCAGCCCGCTGTCGGTTTCGTCGAGTATCGCAAATTTTGGGTTGAGCATCAGCATTTGGAGAATGTCGCAGCGCTTTTTTTCGCCGCCGCTAAAACCGTCGTTGACGCTTCTTGTAGTAAAGCTCCTGTCCATTTTCAGCTCGTCCATCTTGGCGTGCAGATTTTTGTAGTACTCGACAGGATTCAGGGTCTGCCCCTCCGGCAGGCGCGCCGAAAGGCATGCGCGGATAAAGTTCGCTATGCTCACCCCCGGTATCTCTACGGGATATTGAAACGCCAAAAAGAAGCCCTTGCGCGCTATCACGTCCGGCGGAAGCCCGACGATGTTTTCGCCGTCAAGGAGAACCTCGCCGCCGGTTATCGGATACTCCGGATGCCCCGCTATCGCCTTCGATAGGCTGCTTTTGCCGGTTCCGTTCGGCCCCATTATCGCGTGCACCTGCCCGGCGGGAACCGACAGGCTCAGCCCGTCGACTACCTTTTTTCCCGCCACTTCCACGGTGAGATTTTTTATTTCCAAACCGCGCATCTTACAGTTTTCCTTTCTTGGGCAAATACGGAAGGACAAACGCCTCGCGGAAATCGTATCCGTCGGCAAAGTCCTCCAATTTGTCGTCGTCTGTCTTTGTCAATGCCTTTGCGTCCACGAGATTGAAAACTATCTGGCCGAAGTCGAGGCACGAGCGCACCCCCCACTCCTCGAACAGCGGCATCGCCATCGGGCCGAACGTTTCAAGCGCGAACAGCCTTATCCCCTCCAAAAGCTCTTTCGACGACACATGCCGCTCCTTGCGCGAGGGATTCATTGCGCAAAGCCGCTTAACTGTAAAATCGAGAGCCATTCGCACAAAAATATACGCACCTGCAGCGTACCGCGAATCGTCCCTCAATATCGTCTCCAAGGTCTTTTGAAATTTTCTCGTGTTCATTTCTATAAATTGTCCGCCCGCCAATGCGAATATTCACCGACGGCAACGAACCTTAGTATTTATATATCGCCCAAAAGTTCGCGTTTTTTACGCATTATTTCGCCGTACTCTTGGAGACTCTTAACCTTTAAGGGCTGTCCTTTGAGAGCCTTTATCCCTTCTATTGCCGCGTACGCGCCCATGATTGTCGTAATCATGCAGACTCTGCCAAGCAGGGCGGCCTCGCGGATTTTATTTTCGTCGAGGCGCGGATTCATTCCGGAAGGAGTGTTTATGATTATCTGCATTTGCCCGTTCTTGACCATATCGACGACATTTGGCCGCGCGCCTTCGCTGAGCTTGAAAGTTTTTGTGACCGGTATGCCGCGCGCCGCCAAAAATGCCGCTGTCCCCGCCGTCGAGAATATTTTGAAGCCTATTTCGTGGAAGGATTTCGCTATTGCCGCACCCGCCTCTTTGTCGTGGTCCTTTACGGATATAAAGACGTTTCCGGAAGTCGGCAAGCCCGGCTGCGCCGCCATCTGGCTCTTTGCAAAAGCCATTCCCAAAGACGTGTCGAGACCCATTACCTCGCCGGTAGAGTGCATCTCGGGAGTTAGCATTATTTGCGAGCCCAAGAAGCGAACAAACGGGAATACGCTTTCCTTGACTGCGATATAGTCCGGCGTCACCTCTTTTGTAAATCCCAAATCTTTCAGTTTTTCGCCCGCCATTACGCGCGCGGCAAGCTTTGCGAGCGGAACGCCTATGACCTTCGATATAAACGGTATCGTGCGCGAGGCGCGCGGATTGACCTCTATTAGATATAGCTCTCCGCGCTTTATCGCGTATTGAACATTCATAAGCCCCACGACTTTCAGCTCCTTTGCGAGCGCGTATGTCGCGCTGCGGACTTCGTCGAGGATATTTTTTTGCAGCGTGTGCGGCGGAATTACCATCGCCGCATCGCCCGAATGGACGCCCGCATACTCAATGTGTTCGAGCATTCCGCCGATTACTGTCGTTTCGCCGTCGCTTATGGCGTCAACATCAAGCTCTATCGCGTCTTCGAGGAATTTGTCGAGCAATACGGGCTTGCCCGGGGCGGCGTCGAACGCCTCCCTTATAACCCGCTTCATTTCCTCCATTTCATAGACTATAAACATTCCCCTGCCTCCAAGCACGAAGCTCGGGCGCAGAAGTATCGGGAAGCCTATCTGCCCGGCAAGCTCGTAGGCCTCTTCCGGGGTCGTCGCCGTGGCGTTTACGGGCTGTTTCAGATTCAGCTTTTCGAGGATTTTCTTAAATATGCGCCTGTCTTCGGCGGCGTCTATGGACTCCGGAGACGTTCCGATTATGTTTACGCCGTTTGCCTTCAACTCCGATGCCAAGTTTAGCGGGGTCTGCCCGCCGAACTGGACTATCGCCCCCCAACACTTCTCCTGGTTGTAAACTTCAAGCACGTCTTCGAGCGTTAGCGGCTCGAAATACAGGCGGTCTGAGGTGTCGTAGTCGGTGGAAACGGTCTCGGGGTTGGAGTTTATCATGAGCGTCTCGTACCCCGCCTCGCGCAGGGCGAAAGACGCATGCACGCAGCAGTAGTCGAACTCTATGCCCTGCCCGATTCTGTTCGGCCCGCCGCCTATTATCATTATTTTTTTCTTGTCCGAAGGCATTATTTCGCACTCGGCTCCATACGTGGAATAGTAGTACGGAGTGACCGCCTTAAATTCGGCGGCGCATGTATCGACAAGCCTGTAAACGGTATTTATGCCGAATTCGCGGCGCAGCTGCTTTATGTTGCGTATCTTTGTTCCGCAAATCTCCGATATTTGAAGATCGGTAAAACCGGCCTCTTTTGCGCGGCGCAGCAAGTCTTCATCGAGGTTCAACAGCCCCTTGTGCGACAGTTCCGTTTCGATTTCTATTATTCCGCGAAGCTGCCGCAAGAACCATATGTCTATGCTTGTGGCCTCGTGTATTTCATCGTCAGACATTCCAGCGAGAATCGCGTAGCGTATGTAAAATACGCGCTCCGCCGTAGGCCTTATAAGCCCCTTGCGGATTTTCTCTATGCTCGGGCACTCCCTTCCGCCGAACTTTCCGCCGCCGCCGAATCCGCGGCAGCCTATTTCAAGGGATCTAAGGGCTTTTTGGAAGGACTCCTTAAATGTCCTGCCGATTGCCATGGCCTCCCCCACGCTCTTCATTGACGAAGTTAGGATGTTGTCGCTGCCGGCAAATTTTTCAAAAGTGAAGCGGGGGACTTTTGTCACGATATAGTCGATTGTCGGCTCAAAACTCGCGGGCGTTTCGCGCGTTATGTCGTTGCGAAGCTCGTCCAGAGAATAGCCGACTGCGAGCTTTGCGGCAATCTTTGCTATCGGGAAGCCCGTCGCCTTCGACGCCAGCGCGGAACTGCGCGACACTCGCGGATTCATCTCGATTACAATCATTCTGCCCGTCTTTGGGTCAACCGCAAACTGTATGTTAGACCCTCCCGTCTCGACGCCTACTTCCCTTATGACGGCGAAGCTTGCGTCTCGCATTAGCTGGTACTCCTTGTCGGTAAGCGTCAGCGCCGGCGCGATTGTTATAGAGTCTCCCGTATGGACACCCATCGGGTCAAAATTTTCTATCGAGCAGATGACGACGCACTGGTCTTTGTGGTCGCGCATTACCTCCATCTCAAATTCCTTCCAGCCAAGTAGGCACTCCTCCACCAACACCTCCGTCACAGGAGAGGCGTTTAGCCCGAAGGAAATCATATTTTCGTATTCTTCGCGGTTGTATGCTATGCCGCCGCCCGTTCCGCCGAGCGTGTAGCTTGGGCGTATGATAACCGGGAACTTCCCCCATTTTTCAATCCAATCCGTCGCCTCTTTTATATCGTGGACGACTATGCTTTGGGGGATATCGAGGCCTATTTTGAGCATTGCCTCCCTAAATTTTTCCCTGTCCTCGCCCTTTTCAATAGCCTCCTCCTTGGCGCCGATTAGCTCTACGCCGTATTTTTTCAGAATGCCAAGCTTTGAAAGCTTCAACGACAGGTTCAGCCCGGTCTGGCCGCCGAGCGTGGGAAGCAGGGCGTCGGGGCGCTCCCTCGCTATGATTTTTTCGAGAACTTCGGGCGTCAGGGGTTCGATATAGGTGACGTCCGCAGAATCGGGGTCGGTCATAATTGTTGCCGGGTTGGAGTTTACCAACACGACCTTGTATCCCTCTTCTTTGAGAGCCTTGCACGCCTGCGTTCCCGAATAGTCGAATTCGCAAGCCTGCCCTATTACAATCGGGCCTGAACCGATAATCAAAATCGTCTTTAAATCTGTGCGTTTTGGCATGGTAGTGCGGAGTTATTTTTACGGCGTCGCCGGCCGCCGGCTTTATTTATATATAAAAATCCCGATGAAGATAGACAATCGCAATATCCACGGCAAGCAAATACTTTGCCATATCAGCAACTAAAAAGGGCGGAACCCGAAACCGCGCCCCGCCCGAAAAATTTGCGTAGATTTTCGGAAATCTATTTTAGATCCCAGACGAGAGTCGTTATTGAGCGCGGGGTAAACGTAAACCCGCCGGAGAGGGATTCCGCGATTTTTGCGAGGCTCGAATTTGAATCTGTTTTGTAAACCGTGAACTCTTTGTCAGCAAGCTCTCCCTTAAACTTCGCCGGATACGATTCGTACGAAGAGTTTACAAACACCGCCACAACCCTCTTGCCGTCGGGCGACACAAACGCGCTTGAAGAAACTTTCGCGAGGTCGTCGGCTCCGGATATTTCAACGCGCTTGAAGCCCGGGCGCACAAAGAAGCTCCAATTTCCAAGCGCCCACAGAATCTTGTTGTCGCGCACGACGCCGCCGTTTTCGAGTTTTCCGTCTTTGGGATAGACGCCAGTGAGGGCGAAGTCGCCTTTTACTTCCATTCCCTTCCAGTATCCCCAGCCCCTCGACTGCGCTATCGAAAGGTCTGCCGTTATCAGGCGCCCCATGCACAAGGCGGCTTGGATATCCCCGTTGTTGTCGCTAAACCGGTCGGCTGAAAATCCGTCGCTATTCTTCTGATTGTAGTTCGGCAGCAGGCACCA
Source organism: uncultured Opitutales bacterium (assembly GCA_900545715.1). GTDB lineage: Bacteria > Verrucomicrobiota > Verrucomicrobiia > Opitutales > Intestinicryptomonadaceae > Merdousia > Merdousia gallistercoris. The sequence continues at coordinate 74,972 of URAJ01000005.1, forward strand.
TTCGGTCTGCAAAAATTCCAAACCGTATTTGCCGACCTCCGCCGCGAGCGCCTTTCTGATTTTCGGCATGTCGGCAATCTTTTTTCCGGAGTGGTATGTATGCGCCGCCCAATATCTTTCGAGATGTTTCAAGTCGCCTATATAATTCGGCGAGGCCTTGTCGAAAAATTGTTTAAGCTGGCCAAACGGCTGCTCTTCTTTCGGGCACTTGTCGAATTTCCAATACCAGCTCGTCGCACCGTCCACAGGCGCCGTGAGGCTCGCCGATTCGCCGAGCAAAATCTTAGTACCTTTGAGCCCCGACTTTTCGATTGAACTGTCGAGCTCGCGCGCAAGCTTTGCCATCTCGGAATTGCGCCATCTGCTGCCCTCTTGGCGGGGGGAATCCCACGGGACTTGCGGCTCGTTTATGGGGCTTATATATTGCACATTGTAGCCGAGTTCCGTAAAATGCTTGGCGACTGTCGCCATATAGTCGGCAAATTTGCCGTAGCAGTCTGGCTTTAAGTTGGCTCCGTAATTTTCCTTGGCGCCCCAGCCTTTGCCGTTCTTAGTCCACTGAACGGGAGGAGTATTGGAAAATATGAGGAATTTATCGCAGCCATATTCCTTAGCCTTCTTCATAAAGTACATTTGTCCGGCGCATTTTGTCCAATCATACGCAGAGCCGTCCTTTGTAAGGAAGGATTCCGCCCTGCGCTGGTAAGGCTCAATATCTGCCCCGTCCTGCTCAAAGCTTCCGCCGCCTATATTGAATCTCCACATAGAAAGCCCTATGCCTTCGGGATTTCCGTCAGGCCCGAGCTTTTGAGAGAACAGCCATTTTGCTATCTGGTTTTTCTGCTCCTCCGGGAAATGTTTTCCGACAAAATTTCCGCTCCAAGCGTCGGCTGCGGCAAAGTGGTCTATCGTCTGGAATTTCTGCTGAGGGTTGACAGCTATCTCCAATTCCTCGGCAAACGATGGCGTCGCTGCAAGCGCAGCCGCCCCTATCATAAGTATATTGCGCATATTCATACGTTTTAAAAGTTAGGGATTAACGCCCCATTGGTCAACTATATTGGAATTTTTATTTGTTAGACAGTTTAAAAATAACCTAACAGCATCACTCCCATCCTCATAATGCGGGAGAAAAAAAAAGACTCGCACAAGGCGAATCTTTTGAACTCTAACTTAAAAAGAATTTTTTTTAACGCACGCCGCCCCGATACATACAAATTTCTTTGTCGAATCTGAGGCAGTTTTCGTTTCCTAAGCGCATGCCGCGCCAATGGCGCATGCGCTACCTTCTGCGCCTTTTTGCAACCGCAACTAAAAGCGCAAGCGCGCCGAATATCGCGGCCCAAGTGGCGGGCTCGGGAACAACCGTAAGACCTATCTGGATTGTCGTCAGTCCGGATTCCAGATTCTCTATGAAGCTGATTTTCCCGTCGATTCCGTCCTGCGTCTTTACGATTATGTCGTCGACTACTATATTGGAATCAGAAGTTTTAAATTCCATCAAGTCTCGCTCAAGGATTTCGGCTCCTAAGACATCGAGATATATTTCCAAGTCGGACTTTGTAATATTTATGTCAAATACCAATTCCGAAGAATCGGACGTGCGAGTGACTCCATTGTTGATTTTTATAAAGTCTTTCTCATTCTCATCCTCGAGAATATCGAAAACTATAGTTCCTTTGTAAAACGACATCGTATCAAACACAACCTTTCCAACTTCAGTTCCGCGGTCTATGCCTGTCGCGCTGAAAACCGCGTCCGCCGAATTGCCTGAATAGGAGGCTAAATATAGGTCATTGCCCTTCATGCCTTCATACATTCCTATATCCATTCTGCCTGCGCTTATTTCAACATTGTTTATATTGTTGTCGGTGGCTGTATAGCCGTTTGCCCAGCCGGTCCCGCCTTTGTAAAAGCGCAATATTTGCCTTCCGTTCTTGGCGTCGTTTGCCATCATTGTGAGATTCAACTTGGCTTCATAATTGGGGTCGCTGCGGTAAGCGCCTTCAAATTCGTAGGATTTTGAATTTGTAAATAAAATCTTAGCTTCTGCAGCAGCACGGCTTGTAATATACAAATTTCCCTTGCTTATGCCGTTGCCGTCGGCATCGCCCAGCCCACCTATCGTGCGCATTACACTTGGGGTCGCAGCATACTCTCTATCAAAAACAGCCCATGAGCCGGTTCCGTTTAGGTCTATAACGCCGTCAACTGTAAAGTTTACATTCGCATTTGAAAGTAGCGCCGTGGCATTCGAGGAATATGTAACTACTATATTACCTTTCACATGTAAATCTCCGAATCTGTTGTCGTACCCGTCCCTGATTCGCACTCCAAACCATGCCTCTGTACCGTTTTTATCGGTCGTGATATTCCAATCTCCACCTACGTTAATTTTTGAATTTTCCCATAAAAATATTTGTGCGGTTCTTAGTTCTCTTGGCGCATTGGATGCCGCTTTTATATTTAAGTTCCAATCCTCCGCTATATTTAAAGACTTAGATCCGCCTATAGTTAGTATTTCATCCTTCCAAGCATTAAAATCCAAGACGGACTGGTTCAGATTGCGCCAATTTAATATGCTTTCGAGAGTTGACGTCACCATGGTATCTTCGGTTCCATGAGTTGTCACGTTGGCGTCGTACTGAACGCTCGTGTCTGTAAACGACCCTTCAAAAGGAATGGTTTTATCGGCGTCTGTGCACCAGTTTGTCACCCTGTTTAGGTGCGATGTTTCCGTGCTGGTCGGGGTTTTAAAATATATTTGGCTGACTTCCTGCCCGTATGAAGCGTAGCCGAAAGTTATTGCGCTAAATAAAGCAGCGCACCTTGCAAGGGATGAATATAAATTGCACTTTGGGTTGAGTAGATTTTTTTTAGTTATAGCCATTGTACGTTCCTTTCTAAATTAGAGGTTTTCTATTTCATAAAAATCACCACTATTTTTTTCAAGGGAAAATAAGACTTTTTTATCGAACAGTTAAAATATTGCGCCGCCCCCATCCTCTTTTTATCCCTTTTATAAGGGTTTCTACAGCCTTCATATCCTTACAATACAGTGCCTTCCCGCGTAAAAAAACTTTACCCTCCACTTCCGATATAATACCCCCACCCTCCAAACGCCTATACAAGGCGCGCTCCGTACAAAAAATTACTGTAAAAAAAAGCGGCTCACCAACGAGCCGCCATAAATCCCAAAAAATGTTTCTATTTTGCGCGCCGCCTATAAAACGCCGAAAACGCCAACGCCATAATTCCCCAAAATGCCGCTACTTCCGCCGGCTCCGGAATTGTGTACATTATGCTGCCCGGCCCGCCTGCCTCCCCAACGATAGAAAATTCTCCGCCGAGCGCGTTGCCGTTAATGTCGTACGCAACAAACATTTCTTCAACAGGAACAGGAATATCTATATGGTCGTACGTCAGCACTGTAAGCCCGTTTGCCGAGATATCCTCCGTATTAAATACGATATTTAGTTTCTCCACACCTATAATCAGATCCCCTACCGCAATGGTCTTGCCGAATAGCAATTCTCCACCGTCTATCGTTAGAGCCCCAACTTTCTCGTCAGATGAAAAGCCGAGCCTTCCGCCGCTCATTGAAATATTCCCGACAGCGAGCTCTGTATTTATAATGAAGTCTCCCTTCGTTACTCTTATCGACGAAATTGTTGCGTCTTCTTTTGCATAAGGCGAGTTCTCTATGCCGTGCGCCGCAGTGTTTGAAGCCTTGTATATGGAAATTGACTGCCTTCCGTCGGCGTTCATTTCAAAGCTCAAATCAGACGAAACTCCTGAGGCGTTTGCAAATACTCCCTTGAAATCTCCGCCCTTAAAGCTTCCGTCGGCGGCATTTTGGAATACAAATCTCTCGGCGACATTTATGCCGGCGGTAAATAGTACGGCCTTGTCGGACGAGAGCCCTCCGAGGTTTGCCGTAAAGGTGGAGTATGGTGCAATGTCTGTATTAAAATTTTCGCGCACGTTGAAAACGTGGTAGCCTGAATTTCCGGAATGGGTGAAAGATAGAGCTCCACCGACAGTGAGCGAATATGCGATTCTGTTTTCGGAGCTTACATTGCTTACTATTGTGTGCAAATATCCTCCGGTATTTATATTCATATCCCCTCCGACGTTGAGGAAATCATTTCCGCTTCCCGTTCCGAGAGCGAATCTGACTCCTTTTACGATTGTGCCGTCCGAGGATAGCTGCTGGGTGACATCTATATCGTAGTTTCCGGAAACTTTAATGCCCCCGTTCGTATTGACATGGTACTCCGTCCGATACGAATTTACGATGCCTGCAATGACAGTGCTCGTATTCATAGAAGCACGCGCAATATTCGGTTCCCAATGGTTTTTAGTCGCCTTATCGAATATGAGAATATTGTTGGCCAAATCCATTTTCTCGGGGGGCGTCCATTCTGTGGGAGAGACACTCCAATTATTGGCTTGTGTCACATTCAAGTCGGAAGAAGCGTTCCCGCCGCTCCAATATAAATTTACCGTTTCTGGGAAGGCGTCGGTCGCAGCCAGAAATAAGGCTGGAATGCATAAACTTGCCAATCGGCAATTTATTTTTTTATTAAGACTCTTCATCATCTAAATATATACTTTTCTAAAAAGACATTGTCAAGCCAACACTTACAAGGGCCGCACACAGCAGAAGTTGTATAAAAAAGCTTATATTGGAAAGTACCCCCAACCTCCCCCGAATAAGCATCTTATAACGCGCCATTGGAAGCGCAAACTCAATTTTTTACGCCCCCCACGCCGCCGAAAAAAATCCGCATTTTGCTTTGCAAATAAAGCAAAACCCAAAAATTCCAACCCCACCAGAAATAAAATGATGCAATTCTGCGCGAAGCCGAGCAATGCCCGCGCGCAAAAATTATCGGTCAATCCAAATGCCGAGCGACACCGGCGGCATTTTCAAAATTCCGTCATTGCCTGATTCCAATTTGAAAGACTCGATACCACACTCGCTAAAAGTGTCGATATCGGCTATCTGCCTAAATCCGCAAAAACATTTTGGGACGGGAAGCTCCGCTTCGGAAGAAGCGGGGTTGAATGCCGCAAATATGCGCGGGGCGTCAATGGAGAAATCCGCGTTAAAAAGAACGCCGGCTTCCGCTCCGCCGCCAGAGAAAAATTCAAAAAATGAATCGCACGGAGCCTTCGACAGCCTAAGGGCGCGCGCACAGTCCGAGAGGCGGAACTTTGAGAGCGCCCTAAGCCATCTTCCCTCGCCCGGAAAGCGCAGACCCCTGCGGTAGTCGAGCATATTGGCCGCCCCGTTTTTATACGTGTTGTTGAGCCCGCCTTTTGTCCTTACAAGGTCGAACCCCTCCGCCGCCATCGGAATTCCTATCGAAAGAAAGACGAGCGCGTACGCGAGCTTATACCGTCTCAAATCCTCACACGAAGGATTTTCTGGGGAGCTTGAAAGCCTGTCGAGCAAGCACATATCGTCGTGGCTCTCGAGATAGTTTACCGTCTGCGCAGGGAACCTCGCATATCCTCCGCGCGAGCCTGAAATAAAATATTTAAAACCTTCAAAATTTCCGTTCCCGAGCGCGTACGAACGCATAAACTCCCTGAAACCGTCATTCCAAGAGGCGTATCCCGTGGCGCTTAGCGCGCCGCCTATGTGCCCGCGGAAACTCCAAGGCTCGGCTATCAAGACGGCGGAGGGCTTTATCTTTTTCACGAAAGTTTCAATCTCCCTCAACACCCCGAAGCCCAGAAGCTCGGCGAGGTCAAATCTGAAACCGTCCGCACCGTATTTCTCCAACAGAGCTCTCAGGCTGTCAGTTATCAGCCTAAGCGCCATCGGGGACTTCGCCCGAATGTCGTTTCCGCAGCCGCTAAAATTCATTAAACTTCCGTCGGAAGAAGTCTCAAAATAATAACCCTCGTCTATGAGCGAAAGATAATTAGGCTCCCCGTAGTGGTTGTAAACGACATCGAAAATCACGGCGATTCCGGCGTCGTGGAAAGCCTTTACGACCTCCGCGAGCTCGCCGTTCTGCGAGGCCCCCTGCGGGTCCGACGCGTAGCTGCTCGACGGCGCGAACCACCCAACCGGCATATAGCCCCACTCGTAGTCTGTCCTGTTTTGGGCTGTGAACTCCTGTACGGGCTGGAGCTCCACGCAGTTAACCCCCGCCCTTCTAATATAGCAATCCGGGGATTTCAGCCATTTTGCAAGCCCCGCAAAAGTAAGGCGCTCGTCGGCAGACAAGTCCGCCGACGCCTTTGCGAGAACGTCGCGCAAATGTATTTCCATAATGGACAAATCGTGCCATTTCGGCGGATTGAAATGCTTTGGGGCGTCCGGAATGCAGTCGTAGTATTTTACGATTCCCGCGCCAGACGACGTTTCAAAGGCGTTTGCGTATGGATCGACAATATTTGCGCGCACGTCAAAATGCGCGGTGGGAAGCCCGTTGTCGCCGTCAATGTGCCAGACGTACCTGTCGCCTTCAAGGTCGATTGCCGACTGCGCAACCCACACCGCCCCGTCGTCCGACTTGGCCTCTATCAGAAAGCTGTTTTCGCTTCCCTTAGCCCAGTGCCTTACATACGCGGCCTTTGCCCGCGGCGCGAATATCGAAAACTCCGTGCCGCCGTCGCGGCGGTGGGCGCCGAGCCTTTTTGAAGAATACACCGTGCGCAAAAGCTCGGCGGCCTCAACCCTCATATCTATTTTCATCTGCGGGATTTTAACCCTGATTTCCCGCGTTGGGTCGCATGCGCCGTTGAATTTTAGAACGAGTATGTTGCGGCCGGTTCTATCGAGGCTGAAACGGAAATTTCTGTTGCCGTGCGAATCCACAACCGCATTGGGGGACGACGACGGGGGCTCGGCCCATTTGCCCGAATCCGACGCGAATTTAAAAAATCCGAATCTGTGGTCGAGCTTCAGGTTTTTTAGGGGAACTTTGAGCTCCCTGCGCCTGCCGTCTGAATACGGGACTGTCTTCCAGTCGGGGTTTCCGATTGCGGCGGCCCATCCGTTGAAGGAACCGCAAACGTACCAGTCGGTATCTCTGGATACTCCGGCGTCGATTGAGTCCGGATAAAACTCAAAACATATCACCCCATCGTCTATGTAGTACGAAGAATACTTTGCGAATTCCCCGATTTCGGGCCTCGCCACTTCGTAATTAAGCCCCTCGGCTCCGGAGATGAGAATCTCGGGAATTGCGCGCGGAATATCGCGCGAGAATGCAAGCACCATTTCGTCGGCTTTTCGCCACCATGCCTTTACTGTCGACATAATAAAATTATATATTGCGGAATATTATTGGTTTTGTGCCGGACGGCATTTTTATGCCACCCTCCCGCCGCACTTTGGCCGACGAGCGTTTTTCTGCTTTATCCGCGATTTCCCCGCCGGATTTGTTTTCCGTCCTATCCACCTTGGGAGTTGCCTCAGAAGATAAGCCACCGCCTACCGCAACGTTATCGGCGGCGTCGGAAGTCTCGGAATCTTCGCCTGCTTCACCGTCTTCTTCGGCTTCATCGCCGTCTCCGCCCGAATTTCTCAGACTAAAAAATATTCGCTCAAAAAGCGTCTTGCGCAAATCGGAGGCTCCGTCGCGCTCGGCCTTCTGCTCTGCCGACATCTCGGCTTCTCCGGCTTCCGGCATGGGAATGCTGGGCTCGTCAGTATCCGCAGACGTAGGAGTTGAATCCTCAAACCTGAATATAATTTCGTCGGGGCTCGCCAATCCGAGCTTCTCGCGGATTTTGCGCGCGGCAAAGTATTCGTCGTACAAGAGCCTGTTAAAATATTCCTCCTTGTACGCCTTCTCGTCGGCCAGATTTTTCTTTTGCTCCGCGAGCCTTTGCCTGCTCAACTCCAGCTCCGTATTTTCCTCGCGCATGTTTCGCCAGCCCACATACGACATCGCCGCCGAAAACGCTAACAGCGCGCACAGCATGAGTATTACGAGCCTGTAAACCGCTTTTATGCCCATACCTATATAATCGCATTGCGCGCCGCTTCTGTAAAGACAAAACGCCGGCCATCCCCACCACTGCGCGCAAAAAAACGCTTGCGCTGTTTTCCCCACAAGCTTTTTTTGCCAGCACTACTCCCTCCCCTTCGCGCGAAAAAACGCACTATGCGGCATATTCGCTTGCAACGCCGCTTAAAAATAAAAAAATAGCATAAAACTTTTTTGAAAGTGCGAGCTTAAAAATGGCAAAATCTTCGAGACAACTCTGGACCGCGCAAATACTAGAAGGAAGTTCGGCAAAATCCTGCAGCAAGAGCGGGGCATGGACGTCCGAGTCAGCCGACGCGATTTCAGCGCGCAGTTCGGCATACATGCGCCGAAAAATCGACGCCGCCGCGCACGCTATCGGCGGCGAGCAAATTTGCGGAATGGTCTTGGGGATAGACCCGAGCTTGCGCGGAACGGGCCTCGCCGTCATAGAGGCGCTCGGCGGTGGCAAAATGCGCTATGTCGAGTCCGAAACAGTGCGCAACCACCCGTCGCTTTCAATGGCAGAGTGCATCGCCGCAATTTTTGAAAGGACACTCAGAATGATAGACCTTTATTCCCCGGACTGGGTCTCGATAGAGCAGAGCGTGTACGTACAAAACTTCAAGACGGCCATGATTCTCGGCTCGGCGAGGGGGGCGGCAATAGCGGCTGCGGCGCACAGGAGGAGGGAAGTTTACGAATACCCCCCGCTGCGCATAAAACAGGCGGTAATCGGCTACGGCAGGGCGAGCAAAGAGCAAGTTGGAAGATCCGTAATGGCCTTTCTGCAAATGCAAAACATTCTGCCGCCCGACGAATCCGACGCAAGCGCTGCCGCAATAACCCATATCTTCACCCACAAAATACGCGTATGAACAAATCTATAATTGCAATGGCGGCCGGCATGGGAAGCCGTTTCGGCGGCCTAAAACAAGCCGCAAAATTCGGACCGGAGAACAAGACGATGCTCGACTTCGCCTTGGAGGACGCCCTCGCCGCCGGATTTACAAAAGCGGTCTTTGTCATACGCCGCGACATCGAAAAAATTTTCAGGGAATGCGTCTCAGGAAAATACGAGAACAAAACGGACGTCCGCTACGTTTTTCAGGACGAATCCGGCCAGCCGCTACCCGAGGGCAGAACAAAGCCGTGGGGCACGGGGCATGCGGTGCTCGCTTGCATAGACGAAATTTCGGAGCCGTTTCTGGCGATAAATGCAGACGACTATTACGGGTCGGGCGTTTACGGACAGGCCGCCGAATTTTTGCAGTCGCCCAATCCGCGCAGCTACGCGCTCGCCGGATACAGGCTAAAAAATACGCTTTCAAAGAACGGCGGGGTTTCGCGCGGGATATGCGCCGTGGACGAAAATCTTAAATTGATATCTATCCGCGAGCACACAGGGTTGTCGGGCAAGACGTCGGCAGACGGAAAAAGCTTTGTTGAGGACGCCGAAGGCGCGAAGTTTTCCGGCGACGAATTTACTTCGCTCAACTTCTGGGCATTCCCGAAAGAATTTATGGAAAGGCTCGGAATAGGCTTCGACAAATTTCTCTCGAAAAATTCGCGCGACGCAAAGGCCGAATACTACCTTCCGAAAGCCGTGGACGACGCCGTTGCGGAGAAATTTGCCGAAGTCGCCGTAATGCCTACCCCAGAGCGGTGGCAGGGCGTGACATATAAAGAGGACATGGAAACCGTCCGCGAATTTTTAGAATCCGAAGGCAGAATATAAATAAACCCCGCATCTCCCACCAACGATGAAAAAAATAATTTCCATAGCATCGCTTCTGCTCGCCGCGGCACTGTCGGCGCAAACGCAGGCAGCCGCAAACCCGGCGGCGCCCAAAAAGGCGGAACAAGCTCCCGCCGCATCGGCTACTACAAAAAATAATGCGCAGGCCCCTTCTGCAAATCAGGCAGCCCAGAAAAATGCGGCGCAAGCCCCCGCGAACACAGAAGCTCAGAAAATGGCGGAACAAACCCCCGCCGCTCCGCAAACGCAACCCAAGCGCGACGCATTCGCCGCAATGCTGTACGTCAGCATTCAAGACCCTTCTATGGAATGGTGGTTCAACGTCCCCGCAAACGCCGCCCCGCACATATCGGAGTTGAAGAAAATATTTTTCAACCAAGAATTTTCCCTCTTCCCGTTCGCAAACAACGCCAAGGTTAAGGACGGCAAGTTTGAGATGTCGTACACAATAACGATGGAATCCCCCGACGGGAAATCGACCGACCTCGTCAGGGACGCCAAATTCGACGGCACAAAAGTCTCCGACGACATAATAGTCGCCTGCCCCGACGTTATAGACTTCAAGCTCGACAGGCGTTTCCCCGAGGGGCTTTACAAATTTAAAATGTCAGCGAAAGACAAAATATCCGGCGAAACCTCCGAGTACGAAAACCATATTCGGCTAACCGAATGGTCCGTACCCGCAACCTTTGCCGATAAAAAGTTGGTGGCGGAATACGTCCGCGCCTACTCTTTGCAACCCTCGCCTGAGATACTGTACTCGATAGTATTTTCAAACGATTTCGATCTCGAGCAGAAGGGCGCTCCAAACTCATTAAACTACACGTACCTCGGTTTTATAAAGGCGGCGTTCAAAAAAAATATGTTTTTGATAAGCCAAATCCGCGACGGCTTTAAGTCGATGTCCGACATAAACCGCGCGAAGTTCATACTGATACTCGCGCTACTCGACGCCGAAGCCGTGGAAGACTCCCAGCTCACAGAGGTGGAAAAGCAGTACCAGAAAAAGATACGCACTTTTAAAATGCCGAATCCATACGGGAAATGGGATCCGTTCCTGGGAGCGGCGCAAATCGACATGCTTTGGGGCGAGTTTTTCGCCAACGGAACGTACAGGCCGATACGCCGCATACTAAACATACTTTCCCACGCGAAGGACGCCGCCTTTGCCGACGGGCTCGCCGAAAAGCGACAAGCGCCAAAAACCCGCGAAGAGTGGGATAAATACATGTTCGGCAGGCTCTACAAGGCCGCGCTGAAAACCGTTGCGATAAACGCAAGCAGGTATCCGCTTGTAGAACAATACTGCGCATGGGCCCTCCAGCACGGGGATATTCCGAAAGTTTCTTACGAAGTCCTAAGCCCGCTGCTCGAACACATTCGGGAAATGAAGTCTCCGGAAGGCGCCGAAGGCGGCAAAGACGAGCTTCCGAAAGTCAAAATGCCGGAAATAGACATAAATAAAATCTAAGCAGTCCACTGCGGCGGCGCCAATTTCCAAATCTGTTTTTTCAGATTAAGAATAGATAAAGCCGGCCGCTGCAGAGACGCCCTACCCGTTTGTATTTGACATTTTTGCTCGCCGCGCCGATTATTTAAATACAACCCTAAAAAAATATGAAACTCATAAAAGCGATTATAAAACCGTTCAAGATCGACGAAGTAAAAGAGGCTCTCGCCGACATAGGCGTCGAGGGAATGACGGTGACCGAAGTCAAAGGGTTCGGACGCCAAAAGGGACATTCCGAGATATACAGAGGCAGCGAATACACAGCCGAACTCCTCCCCAAAATCGTCCTTGATATATGCGTGCCTTCCGACATGGCAGACAAAGTTGTCGAGACAATAATGAAATCCGCCCACACGGGCAAAATCGGCGACGGAAAAATTTTCATAATCCCCGTCGAGCAGGCGTACCGCATACGAACCGGCGAAAAGGGAATCATCGCCCTTTAAGAATAGCCCCAACCCCAAAGGTGCGGCAATCCGCCGCGCAATAAATTAAAATTTTTAAGATATGACAGTTGAAGAAAGATTGGAAAAATATCTCGGCAAGGATCCGCAGATAGACCCTACGGCTTATGTTAGCAAAAACGCGGTTTTAATGGGCGACATTAAAATCGGAAAAAACGCCAGCGTATGGCCCGGCTGCGTCTTGAGAGCCGACATAAATTCGATAGAACTCGGTGAAAACTCCAATATCCAGGACGGCACAATGGTCCACTTGGCCGACGACGCCGGGGTTAAGATTGGCAAAAACACCACAATCGGCCACGGCGCGATAATCCACGCCTGCACAATAGGCGACGGCTGCCTAATCGGCATGGGCTCCATAATTTTGGACAAAGCTGTAATCGGCGACCATTCGATAGTCGGCGCGGGCGCGCTCGTCACAAAGAACACGGTCGTTCCCGCGGGTTCGCTCGTATTCGGCTCGCCGGCGAAAGTCATAAAGGCGCTCGACGAAGAGACCCAGAAGGGGCTCGAATATTGGGCCAAGAAGTACACGAAGCTCGCCGCCGCCAATAAAGCCAAAGAGCAAGAGCAAAAATGAGCCTTCAAGAGGCACTTGAAAGGCGCGCCGAGCGCGTGGCGGCCTTAAAAACCATCTGCGCCCCGATTTTTGAGCGCTCGAAAAACATAACCCTTGAAATAGGCTGCGGCAAAGGCCATTACCTGAGTTCGTACGCCGCGAAATTTCCGGGCGAAGTGTGCGTCGGCATCGACCTCATAAGCAAGCGCATAGAGGACGGAAGGCGCCGCGCCAAAAACAAGGGGGCCGAAAACGCCTTTTTTGTAAAGGCGGAGGCAATGGAATTTTTGGAGGCAATGCCGCTCGATGTCCGCCTCGATAAAATTTTCATTTTTTTTCCAGATCCGTGGCCGAAGGAAAAGCACCATAAAAGGCGACTAATCCGCGGAGAATTTCTCGACTACATAAGGCAGTTTTGCCGCGTAGGCTGCAAGATGTACTTCCGAACGGATTACGAAGAATACTTTGAATGGGCAAAAAATGAAATAAACCAAAATACCCTGTGGGAATTAACTGATGAAACCGAGCTTCCGCATGAGGAGGTTTCGCAATTTCAAAGGATACTCCCCGTATTTTCAACGCTCGTTGCCGTCGCCTCTTAGCCGCTTTCAAAAAATACTGCGGGCAGCACAACTACGGGGCGGATAAAGTTAGGTAAATTCCCGCTGCCCCGCTCAGTGGCAGGTGTTGGATACTCGAAAAATAAACTTCGCGGCGCGGTTAATTAAAAAACGCTTTTATACTTCGCAGCCAATGTAATTTAAATTTGCGGGCCTCAATAGGGGAATCTCCGATGCTGATTGAATTTAAAGCAATTTTACGCCAACCCGCTTAATGATATGTACGGTTTATAGTAAGCCCGTATAAAAACTTCGGGGAGAATATAATTTTAGAGAAATATTGTATCCTTATCATAAAGAAATTCTTGGGACACTTAAAGCATTGTCCGCCGTTGTCGTAGCGGCGTTTGCAGTGAAATTACAATGGGCTTTTTGCGTAGCTCCAAAGTGTCGCTCCCTGTCTCTCTGCGGTTGGAACACATTGTTGAAGCGCATTTTTTCTTTTTCGGACAAAGTGCCGCTCGCTGTCGTTCTGCGGTTGGATCTTTTTTTCCGCGCAAATCCTAAAAATTTGTGAATAAAAAAGTTCCGCCTTGTTTCCACTAATGCCACTCTCTAAAAAGATCACTTTTAGGCCATTTCCCGCACATCGTAAAATAATTTTCTTTCTTCTATTTTTAATTATCTTAGGAGATTTCCCGCGCACCGAAAAATTGCCGCATTCCTTATATTTCAACAAAAATTGGCATCGGCATATTACGCCGATCCAATTTAGGCAAAAAAAAAGCCCGAAACCGGGCAGTTGTTGGCGTTTTGCGAGTAGTCGCCGGCGCGTTAGTTTACGAACTTCGGGCGCAGTGAATTTAAAGCCTGGGCGTGTATCTGGCAGATACGTGCCTCGGTCAAACCGAATTCCTTAGCTATTTCCCCGAGCTTTTTATCCTTGAAGTAATAGTTTTCTATTACGCGCCTCTGTTTTTCCGGCAGGGCGGCAATGCTCCTGCGGACATTCTCGGCGAGCTCTTTTTTCTCCACCGCATCGACGGCAGTTTCTGCATTTTCGTCCGCGATTGACTCTGCGAACGAGGGTACATTTCCGTCGTCGTTTTCGGGGGAATCGTTCAAGGAGATGAACGAGCAAGATTGAGTGCGGCGTTTAATCCGTTCAAACTGTTTTTCGGATACGCCCATTTTCTCGCGCAACTCTGAGTCTTTCGGAGCGCGGCCGAGTTTCTGTTCGAGTTCCTCGCGCAATTTATCGAGCTGCTTTGCGTCGCTGCGCGCTGAACGCGACATGTAGTCTAAACTTCTGAGTTCGTCGATTATCGCCCCGCGAACCCTTGTGGAGATGTATCCGGCGTAGCTACCGGAGCGCGACGGATCGAGTTTGCAAATCGCGTCGGCAAGCCCGGTCACGCCCGCCGAGTGGAGCTCGTCGTAATCGGCGTAGGCGGGGAGTTTCGTCTTCATCGAGTTTACTATTTTATCTATGACAGGATAGTACTTGACGAAAAGAGCCTTCTGGCGAGTCGTCAGCACTTTCCCTTTCTGTTTTTCCTCTATTCCTATCATTTTATTTTCGGGCGATTTTCGCCCCCTCCTTTTGTTGTTATTTATTTAGACTATTTTTTCTCTTATTTATTCTATTTTTTTTTCGATTTATTTTTGTCACCGCCAATATTATTAACAGATTCCGTGCCAACTGTAGCGCGGACGGCACTTTTATAATTATGTAACTTAACATCATTATGTTAAATAAAAGAGCCTGATTGTGTCTCCGATTTCCACTATGACAAAACTGTGACTACATGGGACAATGCGATACAATTTGCGACCTTTTTGAGGTATTTTGAGCCCCGCTTTTAAACTAAAAATTCACGATTAACGCAAAATCTCATAATGCTATTGCAAGGCGCGAAAACTTTCGCCATTATCTGCACATATCTGCTTTAATATATGAATACACGGACATTCCTCCGCATCTGCGCCGCCGCAATTCCCGGGACAATACTATTTCCGCGGGCTCTCTTCGCCCAAACCCCGAAAGTCATGCTCGGCATAGACGTTCTCGAATCCAGAAAATTTGCGCCGATTGCGTGGAAAAAGGTGGGGCTACTCACCCACCCTGCGGGCGTAAACCGCTTCGGGACAAGCACAATAGATGTTTTAAGGCGCGCCAGAAACGTAAAGCTCGTCGCACTATTCGGCCCCGAGCACGGCATATACGGAAATGAAAAAGCGGAAGTCCCCATTCTCGACAGAATCGACAGCCGCACGGGCCTGCCTGTATATTCGCTCTATGGGAAATACAGAAAACCCACGCCGCAGATGCTCAAAAATATAGACGTGCTCGTAATCGACCTCCAAGATATAGGCTCGCGCTCATACACTTACGCAAGCTGTATGCTGCGCGCCATGGAGGCCTGCTTTGAAAACGGCAAACCCGTTGTTGTACTCGACAGGCCGAACCCGCTCGGCGGGATAAAAGTCGATGGACCGGGGCTCGACATACAATTTAAGAGCTATGTGGGAATGTTTCAAGTCCCGTACGTGCATGCATTGACTATCGGCGAACTTGCAAGGCTTGCAAAATATACAAAAAATGCAATGGAAATAACGTCAAAAGAGCAGCAAAACGGCAAGCTGACAGTAATCCCCATGAGCGGCTGGAAACGCTCTATGCTCTGGACCGACACGGGGCTCAGATGGGTTGGGACAAGCCCCGCCGTGCCGACTGTCGCTGCGGCAATGGGCTACCCGATGACCGGGCTCGGCTGCCAGCTTGGCGGTTTCCAGCACGGATACGGAACCCAATATCCGTTTAGATTCCTGACGTTTAAAGGCAAAACTCCCGAGCAAGTCGAAACTGCCTTGCGCCGCTGCCAAATCCGCGGCATCTCGTACAAAAAGACCTCCGCAAAAAATGCGCGCGGGGAAAAAATCGACGGCGTATATGTCCTGATAACAGACTGGAACTCTCTAAACGTCACAGAGCTGAGCTTTCATATGATGCGCCTGGCATGCCAATGGGGCGGGCGGGGCGTCTTTGCGAATGTTGCGGAATCTCAAAAATCGCTATTCAACAAGCATACGGGCTCGCAAGAATGGTGGAATGAAATATCCAAAAAGGGAAAGGACGCCAACGTTAAAAAATTCGTCGATAAATGGAAGCGGCAGGCTCTCGCTTTCCGCGAGCAATCCAAAAAATTCCACCTCTACAAGTAAATTTACCGAATCAAGAAAGGATAGTTCAATGGATAAAAAAAGCGCAATATTTACGCGCCGCTCAGTCAGGGTTTACGACCCCTCCAAGCGCGCAACAAAAGAACAAATACTGGATATTCTCGACGCCGCAATGCACGCGCCGACGGCTATGAACAAGCAACCCTGGGAATTTGTCGTTGCCACAGATCCGGAAGTTGTTAGCGGAATAACAAAAATACACCCATACTGCGAATTTCTGCCGGACGCCGGAAGCGCTATCATTGTATGCGGAAACCTCAAAGAACAGTTTGAAATACCCGAAGGCGGATATTACCAATACGACTGTTCCGCCGCCGCGCAAAACATATTGCTACGCGCCAAGGAACTCGGTTTGGACACTTGCTGGTGCGGCATAGCCCCCGAAAAAACCCGCATGGACGCCTTCAAAAAATTCTTCAAGCTTCCGGCCCACATAGAGCCTATGGCGCTCATCGTTCTGGGATACGGCGCCGAAACGCCTGAGCCCGATCCCGACAGATTTAAGAAGGAAAAAATCCATTTCCAAACTTGGTAATGCCAATGTTGGCAAATGGGGCGTCGGAATTATCCCGGCACCTTATTTTTTTCATTGGGCAAAAAATCTTAAACGCATAAAGCCGTTCACATTATCCACAAGGATATAAAAATTCCCATTCCGCGCGCGGCATACCATTAAAAAAAACGCTTGGACAAATCCAGACATTATAACGCCGGCATTCGACCCCCATTGCGCTGAGGCGAGACATTTGGCGCAAATCTAAATGTTCTAAAAATATACTTTTATCCCCGACAGATATAAGAGCGCCTTTTTACAGATAGTTAAAAACCCGCATTTTAAGCCACCTAGCAGACAGGGAGAGAAAAAAATACGCGACGCACCTAATTAAAAATGCGCCGATCAGAAAAAAACTTTCGCCGCGGAAATTGTATAGGTTGAGATTTTGTACGCAAAAAAATTTTTAGAAAAGAAGTATTTGCCACATAAAAAAAACGCCCGCGCAAACTTCGCGGACGTTTTCGTTTAAACTGCCAAAAATTACGCCTCGGCGCGAATTTCTTTAATGCACGCCATCTTGTCGCCGTTAGTCGCAAGCACATCAACTCTAATGCCTTTTACCCTAACCGGCTCAAAAGTGTGCGCGCGCAGCTTCTGGTAGTTGCCCTTAATACTCGCGAGCGTCTTTTCAGAACCGTCTTCAAGAATGCCCACAATATTGTAGTCGCGCACGAGCTTTGGCTGCGGCGCCCTAACCATTGTGGAGAGCAGATGATTCGAGCCGCTCTGCGACAGCGGCGTCCACCCGGACTCAAATGTAAGCCTCACTTGCGAGATTTTTTGCGGCGACTTCCAATCGAGCCTTATCCACGGCTTGCTCGACGCCTCTGCAAGCCACCTGTTCTTGTTTTCTTTCGGCGAATCGAGAGTGACTCCCGTAAGGACGTTTTCAGGTGAAGTGCCGAAGGCGCTCGACGAAGCGCTCGCTTTCGCCGCGCGCGCCAAGTCTGCAGGGTCCTCGTTTTTTATGCCTATTATTGTCTGGTCGTTTCTCAGAAGGCGCTGCTGGAGTTTTTTTACGAGTTTTGGGTCGGCGCGCAAGCCTGCGGGAGTGACACCCTCCTCCATGCATATGGCAGCCGCCGTTCCAACGGCCTGCCCCACCGCCGCGCATGTTGACATCACGCGCGTGGACGAGAACGCTACATGCGAGCAGCTTATATTGCGCCCCGCCATCATTAGGTTGTCAAAATCCTTCGAGTAGGTAGTGCCATAGGGTATATTATAGAAGTTTGTCTTCCAAGTCTGGCGGCACGGATGCCTATCGGAAGCGTAAAATCCCTTAGCTGGATGGTCGTCGAGCGTCCAGCCTCCGACGGCGATTGCATCGTCGAATGTCTTCCACTTGCCCTCGATATCCTGCTGGGTTAGAATCTGACCGCCGACAACGCGGTAGGTATCGCGGCGCCCGGGCACCATGCCTATCGTTTCGAGGGCTATGTTTTCGACGTCCGAGTACTTGCCGCTATTTTTTATGTAGTCCCACACGCCCATTACAATCGAGAGAAGCTCGAACCTTAGCATTTCGTTGTCGCGTATGGCGTCGTAAATCCCGCCGAGCTCCACCCACCAATATCCGTAATAGAGGCCGTCGCCACTTATTCCCTTGAATTTCATAAGCTCGGGCGTCATTTTTTTCGCCCACGGCGGGGGGGTAAACGGCATTGGCTTGTCGTGCTTGCGCATGGAAATCATGAGCGTAGAGCCTTGGCGGGTGCCAATCTCGTCAAAATCCGCGAGCGACTCCCCGAAAGCCT
This sequence comes from uncultured Opitutales bacterium, assembly GCA_900545715.1. Classification (GTDB taxonomy): domain Bacteria; phylum Verrucomicrobiota; class Verrucomicrobiia; order Opitutales; family Intestinicryptomonadaceae; genus Merdousia; species Merdousia gallistercoris. The sequence goes on from URAJ01000005.1 coordinate 93,374, forward strand.
TGGAGCCTTCGCGCCCCGACATTACCTCGGCCCCCGCCTCCATCGCGAGCCTCGAATCCCCCGTGGAATCGACGTATATCTTGGCCTTGATTCTATAAATATTGCGGGTTGTATCTGAGCGCACCCAGACTGCCTCTATGTTTCTGCCGGAAGTTTCCACGCGGTATAGGGTGGAGTCGAGCATAAGGGTGAGATTCGGCTCTGTGACGCATTTGTCGTAAAGAATGAAATCCCACATCTCCCAAGCAAGCTGCGGGTTGTGGGCGGCGTTTTCGAGCTTTAACTCCTCGATTATGCCGCCCTCGCGCCAGCCTGTCACGCCGGGGTTTACGCCGAGCGGGTGCATTCTTATTTCGCTGCTTGAATTGCCGCCGAGCCGCGACCTGTCTTGCACGAGTATAACCTTTTTACCAGCTCTCGCCGCGCTGAGCGCCGCCGCTATTCCGGAAAGGCCGCCGCCCGCCACGAGCAAATCGCACTCCAAATCTGCGCGGCGCATGAGTTTTTCGCCCTCAGCCGAACCGGGGGCTGATTTAGGCTGCAATTTCGCGAGCCTCTTTGAATTTTCGTCGGAAGGTAGTGGCCTTGCCAGTACCTGCGGCGCAGTTATTATCGCCGAATATCCAAGCACTGTTGCCGCCGACGCCGCGAGAAAGTTTCGGCGCCCTATTTTGTTTCCAGAATTTTTATATTTCATTGCGTCTTTATATTTCAAAAAAGCTTAAAATATTCCTATCTTTTTTTCCAATAAAAATTTTCACAAAAATATTTTAGAAGCGTCCATGCTTTCCGAGAGGATCGGAAAAGGAAAATAATATTTCTCGGTTTAGAGCGCTTGCAGATACGTATTATTGGAGGATTCCGCACGATTTCTTGCGGGGCCTATCGATTTTTTTTTGCGGTTTTATTTAATCTTTCAACGCTTTGCCGTATGCCGCATATTTCCAAGATATTACAGATTCTTATAAAACCTCAAATTAACGCCAATTCCCAAATACTTTTCCTCCCCTCTCCCAACTGTCCAATATGCCGAGAATTCGGGAACTAAAAAAAAGTTAAAAAAAAAGCTTGAATTCCGAAATATAGGGTATAGGGGTACACCCTATAAAATAAAAACAAAAAACTATGACAAGAACTCCGAAAGAAAAAAAGAAAATGTGCGCCCGCGTAAAGCGCATCGAAGGCCAAATAAAGACGCTCGAAAAAATGATCGAGCGCGACGCCCCGTGCGTCGAAGTAATGCGCCTGATAAACTCCGCGACAGGCGCGCTAAAAGGGCTGCTTACAAAGGTAGTCACAGACCATCTGAACGGCTGCATTTCATCTGTAATATCAAAGAAGGACTCCGCCCTCATCGACGAGCTTTCCGACTTTTTCAAAACTTTAAAATAAGGCGTATGAAAGACAATAAAGAAAACCACGGCTGCTGCTGCGAAAAAAATGGCGCGGCAAAAATCGGAAAAGAATCCGACAGCGCCCAGGAACACTGCAATTGCGGCGATTCCGAGAGCGGCTCGGGAAAATGCTGCTGCGGACACGAAGAAAACGCGCACTCATGCCGCTGCACTGAAAATTCGGGACACTCCGAAGGGCACTGCTGCTGCAAAGGCTCCCACAAGTCTCGCGGATGCTGCCAATCCGAAGGCGGGATAAAATACCACGGGCTTAAATTGTGGGTGTCCGCCGCATCAATCGTCGCAAGCTTCATTGCGGGCTTTTATGCGGATTCAATCCCATACTACCCGCTTACGGACCCCGCGTGGATAGCCGTAATTTTATGCTCTATTCCGATATTCCGCGCGGCGGGCGAATCGCTCTTCCGCGACGGGAAGATAACGAGCGCACTGCTTGTAAGCATCGCAATGATAGGGGCATTCGCGCTACAAATAGCGGAGTTGTCGGGCTTGGAACACGGCGCTGGGCACGCGCACGAAAGCTACATTTTCGTCGTCGCAGAAATCGCGTTTCTAATGTCGCTCGGGGAATGGCTTGAAGACCGCACCGTTAAAAAGTCGAGAAGCGGCATTGAGTCGCTCGCAAAACTTCTACCTAAAACTGCGATTGTAAAAGACGGAGATTCGGAAATAGAAATCCCCGCAAGCGAAATTAAAAAGGGTCAAACAGTATGTGTCAAAGCGGGCTATGTATTTCCGGCAGACGCAAAAATCATTAGCGGAAAATCGAGCGTCGATGAATCCTCAATAACTGGCGAGAGCGTCCCTGTGGAAAAATCCGCGGGCGACACTGTTTACGCGGGCACCACAAACATAACAGGCTACCTTGAAGTTGTAGCCCTTAAAAATGCGGACGACTCCGAAATGTCGAAACTCGCAAAGCTCGTAGAGGAAGCCGCCGGACAAAAAGCCCCGATATCGAGAACCGCCGACAGATGGGCGGCGGCGGTAATTCCTGCGGCAATCGCAACCGCAATCGCCGTATTTTTTGCGGCGCATTTCGCGCTCGGCATTCCGTGGATTGAATCTGCAATAAGGGGAGTAACAATCCTCGTGGTCTTCTGCCCGTGCGCCTTCGTTCTCGCAACCCCGACTGCCATTGCGGCGGGCCTTGGAAACGCTGCCAAACGCGGAATACTCGTAAAAAGCGGCACGGCTCTTGAAACCCTCGCAGGAATAACAAAAGTTTTCTTCGACAAAACCGGAACTCTCACCGAAGCCAAAATGCGCGTAGAGATTTTTGAGACTGCCGAAGGTTTCGACCGGAAGGAAATTGCCGCCCTCGCGGCGGGCGCGGAAATGCGCTCGGAACACCCGATAGGCAAAGCCGTATTCAACTTCTCCAAGGAAATAGCCGAGCCTATTTCACCGTCGAGCACCGCTTCCGTAGCGGGAGTTGGCATTGAGGCGGAGTTCGGGAACAAAAAAGTATCGCTCGAAAAGCCCTCCGAAGACAGCCCGCTCGCTAAAAAGCTGAAACTGTCCGGCTTTACGGCGGTAGTTATGAAAATCGACGGAAAGGAAGCGGCCGTATTCGGAGTGTCGGACACTATAAGGCCCACTGCGAAAGCCGCCGTCGAGCGCCTTGAAAAAATGGGCCTTGAATGCGCAATAATAAGCGGAGACAACCGCCCTGCCGCAGAGAAAATCGCAAAAGCCGCCTCAATAAAGAAAGTTTTTGCACCGGTTCTTCCAGCCCAAAAACTTGAAATTATATCAAAAGCCCGCCAAAGCGGAGAGAAAGTCTGCATGGTAGGCGACGGCGTAAACGACGCCCCCGCCCTTGCAAACGCCGACTCATCCATGGCCGTAGCCTCGCTGAAAAACGACCTCGCGATAGAGTCCGCGCAAATATCAATAGCGGGGACGGATCTAACTGCCATACCGTACGCCGTAAACTTGTCAAAGGCGTCCCTTGTGACAATTAAGACAAACATTGTATTCTCTGTCGCGCTAAACCTGACATCGGTGGTGCTCGCATTCTTTGGAGTCATAAACCCCGTTGCGGGGGCGCTGATACACAATATGTCTTCGGTATGCGTCGTCTTAAACTCCGCAAGGCTGTTGAAATGGCGCGACCGCATTAGTGGATAATCCGCCTCCTACTCAGCTACATTAAAATAAAAGACGTCCCGCGCAAAAACTTTTCGCGCGGGACTTTTTTTTCATTCGGAAATATGAATGCGTTTAACTTTGCGGGCAAGCCGCACACGCAAAATAAAAATCCCGGAACGCAGCCGCCCGGGATTTTTCAATGCCGCCTTTAAGCTCTCGCCGAGGCGTTTTCAGACGCTCCGCCGCCGAAAGACTTATGCTCGTCCGACTCGTAATCAGCCGAGATTTCTCCCTCGCGGTATCTCATTTTTATGTAATCGCGCGGAGCCGGCCCCGTGTACACTTGGCGCGGCCTTATAATCCTCCCCTTCGGGTTGGATGCGACTTCCCTCCAATGGGCTATCCAGCCAGGCATTCTGCCTATTGCGAACATTACGGTGAACATATCCAAAGGCATTCCTATGGCCTTCAAGATTATTCCGCTGTAAAAATCGACATTGGGATAGAGGTTTCTATCGATAAAGTAGCTGTCGCTGCGGGCTTTTTCTTCGAGGCGCTGCGCTATATCCAATAGCGGGTCCTTCAATTTTACTATTTTCAGAACCCTCTCGGCGGCTTCGCGGAGAATTTTTGCGCGCGGGTCGTAGGTCTTGTAAAGCCTGTGTCCAAAACCCATCAATTTAGTTTCGCCCTTCTTTGCGCGCGCTATGTACTTGGAGCCGTCGTCGCCCGACTTGTGTATCTCCTCGAGCATCTGAATTACGCGCATATTCGCCCCGCCGTGCAGAGGCCCCCAAAGGGCGCAAACGCCCGCCGATACAGACGCGAATAGGTTGGCGCCGGAGCTTGCCACCATGCGGACTGTTGATGTCGAGCAGTTTTGCTCGTGGTCGGCGTGCAGCAATAGAATCAAATCGAGCGCCTTCGTTATATCGTCGTGCGGATAGTATTCGTGGTAGGGCTCGGTGAACATCATATGCAAAAAGTTCTGGCTGTATCCCAAGTCCCTCTTTGGATATATGAGCGGCAGGCCGTTTTTCATTCTATACGCCATTGCGGATATTGTGCGCACTTTGCTAAGCAGAAGCGCCGCGGCGTCGTCAAAATGCTCCAGATCCTGCTCGCGCTGGTTTGTCACCATATAAGGATAATAGCAGCCCACCGAATTTAAGAGCGACGACAGTATCGCCATCGGGTGCGCGGTAAACGGGAAGCCGCCGTCAAAGAAGTGCATCATTCCCTCGTGGAGGCTCGCGTTGCGCAGAACTTTTTGGGAGAAGTTGCTCATCTCCTTGCGGGTGGGCAATTCGCCGTATATTATAAGATACGCGGTTTCAATGAAAGTCGAATTTGCCGCGATTACCTCTATCGGGATTCCCCTATAACTGAGCTTGCCCTTTTCACCGTCGATATATGTTATGCTGCTTTTGCATGAACCAGTGTTCGCCAGACCTTCGTCGAGCGTAATATATCCCGTGCGGGAACGAAGCGTGGATATATCTATGGCCTTATTCCCTTCGGTTCCGCTGACAACGGGGAAATCGAAACTTTTCCCGTTGAGGGTTATGATTGCCTTTTCTGATTCGCTCATAAAAAATGCCTTTCGAGAGTTGGGGTTTTATAATCCATTTAAAAGGGTAAATGTGCAATAAAAAAAATGTCGGCGCAAATAGGCGCACACGCGGCCGAATAAGCCGCGGAATGTACAGTTTGGCGCGTTAATGCAGCTAAAAATGCTTTCTCGCCTCGTATGCCGCTCCGATTATTCCGGCCCTGTTTTCAAGCTTGGCTATTGCGATATCGCAATCAACCTTTATGTATTTTAAGAATTTCTCGCTCTTGGAAGCCACGCCGCCGCCTATTATTATGAGATCCGGCCAGCACAGCGAATGGAGGTATTCGAGATATTGATTGAAGCGGCTCGCCCACTGTTGCCAGGACAAATCGTGGGATTTTCTCGCGGCGTCGGAGCAAATTTTCTCGGCGGAGACGTATTTTTTTATGTTTTTGTCGCGCATGCGGAGGTGTCCGAATTCGAGATTCGGCACAAGCGTGCGGTTTGAAAACATGCTTACGCCAATTCCGGTTCCCACTGTAAGCATTATGAGAACCCCTTCATTGCGGTCTTTGCCTATGCCGAAATTTATCTCAGCGCAACCTGCGGCATCGGCGTCGTTGATTATCCACGCCTCGCAGCCGCAGGCTCTGCCTATTTCTTCGGCGAGATTTACGCCCACAAAATTTCTGCCGCCGAGGTTTGCGGCAGTCTCAATAATCTGCGACCTTATTACGCCCGGGAACCCGCAACCTATCGGGCCTTTCCATTTAAATCCGTCAACTATCTCGCATATTGCCGAAATTATGTTCGACGGAGTGTGCGGCGAAGGAGTTGGGATTCTAATACGGTCTCCCACAAATTCGCCCTTGACGACGTCAACCACGGCGCCTTTTACGCCGGATCCGCCTATGTCGAGTCCTAAAACGAGATTCTTACGCATCTGTTTAAATAAATTATTTTTCTGACGCCATAACAAGCAAAATTTCATTTGCATGCAAGTTTTGAAAAAAATAGCTTGCCAAGCGCATCAATAAATGCGAGATTACAGACTTTAAAGTTGGTCCTGTAGCTCAGTGGTTAGAGCAGGCGACTCATAATCGCTTGGTCAACGGTTCAAATCCGTTCAGGACCACTTTTTTTGGGGTCAACACCAAAGGTTGTGGAATAGGTTGATTTTTTAGATTTGTCTTTCATAG